>NZ_JAAVVZ010000033.1 GCF_023910635.1 Sphingorhabdus sp. | reverse complement strand
TAAAGCGTGCCCATAATCGCGCGTGCAGCGTCGTCAGGGCTTTCTGCTTTGGTGATGGGTCTGCCGATAACCAATATGCTCGCACCATCGTCACGGGCCTGTCTAGGCGTCACAGTGCGTTTTTGGTCGGCGGCGGTACCGCCTGTGGGCCGAAGGCCGGGGACGACGAAGAAACCATCCTTCCACGCCTTTTTCGCGGCTTTCACTTCATGCCCCGAACAGACAATACCATCAAGGCCAGCCTCTTGCGCGAGCGCGGCCAAGCGGGCCACTTGAAGCTCGGGGCTGTCGGATACACCCACACGGTTCAGATCATGATCGTCCAGACTGGTCAGCACCGTCACCGCGACCACTTTGGTATGCAGGCCCGCCGCAGCCTTGGCATCCTCCATCATCGCGCGGCCACCGGCGGCGTGGATGGTGACAATGGCGGGTTCAAGCACGTTGATCGCCTGCATCGCCTTGGCAACGGTATTGGGAATGTCGTGCAATTTCAGGTCGAGAAAAATCGGTAGGCCCAGTTTCTGCACCTCATGAACGCCATGATGGCCATTGGCGCAGAAAAATTCGAGGCCGAGTTTTACCCCGCCAACTTGTCCCTTGATACGGCGGGTCAATTCCAGCGCGTCTTCCAGATAGGGCGTGTCGATGGCGACGAAGATTGGGTTGGTCATATCGAATCCACAGCAGTGTAACTAGGGGGAGGAGAGGCTGGAGGCGGCGGCGGGAAAGCCGATGTCCGCTGGTTGCCCTCAAGCGTCAATATGCGCCGTTTCATGCGCCACACTTGCGTACGGTGCAAAAGGTACAGCGGCAAAAACCCAAGCAGGAATGCGACAACAACCAACGCTGGCAATTTGGTATCCAAGCGAAGTCCGCCCCAAAGGCGGACAGACACAGGGCCCCAATTGTTGATCGCGAACACAATCAACCCGACAATGATCGTCACCCAAATCAGCGTTTTTAGAAATCGCATCGTGCGGCGTCTCCTTTTGACGCATAGTTTAAGGAAACTTTCTCCCTTTGGGTAGGGATTAGTATCTTTTCGTCACATGCGTTTCAAAGAAAGGAGTCGTAGTTAGCCAAACACCCGGTCGAAAATGGTGTCTATGTGCTTGAAATGATAATCAAGATTGAAACGATCTTCGATTTCCGTCGCGGTCATTTTTGCGGTAACATCCGGGTCGGCTTTAAGCAGCTCCATTAACGATTCTGCGCCATCTGACTCCCACACCTTCATCGCATTGCGTTGCACGATGCGGTAGCTGTCTTCGCGGCTAATGCCCGCCTGAGTCAGTGCCAACAGGACGCGCTGCGAATGAACAAGCCCGCCCATACGATCAAGATTCTTTTGCATCCGATCGGGGTAGATCAGCAACTTGTCGATGACACCCGTCAGGCGGCCAAGCGCGAAATCGAGCGTGATGGTGGCATCAGGGCCGATATAGCGTTCAACGCTCGAATGGCTGATGTCGCGTTCATGCCATAAGGCGACATTTTCGAGCGCGGGGGTGACATAGCCACGGACCATACGGGCAAGCCCCGTCAGGTTTTCGGTCAAGATCGGGTTGCGCTTATGCGGCATGGCCGAGCTGCCCTTTTGCCCCGGCGCAAAATATTCCTCCGCCTCCAACACCTCCGTGCGCTGCAAATGACGCACTTCGGTCGCCAGACGCTCAATCGATGAGGCGATGACGCCCAGCGTCGCAAAATACATGGCATGGCGGTCGCGGGGAATGACCTGCGTTGATACTGGTTCAACTGCAAGGCCAAGCTTGGCGGCAACATGCGCCTCTATTTTGGGGTCAATATTGGCGAAGGTACCGACGGCGCCCGAAATCGCACAGGTCGCGATTTCGGCGCGCGCCGCAACCAGACGTGCGCGACCGCGGGCAAATTCGGCATAAGCCTGCGCCAGCTTCATACCAAAGGTGATGGGTTCGGCGTGTATGCCATGGCTGCGGCCAATGGTCGGTGTGAACTTATGTTCCATCGCGCGGTTTTTGATGGCGGCAAGAAGTGCATCCATGTCAGCGAGCAACAGGTCTGTCGCCTGAGTCAATTGGACGGCAAGGCAGGTGTCAAGCACATCGGAGGACGTCATGCCCTGATGCATGAAGCGGGCCTCGTCGCCGACTTGTTCTGCAACCCATGTCAGGAACGCGACAACGTCATGCTTTGTGACGGCTTCGATTGCGTCGATAGCCGCGACGTCGATAACTGGGTTTGTATCCCACCACGTCCAAAGGGCCTGGGCGGCTGATGCCGGCACAACGCCAATTTGGGCCAGCGCGTCCGTGGCATGCGCTTCTATCTCGAACCAAATGCGGAAACGGTTTTCCGGCTCCCAAATCTTGACCATGTCTGGGCGGGAATAACGTGGGATCATAAGAAACGCTTTCGGCTGATTTCGGGAGTCGTGGACCCGTTAGCAGGCGTAAGGTTGGGCGTCAAAACGCGTGGCAAAAAAGAAGGGCGCGGGTTTTACGCCGCGCCCTTCTTGTTGCAATTCATAAAGGTTTAGAAATCGATCGACACGCGACCATATAGGAAGCGACCGCTGAAACCGAATGGCGATTGCGAGCTGTAGGGCAAGAACGAATTGTTGAAGCCGTAACTGACCCCATTCACCGTGCCAAACGGCAGGCGGTCTGGATATGTGTCGAGAAGGTTGTTAGCACCAAATGCGACAGAGACAGACTCCACTGGTTTAAAGCGGAACTCGATATCTGTTACCCATTTTGGCGACAAGAAGATGTCACCGGGCACGTCGCCGGGCGCAAGCGCGATGTTGTTGTTGTTAGCTGACGTCGAGAACCCGCTTGGCAAGAACACTTCACCATAACGGTTGGTGCGCAGCGTCAAACCGAAGTTATCATAATCCCAATCAAGTCCAACGTTCAGCTTGTTCTTCGGCTGACCATCGGTGAGACGATAGCTTTCCTGACGTGCGAACAGGCGTTGCGCGGTGAAACCAGAAAATACGCGGCGATCCGTGATTTTCGTATTGTTCAGATTATAACCAACGCTCACCCGGAATTGGCCAAGACCGAAGTCAGGGACGCGATAGCTTGCGACGACATCGAGACCAGTGGTCTTGGTATCAATACCATTGATGAAGAAACGTGCCGAGCTCACGCCGGTGACGCCGGCTGTGGTCAGCAATGCCAGAACGTCTGCACCCTGAAGGTTTTCGGTTAACGTGATGCGATCACTAATCTCAATATTGTAATAATCCGCTGTGATGCTCAATCCATTAAACGGCGTAAGGGTAACACCTGCGCCCAGATTGACGGATTTTTCTGGCTTGAGAGGCTGCGCACCCAAAGCGATAGCAACTGGCGATGAGACAGGGAATGTTCCGATTTCAATCAAGACACCGCCGACATTGTTCGTGGAAGTCGCTGCAAAAGATTGTTGCGCAAGGCTTGGAGCGCGGAAGCCGGTCGAAACCGAACCACGCAAAGCAATGCCATCAATCACTTCAAAACGCGCCGCAGCTTTACCATTGATGGTATCACCAAAGTCGCTGAAATGCTCGTAACGACCCGCCAATTGAAGCGTCAACTGGTCCGTGAGGTCCGCATCGAGTTCGGCGTAGCCAGCGGCGCTACTGCGCGATACGTCGGTTTCATTGGCCGGACGGAAACCAGGAAACACCTGGGCACCTCCAGCAGCGTTGAATGGCGCTGCTGAAAACGGCCCGTTGACGTAGCTTTGCAGTTCGCCAGCCACAATCTTGTAGTTTTCGTTCCGATATTCGCCACCAAAAGCGAAAGAAACGCTCTTGCCGATGCCGATGTCCAAATCCCGGCGCATATCGAGGTTAATCGATGTCTGGCCGGACCGCAAACCACCTGAATCGAAACTGCGGGCGCTCGCTACGCCGCCCAGCGACGTGTTGACCGTGTTTTCGATGGTGTAATCCAAGCGGTTTGAACCGTAGACAGCCGAGAGGTCATAGTCCCATCCGCCTGTGGCACCACGAAGGCCCGCCGCAGCAGAAATATCGACAATGTTACTGGCGATCAACGGCAGGAAGCCGTCCGCGTAGATTGGAACGAAGCTAGTGGTTGACGCCGCCCAATCGCGGTTACGCGCGTCGGTAGAGCGACGGTAGAAACCTGCGCCATTACCATCGCGGACGCCATAGCTGCCGAAGGTATAGAATTCTGCGGAATCGGAAAACTCATAACCTGCGTTCACGAAGAAGTTCAGGTCTTTTGATACACCATCGCCATACCGGTGGGCATAACGGTTAAACGTGGCTTCGCGTGGATCGCCAGCTGCGAAATAGTTGCGGCGGATATCCGGGCCGGAACGGTTTGTGGGTGAACGATCCTTATATTCCGCTGTAAGGTTCAAATAACCGCTTTCACCCAATGGCAGACCAAAGTTCGACGCGAATGTATAGGTGTCGCCATCGTTCCGTTTGCGGTCTTTGCCTGTGTACGTAATCGTCGGGTTGTCAGACGACCCAGTCGTCAACGACACGGTATCGACCTGACCAACATCTTCCATTTCCGTAATGTATTTGCCAAATGTTGCCTGCGCGCGGCCGCCCATGCCTTTTTTCAATTGGACGTTGATGACGCCAGCAATAGCATCGGAACCATATTGCGAAGCGGCACCGTCACGCAGCACTTCGATGCGTTCAATGGCCAATGGCGGAATTGTGTTGAGATCGACTGCGGTCGACCCACGGCCAACGGAGCCGTTCAAGTTCACAAGGGCGGACTGGTGACGGCGTTTGCCATTGACCAGCACCAGAACCTGATCGGGCGCAAGGCCGCGCAGGGTTGCAGGACGCAGCGAGTCTGTTCCGTCCGTCAGCGAAGGCTGCGGAAAGTTGAATGATGGTACAAGCTGGTTCAGCAATTTGTTTGTTTCGGTCTGGCCGCTGTTTAACAAAGCCTCCGCCGAAATTATGTCCACAGGAACTGTACTATCGGCAACGGTACGGTCGGTACGGCGCGTGCCGGTGACGATAATGGCGTCTTGGCCAGTTGCTTCTTCAGCGACCGCATCTTGCGGCGCGCTGTCTTGAGCAAAGGCTGGATTTGCCGCAGCTACAAATAGAGCAGTGGTCGAAACCGTCACTGCAAGTGCTGAAATTAGCTTATGCGTATTCATTTTCTTTCCCCGTGGTTATGCGTACATTTCGGTTATGAGAATGAATCTGACACTTTAATGCGTTAAGTTCCAGTAAAGTCGTAATATTGAAATATTTTTTCATGCAACTGTGGCTTTGCGGCAACGCACTTACATCCGAATATATTTTAGGGTCAGGACCACTTAAATCCACCTTCGCGGTTTGAGGCCATACTGTTCAGTGCAAGGCGGCAAGCGCAGGCTTAGTGGTTCTAAGTCCAAGCTTGCCAACGTGGCAATGGACAATATGGGTCAAATCCAAAGGACGCCAAAATGGCTTCGATCTCGAAACAAAATGCCCTTGCAGGCAGAATAACTGCCTGCGGCGGCCATTTTCCTTCGATATCTTTGCCATTTTGACGCCGCGAAGGTGGATTTAAGTGGTCCTGACCCTAAAAATTGCATTTAGCTGTGGATTGCTGAAATCGTTGCTTTGCGACTGCGGGTTGGCCCGCTATCGGCTCATGCATGTCTGATATCGTTGATGCCCCAGCAGAAGATCCGTTCGACGCGATAGTTGATACGCCGTTTGATGCGGCTTTGTCGGAACGTTACCTGATCTATGCAATGTCAACGATTACGGCGCGTTCTTTGCCAGATTTGCGCGACGGGCTTAAGCCGGTCCATCGGCGTCTATTATGGGCCATGCGCCTGTTGAAGCTTGATCCGGCCAGCGGGTATAAGAAATGCGCGCGGGTCGTCGGTGATGTTATTGGTAAATATCACCCGCATGGCGACCAGTCGGTGTATGATGCGATGGTCCGCCTCGCGCAGACATTCTCCCTGCGGTATCCATTGGTCGATGGACAAGGCAATTTTGGCAATATCGACGGCGATAATGCGGCTGCTTACCGATATACCGAAGCGCGGCTGACAAAGACGGCCATTGAGCTGATGAACGGGCTTGACGAAAACGCGACCGATTTTCGGCCAACCTATAATGGCGAAGATGAAGAGCCAGAGGTCATGCCCGGCCTGTTCCCGAACTTGCTGGCCAATGGGGCAAGCGGCATTGCCGTGGGCATGGCGACAAGCATACCGTCGCATAATGCCGCCGAGATTATTGACGCTGCTATGCTGTTGATTGACAATCCGCAGGCCAGTCACGAACAATTGATGGAAATTGTGCGTGGCCCGGATTTTGCGACGGGCGGCGTGTTGGTGGATAGCCCATCGGTGATCAGCGCTGCTTATGCCTCTGGCCGAGGAGCCATGCGTGTGCGCGCGCGTTTCTCGAACGGCTGGCAGGATGACAAAAAATGGGAACCAACCGGCGTTGAAAAACTGCCCGGCGGCACATGGCAATTGGTCGTGTCTGAAATTCCCTATCAAGTGCAAAAGGGCAAGCTGATTGAGCAAATCGCGCAGCTCATTGCCGACAAAAAGCTACCCATTCTTGATGACATTCGCGATGAAAGCGACGAGCATGTCCGTATTGTGCTTGTGCCGAAAAGCCGCAATGTTGATCCCGAAGACCTGAAAAACGCCTTGTTCCGCCTGACCGATTTGGAAACGCGCTTCTCGTTAAACATGAACGTGTTGGATTCCGACCGCACGCCCAAGGTTATGGGCTTAGGCGAAGTCCTGTTGCACTGGTTACGGCACCAGATTGAAGTGCTCGTCCGCAAATCCCAGCACCGGCTTGAGAAGATCGACGGGCGGCTGGAGCTGCTTCAAGGCTATATCATTGCGTTCCTTAATCTTGATCGCATTATCGAGATTATCCGTTCGGAGGACGAACCCAAGCCCGTGATGATGGCGGAATTCCAATTGAATGACCGTCAGGCCGAGGCCATTCTTAATATGCGTTTGCGGTCCTTGCGCAGGCTTGAGGAAATGGAACTGCGGCGGGAGCTTGAGGCGTTAGAGGCCGAGCGTGAAGATCTTGTAAAATTGATCGAAAGCCCGGCGCTGCAAAAGAAGCGTTTGAAGAAAGACCTTTCGGCACTGCGTAAGAATTACGCCGAAGAAACGGCGCTTGGACGCCGCCGGACAAGCTTGGACGAAGCGGGGCAAGCGCGCGAGATTTCGCTTGAGGCCTTTGTGGAACGCGAACCCGTGACCGTCATCATGTCAAAGCGCGGCTGGATCAAGGCGATGAAGGGGCATGCGGACCTCTCCGCACGCGCAGATTTCAAGTTCAAGGAAGGGGATGGCCCCGCTTTTGCTTTCCATGCCCAAACGACGGACAAGATCCTTATCGCGACCGCAAATGGCCGTTTTTACACCTTGGGTGCGGATAAACTTCCCGGCGCGCGCGGTTTCGGTGAGCCTGTGAGCACGATGATCGACATGGAAGCAGGTAACGATATTATTGCCGTTTTCCCGGCCGTTGCCGATGGCCGAATGTTGCTGGCTGCTACCACCGGAAAGGGTTTTATTGCGCGCATCAGCGATGTTATCGCCGAGACACGTAAAGGACGCGGCGTTGTGACATTGAAGCCTGGCACGCGGCTGAAAGTCGTCCGCCTTGCGCCGCCGGAGACTTCGGACGAAGCCGCCTTGCGCGACCAATATGTCGCCGTGGTGGGCGATAACCGGAAACTGGTTGTCTTCCCGATGACCGAAATCCCTGAAATGTCCAAAGGGCAGGGCGTTACCTTGCAACGATATAAGGACGGCGGGCTTGCGGATGCCATTTGTTTCCGCATGAGCGAAGGCCTTAGCTGGGCCATGGGCGGCGACAGCGGGCGGATGCGGACGGAGAATGACATGTCGTTATGGCGTGTTGCGCGCGGTGCCGCTGGCCGATTGCCGCCGCAGGGATTCCCGCGGAACAATCAGTTTGATTAATCAAGCCCGGACAAAACAGCGTTGACCGCTTTTACAGCCAGTTCGCGCTGGCGTGCCGCATCGGGGAAATCCTCTGCGACCCAACTGGTTTCTATGGCTTGCAGCGTTTTGGCGACCACGGGGCCAGCAGGTAAGCCCATGACAATGAGTTCGCCGCCCTTGATCGAAAGCGTTGGAATATCCCATTGTTCCAGCCGCGCGAGGCATTCCGGCACCGCTGCATCAACAGCATATAGCATCACGGCATCGCGCGCTGCGTCGATATTCGCACGATAGGCGATAGCGCGCACATTGGCGGGCGTCGGGACGCCTGCGCGTAACCTATGGCCAAAGCCCTCGCGCATTTTGTTGGGCAGTTTCAACCGCGCAGCAACCTTATCGGCCGCAACACTATCGCGGGTTAACAACGCCAGAAAGCGCGCAGGTAGCGAGACGGGCTGCGCAAATTGGGCTTCGCGCTCCACAAGGTGCAGCAGTTTATCGGCGGCATCGCTGGCTAATTCGGGCAGAAATGGCGTGAAGATGCCACTATCTATCATCAGCTTGACCGATGCGACGGGATTTTTCAATCCCAATATGCGGGTCAGTTCCTGCGCTATGCGTTCGCGCGACAAGGCGGTCAGCCCATGCGCGCCAGCTGCGCATGCCTGAATGGCGTCACCATCAATCTGCCCGCCGCCATATCGGGCAAGGAACCTGAAATAGCGCAATATGCGCAAGAAATCTTCGGCGATCCGTTGATTGGCATCGCCAATAAACCGCAGTCTGCGCGCGTCCAGATCGCTTAATCCTTCAAAATAGTCGAAGACTTCCCCGCTTTTGGGGTCAGCATATAAGGCGTTGATTGTGAAGTCGCGGCGGCTTGCGTCCTCTTGCCAGTCCGTTGCAAAAGCAACCGTCGCACGGCGTCCATCGGTTGCAACATCGCGCCGCAATGTGGTGATCTCGTAATTTTTGCCAGCCACAGCGGCGGTGACTGTGCCATGCTCGATTCCGGTCGGAATGGCCTTAATGCCCGCAGCTTCCAAACGGTTGATGACTTCGTTGGGCAATAAGGCCGTTGCGATATCAACATCGGATACGGGCAAACCAAGCAGCGTGTCGCGCACCGCGCCGCCCACATAACGTGGCCCGCCATAAACATCATCCAGCGTCGTCAAAACGCATTTCAGGCCATCGGCATGCTGCCATTCGGCATCGGGAAGGCGTACCGGCGTCATGCCAGCCGCCGCACAAGATTGGCTATGATCCCCGCCGTCACGCCCCATATCCGTCGTTCGCCCCATTGCATGTCATAATAGCTACGTTGCTGTCCATTCCAAGCAACCTCTTTTCGAACCGAATTGGCAGGATCAAGCAGGAAGGCAAGTGGCACTTCGAAATAGTCATCAACTTCTTGCGGGTTGGGCCGCATAATAAGGTCAGCGGGAATGAAGCCAACGACAGGCGCGATGCTATAGCCGCTGCCGGAAAAATAGGTGTCCGCGACGCCGATGACGTCAACTATTGTTGGCGGGATGTTCAATTCTTCATGCGCCTCACGCAAGGCCGCCGCGATTGCGTTTTCGTCGCTTTCATCGACCTTGCCACCGGGAAAGGCAACCTGGCCCGCATGGCTGCGCAACCATGTGGGGCGCTGGGTCAAGATGACACCAGGTTCCGCCCGGTCCGTTATGGGGATCAGGACCGCCGCCGCGCGGTGCGTGTCGACGGCAAAGTGCCGTTCGTCTTCAATCTCGATGCTGAGCGCGGGATCAAGCGCCATTTGTAGCCGCTGCCGCCAGCTCATACAGGCGAAGCCAGCCGAAATTGCGCGCCTTTGCTCCAGATGCTTGGGTCTTCCGGATTTTCGGCAAGCGCCAAATTGGCGAGTTCATAATAGACTGGACGCGCAAGCTTTGCGGACATTCCGCCACGCACATGCACATATAACAGGCCGCCGCGCATTTCGATTGCGTGATCGACATCGGCAAAAACAAGGTCATCACTGTTGAGCCGGAACGCCAAGCTGCGTTCGGGGCCTTCGCCTTCGCTTTGCAGTTCGGCGGCAATAAACGGGGCATCGTCGACAATGATCGAAAGCTTTTGCTGCGGCGTCACAAGCCAATATCGTCCATCGGCATCGCGGCGCAAGAGGCTGGAAAAGGCACGGACCATTGCCGGCCGCGTAACTTCCCCGCCCTGATGAAACCATTTGCCGTCAGACGCGATCCGCATTTCGCTGTCGCCAATATTGGCCGGTTCCCAGCTTTCGACAGGCGGCAATTTCCGCGTCGCAACAAGTTCCGCAATATCGGACAAAGTAAGCTTGGCTAGATCAGGTGCTTCATACGGCATAGACTTGCGATACGTCCAAAGCTAGCAATGGTCAAAGCCTAGTCAGTTGGCCCAAGCATGCCATGTGTTGGCAATGCAACCATTTCGACATTGCGCAGCAGCAAACGCCGTGGCTCCCAAGGGCCGGGTAAGGTCCAACCAGATGTGCCCTTGGCTTCAAAACCAAAACGGCCATAATATTCCGGATCTCCAATCATCACCATTGGCGCATCGTGCGGCGTTGCGGCGTTGAGCGTCAATTGCATCAATCGTTTTCCAAGCCCTTCATTCTGACGATGGCTGGCGACAGCGACTGGCCCCACCAAGACCAGATCGGCCATTCCAACGCGCACTGGCCAACACTGAATGCTCGCCAATAGTGCATCGTCGTCCAAAATCCCAAAGGACAGATGATCAATGGCGGCCATGCCTTTGCGCAGCAAATAGGCGGTGCGCACACGCCGGTCGGCCCCGAACGCATCATCGAGTAAAGCGTTCAACGTATCGGCGGATATGCCTGAAAGGGGCGTGTTGTGCATGTTAAACTTGCCGAGATTTGGGACACACTATCGGCGTCCCCTGTCATTGCGGGCGATGTTTGTCCAATCGAATATCATGTCACCGATTATAAAAGCTGCCGTAAATTGCCTTTCGTCGGAACATCTATTAGCATGCGCAGCTTAAGTGGTTTCGTCACGCAGGAGAGAGAATTTGACCGATCAGGAAGCGCCCCACGAGGCACCAGAAGCGACATCGTCATCTGCTTCGGCGCAACCGCGTGCCCAAAAAGATATTCTTGGCTATCTGGTTTTGATTGCGGGCCTCGGTGCGTTGGCCTGGGGTGCGGTCTCGGCGATTGGAACAGGTTGGGGTTTTTGGGACTATAAATCTGGTTTGATGGGCGTCGCGGGGGCCTTTCTTTTGGGGATAGTGGCTATTTTGATTGGGCTCGTTCAAGAGCTACGCGTCCGTAAATCCAATACTCCACCCTTGCGCGCACGGCGCTGGATCGGGATGCTGGTCGCTTTGGTCTATGTTGGCTGGGTAGGGACGTTCCTTGTCAAGGCGCTGACTGTACCTGCTATTCATGACGTTTCGACCGACCTTGCCGATCCGCCAGCCTTTCAGACATTGCAATTGCGTGCGGACAACTGGGACGCGGTTCCCGGTGCTGACGATAGGAAAATGCGTGGCCTGACGCCGGAACAACGTTGGGCGATGGTGCATCAAAAGGCCTATGGCGATATCCGTTCCGTGCGGGTGAACGAACCGGTGCCGATGGTGATTGCCAAGGCGGAGCGTCTGGCCAAGGCACGTGGTTGGGATGTCGCAACATCTTTACCAGAAGAAGGCCGTTTAGAAGCCACCGAAACGAGCGCATTTTTCCAGTTCAAAGATGATGTCATATTGCGTGTCCGTCCATCAGACACGGGCGAGGGGAGCATTGTCGATATGCGTTCCGTCAGCCGCGTCGGACAGAGCGACTTGGGCGTGAACGCCAAACGCGTCCGGTCGTTTCTGGCGGATTTAACCGGAACGGTAACGGCGGCGCAATAAAGCGCCGCCGTCAGTTTCGTTACTTCTTGGGTGTCAGCTTCAACAAGCGGCCCTTTGAGCCTGCGCGTTCGTCTTCAAGCAACCAGATAGCGCCATCGGGACCCTGTTCGACTTCGCGGATACGCGCGCCCATTTCCCATTGGTCTGCCTTTGTCGCATTTTCGCCGTCCAGTTTCACACGGACCAAAGCCTTTGCACCAAGGCCGCCGATAAACGCGCTGCCTTTCCAAGCTTTAAACATGTCGCCCGAGTAGATCATCAATCCACCGGGAGAAATGGCCGGGTTCCAGAAAACCTTCGGCGCTTCAAAGCCATCGCCCGCCATATGGTCGGGGATATTGCGGCCGTCATAATGGTCGCCATTGGACACGGTTGGATAGCCGTAATTGGCTGCTTTTTTGACAAGGTTTAATTCATCACCACCAGCGGGGCCCATTTCTTGGTTCCACAAGCGACCCTGTGCATCAAAGGCAATACCAAGCGGATTGCGATGCCCGTAAGACCATATCTGCGACTTCACCCGGCCTTGGTCATAAAAGGGGTTGTCCGATGGCACCATGCCGCCGTCGGTCAAGCGCACAATTTTACCAAGATTTTGGTTGAGATCCTGTGCGGGGTCGAACTTCTGCCGTTCGCCGCTGCTGATATACAACATACCGTCCGGACCAAAGGCAAGGCGATGGCCATAATGGCCTTGCCCCGAAACCTTTGGTTCCTGACGCCAGATGATTTGAACGTCGGTCAGTGTCGGCTTTGCGCTTGTTACATCAAGCTTGCCGCGGGCAACCGCCGCACCAAAGCCACCTTCGCCGGCCTCTGCAAAGCTGAGATAGACGAAATTGTTGTTGGCAAAGTCGGGATGGAGGATCACATCGCCAAGGCCCCCTTGGCCGCCATAAGCGACCGCAGGAATGCCTTCGACATCGACCACGGGGCCTTCATTTTGCCACAGCTTGAGCTTACCTTTTTTCTCGGTCACCAGCGCATAAGCGGTGCCGGGGACGAATGTCATGGCCCAAGGTTCTTCGAAATCTGCAACGACGGCGACATCAAAAGGCAAAGCGCCGTTGTCCGCAGGGGCAGCATCACTGACCGAAGGCTGGCAGGCGGCGGCCAGCAATGATGCGCCGATCAGAAAAGACAATTTTGACATGATGCAAAGCTCCATTTTATATATGCCCGTGTCAATTGGTGCGTAACGGGGCGATGTGCAAGACACTTGCATATGAAAGTTGCCGGGGCTATACAACTGTCATCCTTACATTGTGAGAACGTGAAAGGGCTGGCGCCAATGGGGCCGGCGCGAAAGTCATTGCATGCCGAATAAGAAAGTCTGATTTTGCCTGATCTGGATAAACTGAGCAGTTTGATTGCGCCCGAGGCGCGAGCGCTTGGCTTTGCCTTGGTACGCGTGGCGTGGTTTTCCAATGGCGCGCAGGGTAGCGACGAGCCAACCTTGCAGGTGATGGCCGAACGTCCCGAGACACGGCAACTGAATATCGATGATTGTGCGGCGCTTTCGCATCGTATCTCCGATCTGTTTGATGAGCTTGACCCCATATTAGAGGCGTATCGCCTTGAAGTTAGCTCGCCCGGGATTGACCGGCCATTGACGCGGCTTGCCGATTTTTCTGACTGGGTAGGGCATGAGGCCAAGATCGAACTGAGCGAGCCGATGGATGGCCGCAAGAATATTCGCGGTGATCTTGCCGGTGTCGATGGCGAAAATATTCATGTTGACGACCGCAAGGCGGGGCGCCTGACCTTCCCATTTTCCGCACTTGGCCACGCCAAGCTGCTCTTGACAGACCGCCTGATTGCGTCGACTGCCCCCATCAACAGCGATGGGGCGGACGAAGTAGAGGCTGAACCCATTCACGACGAAGCACAGGAAGATTAAGAACATGGCCAGTAGTATTGCCGCCAACAAGGCTGAATTGCTTGCAATCGCCAACGCGGTCGCCACCGAAAAGATGATCGACAAGTCGATTGTTATCGAAGCGCTTGAAGAAGCGATCCAGCGTGCCGCTAGGGCGCGTTATGGGGCCGAAAACGACATCCGTGCTAAGCTGGATACCCAAACCGGTGACTTGCGTCTGTGGCGCGTTGTGGAAGTTGTTGAAGACGTCGAAGATTATTTCAAGCAAGTCGACCTAAAGCAGGCGGACAAGCTGCAAAAGGGCGCCGTTGTCGGCGACTTTATCGTCGATCCGCTTCCCGCTGTGGATTTGGGTCGTATCGATGCGCAGTCCGCCAAGCAGGTTATCTTCCAAAAGGTGCGGGATGCCGAGCGTGAGCGCCAGTTTGAAGAATTCAAGGACCGTACCGGCGAAATCATTACTGGCGTCGTTAAGTCGGTTGAATTTGGCCATGTCGTCGTTGACCTTGGCCGCGCAGAAGGCGTTATTCGCCGCGACCAGCAAATCCCGCGCGAAGTCGTCCGCAGCGGCGACCGCGTCCGTGCGCTTATCATGAAGGTGCAGCGTGAAAATCGCGGACCACAGATTCTGTTGAGCCGTGCCCATCCCGATTTCATGAAGAAATTGTTCGCGCAAGAAGTGCCTGAAATCTATGACGGTGTCATCGAGATTAAGGCCGCTGCGCGTGACCCGGGTAGCCGCGCCAAGATTGGCGTTATCAGCTATGACAGCAGCATTGACCCCGTCGGCGCATGCGTCGGTATGAAGGGTAGCCGCGTTCAGGCCGTCGTGCAGGAAATGCAGGGCGAAAAGATCGACATCATTCCATGGTCCGAAGACACCGCTACCTTCATCGTTAACGCGCTTCAGCCGGCAACGGTCAGCCGCGTTGTCATCGACGAAGAAGAAGGCCGGATCGAAGTTGTCGTTCCGGACGATCAATTGAGCCTCGCCATTGGCCGTCGTGGACAAAATGTCCGTTTGGCCTCGCAGCTTACGGGCCGTGGCATCGACATCATGACCGAAGCGGAATCGAGCGAGAAGCGACAGAAGGAATTTGTCGAGCGTTCGGAAATGTTCCAGCAAGAGTTGGATGTTGACGAAACGCTTGCGCAATTGCTGGTCGCCGAAGGCTTCAGCGAGTTGGAAGAAGTCGCTTATGTCGACTCCGCTGAAATCGCCGCTATCGAAGGCTTTGATGACGGTTTGGCCGAAGAATTGCAGAGCCGCGCACAAGAAGCGCTGGATCGCCGCGAAGAAGCAAGCCGGGCCGAGCGCCGCGAGCTCGGTGTTGAAGATGCCGTCGCGGAATTGCCCATATTGACCGAAGCGATGTTGGTCGTTCTGGGTAAGGCGGGTATCAAGACGCTTGACGATTTAGCGGACCTTGCAACCGATGAATTGATCCAGAAGGCGCGTGAACCACGTCGCAATGAGCGGAGTGATCGCGAAGTGCGGCGCAACCGCACCGAAGATAAGGCCGGCATATTGGCGACCTTTGGTTTGTCCGAAGAGCAGGGTAACGAAATCATCATGGCTGCTCGCGCACATTGGTTCGAAGAGGAGGACGCGGTTGCAGCGGACGACTCTCAATGAGAACCGACACTCCCCAATAAGGAAGTGCATATTGTCAGGTGAGCATGGGACTCGTGCCCAGCTCATCAGGCTTGCCCTCGGTCCCGATGGCAGTATCGCACCTGACCTGTTCGCAAAAGCGCCCGGTCGTGGCGCGTGGATTGGCGTTTCTAGCGAAGAATTGTCCAAGGCGCTGGCCAAGGGTAAGCTTGCGGGATTGCTGCGCCGGGCGTTCAAAACGGACAAGATTGATATCATCGATGACCTGACGGGCCGCATTGATCGCGGCTTGGAAAAGGCATTTTTGGACCGGCTCGGGTTGGAAGCGCGGGCTGGGCATCTTATCTTGGGCGCAGAGAAGATCGATTCTGCATCGCGCAGTGGGCAGGTGAAGCTGTTATTGCATGCATCGGACGCAAGCGCCGATGGTAGCGGCAAACGCGACCAAGCATGGCGCGTTGGCGAAGATGCCGAGGGCACCGGAAAGGGCGGCGTGAAGCTGCCTGTGGACCGGGATGCATTGTCGGCGGCGCTTGGACGGCAAAATGCTGTGCACGTTGCATTGATTAACCAAAAAGCGGCGGACCGGGTGATGCATCATCTTGGACGCTGGCTAAATTTCAAAGGATGCAGTAATGCGCCATTCGATTCCGCTGCTTCGGCTGCGGACTTGCGGGGCAATGACGCTGACATCTCCGCAATTGACTGAGTAAGGACGGGTTCTGTTTCGATGAGTGATGAAAATAATAATAAGCCGACTTTGACGCGCAAGCCGCTCACTTTGAGCCGCTCGCTTGAGTCCGGCGAAGTGAAACAGACCTTCAGCCATGGCCGCACCAACAAGGTTGTGGTTGAGGTGAAGCGCAAAAAACTTGTCGGTAAGCCCGGTTATACACCTGAGCCCGAAGTGGCGGCACCCCCTCCACCTCCGCCGCCCGCCGCGTCTCCAGTAACTGCGGCGCCCGCACCCGCGGCTGCGCCAGCACCAAAGCCAAGCCCCACGGGCAATGACATGCTGAGCCGTCAGGAGCGCCAGGCTAAGCTGTTGCGCGAGGCCGAAGAAGCACGCTTGGCTATGCTTGAGGAAAGCGGACGTCGTGAAGTGGAACAACGTGCGCAGCGCGCCGAAGAAGAGCGCCAGCGTGCCCAAGCCAACCGTGAGGAGGTCGCTGCATCGCCGCCGCCGCCGCCTGCAACCGCCGTTGAAGTGGTCGTTCCGGTTACAACTAACCCGGATGAACCCGTTGCCGAAGAAGGCAATAAAGACGGCGCAGCGCCTGCGCCGCGTCGCTTTACACCCGTAGAGGCACCAAAGCGCCCAGAGCGCGAGCGTGAGGAAATCAAAAAGGCTCCGCACCGTCCAACGCGCGGTGCCGCCGATGACCGCCGCCAGTCTGGCAAGTTAACCGTTACCCGCGCACTTGAAGGTGATGACGGCGCACGCGCGCGATCACTTGCCGCGCTGAAGCGTGCGCGTGAGAAGGAAAAGCGCCTGCATGGCGGCGGTAGTCGTCAGGCACAGGTTAAGCAAACCCGCGATGTGGTCGTGCCGGAAACCATCACGGTGCAGGAACTTGCCAACCGCATGGCGGAAAAGGGCAGCGACCTTGTCAAAGCATTGTTCAAAATGGGCATGCCTATTACGATCAACGAAACCATTGACCAAGACACGGCAGAATTGCTGGTTGAGGAGTTTGGCCACAACATCACACGCGTGTCGGATGCCGATGTCGACATTTTCCACGATGACGATGTAGACGGAACCGAAACCATGAAGCCGCGTCCGCCGGTCGTGACCGTCATGGGCCATGTTGACCATGGTAAGACGTCGTTGCTGGATGCTTTACGCGGTGCGAATGTCGTATCGGGCGAAGCTGGCGGCATTACGCAGCATATTGGCGCGTATCAGGTGAAGGCGAAGGATGGCTCGGTCATCACGTTCCTCGATACACCGGGTCATGAAGCGTTCACGCAAATGCGTCAACGCGGCGCTTCGGTAACCGACATCGTCATTTTGGTGGTGGCTGCCGATGACGGCCTGATGCCGCAGACGATTGAAGCCATTAAGCATGCCAAGGCCGCAAATGTGCCGATGATCGTTGCGATCAACAAGATCGATAAAGAAGGCGCAAATCCACAAAAGGTGCGCGAGCGTTTGCTTGAACATGAGGTTGTGGTCGAAGCAATGGGCGGCGACGTTCAAGACGTTGAGGTTTCAGCGTTGAAGAAAACGGGTCTTGATACTTTGTTGGAAAAGCTTGCCTTGCAGGCCGAAGTCATGGAGCTGAAAGCCAATCCAGACCGTGCGGCGGAAGCCGTTGTGGTCGAAGCGCAGCTTGATAAGGGGCGCGGTGCTGTTGCAACCGTGCTTGTGAAACGCGGAACGCTGAAGCGCGGGGACATATTCGTCGTTGGCGCGCAAAGCGGCAAAGTTCGTGCTTTGGTTAACGAAAAGGGACAGCAAGTGGCCGAGGCTGGCCCCGCAACCCCAGTCGAAGTGCTTGGCCTGACCGGTGTTCCATCGGCAGGCGACGTTCTGACCGTTGTTGAAAACGAAGCGCGTGCTCGCGAAGTGGCTTTGTATCGCAAGGAACAATCGACCAAGGTCCGCACGGCGCAAGTCACGCCAAATCTTGAAAATCTGTTTGATAATCTGTCTGCCACACGGGCGATGGAATATCCTGTGGTTATCAAGGGCGATGTGCAAGGTTCGGTCGAAGCGATCGTCACCGCACTCAACAATATCTCGACCGATGATATCAAGGTCCGCATATTGTTAGCTGGCGTTGGCGGCATCACCGAGTCCGACATGTTGCTGGCAGCAGCGTCTAATGCGCCACTTATTGGATTCAACGTGCGTCCCAATGCCAAGGCCGCGGCTTTGGCAAAGCGTGACCGGGTGCGTTTGAAATATTTCGATGTAATCTATCACCTGACCGCCGACATCGCCAAAGAAATGGCGGGCGAATTGGGACCAGAAATCATCGAAACCGTGGTTGGCCGCGCCGAGGTCAAGGATGTGTTCAAGTCCGGCAAGCGCGACAAGGCTGCTGGCCTGTTGGTTACCGAAGGCACGATCAAAAAGGGTCTGTACGCCCGTCTTACCCGCGAAGATGTCATCGTGTCGAAAACCACAATCGCATCGCTGCGCCGTTTCAAGGACAATGTCGACGAAGTCCGCGCCGGTATGGAATGTGGCGTCGTCTTGGCGGATACCAACGACGTCAAGGCAGGCGATATGCTTGAGGTGTTCGAGATCGAGGAGCGTGAACGGACGCTTTAATAAAAGTTCTTATATCGTGAACTTTTATTGACTTTTTAGGTCCAATTTTATACGATGCGGGATGATGGAGGTTCGCTTTTCAAAAACAGCAATGAGATCATTGCTCAGAAGTGACAAGCGGACACTCATCAGAAGTAAAATTGACGAACTCGCAAATGAGCCACTTTCGCAAAGCGCCAACGTGAAAAAGCTACAAGGACGTCCCGAGTATCGATTGCGAATTCAAAATTGGCGGGTCATTTTTCGTATAGAAAATGGCATATTGTGGATTGATGATATTGCCCCGCGCAGTTCAGCCTATGAGGTGACAGGATGACAGTCCAGATTGTTGAGATTGCTGGTCAAAAAATGGCGATGCTACCCGTCGCGGATTACGAACGCTTGATTGATCTCGCTGAAGACAAGGCAGACATATTTGCTGCTTTTGAATCGGAAAACCGCCGAAAAGAGGGCGAAGAATTTTTGCCCGCAGAAATGGTAGATCGGATTCTGTCTGGCGAGTCTGCGTTGAAAGTTTGGCGCAAACACCGCTCATTGTCTTTGGAAGAACTTGGCTTCGCAGTGGGTGTCACCAAAGGATTTTTATCTCAGATTGAAAACGGGATTTCGCGTGGAAATCCATCATTATGGCGTAAGCTTGCCGAAGCTCTGAAAGTTTCTGCCGATGACATTCTTCCCGAAGGTTAAATGTGGCCAAACATAACGACACTGGTCCAGAGGGGCGTTCGGTTCGTCTGCTGCGCGTGGGTGAGCAATTCCGGCATATATTGTCCGAATTGCTCGCGCGCGACGAAGTGCATGACGATGTCCTCAACAGCCACAGCGTGAGTGTTACTGAAGTGCGCATGTCGCCTGATTTGCGCCATGCGACGGCATTCATTAAGCCACTGTTGGGTGCAAATGAAGAAAAGGTGCTTAAGGCCCTACGCACCAACACCGCGTTTTTCCAAAAGGAAGTCGCGTCGCGGGTCAGCATGAAATATGCGGCGAAGCTGAAGTTCCTCGC
>NZ_JAAVVZ010000032.1 GCF_023910635.1 Sphingorhabdus sp. | reverse complement strand
CCTGAAGGGGGTGAGGGGAGAAAGGTTGCAACCCTCCCCCCCTTTAGGGGCAGAGGGTCGGACGGCGCAGCCGGACGGGGAGCGGGGGGAGTCTGCCGACGGCAGGGGTAATCAATTCCTCCTCGGCACGGAAAGCGGAACCGTCGCAGACGGTGGAGGGGTGCGTTCAGGGTATCACCACGCCAGAAGATCAGGATAGCCAGTGCGTGCCCCTCCACCACCCTTCGGGCGGTCCCCCTCCCCGTGCCGGGGAGGAATTTAACCCCGCCGCATACCCCACCCGTCGCCCCAGCGCAGGCTGGGGCCTATCGCGCCTGTCGGCCTAGCCAGACACACGTGACAGGCACCAGCCCACGCTATTGCGACGGTGTGTTTTTGCGAAGTGTAACGAGCGCGGTATTGTTATGTGCGGCCTGAAAACCTGGTGCTGCTGGGGAGGATTGAACTCCCGACCTCGTCATTACCAAAGCAAGGGAAGCACGGCTGGGACCTACGGAATTCTGACGCTTCCAGACCATTGCGGTTGCGCTTTTTCCGATAACCCACGCCAGACCCAAACTGTCCGAAGTTCCGGTTTTTGCGTTTTCCTATTGAAAGTTCTTTGGTCCAATGAGATCGGAAAAAGTGACCTGCGCAGGACCTACGGAACAGCCGGTCTTGGGCCGGGAGTGGACGTTGATTATGCTCAAGGCTTTGATGACGCTGGTAAGTCATGCAGCTTGCCGCCAACCATAACCAAAATGCGGTTTGCAGCGGCGATGGTTTCTTTTCTGTGCGCGATGATTATGCGGGTTATACCCATGGCACCGATTGCAGCGTTGACTGCTTGCTCATGCGCCGTATCGAGGTGGGCCGTGCCTTCATCCATAATCAGAATCTTTGGTTGGCGGTAAAGTGCACGAGCGAGCAATACACGTTGCTTTTGCCCTCCCGACAGCGTCGAACCCATGTCGCCAACCAGCGTTTCATATTGCATCGGCATTCGCGATATATCGTCATGGATCGATGCCGCGACCGCCGCCGCGATGACTCGTTCCATGTCAATAGATTCATCGAACAGCGCGATATTGTCGGCAAGGCTGCCTGCGAACAGACTATCTTCTTGCATCACCGCTGCAATCTGACTGTGAAAGCTCTTATAGCCAAACCGTGCTAGCGGTAGGCCATCGACCAGAACATCGCCTGCGTCAGGCTCGACCAGACCTAGCAGCAGCTTGACGAATGTAGATTTACCGCCGCCCGATGGGCCGGTGATCGCTACATGCTCGCCTGGTTCCACGACCAAGTTGACGCCTTCGAGTACCAGTGGCTCGCTTGGCGCGTAGCGGTAAAAAATGTCGCGCAGCTCGATTTTGCCCTTGAGCTGGGTTTCGATGTCAGCATTGTCACCGAAACTCATATCCTCATCGGATAGAGCAATGTCGGACAGGCGTTCGAGGTGGAGGCCTAACATCCGGAACGCGGCAATCTGATCAATCAGCGCCGCAGCTTTCTGCAGAAATTGCGTTTTGTACGCGATGTAGGCAAAGACCATGCCAACACTGAATCCTGCACCATTGATAACAAACCCCACTGCAAGCCAGATCGTGACAATGTTCTCGATGCCAAAGATCACTGTGTTGGCCGTACCTTGCCAAATGGCAATGCGGGCCATCCTGACATCGGCATTGACCGCATCGGTCAGACGCGTTTGCCAAAGCGAATGCCGCAATGTCTCCCTTCCCGAGAGACGCAAAGTTGCCATGCTACGCAAGGTCTCAATCAGCATTGATTGCTCTTTGCCGCTGGCGATGATCGCTTCTTCTTGCGCCTCACGTTCCAACGAAAATGAGATTAACCGAGTCACTGCATAAAGAGCAAAAGCAAGGAGCGCGACAAACGCCAAGAGCGGACTATACCAGAGCATCAAGCCTAGTGTCAGGATCGCCATGACGCCATCTACAAGCGCTGCCACTGCGCCTTGGGTCAGTATGTTCTGTATAGGACCGATAGACTGGAAGCGGGAGAGAATGTCGCCAGTTTGCCGCTTTTCGAACCAATCGATTGGCAGACGGAATAACCTACGCGCAATGTTTGATGCCAAACTGAACCCGATGCTAGTCCCGGCAACCAGGAGTACGAACGAGCGTAAGAATGCAGCCGCTGCATTGATGATCGTGAATAGGCCGAAGCCCAAGGCTAACACGGTCAGCAGGTCATTATCGAAGGCGGGTAATGCCTGGTCGATGGCGAGCTGCATGTAGTATGGCGAGGCGAGCACGAAGGCTTGAAGCACTAATGTCAGCACCAACACCTGAAGCAGTGCCCGCTTGATGCCTATCATCCGTTGCCAAAGCTGCGGCAGACGAAGCCGCTCGCGTTGGTTACTGGTCTCAAATTTAGTACTAGGCTGCAGTTCTAAGGCCACGCCGGTAAAATGGTCCGACACCTCTGTCATTGGCATCCATGTGGACCGCCCATCAGGGTTGTGAATGAGGGCCTTCTCTCCCTTTACCCGCTCCAGCACGACATAATGGTTCATGTCCCAGTGCAGTACCGCAGGGACATGAAGATTACCGAGTTGGTCTAAAGGCACTTTTACCGCTCGCGAAGTAAAGCCGATCCGGTCGGCGAGCCCAATAAGTGTTTTGAGAGCAGCGCCGCGTAGACTTGGCGCGAACCGGCGGCGCATCGTGCCAAGATCAATATCAAGACCATGATAATTGGCGATCATCGTGAGCGAGGCGAGGCCACATTCCGCAATCTCGGTCTGTCGTACAAGCCGCACCTGCGAACGCGTTAGAAATCCAAGATCGAGCATTAACGGGCTTCTATCGTTGCTGCACGGCGAACAACGGTTCGAAGAGCCATTGTAATAACGACTGCTTTTCAGTGATGATGCGAGCAGCAAGGGTCATTCCGGACACCAACGGCTCTGAGCGGCCATAAGCGGACATGCTCGCCTGATCGATGGCGACCGTGACGGGATAGACCGATATCGTCGTGCCGTTCGGTCCTTGGGAATTGACCGCGCTTGCCGAGACTGTTTGCACTTCACCGGTGACCGTACCGAAGCGTTGATAGGGGAATGCGTCTATAGCAAGTCTGACTTGCTGGCCACTTTTCACGAAGCCTATAGCTGCGCTTGGCACAGCCAGCTCGGCCCGCAGCTTTGCGCCATCGGGTATAATGGTCATCAACTGGCCTTGCGGGTTGACTGGTTGCCCGACGCGGGCGGTAAGCGCGGTGACACGGCCCGCAACCGGCGCGCGTAGCACATAAGACCGTGCGCCCGCCGCGCTGGCAGCTTGTTGGGCGACCTGTGC
Source organism: Sphingorhabdus sp. (assembly GCF_023910635.1). GTDB lineage: Bacteria > Pseudomonadota > Alphaproteobacteria > Sphingomonadales > Sphingomonadaceae > Sphingorhabdus_B. Next base: position 19,681 of record NZ_JAAVVZ010000032.1, on the reverse strand, counting down.
CCGCGTGGCTGAAAGGCTTGCGATCTGAATACGCGCCTGTGCTGATATCTGTGCGGCAGTGCGTTCATTCTCAGTCAAAGTGGCGTGTTTGGCGGCGAGTGATTGTTCGAGCTGCGAAAGCCCTTGTTGCCGTGCGAGCAGGGTTTCTTCGCGTACTTGCAGATCCCGCCCACTGATGAACCCACGATCGGCAATCGTGCGGGCGCGGTCGAGGTCCTTTTGTGCTGACGCGATCAGAGCCCGCTGAGTTGTTATCTGTGATTGAAGCTGGACAATCTCGGCAGCAACGCCGGAGCGTTGCGCGGCGAGTTGGGATGTCTGTGCTCGTGCAGAAGCTTGCGCAGCGTCCGATTGCGCAGCAAGGTTGGCATCCTGTCTAGCTATGGCGGATTCGATGAGAGCGGCAGGCGAGAAGGCCGTCGTGCCGTCCTCCTCTGCGCGGATAGCAGCAAGTTCCGCGCCGACGGGCACGTTTTGGCCGTCGCGCACGGATAGAGCCATGATAACACCTGCACGAGATGGCATTATGATAGAAATGCCAGTGTCGGGGATGATAATGCCGGCTACGGTTTCGACACGATTGTAGCTGGCGAGAGAAAGAAATGTCACCCCTGCGGCAACGCCGCCGAAGATCAATAATCCAATGCTCTGCCACGCAACAGGCACCATAATTGCGACATCCCCATACAGGCGATTACGGTGGTTTTCAGAAGCCTCAACACGAAACATCTATTTAACCATTCTGGCCTGCTTCATTAAGCATTTTCAGCTTAGTTTGAGCACAAACCGTAAATTTGATAATGAGAATAATATTCACTCCTTAAAAACAGTATTATTTTGGTATCTCGCTTTATTCTTATTATATTTTTCTTTAGATTCGCCCAAAGAAAATTTAGATATTTCGGTGCTCGAAAACTTTTCCAAGTTAATTTGAGTAGAACATATTTCTGTATTGTAATTTGAATTATTCAATATGAATTTGCAAAATTCAGATAGCATATTAATTTCAGGATTTATAGCTTCAATCCATAAAAATTGACCAGATGTATTTATTTCTAGGAATATATAATTGTCGTCTTTATCTACAATCATGTCTATACATCCGAACAATAATCCAGATTTTTTCATAAATGTCATGATTTTCAAATAAATATAATCCGGAAGAATTATTTCTTCAATACTAAAATCGTAATTTCCAGCTCTCCAGTCTATAATGGATTTTTCTGAATCTTGCGAATTTAACTTCACAGCTATGCATTTTTCACCCATTACAGTAATTCTAATTTCGTATTTTTTATTTTTATATTTTTGAAATATTCCTGGGCATATTTTTATAGATTCTTCCATTTCATGAATGTCATTTAGATCTATTTTTGTAGTCATTGCTGTATAGATATTTTTATTTTTGCGATCATACCACTGTGGAGTGGTAAATGCTTTATATACAACATTTTCATGTTTTTTAATAAATTCCTTAACATCAATCGGATTGTTAGTTATGAGTGTTTCAGGAATAATAAATCCAACATTATTTGCTAATGTAAGTTGAGACAATTTATTATTATATTTGTAATTTGCAGAATCTGTATTTATCCACGTAGAATTTTGGCATATATTATTTATAAAGCCGCGCCTAGCATGCTCACTTTCCGATAAGATGAATGCTTTATCTGATTTTTTTGTACCAGAAGAAATTTGCGGCCTTCCTATTCTGCGATTCCATACAACATCGCAGCCCCCATCTATTTTTCCATCTCCCACAATGCCCTTCCCATTTTTGGTCCAGTCAGAAGCATGGAATGAAACGAACTCATTCGATATATTTATCGACAAGCCCTGCTCTGCAGGAAAATCGGAAATAGTCCATTTTAGGACATCTACGCCAGATTTTTCTAGAGCCCAGAATACAGCGTCTGCATGATAGTCCAGGTACATGGAGATAATTAGAATGCTCATAAACTAGCTGTGCCGTTCATTAAAATAATGAAAAGGCACTGCGACATTTAATCGCTGTGCCTTTTTTAATAAGTTAAAAACGCTTCGTTATGGTTGCCTGTAGGAATTTATCCTGGGCAGGTGTCAACATCACCGCACGTAATTTCTCCGTCGCGGCTTTGTTCGCAGCTTGTCAGTGTACGAGTACATTTGGAATTGGGATGCGGTCCGCCAGCCACCAAATCTATTTCCTCGGGCGTGAGCTGCTGTGCAATAGCACGCGCAAAAGGACGCGCCGGTCCCTGTGAATTTCCTAACATCACTTTTCCTCCTAAGATGGTTCACGAATGTCTCCAGCGGTTCCGCTAAAAAAGAAGAGTCGCCAGCGCAGCAAGCGTATGTCATTTTGTTGAAACTTCAAGACAAAATATACAACGTTGTCCGTTTCTCAGAGTTTTCAATAAACACCCACGTGACTCTATCCACTTGGCACCATAATGAGTTTTCGCCATATTCAACCGAGCAATCAGTTTGAATTGAGCCAGTCACGATGCGAGTTGAATGCTTGCCATGGGAGCAGTTAGATGGATTTTAATTATGCGCTTATTCTTTTAGCTGCAACAACAGCTTCGCCAAACTGCAGCTACGATGTTGCTCAACTGTTAGATTTGCCTTTTGAACAATTCGACCAGGATATGAACGGCGGATGGCGTTCGCTTAAAATTAAAGGATGTTCGGAGGCAGCGGCTGAGGCTTTGAGCCGCTATCGCAATAATCATGTACCATTAACGGATAGTCAGCGAAGTGTACTTTTGTGGCATGAGGGCCAAATTTTTGCCTTTATGGGGAGATATGAACGTGCGATGCCGTTGCTACTTGCGGGCATACCTGTCGATGATACCACTGGCTTTATGGATTATGCACTGGGCACCGTTGCGTTTTTGAGGCGCGATAAACGTGCCTTGCGTACTGCCCGATCAAACCTGGCAGCTCTGCCAAAGCCATCCAATTGGGATGACTCAATTACAACTACAGTCAACGGCAGGTCGGTTGTAATTTTTGCGCCGTGGCCACCAAACCTCAATGTACTTGATGGATTAAGCAAGTGCTTCAACCGCACGTACTCGCAAGCATATTTTTGTCGTCCTCTGAAAATTAAAGCTGCCGAGAAGTCGGCACGATAAAATCAGGATTTGTAAACGTCGGATTTTGATTTTTTGGAAGTCTGGTGGTGCCAAAGAGCAATACTGGAGCGCGACTAAAGTCTAGTTCGGTTTGTGAGTTGAGCGTCGAGGACGACGGCGTGGCGATTACGCGGCAGTTTCATCGATGGCGGTAGCGATCATTTCGGGGGTGGTGAGAAGCAGAACGCGGCTGTACGATCGCCACCAACGCCGCCATCCGAGCGGCATGTCATTGTTGGGCCATGAACCAAAATATGACCTTCCTGGGCGCGACCGGCTGGTTTTCCAATCAGAAGCACAAGCGCGTCGCGCGCAGCGATAGGGTCTTCATCTGGGCGGGGATGTCCAGCTCTGCACGACCCATCAATTTCCCAGGCCGCAAACCCCGAGAAACGAATTCGAGGACCTTCGTTACACCAAACGGGACCGTCACCGTCCCAGACCCTCGTCGGTGTACACTGAAATGATTGCCCGGCTGGAACAACGGCAGCGGCGAGTAGGAGTGCGGCGATCATTTCCGTGTTTCTGCGCAAAGATTGCCATAGGCGCCATGTTTTTCGCATTTATACCCACACTCATAATCGCTGCCATCTGGGTTAGGCAGCGACCGCAATTGGTCGATCGCAGCTTGTTGGCAAAGCTCAAATGTTTTGAAGCCACGAATGGTCGAATTGACGGTCAAGTCATTGGCATTAGGGTAAATGAATGCGTCCCATTGGTCTGGGCGATCATCGCAACCCGAGAGTAGCGTTGCCGCAACCAAAATACTGAAAGCACTTCTGTTCATCAGTCCATATTGCTGAGCAATGATGACGACGCAAGTTGCGCTGCCCTTCAAAAGGCCGATGGAGTTATGGTCGCTGTGTGGCTGGCTGGTGGAGGTTTCATCCAAAATGGATATAATTTTCGCTTCCTTACAGGAAACCGCGTTGCCATTTTTGCGTTCAGAAAAAATGAAAAATATAAACGCCCGCCGCGAACCGCAGGATTTAGCCGACACGCTTGCAATGCTTGCCTTAGTGCTAGCCTGGCTGGACAGCAACAATATGCCGTTTCCTGCTATCGACGTAAACAATGCCTTAGAGAGGCTCAAACGCCGTTCAAATGTCGTTCCAGACCGGTCTGGTGGATTGACCGATCTGGAACGGGCTCTTGCCACAGTCAAAGAGGGCCGGGTGACCGCGCATTAATTACACGGCGACGTATCCAGCACCTTAGCCTATCCTCTCATTTCGGCTAAGATACTTCGCGCGACTATCCGGAACATCGAGATGCTTTTTTCAAGCTTCCCGACCCATTGCTGTCACTTAACATGGTGTTAATCAAAGTTATCGCATCATATACGAACTATTCATATATCAGCGCTTGATCTGCCAAAGCTGGTAACTGCCGATCTCGTCAACAACAGACCGCCTGCGAGGAAACCCTATCGTAGCATACCCCAGCTTCGACCTGCATCAGCGCCGTAAAATATGCCGTCCAGACCATTTGTCTGTTCCACTCCCAAAAACGGAAAGGTTCTGACGATATGATCGTAAATTGCGGCGTGCAACGGTCGCTTGAATCGGCAACCGTACAGCCGTTCAAAATTGCTAAGCAAAGCTTTGGCCAACGACACGCAAGTTGATGACAAAGGCTTCCGCACTTGAATATGGCGATGCACAGTGCCGCTTTCACGACAAAGGATAGTCACCCTTATTACGCCGTTTCGTAATCTCGTCCTTACAGTTTGGAATCAATACCGCAGGGCCCGTGCTTTCCATTTGGTCCTCGGGTAATAAAGGCACTTTAGGGGACCGATTAGGCTTGACCGGCTCAGCTTTATGCACGCCTATCATAACCTCTATCGACTTGCAGTCATCCGAATTATCGCGATCCTGAAACGCGCAAGCTGGCACAGCCAATATGCTGACAACAGCCAAAAACTGATTTTCATTGCGACAGCTTCTCCCCAGATTGAGTCGGCCTGAATAAGGAAGCCAAACGAACGTTGCAAATATGGGAAGCAGCTAGCTCTACATGGCAATCAGTCCCCAACTCACATGGTTTTTGTTGAGATTGAGGGCTCGTTTTGCCCGGCCGCCTGACCCTGCAAATTCATATGGTTTGCGACATGACTGACACAGGCAGTCAAATTTGGCTGGGAGAATTTGCGTAGACATCGTCCATCATCACGGTTTTTTCGTTGTTGAAGCTTGGCCATGTCGGGACCAGGTACAACATAATATGCACTCACTTTGGTGTTTAGGGGATCCATCAACCCAATCACAGCAAATGCAGCTTGGTCCAACCTATCCCAATGGACATACCAGCGCTCCACGCTGGACATACGATCAATGTACCTGGCCAACAAAATAATGACACTGGCGCTGTCTTGCTCCAACCGACACACCGGTCCCATGTGCTCCACCCTTGCCTGGCCCAGTTCCTTAGCAAAGGCCTTACCTATCATGCCCGCAATCGCCGCCACACGCGCGTTTGTTTTTGTGCTCTTGTTGTTCGGAACCGATTGAAAGCCAACTTTCTCATAAGCGGCCGTCAAAGATCCAAAGCAGCGAGCGATGGCAGTGGTAGATGGAACGCCGTCGGCCTTGTCGATAATTGGTTTGTTTAACGTTCCGTATTTTTTTAAAAGCTTTCGAAGGCCGGTGAGTATCTCTCCTTCCGTGTACCGGCTTTTTCTCCGCACCATTTCGTCTTGCACTCGCCAGAATAGCGATGGTTCGACAACATACGGAAATGCGGCCTCTTGCCTAATCCAGTTCGACCTTGCTACTTTGCGCCGAGACCGGCCGAGTTTACCGGCTTGCTTACCCCAGACGATATTTCCGATATAGCATTCGGATGTAAGCATTCTGCGCATCGCGCCTTCGGTCCACGGCCGTCCACTAGACTGGAAATCGCCACGTTGATTCAACGCTGATACAAGCGACATCTGTTGCTCTCCACCGAGATAGCGGCGGTACACTTCATTGACGATTTCGACATGTTCCGGCGGACCGGGCTCCAGAATTACGCGATCCGACTGCAAATTTTTTCGTTCTCCAAAGCGCAGAATCTGTTTTCTCTGACCGTCGGCATCGATCATGACGCGCTGAAGCCCGAAACAAGGAAAGCCGCCTTGGTGATAGCCACGCTGCAACATGCGTACATGCCCCTCGGTGACTTTAACTGATAACTCCCGACTATACTCAGCTGCCATCGCACGCTTCAATGTCTTCATGAGCGACGATAGAACGCCGCCGTCGTTATCGAAGGGCTCCGCAACATAGTGCACCGGAACACCGGCCCAACGGCACCGAACTTCGTATACGGCTGCATCATCGGGATTCTGAAAACGGCCCCAGCGACTGACATCGTAGACAAGGATGGCGGCGAAGCCACTTCGCCCAGACTCTACGTCGTCGATCAGCTGCAATAAACCGCTGCGATCGCCGACCGTAACGCCGCTCTTTCCTTCGTCGCTATATGTCGCCACAATTTGAAAACCCTTTACCTCAGCGTAGGCGAGGATCGCTGTCGCCTGATTGTCTGAGGAATACTGCTGATGTTCGGTCGACATCCGCAGATACTGTGCAGCTGGAATCTTTTCGTTTGTTTGCACGAGTGCGTCGTTTTTGGGATGGGTCATGCTCGTCTCCTAAGAAAGCAGGGGCGTAAGCAATCCGTCCCTATACTAAACGCATTGCCCGTCGTGGTGCGAACTAGTGAGGAGTTCAAAACCCACTGGTCTCCGCAGAAAGCCTTTACTGATTACAGCGACGATCTGCCGGACAATCAGCCAAGCAGCGTAAACAACCCCGCGAAACAGGCTGTAAACCACCCCGCCGCCTACGGCGAACAGCAGGATGGCAAACTCCAAATTGATCAGGTGTGGGCGTTTCATTTAAGAAAGATGGCAAGGCGTTTTCCTGAAGGTAAGACTAATTTTCTGACCGGACTGCCGCTGTCATTGCCCCTAGCCTTCGGTTGTCCGCCCACATCGCCTAGATCGACTGGGACTTTCGCGCGAGGAATCGATATTTTGCTACAGCAATTCAGCCTGCACAATCATACGATTGCAAAGATTAAGGCATTAAAGTAGCTTGAAATTTTTAGGGGCCAAATTCATGAAAAGACACATTGTTTGTGTGCTAGTAGCTGGTGTTCTAGTAAGTAGCTGCGCAACCGTTACGTTACCCGTGAATCGCAAGGTACCGGTAAAGCAGGCCTGCGGGCCGTTAGCTGACCGCAAATGCGCACCTAGTGTTGGTGTGCCGCTCCCGCTTACTCAACAGTACAAAACGATTGAGGTCGATGCTACCGGCACTCCATTGTTGATGAGTTACCTTGGAACGATGGTGGACCTGCGAAATCGCAGGGGGGAGTTCGGAGCTATTTGCGGAGGCAACCCCAATCCGTTTAAAGCCACGGATAGGACCGCATCCCTGTTCACGAACACCGTCGAGTTGACCTATACCCTTGAACAGAAAATCGACGCGGGCATTAAGGCGGACCTAACTGAGGCTATGGTGGCTGCTGGAGTTCCAATTTCAATAACAGATCGAGTTCAAGCTGAGCTTGATGCATCTGTAAGCCAACTCAAAAAGCAGGTTGTAAATGCAACAGCGACCTTGAATGAGTATCAACTCAAACCGACAGTTTTAAGCGAACTGGATGGTTCCGAAGAACGAGGCAGGTTCAAAAAGTGCCTCTCGGACCTGATGACTGGGAAATGGCGACTCTACCAAGGTGTGTCGGGTTTCTACGTGTCAGATGGTCGACTGGATTCGACCACTACTTCGACGATCATTGCCAATCTTGTTGCCAGAGTTAAACTGGTCGATCCAAGCGTAGATACTTTCAAGGTGACGGCGTCACTTAACAAAACCGTTACCCAGAAAGTTAAGACAGCTGTCCGGCCATATTTCGTTGTTGTAGGTGTCTCGTTTTACCGTAGTCCCCGGCATAGTATGATTAGTTAGATAAATGTCGTTGATAAAAATCTATGTCTGTGATGGAGGTTGACATGAGAGGCGTATTTCTGGGCATAGTCTTAATTATCCCTTCTCTAGCCCTCGCTACCGCCACACCCAGCGAAACTGAACCTGTCTGTGGCGGCGGCGTGAATTCTTCGATCTGCTTTGCTTCGATCGATGTGGCGAACAAGGTTACACCCAAATTGCGCAAACGACTTGCATTGGCGGGAAGTGACGCAATTAACATTGTGAGCTCCCCTGAATTTGAACGTGAGTTAAACGCGTTTCATGCAGCCCACTCTAACAGCGGGCCGCACCGAGAATACTGGCGAGATTTTGATCCCAAACGAGCAGTGATCGATACGAGAGCGAATTTCGATGGCCTACATATTGAAACTGTAGGGGGAGTGCGGGCTTGGTTTAGCTCGACCTTTCTTGGCAATCTGGCTTATGAAGGGAGTACGCGCCTAGATGGATCACGCGAAATTCTTCTCAATCGCAATCGTTTAGATCGACCTACAGCTAGCCTAGTGGGCACGTACGTGCATGAAGCGGCGCACAAAGCAGGTTATAGCCATCGCCAAAAGCAGACTAAAGATCAGAAGTGTGAGCCGCCATACGTGATGGGACAAATTGCAAGCAAGCTCGCCGATCCTGTTGGCTGGTCGCTCGATCGATCTAAGTCGGATGCCTGCCGCTTTCTTTCTTAGTCGCTGACTTTAACGCTCAGCGGACACATAGTCGGCAGCTTTTGCGGCTCATCCACGGAAAAGGTCCGGCGGAAGCAAAAAAATGAGTTAAATCTAACTGGGCCCAAGCATCCATCCCGAAGGACAGACACCCAGGCCCAGTTCAGTTGTTACCAATTGACGTTTAGCTTTGCCGCACCTGCTTCGGCCGCCGCCATGAGTGTCGAGGAGTCGACATGAGCATAGCGTTGCGTGGAGGCTACATTTTGATGCCCCAAAAGTGAACCGATTTGGTACAAATTTATCCCAGCATTAACCAATGCCGATGCATAGCTATGCCGAAGGTCATGGATGTGTACATCGTCGAGTCCCGCAAGCTTGCGCGCCTCCATGAAGGACCGCTTGATGTCAGTGAACGGCAGCAGCGTCTGCGGATTAGGTAACAGCCATGGACAGTCAGGATAGCGTGGCAGCTGACCGATAATGTCCATCGCTGCCTGCGACAGTGGTACGTGACGACCTCTGCCATTTTTGGTCATGTTCAGTGTCCAGGTTCGTTTGTCGATGTCGATTTCGGACCACTTTGCCTTGAGCAGCTCGGACTTCCGCGCGCCCGTCAGCAGCAACAAGCCGACGATGTGCTTGAGCTGCGGATTGGCTGAACACTCGCACGCCAGCTTGAGAGCGTTGGCCTCGTCGCTGGTGAGATAACGTTCCCGCGCATTGTTGAATTTGACACGCGGTACGTATTTCACTGGATTGCCGTCAAACAGCTGCCACTGACGTGCAAGTTCGAAGGACCGTGAAAACATGATGCGTATCTTCTCAACAGTTGCGGGCGCTAAACCGGACTGCCGCTTTGCCATCAGCCATGCCGTGACGTCTTGCTGTTTGATCTCATCCAGCCGTAACTTTCCCCAACGCGGCAACACATGGTTGTGGATGATGCGGCGGGTGCTGTCGTAACTGCGTTGATAGCTGGCCGCATGAGTGAGGTGCTGGTGGGCCAGCTCGCGATACAGTGGGATAGCTATTCTCTTTGCTTGCTTGGCAGACGGATCGCCACCCAGCACCGCTTCGGAACGCAACCGTTGCCCCGCCTTCCTTGCTTGGTCAAAGGTGATCTCACCATAGGCAGCAATTGCCTTCTGCTTCAATTTGCCATCGACCATGTAACGCTGGAAATACGTCTTCTTACCAGATGGTCGGCATTCAAGGCCGAAGCCCGTTTGAGTGTTTGAGTAATAGTCAGTCTTCTTTTTGCCGGGCTCGCATTGAGCGATAGCGCAGAAGGCCGCGTCGATTTTTAAAACTGGCATGATAAAAAATCCTTTATGCGAGAACAAAACATGAACATTAGATTGTACGGATCGCGCAGTAGTCGCCAGAGGGCAGCGAAGTGGCATCCGATTGGTAGGGTCCGGTGGTTGCCGATTTGATTGCTGGCAGGACCCAAGATGGCCTAGCCGGAGCAATTAGTGGCGAGGGGCGCGGCATGAACTCGACCATGCACACGTCCCCCGACGCACTATGCTAATCGATGTCGCGGGCGGACACCGGCAAAGGCGGTGAAAGCGGCAAAACCGGTGTTATGGGAGAGCCGGCGCTCGGCGGCACCGCTTTCACCACTTTTTCGACAATCCACGCGGGGCGGCCATCGGAGCGACCCTGAACGAACCGGAGTCCATTCACGACGCGCTTTGCACGTAACGAGATATACCAACCAAATTTGTGGTTGCTGATCTTGCCACCATCCTTGATCGGCAGTTCATCCAACAATTCAAAAAGTCGGCTTGATGTGTCAGCAAAGGCCAATTGAACCACCCTCCGAACAGTAAAGGGTGTGCTTCCGAACGTCTTATGCCACTCCTGCAGCAAGGCCCCCAACAGCTCACCGTCAACATCATCTTCGACTTGGTCGAACAATGATTGCGCAGGGTCCGGTAGACCGAGCCATATTAGAGGATGCCGGCAGTAATCTGACCATTCCCCGTTGTAACTAGCGATCGGCCGAACGTTCGACTTCGGACTGCCTGCCGCCTTCCAAGCCTCAATTATAGTCAACACATGGCTGATCATTTCCATTCGTCGTTCTCGCATCAAGGCCGCCGGATCTTTGGCAAAGTTCTTGCTGATCCGATCGGCTGGGCGCGAGGCCAACCTAATGGTTATCACCCGTCGATTCATGTCACGCTCGGGCGCGATGTTAATGCCAGAGCCGATAATGAATGTTCGTGTTGATACCGTGGCAGTTTTACTGACGCTAAGAATGCGGTCGGTAATAATTTCGCTGGTTAGCCCACGGTTCAAAATGGCATGAGGTTTGAAGTTACACACCATGTCATCATATTCAATGCAGGCTGGCGAAGACAGTAGCAGTGCCAGAAACGACTTGTTCGCTTCGTCAGCCGTTAAGGGGAAGCTAGCCCTGGCGGGTTCGCCGCCTGCGAATGGCACGATGACGCTGTTAAGATAACTTTTCCCGACACCACTTTCTGGTGCAGTCGTCAGGAACGCTGGAGCAACTGGAAGATACGGCCGGACCGTAGCCGTCAGCACGCCAGATAATGTAGCGGCACAATCTGCAGGAGTTTCGAATTCAAACTCATCGATTAACTCCGTGAGCTTCGTGAGAGCCAGTTGTGCACCGTCGCGGGTAAGCTCTCCCAACTTGACCTCATCTTCGTTAAACCAGCCGTAGATGCCTGACACAGCATCATAGCCAGCGGTGGTAACTAATGAACCTTGTCCCGGCCGATAATAAGGTTGGCGCGCAATACCGCGAAGATTTGGAAGATAAGTATAGCGTGACGCACCAAGCAATGTCCGAAGAACACGTTCCGGTGGGTCGCAAGGTCGCCACTCCTTTTCTTTGCGGTTATAAGCAAGAAACGTGCAAGCGGCCGCAAGTGCCATGGTCAGTTCGGGTATCGACGCGGGTTCCATACGGACATCATTTGAACCTTCAGTTTCCCGAAGCATCACGATAACACCGCCTGCCTGGAATGCGTTGCCGAGTTGCGACAACACATAATCACAAGCTTTTACCACCTGATCAATGCATCCTGGTTCAAACCGAATCTCCGAACGATTGCGCGCAGACCTCGGTTCAACGTCCAGCTTTTCTAATAAATTGCTGATCCCAAGCGCCTCGCCGTGGGAATGGTGACATTTAAAACCACCAGTTGGATAAGCAGCGCTGGGCTCGAAATATGCGCCGCCTGTATCGATGTGATCAGTATGGTCTAGGTACCAAGGACATGTGATTTCGTGCCTGCCGTGACCCTTATCTACTTTGTATAAACCGCGTTCCTTTAGGGCTGTTATCACCGGGTTTTCCAGCTGTTGCGCGCGGAATACTTCGTGTGACAAACCCGCTTGGGTGTTAGGCGTATACCTCACGGGCTGCATCGCTTGGGCGACTACCGCGGTTACCTCCGTCAGGCCGAACCCCCTGTAGATATCGTCGATCGAATATCTATTTTCGGGGGACCATTCAGTCAGCTTGCAGACAAAGGGGTTGCCATCGTCATCACGGTATTTTGTTTTACCATTAATGGCGAATGGCAGCCGTACCCAACGTGCCGCACCCATTGCACCTGCGTCTGATAGCCCCGCCGCCGACACAGCTAACTGCAGCTGCACGACGACGTCGGGATCATTAATCGGTTCCGCAAGCAAGAAGCCATATTGAAAGTTGCTTGGGCTGGTTTCAATGATGTAGGTTGGTGCTAAGCCTTGGACCCGATCCGGTAATACCTTCGTATTTATGTCATCAAAAACCAGCACCCTATATCGGTACATCAGGTCTTTTCTGGCCTTCAAACTGCCGTCGGGATCGAGTCGGAAGGTTGAGCAGTTGAAGTAGTTGTTCGCTTCACCTGCGCATAGTTTTTCAACATTTGCTCCGTTTACCGCTAGCCATGGGCCAGCGGTTGGATCGCCGGGTTTTGAGCATACTGCGACATGTTCGTCGTCGCCGAGTGACGAAAACAGCTGTTCGAGAAATGTGCGATTTGACCGGGGGAGATTTTGCTCGGCGGAAGAGGCCGGCAAAGGCGGCAAAGGCGGTACGCCCATGCCCCCTTCACCACCTTTACCGCCTTTCTCTGGACCGGCCGGTGCGCCGCAATCTTGCGAGGCCGCATCGGCGAGTTCTACCCTTGTTTTGGGTATGACCAAAGTATGTGGGTCGATGGAGGACTTTTTTTGGACGTCGGTAGATAAACTAAAATTGTCATTATTCATGGGTGATTACTCACAACAAATTCTTGTGATTAATCATCTGCACGGCATGGAATTTGGGCGTACGTTACCTAACAAGTGCAGATGATGGCGATGTCACCCAGCTCAAAGCTGGATATATCTGCACTCGCAGTTAGGGTATTCGTACTCGTCGAGCGCGTCATGGAGACTGCGGAAACGACTTATCTGCGCTAATGATGAACCTCATTGCGCATGTCAAGACTGATTTGTCGCTTCTGTTGTTGTTGTCCTCAACGCCGTTACTACCGCGACCAATACAATCGCCGCTAAGCACCAACCGGGATAGCGGCTGAACAGCGAGACGATGAAGCATGTGGCAATAAACCCATATGTTTGGGCTGGGCGAAAGATTGCGCCCCATACAAGTGCAAACAATATCGCAATGGCGAGAATAACAATCGTAGCCTTTGCCGCCGCAAGGATGACGCAGCAGATGAACAAGGTGGCTAAGAATTTCATTTAGTGTCTCCCACACGAGAAGGACCGCGCTCAGGCGGCCCTTCCGTTGTTCATTGGTCATGGCGCTGGCGTTGCGTATGCCCGACACAATTCGAGCAAAGTCGGCTCAATTTCCGGGCAGTCGGGCACCAGTAGGCATATGCCCAGCCCAGAGTCACACAGCGCAAAGGTCAGATCGAACCACCCGTGGCGCGCGATGCAGAATTCCCAAGATGGCTCGAACGCGGGATCTGGAAAACGAGTTTCATCAACGAGATTCACAAACGGCGAGATTCCGAGTTCGCTTTCAATGGCCTCGAGGTAATCATCTACCTCCACGACCAAGAAGTGGGCGAGGTCGGCCAGATCCCACTCCGAGAACTCGGGGTAGAGCAGTTCAAGCCGCCCGAGCAGGATGGCTTTGAGGTCCGGGTCGATTGGGCCCGATAACACGCGCGCCATGTCGGCGCTGTCGTAGATTGTAATCATATGCATTTCCTTCAGACACAAAAAAGCGCCCGAAGGACTGCTCCTTGGGCGCTCTTGGTTGATTTGGATTGAGAGGGTGTCCGAGACGCATCCGCAATGGGATCGCCTCGAACGACCGCTAGTTCATGCCTTTGATGTAAATTCGGCCGCTAACTGTGCAGCGACTGCAATGGCAGTCCGGAGGTTCAATTCTTCCAGCGAGCCTCCACAAAGGCACGGCATGTGGTGCGACCGCCAATAATGTTTCGCCCCGTCGACACTCTAATGTCCTGGTCGTTCACTGGCTGGATTTCGCGACCCTTCGATTTGGCTTCATCGTTAGCCCGAGCTGCTGCCAACGAACGGCATTCAACCAATACAGCTTCAGGAGCCGGAACGAACTGGTAGCGCGAATACCTCAAATCAACGGTGAAACCTGACGCAGTATTTTTAATCTCGAATTTTGCATTCTTGTTGGTGTCCGCAGACATTGGTTGTGAGACGTCTGCCGGGGTGGTGCACGCGGACACGATTGATGCACACGCGAACGCGGCAACGATAAGTGACTTATTCATTCAATTTCTCCAATTTGATGATGTTGCGAACTAGCCATTTTGGATAATTCATATAAGATACAGTATGTTGCGCCTCTACATTTTAGCATTTTGCCCCCTTTATCGAGGCCTAACGTATCAGACGGTCATCGGGATGCTAGCAAAAATGAGATTCATAGTCCGTGGTATAAATGGCAACATCCAGCTTCATTCTGGTGGATGGATGTCAGAGAACGATTGGCCGTGAACATGAAACGGCTGCGCAAAGCACGCGGCTGGTCGCAGGAAGCGCTTGCCGATGCTGCGGGCCTGGATCGCACTTACATCAGCGGCATTGAGAGAGTTGTGCGCAACCCGACAATCTCTGTTGTTGAACGTGTTGCTCAGGCGCTTAACTGCACAATGGGCGAGTTGCTCGATTAAACTTTAGCCAGCTTATTATGGCGGTTAAACGGGTTTGAGATGGGGAGTCTTCGCAACGTCACATCTGGCCCAAATATCACCGGCAGCAATTGCGGTAGGGTCGATGCAGTCAAATGGGAGAAAATGGGCATTAGGGAGAGGGACGAGCGAAATGTCAGACGAGGAACCTGAAAAGCAAAGCCTGGAATCAGAACTCAGGCCGTTTGGTAATCCTTTTCGTCAACACGGCCTACGCGGATATTTGGTTAGAGCCGTCGCCACCTTCACAGAGCAAAATGATTGAGCAAGCTTTTCGCATTGTTTATAGCCACGTGTGGTTTGTTCGAATATCGTGAGGCCCGATCCAGCTATGAATATCATTGGTGTTGTAAAGGCAGCCACTTTTCTTGCAATAAGCAGCGGCCTCATTTCAGCGTCGGCAATTACACTCGCGCAAGCGCCGGCTCTAAAGCTGACTGACATACCAGAGGCGGATTGGCGTATTTTGCCCGGTGACATTCTGCGCGCCCGCTTGGCTGAAGGTGGCACGTGCGATGCGCTGAAGCAAGAAGCAGAGCGCGGGAGTGCTCGTGCCCACAGCCTTTATGGCGGCGCAGTATCCCAGAAGATTTGTGGCAACTTTGACCCCGATTTGGCCATCACGTTAGGCCGCAAGGCGGCAGCTGCTGGGGATCACAGGGGGGTGTTGGTCGAGGTTGTCGGACTGCGAGCAAAGGGGGACCATTTTGCCGCCAATGCGATAACTGAGCGCCCTGAACTGCGCGATGATGCAACAATGATTGCGCAGCGCGCCGACGCAGCATATTTTGGATATGGCCGGACAGCGAGCGTGGCCGATGCCGCTCCGCTGTATCGAGCCGCGGCTGCCAAAGGCGAATATCGCTCTCTTTTGATGCTTGCTTGGATAGCTCATTTGGGGAGCGAGCGCGCCGCTGATAAGCAATTAGCCGAAAACTACCTGCGCCGAGCTGCATCGACCGGATGGGCCGAAGGTGTTGCGTTATACGGAAATTTCCTAGTCGAAGGTCGGTTAGGTGAGAGCCGGAAGAGCGAGGGGATTCCGTTTCTCAGACAAGCAGCAACACAGGGTAGTTCAGCGGGAGAAATCGGCTTGGCGCGCGCACTTGTCAGTGGTGCTGGGGGCGAAAAAAATCCCGGCCAAGGTATCAATATGCTGCTGGCTTTGTCAGAAAAAGGAAACAGCGAAGCGGATTATGTGTTGGGTCAATTTTATCGCGGTGATGGCGGTTTTGATCGACAGCGCGACCGTGCGATTTTCTTTCTGAAAAAGGCTGCAGGCCAGGAACATGCCGCGGCGTGGCGCAGTTTGCATCAAGAATACATGCGCCCGGAAGCCACACAAGACGAGCGCGCTATGCGCTTTATAGCGCTGGAACGAGCCTCGGACCTTGGCGATTCAGATGCAGCCAACGACCTTGGTATACAGTGGGAAAATGGGACTATGAACTGGAAATCCCCCCAGAAGGCCCTCTATTTCTATGAGAAGGCTGCGAAGAAGGGGAATGGAGCTGGAGCCTATAACGTAGGCAGATTCTATCAATATGGAATAGAGGTCCCTCGCGATACTGTCGTGGCCGAACGCTATTATAAACAAGCTGCCGGTAATGGGTATCAGCTTGCGAAGACCGCGCTTGCCCAAATGAAATCACCGGCTGCCCCAGCCAGACAGGTTGCTGCCAATGCGTCGACACAAGCGTCAACCTCTGCCTTAGCAAGACCCAATGCGCGGGGTGCGCCAACGGCAAGACAGATTCGCGATGCGCTAGTTTACGAGCAGACCTATGGGCGGGTCACGGTGGCCGACTCTATGGGTCTTGGAACCCGCCAAGCGGACTATGACGCAGGCATTTCCCGTACAACATTTTTTGGAATCACAGTCGTGCAATCCTATGATGTTGCGAACCCGTCTTGCATATTGGCTGAAAAGGGAAAATTCACATGCCGCTATGATTTGAAATTGGTAGCGGCAGGGTTTCCCTACAACGGCCCAGGATCCCACACATTTGAGATGCAAGGCGGTCGGTGGCGCTCGCCGACCTATCTAAAGGCTATAGTTGACGCCGGAAACCGCAGTGCTGCCGGTGCAAATAATGGCCGAAATTGCACTGTGCAGGGTTTCGGTACGGCCGAAGGCGCTTCCTTAAAGGATCAAAACGGATTGTCTTGTTAGCGCCCATCGCCCACGCTCTGACGGCAGAAGCGGGCCGATCAGAATATTATTGTCCTCCATTCCTCTTCAGCCGTTCCGGTTCATGCCAAAGGATGGATCTTTCCAATGGGATCACTGGACTGGTTCTAGTCGCCTAATTGTTCTCCGATATCGAACTCGCGTTGGATCGCTCACAAAATTTCGATCTTTGAGATGTGCGGACCCCGATTGGTCATCAAAGGTAGTCACTTGTCACCTTACTTCTGGGGCGGCATGAACGCTCAAGACTTGGAATCGTGACTAGATCATAAATATAATTTGCTTCGTGGCTTTTCCGTCTTGCGCCCGAAATAATTCTTAGTGAATTCAGGAGTCGTCCCCCGGCGATCACTCATCCTGCGCGACGAATGGAATCACATTAGCGACGGATTGAAGAGTAAACTTACCATTTACCCCCTTGCGTCTGAAAATGATTGATGCACAATAAGCATCGGTTAGCCGTAGGGGGCATCACCATACATTGTGCTTGAAGCTGCGGAGCGCGATTCCGCCGACGGGAGAGATTTGCGTCGATAAGCTGGGGACAAGTCGATTTTCCAACGAACAGGAGTAAATACTAAGTTATAAGAGTTTTCAGGCCTGAAACGACGAAGGCCCAGCGTTGGCGCGCTGGACCTTCTGATCAGGTTAGCTTCGCAAGCACCGGTTTGTAGAGACGCGAAGCAGGGCTAACCCAGTACGCTTCAATGCGCGTGAGGGTGAGTCTCGTCAAGTCTCTACATATATTAGTAGGAGACTGAAATGAGTACCTATCAAATTACATGTATCCGCCGAGATGGACGCGACGCCGACCGCAGAATTGATCGTTTGGGTGGTATAAGACCCGACGGTGGAGGTTGGAATGATACAATAGATGCCGTTATCCAGAGCATTGAGACGGGGCACCGTTTTTGGACAACTGCGCTCGGTAAAGCAGTGTGGGTAGAGGTGAGACGTCATCCCGTATCAGGCCGGAAATATTTGGCCACGGAGAATGACGGCTTCCCCCCAAACAA
Organism: Sphingorhabdus sp.; assembly: GCF_023910635.1. Classification (GTDB taxonomy): domain Bacteria; phylum Pseudomonadota; class Alphaproteobacteria; order Sphingomonadales; family Sphingomonadaceae; genus Sphingorhabdus_B. Next base: position 1,541 of record NZ_JAAVVZ010000032.1, on the reverse strand, counting down.
CTTACTCAGCTTGCCTGAGTGCCCTTAGACTTAAGCTTAAAGCTGGGGCTCGAAAGGGCCCCAGCGCCTTTTTGGCATTCAGGAATTGAGGTTTGAATTGGCTCTAGAGATTATCGGTGACAATGTTGTCGGCTTGAGTGATTACGAAGCGGCTCTACAATTGCAGACTATTCTTGTTACGGCCTGCGAAGGGAAGCGAGATGGCGAGCCTGCCATCATATATCAGCAACTTCGCCGATGGGCGATGTCGAAGGCTGGCTGGGCGTCTGCCATTCCTTCCTTCATTAAAGGGTGCCATGACTTACCCTCATTTTGGTCTTACATCCGCGGCGTTAGCGATCAATGGGAACCTCGTCGTCAACATGTCCGCGAAGCATTAAGCCCACTACTATCGGTATCAGAATTGTCACCGGTCGTTGCTAAGTCTTCGAATTGGACTGGCATCCAAAGTGCCGCTGAACGGTTTTCGGCCGCCAAAGCAATGCTTCCCGTGGCACAAGCTTCGATTGAAGCTCTAATAGCTCATTACGAACGTGGTCAGGGCAACGGCGGTCCGCCTTTGGATGAACATGAAGAAGCGATAAAGGCTTTGCGCGAACTGCACCAAAAGCTCGGTGACATCATAAAGCTGGTCGAAAGTGAAAAGCCAATCCCGGCAAGACTTCAAAGAGAAGCGGTCGATTTTCTTAGGAGGTCCGTGAAAGAAGTGAAGGACGACTTAATGCCATTCACTGCCTCTGCGCTTTGCATGGTAGTGTTTTCCGCTCTCGGTTTCCCCAATGTTGGGAGTTGGCTGGGGGCCGCGGCCCTCTCGATTAGAAAGTCGAGCGACAAAATCTAACCGACCAAAGGGCCTAGCCCGCAATTGACAATGATATCAAAGCACCACCCACAGCAGACCCACGCAGTTGCCTACGTTATGGCCTTCCCGCAGGAAGCGGGTTCACAGTAAGGGATAAACCATGGTGCTGCTGGGGAGGATTGAACTCCCGACCTCGTCATTACCAATGACGCGCTCTACCACTGAGCTACAGCAGCAATACCGAAGGTGCGGCCCTATGCGAAGGCTGGGGCTTAATGTCAAGCGGCTTGCGTGGCGGCTTGCCATTTGGCATCGCGCGGCAAAGCGACAGCGCGCAGTGAGGAGAACGGCATTGGCAAAAGATGCAGAGGATAAAGAGCGGATCAAGGCAGAGCGGCTGCGTGAAGCGTTGCGTGCCAATTTACGCAGGCGCAAGGCAAAGCCACCAGCCGCAGCAGCCGAGGATGTAGCAGCACCGCTTTTGACGGAGAAAACCCAATAGCATCCATGCGTAGGGTCAGGACCACTTAAATCCACCTTCGCGGCGTCAAAATGGCAAAGATATCGAAGTGAAATGGCCGCCGCAGGCAGTTATTCTGCCTGCAAGGGCATTTTGCTTTGAGATCGAAGCCATTTTGACGTCCTTCGGATTTGACCCATATTGTCCATTGCCACGTTGGCAAGCTTGGACTTAGAACCACTAAGCCCTGCGCTTGCCGCCTTGCACTGAACAATATGG
>NZ_JAAVVZ010000031.1 GCF_023910635.1 Sphingorhabdus sp. | reverse complement strand
GCGCAGTCGTGACCGCTGGATATCGTTTCGACGTTCCGGTTCGCTTTGCCTCCGACCAAATGGATATGGCGCGGGCGACATTTGGCGCAGGCGATATGCCCAATATTCCGTTGATCGAAATCCGGGAAGCGGTGTGATGGACGCGTGGATGGAAGGACCATTGACCAGCGTTGCTTATGGCTGGCGGCTGGAACGGGCCGACGGGGTGACATTGGGGTTTACCTCGCATGATGTCGATGTTGCGCATGATGGTATATTGTTGCGCGCAAGCCCCGGAATGCAGCCAACGACGGTCATGCAAAGCGCTGGCCTGGATAAGGATGGGTTGGACGTATCGGGCGCGCTGACATCTGATGACATCTGCGCAGATGATCTTGCGGCGGGACGTTGGAACGGGGCGTATCTGGAAATTTTCCTGTTTGACTGGACCGCGCCCGCAAGCGGCAAACGCGTGTTGGCCGCCGGGGAATTGGGCGCAGTATCCTTCACCGATGATGCGTTTGAGGCCGAGCTTGTTGGCTTGCAAGCGCGGTTGGAAAAAGCCGTGGCGCCGCAAACATCTCCATCTTGTCGCGCACGATTTTGCGATGCGGCCTGTGGCCTTAACAGTGCACGTTTTCGGCATCTGGCCGAAGTAGCAAGCGGTGATGACAACCGGATTTCGATCACTGCACCCTTGGACGTTGCCGACGGATATTTGGCCTATGGCGAATTGCGTTGGCTTACCGGTCCCAATTGCGGGTCGACTGCGAAAATTTCAGGCCATGAAAGCACGGATATTTATGTGTATAGCGCCCCGTTTCATGTGCCAAAAGCAGGCGACCTGATCGAACTGACGCAAGGGTGTGACAAGATCATGTCCACATGTGCGGGGCGCTTCGGCAATGGTGCGAACTTTCGCGGCGAGCCTTATTTGCCCGGCAATGACCTACTTACCCGCTACCCCGGTGGCAATTAGGCTTCAGCCGCCGCAGACCACGTCCCAAGCGAGCATCGCTGCTTGTGCGCTGACATGCTTAGGTGCGCCGTTCCGATTGCATGGCCGTTCGCCGGAAACCGGGCTTGATTGTGTTGGCGTCGTCTCGGCCTGTCTTTTCGAAGCTGGCTATCGTTTCGAAACACCCACAGATTATCGCCTGCGCGGTGATTTTGAAGGACGCGTGCAGGCTTTTTTTGCGGACTCAAAATTTCGGAATGTTGACGATGGATCGTGGATCGCGGGTGACATTTTGCTGCTGCGACCCGGGCCCCGACACATTCATTTTGCCGTGCTGGCACACGTCGGTGCGGTGCATGCGCATGTGGGTTTGGGCCGCGTCGTATTGACCCCGCTGCCGCTGCCTTATGGCAACATCACCCAATGGCGCTTTCAAGGAGACTGATATGGCAACGCTTGTTTTGACCGCCGTAGGTTCCGCGATTGGTGGACCGATTGGCGGCGCGATTGGCGCTTTCATTGGCCAACAGATCGACGCAGAAATATTCGCGCCGCCTGCCCGACAGGGGAGCCGGCTGAAAGAACTGGCGGTCCAGACATCCAGCTATGGATCGCAGATCCCCGGCATATTTGGCGCCATGCGGGTGGCGGGCACCGTGATCTGGTCCACAGATTTGATTGAACAGCGGACGAAAAGCGGTGGTGGCAAGGGGCGGCCTTCAACGGTGAATTACAGCTACCGTGTCAGCCTTGCCGTGGCGCTATCGAGTAGGCCAATCGCACGTATTGGCCGCATATGGGCTGATGGCAACCTTATCCGTGGTGTAAATGATGACTTTAAAATTGATGCCCAGATGCGTGTGCATGAAGGTCAGGAAAATCAGCGGCCCGATCCTTTATTGGCCTCGGCCGAAGCGCAGGGGCAGTGCCCTGCACATCGCGGCATAGCTTATGTTGTTTTCGAAGATCTTCAGCTCGCCGAATTTGGCAATCGCATACCGTCGTTCACCTTCGAGATTTTTGAACGCGACGAGCCGCTGGCGTTATCCGCCTTGCTGACAACGGTTTCGAATGGCGACATTGCGACCCAAAGCGGGCTTGAGATTATTGGCTTTGCCGTTGCCGGCGCGAGCGTGCGAGAAGCTGTTGCGCCGATTTTGGATAGTTGTCCGTTGGAACTTGTCGTTTGCGACAGCCATCTTGTTATCCGGGATGTCGGCGTGCAGCAGGATTTTGTCCACAGCATCGACATTGCGGTTGAAGAAAATGGGCGTGCGTTGGAAAAACCAAAGCAAGTCATGCCACCGGCGGCCAATATTCCGGTCCATGTCTCGCTGCGTTATTATGATGCAGAGCGCGATTATCAGGCAGGTATTCAGCAAAGCAATAGTGACGCAGGTGGCCGGGGTGACATGCGATTGGAATTGCCTGCGGTGCTCAGCGCTGGCGCTGCCAAGGCCATCGTCGAGGCCAAAGACAGCGATGTCCGCTATGCGTCCCATGTCTGGTCCGGGGCAGCCGCAGCGTCGGGCGGTTCTTACCGGCCCGGCGATCATTTCCGGACAGCCGATAACCGGAAGTGGCAAATTTCAGAGGTTGAAGTCGGTCTGGGAACGACGCACATCAAGGCCAAGGCGTTACCCAAGTATATGGCAATCGGTGCCTTAGCCAGCGAAGCTGGACGGCATGTGCCTTCTGCGGATCAGCCGATTGGCCAGACGCGGATTATGGCCCTGGACATGCCTTTGGTCCCGGGCGGCGATCCGCATAAACCGGCCTTGGCGTTATTTGCAGCAGGCACAGAAGCGGGTTGGAAACGGGCCGCGATCTCGCTTTCAACGGATGATCAATGGACGGATTTCGGGACGACTGCCCTGCCTGCGGTGATGGGAAATACGCAAAATGCAATGGGTGCGCATCACCCGTTTTTGTTGGATAAGGCAAGCATGCTTGATATCGTGCTGCTGCACGCGGCCATGAATCTTGCGACCCGGGACACTTCACCTTTGGCGGTTGACGCGCCGATATTCTGGATCGATGGGGAGTTTGTGCGCGTCGGGCGCATTGTGGCCTTAGGCGAAAAAAGCTACCGACTTTCGCGTCTAAGCCGGGGCGTTTCCTCGTCGGCTTTGCATGCACCTGCGCACGCCGTTGGCGCGCAAATTGTGCTCATGGATGCAGCCTCGACGCGCATTATATCCGAGAACGCTTATCAGGTCGGGCAAACGGTTACACTGGATGCGCAGGGACTTGGTGATGTCGCACCAGTGACAACAGTCGTTGTTGCAGAGGGAATGGCCATTACCCCCCTGCCCCCCGTTCATGGCCGCGTGGTAAAAGACGGTAGCGGGAATTTTGATCTTTACTGGAAACGCCGCTCGCGGCTTGATCTAGGATGGATGGGTGGCGTTGACCAAGCACAAGCCGAGGATCAGGAAAGCTACCGCGTCGGGCTTTACATCGATGACGGAATGTTGCGTGAATGGACGGTGACCGAAAATTACCTGCACATTTCGGCAAGCGAAATGGACGCTTTAGGGGTGCTGCAAAACAGCTTGGTCATTTTTAAAGTGCAGCAAATTGGACGTTTTGCGCAGTCCGGCCCGCTGACCTTGGGTTTGAGTTGATCGGTAAGTTTGGCGCAATTCATCTTACATGGAGGATATATGCCCGCATTAGAAACTGGACGCTATCGCCTGCCGCTTTTGGCAGTGTCGCAGGCGCAGAAAGAAATCACGCACAATGAAGCGCTCGTTACGATTGATGCGCTGCTGCATATGGCAGTTGAAGCTGCCTTATCGGCTCCGCCCGCCGTCAATGATGATGATATTGGGAAATGTTGGATCATAAATGGGGTGCCAACGGGTGCATGGGCAAACAAAGCTGGTCAGATTGCCTATTGGATTGGCGGCAGTTGGCGCTTTGTCGTTCCCCATGAAGGAATGCGGCTTTGGAACAGATATACACAGCGTCACAGCCTGTACATATCGGGCCAATGGACGACCGCGCCTTCGGTACCCAATCCAACCGGTGGTGCTGTCGTCGACAGCGAAGCGCGCGCAGCACTTGCGGCGATTTTGCATTATTTCAGGTTAATAGGCATATTGGCAACATAAGCCGAGAATGCCGGAAAACGTTACAAATATTATGGTCAATCGCCAAAAATGGCGACATTTTGGCAACAGTATAGAGACATAGCGACTTGCATCGATGGAACAGAATTGTTAAACCAGCGTTCTCGAATTTCCGTTCCTAAGATAGAAAAGGGGAAAGTTGATGCGTAAGTTAGCCATAAGTTTGGCGCTCGCTTCTACTGCTCTGGCGTCACCGGCTTTGGCCCGCGACAACCAGTGGTATGTCGGAGTTGATGGCGGTGCCATGATAGTAGAAGACCTTGCTTTGGATATTGGTGCCCTGAATGATGCGGCAACATTAGACACAGACAAGGGTTATGATGTCGGCGGCGTAGTCGGCTATGATTTTGGCGGTTTCCGTCTTGAATCAGAAGTGTCGTATCGTCAGGCTGATGTGACTGGGTTTAACAGCCAGTCACCGCAGATCACGAGCGGCGCGGGTACGACTTTGGCATCGAGCGGTACATATGCCGTAGCGGGTGACGCGAGTGCATTGAGCTTCATGGTCAATGGTTTGTTTGATTTCGGTGACGACGATGGCATTCAGGGCTTTGTTGGCGGCGGCGTTGGCGTTGCACGTATCGACGTGCAGACCGTTTTTGCAGCACCATCATTCCTTGATGACTCGGATACGGGTTTTGCATGGCAAGCACTCGCTGGCGTTCGCGCGCCATTGAGCGACAACTGGGATGTGGGACTGAAGTATCGTTTCTTTAACGCGGACAAGGTCAGCCTAGTTGATCGTCTTGGCCGTGCAGTGGACACACGCTTCCGTTCGCACAGCTTGATGGGCAGCCTGATTTATAACTTCGGCGGTGCACCTGCGCCAGTTGAAGTGGCACCACCACCACCACCGCCACCTTATGTGGCTCCACCGCCACCACCGCCACCACCGCCGCCACCTGCGCCGGTGTGCAACACAGGACCTTATATCGTATTCTTCGATTGGGATAAATCGAACCTGCGTCCAGACGCAGCTTCGGTTCTTGATAATGCCGTTGCGCAATATTCGAACTGTGGCAGCGCGAAGGTTATGCTTGCAGGTCACGCCGATAAGTCGGGTACTGCAAAGTATAACGTTGGGCTTTCAGAGCGTCGTAACGACACCGTTCGTACGTATCTTGAGTCCAAGGGTGTATCGGCTGGCGCAATCGCCACTGAAGCATTCGGTGAAACTGCACCATTGGTACAAACTGCAGATGGTGAGCGTGAACCGCAAAACCGTCGCGTGGAAGTATCCTACGGTCCAGGTTCGGGAATGTAATTCCCAATCTGATTTCAGGTTAAAAGAAAGGCTGGTCGAAAGACCGGCCTTTTTTTTGCATGGGCTGCATGATCCCGCGCATGGCAGTGCAGATTTTAAGCCGCAGCCTTTCCCTTCACGCGCGCCTTCACTGTTGCGGCTTCCAAAAGCCGGGATTCAAGTGCTTTTAACTTGTTTTTGTTTTCGATTTTGCCGCCGAACAAATCCGTCACATAAAATGTATCGACGGCGCGTTCTCCGTACGTGGCGATATGCGCACTGTGCAATGTGACTTTGGATTCAAACAGCGCCAGCGCCAAATTGTTGAGCAAGGCGGGCCGATCCAGCGCATTCACTTCGATCACTGTAAACCGGTTGGAAGCTTGATTATCAATCAACACCGATGGCGCGATTTTAAAGGCGTCGGCCCGGCGGAGCGCTTTCGGTTTCGCATCCAGTTGAGTCATTAAGCGCGCGCGGTTGGTGAGCGCATCTTCAATGTTGCGCTTGAGCCGGTTTAACTGGCTTTGCTCCTGAAACGGACGACCCAGCGGGTCCTGTATAAGGAAATTGTCAACCGCCATGCCGTCGCTGCTGGTGTGAATTCGTGCATCGATAATGTTGCCGCCCGCCAGATGAATGGCCCCCGCTATGCGGTAAAATAACCCTGGATGGTCGGCGGCAAAAACCGTCACGAGTGTCGCGCCTCGATCGGGATAGAAACACGCATCAATGGCAAGGCCCGTGCCTGCATTGGAGAGAAGATGCCGGGCGTTGCGTTCAATGATGTCATCTGGTTCCGCGATCCAATAAGCGTCGGGAAGCGTTTTGGCAAAAGCAGCGAATGTATCGGCAGGCAGTCGCAACGCGGACTCCAGTTTCGCTTTTTTCGCGGCAATCCGTTCGTCCCGGCCGCGTTGCTTGTGTCCCAAACGCAGCACTTCTTCGGTAGCTTCAAACAGGTCTGACAAAAGCTGTCGCTTCCAACTATTCCAAACGCCCGGTCCAACGGCGCGGATGTCAACGACGGTCAAGACCAATAATAGCTTCAACCGCTCGGGTGACTGGACGGCCTGGGCAAAATCCAGGATAGTCTTAAAATCTGCCAAGTCCCGCTTGAACGCGGTGGCCGACATCAACAGATGATAACGGACGAGCCAAGCAACGGTTTCCGTTTCGGCTGGTGAAAGACCAAGCCGTGGGCATAAGGTTTCGGCAACCTCAGCGCCTAACACACTATGGTCACCGCCACGCCCCTTCGCAATGTCGTGGAGCAATGTGGCCACAAACAATACCCGCTTGCTGACAATCTGTTGCACCATTGCTGTAGACAGAGGGTGATCCTGTTTTAACTTGCCCCTGTTGATATCGGCCAGCAAACCGATGGCGCGGATCGAATGTTCATCGACTGTGTAATGGTGGTACATGTCGAACTGCATTTGCGCGACGACACGGCGGAAATCCGGAATAAACCTGCCAAAGACGGTAGATTCATTCATCCAGCGCAAAACCGTTTCCGGGTCGCGCGGAGACGTCAGAATTTCAAGAAAAAGCGCGTTGGCCCTGGGGTCCCGTCGCAATACTTTGTCGATCAGCCGGGCATCCCTCTGGGCGGCGCGCATGGCCAGCGGGTGGATTTCCAATTCATGCACATCTGCCAAATGGAATATTTCGAGCAAGCGCACGGGGTCTTGCGCAAAAAACCCGTCATCGGGTAGCGCTAAGCGACCACGATCCAGTTGAAAGCCGTTTAGCTTTCGTGGTTTCCGGATAAAACTGGGCAAGAACCGCCGGCCTTTTTTGGCCATGGCTTCATCCAAATGCGCCAGGAAAAGCCCCGTCACGTCACCAACCGTTTTTGCATTCAAAAAATAATAATGCATAAACCGTTCAACCGCCGAGCGTCCGGGGCGGTCGGCAAATTGCATAAGCTCTGCAACTTCGCGTTGCAGATCAAATGTCAGGCGTTCTTCCGCGCGTCCGGTGATATTGTGCATATGGCAGCGCACCGCCCATAAGAAATTCTCGGCTTTTCTAAACCTGTTATATTCATCAATTGTCAGCAGGCCAACGTCGACAAGTTCGGACGCGGCTGACACTTTATGGATGTATTTTCCAATCCAGTAGAGGGTGTGGAGGTCGCGCAGCCCGCCTTTGCCATCCTTGATATTCGGTTCGACCACATATCGGCTGTCACCCATGCGTCGGTGCCGATCATCGCGTTCGATCATTTTTAGGCGGACAAAGTCAGATGCTGTATTTGCAACGACCTCGTTCCAGAAACGCAACGAAGCCTCTTCGTAAACGCCGCGGTCGCCCCAAACAAACCTGCTTTCAAGCAAAGCGGTGCGAATGGTCAAATCCTCTTGCGCCATCTTTACGGTTTCATCGAGGGACCTACTCGATTGGCCAACCTTCAACCCAAGGTCCCAGAGCAAATAGAGGATCGCTTCTACGACCTGCTCGGTCCACGAACTGCGCTTGAAAGGCGTTACAAAGCCGATATCCACGTCGCTGTGCGGGGCCATTTCTCCGCGGCCATATCCACCGACTGCCAAAACCGCGATCCTTTCGGATGCGGAGCGGTTAGCAGCGGGATATGCATGAACAGTGACATAGTCGTAGATGAGCCGGACGATTTGATCGACAAGAAATGCTTGCTCAGCCGACGCGCGATATCCTTGAGAAGGCGCCGCATTAAGGCGTTGTTTAATTTCGGCCCGACCGCTGGCCAGGGCCATTTGCAATATCTCGACGACGCGTGGACGACGCGCCTGGCCCTCGCATTCGCGAACGATGCCTTCAATTTGTTCGGCAAGCGCGTTCCGGTCGATAATGTCGCGCTGCTTAAATATCCGTTCTGCTGCTGATGCCATCACGTGACCTTAGTCGCGATCAGGCATCATGTCAGCATCAAGCAGATATTTTGGCATTATATTCGCGTCGCAGCGTCACCCGGTCGATTTTCTGCGTCCCGAGACGGGGGAGGGGGTCGGCAACTTGCCAGAAATGCGCAGGAATCTTGAAGGGTGCAAGACGAGGCGCCAAAAACGCCTTCAACTCATCCTCTGTCAGCGTGACGCCGTCCTTTGTCTGATAGACGATGCCGGGAACTTCACCATATTTGTCATCAGCGATACCAAATACCGACAATTCGACAATCGAGTCATGCTCATAGGCCGCCGCTTCAACCTCGGGGCAACTGATATTCTCGCCGCCCCGGATGATGATATCTTTCTTGCGGTCGACGATGAATAAATAGCCGTCTTCGTCGAGATAGCCGATGTCGCCGGTCCGGAAAAATCCATCGGCGGTGAAGGCGTCGCGTGTGGCATCTTCGTTATTCCAATAACCATTGAAATTGGCAATCGTCCGAATGCCGACTTCACCACGTTCACCTTGCGGCAAGACATTGCCGTCCTCGCCCAGCATTTGGACCTCGACGAGTGGCTTGGTCGCAGGGCCCGTGCTGGTTGGCTTTGCCAGATAATTGTCGTTGAAGTTGCCGCAGCCAACGCCGTTGGTTTCAGTGAGTCCGTAGCCCAATAATGGATAACCCCAGCTCATTTCCTTGCGGATTTTCTTAACATGCTCGACAGGGCGCGGCGCGCCGCCAGCGGCAAATGCGGTGCAGCTTGTTAAATCATATTTGTGCCGGGCCGGGTGCGTCGCCAGCTCAATGCTCATCAACGGAACGCCAACGAAATAGGTGATACGTTCTTTTTCAATGATCCTCATCGCCTCTTCGGCGTCCCATTTGGGCATCAACACGAGCTTGCGGCCAATGGCGAAGCTTTGCAGTACCAAGGGTATCGACGCGGTGACGTGGAACAATGGGACATTGACCAGAGCGGAGGGCTGCGCTGGCATAGATTGGCCGCTGGCGGACATAAGCTCGAAGACGACAAGTGTTTGCCCCACATAGCTCATTGCGCCTTGGACGACAGCGCGGTGGTCTGACACAGCCCCCTTTGACTGCCCGGTTGAGCCAGAGGTGTATAATATCGTGGCATTATCGAGCGGATCTAGCGTTGGCAGCGCTGTTGCCGCGCCGCCACCTTGCGCGGTCATAACCGATAAGCCATCCAAGGGCCGGGAATCATGGTTGATGATGAGGATTTCGCAACTGCCAAGATCTTGTCCGGCCATCCGCGCGGCGCGCTGTTCATCGGCCAGAACAAAGCGGCAGCCGACCATGCGAATGCCCTCGGCCAGCTCCCCGCCTTGCCACCATCCATTGAGCAAAGTGGCAACGCCGCCGGCCATCACAATCGCCATATAGGCAATGATCCAATTGGCCGAATTGCGCGCCGCAATGCCAACGCGCTCCCCCTTTTGCAGTCTGTGGCCTTCAACAAGGCCACCTGCCAAGGCGCGCGCCGCTCCATAAGTCTCTGCGAAACTTAACCGGATATCACCATCGACCAAAAATTCCTTGTTGGCGTGGGTTGCGCAGAAAAATGCGAAATAGTCGGCCATGTTACCCGGCGCTTTGGCGAAAACGGGCATTTGGACACCGTTTTTCTGGGCATAGGTAACGGCCAAGGGGCCATCATCGGCCATGAGCCGGTTAATGGTGGCATCGATTGCAAGGTCTAACTGCGACGGCATGTGATTCTCTCCTAAACTCTTTGTGCGTCTTCTATTTCGCTCTATAGGAATGTCAAAATATACTGAGGAAAATTTTGTGTCATTCGAGATTATTTCAACGGCTGCTGGTTATATTCAGTTTACAGACCTTGGCGTAGGTCCGGTTGCGCTCGATCTGGGCTTCTTTCAGATCCGTTGGTATTCGCTTGGCTATCTGGTTGGCATAATACTTGGCTATTGGATGTTGCTGAAATTGCTCGCACGTCCCGGTGCGCCAATGTCACGTGAGCAAGCCGATGACATAATCCTTTACACCACATTGGGTATCATTTTGGGTGGGCGTATTGGGTATATCTTATTCTACCAACCGTCCATTTTACAGAACCCCATTGATGTCCTCAAACTCTGGGAAGGCGGGATGTCGTTTCATGGCGGCGCGATTGGCATCATATTTTCTCTCTGGCTTTTGGCGCGCAAGCATGATCTCTCTTTCTTACGGGTCTGTGATTATGTCGCCTGCGTCGTACCCTTTGGGATATTCCTAGTGCGCCTTGCGAACTTCGTGAATGATGAACTTTGGGGCCGCGTAACTGACGTGCCATGGGCCGTAGTCTTTCCCAACGGCGGTGATTTGCCCCGGCACCCGAGCCAGCTTTATGAAGCTGTGCTTGAAGGGCTGTTGATGGCCGCAATTTTATGGCCATTATTTTGGAAAACCAAACTGCGGTATAGGCCCGGTTTCCTGACGGGTATGGCCGCAATCATTTATGGCACAGCCCGGTTTTCCATCGAGTTTTTCAGGGAGCCAGACCAGCAGCTTCAATGGCTGGTGGAAACAAGCGGCCTGAGCATGGGGCAGTGGCTAACCATCCCGATGATATTAATGGGACTGTTCCTCTTGTTCACAGCAGGTGCCCGCAGGCAGCGCGCTCAGGCAATAGCCGGCAGTAACAGTGTCGCCTGACAGTGGGCAAGTTGCAGTCCGCCTTACGCAACAGATAGAGGCATCAGGACCCATCAGCGTTGCCGAATATATGCGTGTTGCCAACACGGCATATTATGGTCGCGCTGACCCGCTGGGCGCAGACGGTGATTTCATCACGGCGCCCGAAATCAGCCAGATGTTTGGCGAGATGGTGGGCATTTGGCTGAGCGACATGTGGTTACGCCATCGTCCGGCCACCTGCCATTATGTAGAGCTTGGCCCTGGCCGTGGGACTTTGGCGGCAGATGCGCTGAGAACAATGAAGCGTTTTGGTTGCGAACCAGCGGTCCATTTTTTAGAAAACAGTCCGGCCATGCGCGCCAAGCAGTTGCAGGCAGTGCGGCACGCCATTTTCCATGACAATCTGGAAAGCCTCCCGACCGATGCACCTTTGTTCGTGGTGGCAAACGAGTTTTTTGACGCTTTACCCATCCGGCAGATGGTTTCAACGCAAGCCGGTTGGCGGGAGCGGGTCGTTGTGCAGGATATTGGGGCGCGCTTTGTAGCAATGCCCGGTGCTTGCGCGACCGATGACCTCATCCCCGAACAATTTCGCGCTGCTGCGTTGGGCAGTATTTACGAAATCTGTCCCGATGCATCTTCGATCATGCATAAGCTTTCCGACCGGCTGGCAAAGCAAGGCGGGGTGATGTTGATCATCGACTATGGCTATACCCAGCCCGCGTTGGGCGACACTTTGCAAGCGGTTCAGAGCCACAAATATGCCGATCCTTTCCATAATCCGGGCCAGGTTGATTTGACGGCGCATGTCGACTTTTTTGCATTGTCGAACTGCGCGAAAAACTGTGGTCTTATGTTGGCCGGACCAAGCGACCAAGGCGCGTGGCTTTTGGGTCTTGGAATTGACCAGCGTGCGCAACATTTGGCCGCGTCCAATCCCGACCGGGCCGCAGACATCACCGCCGCACGTAACCGGTTGGTCGAACCAGACGCCATGGGGGCATTATTCAAGATACTGGCAACTTATGCCCAAGGTTGGCCGCAACCGGAGGGGTTCGGTCTTTAGCCCGCCCAGTCGGCTATCTGACCCGCAACATCGTTCGCGGCGGCATTTAAAGCCGCGCCTGCCGGAGCGGGTGCAATGGCGGTGACGGGCCGCCGTGCTTCAAACCGGCGCTTTTCGGTTGCGCTGCCGCGGATGATTTTGACCACGTCATAGACAATAACGGCCTCATTGGTTTCGGCATCAATGCCAAATTCTAGCAGGCTTCCCGATAAAATCCTGACTGCCTTGCCGCCTGCGTCCACTTCATTGAGCACAAGATTGCCGCTCTTCGCCGACACGGTTTCGGCGAGTAACATCTGCATCAAACGGGCGGGTTTGTCGGCCCAAAATGCGTCTTTGAGATAGGCAATGCTGCTGGCGTCAATCTGAACCGGTACACGATTATTATCCAGCTTGCGCGGAACTTGCGGGATTTGGATAACCAAGGCTTCGGCGACAGTCGCTTTACGCGCAGTCCCGGCAGCCACGACATTGTCGGCCGTCAGGACCAGCATCGAGACTGGTGCCTTGCTGCCGAAGCTGACGCACGCACCAAGGGCCATGATGAGAGGTAACGCATATAAGCGTGGGCCGGAGATTTTGCTGAACATCATTTTGGGTTCCTGCTGCCGGGTTTATAATCGGGTAAGGCGGGCGCGCCGACGACGCTGCTTATGCCGCCTTGGTCCACTTTCTCGGTCACGGACTTTAACGATCCCGACAAGTCTCTCAAGTCGCGCGCCAGTTGCGTCACTTCGGGCAAAGTCTGGGTATTTAAAGTTTCAATCGCCGGGTTCGCGTTGTTCAAGGTCGTTTCCAACGCTGCCAGACTGCCATTTGCGGACCGCAGTGTTTTGCGCAATTCATCCAGCATCGGGCGACCTTCGCTGTCGAGCAGCTTATTGGTTGAGCCTGCCATTTTGGTGATCTCATCCGCAGCGAGGCCTGCTTTTTGCAGGGCAATGCGCGATTCCTGGATCGCTGCACGCAAGTCGGGTCCTTGAGCTGCTAATGTTCCCGAAATGCTCTCCACATTGTTCAAAATCTGTTCGACGGATTGTTCATTCTTGTCGGACAATATGTTGGTAAGCCGCTCGGTCAACGTCGACAGCCGCTCCAAAAGCAAAGGCGCGTTGTTGAGCAGTTCGCCCAAAGCGCCTGGCTTTGTCGGAATGACTGGCACGCCTGTGGGACAAGCGGTCTTTGGATTTGCCTTAGGGCAATTCAGCGCAGGCGCGCCTTTAACTGCACCATCGAGCTGGACCTCCGATACGCCGGTGAAACCGATGCCGTTGATCGTCGCTGTCGTTCCTTGAAGCACGGGTACGGTATCCTTGATACTGATGCGCACCCGAACGAATTCCGGATCGGGCTCCCATAACTCGATGCTCTCAATTTGGCCCACCGGAACGCCGGAAAAAGACACGCCCGAGCCCTTGGCCAAACCATTGACCGATTGCTGAAAGAATATGTCATATTCTTTCTTGTCGCCATCGCTTGTCCGCGAAAGCCAAACGGTAAAGGCCGCCAGCAGCGCCAGAAGTAAAAGCGTGACAGCGCCCACCATCACATAGTTGGATTTGGTTTCCATCGTACTGCCTTATGACCTTCCTAGCTGCTGCGTCTTTGCACGTGGGGTGTCGCTTTGGTCGCTGTGACCGCGCCGCGCCGCGCGACCGCGTGGACCGCTGAAATATTCGTTGATCCAAGGGTGATCGATGGCCAGTAATTCTTCAATCGCACCTATGGCTATAACTTTCCGATCGGCCAAAACGGCCACTCTGTCACAAATGGAATATAGCGTATCAAGATCATGCGTAATCAAAAAGACCGTTAGTCCAAGCGTCTCTTTCAAATCGCGGGTTAAACTGTCGAATTTGGCAGCGCCGATGGGGTCAAGCCCTGCGGTCGGCTCATCCAGAAACAACAATTCGGGGTCCATCGCCAATGCCCGCGCGACACCAGCACGCTTGCGCATACCGCCCGATAGCTCGGATGGATATTTATGTGCAGCTTCCGGTGGAAGGCCGCTTAAGAAGATTTTGTAGCGCGCGATTTCGTCGAGCAGCTCTCTGCTAAAATCCGGGTAAAACTCGCGCAAGGGTACCTGCACATTTTCCGCGACAGTTAAGGTCGAAAATAATGCGCCGCCCTGAAACAAGACGCCCCAGCGTCGCCGGACGTCGGTTGCCTGGTCTTCTTCCTTACCAATCATGCCTTCGTCAAAGACGCGGATTTCGCCTGAATCTGGTTTTTGCAGGCCGATGATCGAGCGCATAAGCACCGATTTGCCCGTTCCCGAACCACCAACGACGCCCAGTATCTCGCCACGGCGGACTTCGATGTCGAGATCCTGATGGATGACTTGGTCACCAAAGCTATTGCAAAGGCCAGTTACGGAAATGATGTTGGGTGGGTTCATCGCTTAATCCCAACCAATTTCGCTAAAGAATACTGCAAAAAATGCGTCGAGGACGATAACAAGGAAAATGGCTTGTACGACGGCAGCGGTTGTTCTTAACCCCACTTGCTCGGCATTTCCTTTGACTTGCATCCCCTGAAAACAACCAGCCATCGCTATGATTGCGCCGAAGACTGGGGCCTTGATTATGCCAATCCAGAAATCGGTTATCGGCGTTACTTCGCGCAGTCGCTGAACAAAAGTCGCCGGCGGGATATCGAGGACAATCCAGCATAATAACCCGCCGCCGATGATGGACATTAACGAGGCGAAAATACCCAGCAAGGGCATCATGACCACTGCGGCGATCACGCGGGGCACGACCAACGCTTCTACGGGGACAACGCCGATCGTGCGCATGGCGTCAATTTCTTCTGTGATCTTCATGGTCCCGATCTGTGCGGCAAAGGCAGATCCGGACCGGCCCGCAACCATGATCGCGGTCATCAATATGCCAAGTTCACGCAGCGTAAGCCGCCCGATCAGGTTGATGGTAAATACCTCTGCACCAAATTGGCGAAGCTGCACTGCGCCTTGTTGTGCAATGACAATGCCGATGAGAAAGCTCATCAGGCCGACAATGCCAAGCGCCCGGACGCCGACCATGTCGAAATGCTGAACCACCGCGTGCCAGCGAAAGCGGTGCGGGTTCATCAGCAGACTGAAGAACGCTTTGACCACTTGCCCGACAAAGCCAAGGAATTGCAAAAGCGTCGTTATGCCGACGGCAACGCCGCCGCCAACTTCGGCCAAAAAGCGATACAGCGCCGAAATAGGTGGTTTGGGGACGACTTCGGCTTGGTCGACACCGCGAACAGCATCAATCAAGCGGCCCGCGTCATTTGCGCAGCCGGTAATCTGCGCATTATGTTCCTTAGCGGTCCGATGGACCAACCAAGCGCCGACGGTGTCCATATGGGTGACGCCGGAAATGTCGATTTCGCAAATGGGGCCGCTGATGTCTCGTAAACCGCGGTCTACATCACCAATTGACGCAATGACGAATGTACCGGACAGCCGGAGAACTTGCCCGCTGGGCAGCTCTTCAACAGTGAATTCGGCAGCGTCAGCCATAACGCTATAACTGGCCTATTATGGGAACTATCACAAGCCTGTAGACTTTTTAGGTAAAGTTATGCCTTTAAGGTCATGATGACTAACCCCCAAACGACCCTGCTGGCCATATATGATATGGACAAGACCGTCACGCGGCGTGCCACCTATAATGGGTTCCTCCTGCATATGGCGTTTAACAAGTCACCGTGGAGATTGTTGCTTGCACCATTTTTGCCGGTTGGTTTGGTGCTATATGCGCTGAAGATTTGGGACCGTGCGCAGCTTAAGCAGTTTTCACAAATTCTGCTGATCGGTAGACGCGTGCCAAAGGCGCAGTTTGCCAAATATCTGGAAAGCCATGCGGTTATGGTCGTTGGCAAAAACGTCTATCCGCAATTGCTGGCGCGCGTGGCGCAGGAGAAGGCGGCTGGCTATCGTCATGTCATGGCAACGGCTTCTTACCGCTTATATGTGGAGGCGATTGCCAAAAGGCTTGGCTTTGATGATGTCATTGCGACAGACCTATCTACCGACAGCAGCGGCCATGTGCTGGCGCGGATTGACGGGCATAATTGCCACGACGTGGCAAAGCTGGAACTGGTGAAGCGGTGGATGGAAAGACACGGCCTTGCGCGCGCCACTTGTCATATTCGCGCGTATTCCGACCATGTCTCCGACGCGCCATTGCTTAATTATGCTGACGAACCCTTCGCCACCAACCCGCATGGCCCGCTGGCGCGGTTGGCCAAGAAGAAGGGCTGGCCGATCCTCGACTGGCGCGTGGTAGAGACCTAAACTTAAACTTATAGCACCCGCAGCGCGCCAAACAGCCAGACCGCCCCGACAATCAGGGGAATGCCCGCAAGGTCGAGAAAAAATCCGGCCTTCACCATTTTGGGCAGGGCAATATGCCCACTGGCCCATGCAATGGCATTTGGCCCCGTGCCTGACGGCATCATGAAACCCCAGCTTGCGGCCATGGATGCCGCCATTGCCATCAACCATGGGTCAGCGCCCGTTGCGGCCACCAGGCCAGCCACCACAGGCAGCACGCCACTGGCGGTCGCGACATTGCTGGCAAATTCGGTGATCAAAATGACCAAAGCGGTCAGCGCAATCGCAATGATAACCGGATGCACCACGGACAGTGGTTCTAATGCCTCACCCAGCCACGCAGCGAGCCCTGATTGCGTGATGCCAGCCGCAAGCGCCAGACCACCCCCAAACATCATAATGACGCCCCAAGGGGCCCTGTCCGCCTCCTGCCATGTCAGCAAGGGACGGCCGGTGCCGTCGGGTATAAGGAACAGCAACAGCGACCCCGCAATTGCGATGCTGCCGTCGGTAATGCCTAGCGGCTCCAACCAGCGCTGCGCAATCCAAAGGCCAATAACCAACAACAATATCGGAAGCAGCCGCTTTTCCGCCACGGACATGGGCTGTGCCTTGCCGATTGACGCGCGCGCCGCATCAACGTCGAAACTGCCCGCAGTAACATTTTGTACCCGCATCAGGATGAACGCGCATAAGGGCACGCCGACAATCACGACGGGCACGCCATAAAGCATCCATGTTAGAAAGCTGATCTGGATACCCAACTGCTGTTCCACCAAGCCAGCGGCAATCGCGTTGGTCGGCGACCCGACAAGCGTCCCAAGCCCGCCAATCGACGCGGCAAAGGCCACGCCCATGATAAGGGCCCCTGCAAGGCCATCTGTTTCCCCGGGTTTCGTTCCGCCAGCGGCAAGTACGGCAACGGCGATGGGCACCATGATAAGCGCTATCGACGTGTTGGACATCACCATGCTGAGCAATGCGGTTGAACCCATGAACGCGATCATGAGGCCAGTGACGCTGTGCCCCGATTTCCCCAATATGGCGAGGGCGACGCGGCGGTGCATGCCCGTTCGTTCAATGGTGAGCGCCAGAAATGCGCCGCCAAGAATGAGGAACAGGATAGGCGAGTAATATTCCTTCGCCACGTCCTGCGCGGTCATGATATCCATCAGCGGCAACGCCAGAAACGGCAGAAATGCGGTCACTGTCAACGGCAAGGCTTGCGTCATCCAATAGGTCGCCATCAAGATGGTGAGGGCGGCAACGTGCCACGCAGATGGTTCCATACCTGTTGGTGCAGGCAAAAACAGCATGACGGCGAAGATGACAAGTCCGCCCCAAAAGCCGACCCTCTCTACTTTCATGGGCGCAGGCCGATCAGCGAGAGTTGACGGCCATATCCGGGTTCACCCAAATGGCAACTGCGCCGGTAACTGAAGAAGCGGTCGGGCTGGCTATAGGTGTCTTCGCCCAGACACTCGACCGTTTTGATGCCAGCCGCCGCCAGTCGCGCCGCGACATAGCCTTCAATATCGAATTGATAATGGCCCGCTTTGCCATCAGCAAAGAAGCGTTCGTTTGCCGCTGCTTGCGCGACGAAGTTGCGGAAAAAACCTTCGTCCACTTCATAGCTTTTCTGCGCAATGCACGGGCCAATGGCGCAACTTATGCGGCCTGCCTGCGCGCCAAGTTTCTCCATCGCGGTGATGGTGTTTTCAAGCACGCCACTTATGGCGCCTTTCCAGCCTGCGTGCGCTGCGCCAATGACTCCTGCCTCGGTATCTGCAAATAAAACAGGGACGCAATCGGCGGTTACTATACCCAAAAGGATGTTGGGCTGGACGGTTACCATCGCGTCGCCGCGCGGCGGGTCATCTTGCGACATGGCATTGTCTACCTGCACAACATCGGCAGAATGGAATTGATGAACGCGGGCAAGCGTCGCGCCGGGCAGAACCGATTGCCCGCCAAGTAGGCGATTCTCAATGACGGATTCCCGCGCATCTTCAGAACCCAACCCTACGTTTAGCCCCGCATAGATTCCCGTCGACACCCCGCCCTTTCGTCCAAGAAAACCATGGGCAATTTTGCGCAACACGCCTGATTGGATTACTTCAACTGTCATGCCTGCGCCTCCTCCCACCACTCCTATTCGCAACTGCCGCGCTTGACGGCAAGCCATTAGATTGCGAACCAGCATATATGCAGCGACACATGCTTATATTTGGAATGGGCTACACCGCCAACCGTCTTGCCGACACTTTGCGCGCCGCCGGTTGGTTGGTGACGGGCACGCGGCGGATGAGCGGTGGCGATGCCATCGCCTTCGATGATGAAGTCGCGGTGCTGACCGCGCTGGAGACCGCAACGCATATATTGTCGAGCGTGCCGCCAATGGCCGAGGGCGGCGATCCGGTGCTTTTGAAATATGGCGCGGCGATTGCTGCGCGCGCGCCCATATGGATCGGCTATCTGTCCTCCACCGGAGTCTATGGCGATACCGGCGGTGCATGGGTCGATGAAAGCGCACCGGTGGGCGAGGGCCGCCGCACCGCGCGGGCCGAAGCCGACCTTGCGTGGCAGGCCTTGCGCAATGACGTCCGTGTATTCCGCTTGCCCGGCATTTACGGGCCCGGCAGATCGGCGCTGGAGCGGGTTAAAGAGGGCAAGGCACATCGTATCGACATGCCGAATCAGATTTTCAGCCGCGTGCATGTTGACGACATCGTCGCTGCGGTCATTGCCGCCTTTGATGGTCCTGCGGGCGTTTACAATATCGCCGATGACATGCCCGCGCCGCAAAATGATGTCATCGAATATGCGTGCGACCTGCTGCAACGCGATTGGCCACCTTTATTGTCCATCGAGGCCGCTGGCCTGTCGCCTATGGCGCGTGGATTTTACGCCGAAAACCGCCGCATAGCGAATGGCAAAGCGAAAAGGCTGCTTGCCTGGCTACCACGATATGCCAACTACCGAATGGGCTTAGGGTCAGGACCACTTAAATCCACCTTCGCGGTTTGGGGCCATACTGTTCAGTGCAAGGCGGCAAAGCGCAGGACTTAGTGGTTCTAAGTCTAGCTTTGCCAACACAGCAATGGACAGTATGGGTCAAATCCGAAGGACGTCTTGACGCCGCGAAGGTGGATTTAAGTGGTCATGACCCTTGTTGCTGCTATGCAACAGAGTGAACTAAAATTACAAATAAACGGCGTATATGGCGAAAATATATTGCGCGGAGGCAATATTCGGGGCCTATTTATTGCAATGTAAACAGGGAGGGTCGCTACATGCGCCTAAAAAATCAAAGGTCCAACGTCCGCACAGCATTGGTTATGTTGTTAACATCAACCGCCTTTGCCGTTCCTGCAATGGCGCAGGAAGCGGCTGACACAGACAGCGATGTCATCGTCGTCACCGCGCAAAAGCGCGAACAGAATTTGCAGGACGTGCCAATCGCGATCAATGCCATTGGTAATGAAAAGCTGGACCAATTGCAGGTTAGCGAATTGCAGGATGTTGTGAAGTTCCTGCCATCGGTGACGATACAGCAAGGCGGCCCCGGTTTCGCGCAAGTCTATTTCCGCGGCGTGGCCTCGGGCGAAAACGCGAACCACTCGGCTTCGCTGCCGACGGTCGGCACCTATCTCGACGAAATGCCGATCACGACCATTCAGGGCGCGCTGGATCTGCATGCCTATGACCTTGCGCGTGTTGAGGCGCTCGCCGGACCGCAGGGCACCTTATATGGCGCAAGTTCGATGGCTGGCACGTTGAAGCTGGTGACAAACGCGCCTGATCCTTCTGGCTTCTACGGAAGCGCTGGCGTTGAAATCAACTCTATTGCGCATGGTGATTTCGGATCGATTTACGAAGGCTTTGTCAACGTGCCGATTGCCGAAGGCGCAGCAGCGCGTTTGGTGGGCTGGTACCGCGACGATGGCGGCTATATCGACAATGTGTTGGGCGCGCGGACCTATGCCTCATCAGGCATCAGGCAGAGCAACGCCGCGTTGGTTGAGAAAAACTATAACGACGCCGAAACCTATGGCGCGCGTTTGGCGCTGGGCATCGACTTGGATGACAATTGGACCATTAAGCCAACATTGATGGGGCAGGTTCAGAATACGCAAGGTAGCTATTCGCAGGAACGTTCGGGGCAAACCACTGGCGAACTGCAGACCGTTCAGTACAATCCCGAAGGCAGCCGCGATAAGTGGATTCAGGCGGCGATGACGATTGAAGGCAAGATTGGTAATTGGGATGTGACCGCGACGGGCGGCCATTTGCGCCGCAAGACCGAAACGCAGTCGGATTATTCGGATTATGCGTATTTCTATGACGCTTTGTCTGGTTACGGCAATTATTTCTACGACAATGCCGACAATCTGGTGAACCCGAACCAGTATATTCAAGGCATTGACCGGTATAAGAAAAGCTTTGGTGAATTGCGTATCGCGAGCCCTGCGGATGCACCCTTGCGGTTCATCGGCGGTGTGTTTGCGCAACGCCAGTCGCATAATATCGAACAAAATTACATCATCGACAAAATTGCCGATTCGATCACTGTGACCGGTACGGACAGCAATATCTGGCTGACCAAGCAACAGCGGGTTGACCGCGATTATGCCGCCTTTGGTGAATTGACCTATGATTTGACCGAGAAGCTGTCGCTGACCGGCGGCTTGCGTTATTATAAGTTCGATAACTCGTTGCAGGGCTTCTTCGGCTATTCGGGTGGATTTTCTAGCAAGACTGGCGAAGCCGCCTGCCTCAACACCGACGGTACAACGCGGAAAGCCAATCCGGCGGGAACGCCTGTGCCGGTCCTTGTCGATGGCAGCCCTTGCACCAATGTTGATAAATCAACGTCGGACACTGGCTTCATCCACAAGTTGAACGCAACGTATAAAGTCACCGACGATGTTCTGGTCTATGCCACATGGTCACGTGGTTTCCGTCCGGGCGGGATCAACCGTCGCGGCACCTTGCCGCCTTATGGTTCGGACAAGCTCGACAATTATGAATTGGGCTGGAAAACCACCTTCGGCGCGTTCCGCTGGAATGGCGCGGTGTTCCAGGAAGATTGGAACAATATCCAGCTTTCATTCCTGGGTGCAAACGGCCTGACCGAAATCCGCAATGCGGGTGTGGCCCGTATCCGTGGTGTCGAAATGGACGCTGGCTTCCGCGCTGGCGGGTTCAGCCTGAACGCTGGATTGAGCTATAATGACGCGAAAAGCCAACGCGATTTTTGTAAGATAGCCAACGCAACTTTTGATTGCACCACGGCGGGCAATGAATTGCTTGCCGCATCCGGATCGCGCTTGCCTGTAACCGCCAAATTTAAGGGCAATGCGATTGCGCGTTATGAATTCCCCGTCGCCGACTGGGATGGTCATGTGCAATTTGCGGTCAACTATATAGGAGACCGCCGAAGCGATTTGCGGCCAGTGCAGAATGCCATCAAGGGCAATCTGGATGCCTACACCACGGCTGACGTCTCTGTTGGCGTGAAAAGTGACGTGTGGAAGATTGAGGCATTTGCCACAAACTTGTTCGACACACGCGGCGTGGTCAACACCGGCGTCCAATGCATTGAAACAACGTGCGGAACGGGTGTCACGGCGTCAACGCCAACGGGTGGCGCGTTTTACGATGTCGTTATCAAGCCCCGCTTGATCGGTGTGAAATTCTCGCGCGATTTTTAACGATTGTTCACTTTTCTTAGCGCAGAAAATTTCTTGTGCGCAAAGAATAATTACGGCATAAAATGTGTGACATAAAGTTTGTCGCCAAAAGCGACAGGGGGAGGAAGCCGGATCTGAAAAGGTCCGGCTTTTTCGTTTCCGTGCGGGGCAAGACCAACTAGGGTCAGGATCACTTAAATCCACCTTCGCGGTTTGAGGCCATTTTGTTCAGGACCTGTTCGTTGGCTTGCGGCTCCAATGGCAGCGTCGGTGTGGCATCATGACGCAAGCCCCAAAAACTTTTTATCACGCAAAGCCGCAAAGACACAAAGAAGAAGATCATTTAACTTCTTTACCTTTGCGCCTTCGCGGCTTTGCGTGATAATATTTTACGGCGTTAGGGTCACGGCCTTCTCATCCGCTTGCGGCTCCAATGGCAGCGTCGGTGTGGCATCATGACGCAAGCCCCAAAAACTTTTTATCACGCAAAGCCGCAAAGACACAAAGAAGAAGATCATTTAACTTCTTTACCTTTGCGCCTTCGCGGCTTTGCGTGATAATATTTTACGGCGTTAGGGTCACGGCCTTCTCATCCGCTTGCGGCTCCAATGGCAGCGTCGGTGTGGCATCATGACGCAAGCCCCAAAAACTTTTTATCACGCAAAGCCGCAAAGACACAAAGAAGAAGATCATTTAACTTCTTTACCTTTGCGCCTTCGCGGCTTTGCGTGATAATATTTTACGGCGTTAGGGTCACGGCCTTCTCATCCGCTTGCGGCTCCAATGGCAGCGTCGGTGTGGCATCATGACGCAAGCCCCAAAAACTTTTTATCACGCAAAGCCGCAAAGACACAAAGAAGAAGATCATTTAACTTCTTTACCTTTGCGCCTTCGCGGCTTTGCGTGATAATATTTTACGGCGTTAGGGTCACGGCCTTCTCATCCGCTTGCGGCTCCAATGGCAGCGTCGGTGTGGCATCATGACGCAAGCCCCAAAAACTTTTTATCACGCAAAGCCGCAAAGACACAAAGAAGAAGATCATTTAACTTCTTTACCTTTGCGCCTTCGCGGCTTTGCGTGATAATATTTTACGGCGTTAGGGTCAGGCGAATATGCGTTTGAACACACTGCGGTCGGCGAGCACTTCTGCCGCGCAATTATGCCCTGGAGCGCCGGTCACGCCGCCACCGGGATGGCTACCGGCGCCGCACATATACAGGCCCTTTAACGGCCCGCGATACGCGCCATGGCCCAAAATCGGGCGTGCGGACCATAATTGGTCTAGGCTCATATTGCCGTGCATGATGTCGCCGCTGACCAGTCCGAATTTGCGCTCTAGCCCCTTGGGGCTGAGGATTTGGCGGCCCAAAACCGACGCGCGGAAGCCGGGGGCATAGCCCTCAACAGTGCTGATGATATCATCGGCGGCCTGGCCTTCTTCGGCGTCCCAGTCACGCGGCGAGCCATCCGCATGCGCGGGCAGTTCAGGCGCAAATTGCTGGCAGAACAGGCTCGCGACATGCTGCCCTGCGGGCGCGAGGCTGTCGTCGACGGTCGACGGGATGAGGATTTCAACGATAGGCTTTTGCGACCAGCCATCGCGCTTCGCATCCAAAAACGCGCGGTCCATATAATCCAATGTTGGCGCGATGATGATGCCCGATTGATGGTGCTCGCCCGTTTCGGGTAAGCAGGTGAATTTGGGCAGTTCGGACAAAGCGACATTCATGCGGAAGGTGCCGCTGCCCGCCTTAAAGCCCTTCACGCGGCGTTTGAATTCGGGTTTCAGGTCGGCATCGTCAAATAAGCGTTCGTAGAGCAGCTTTGGCCCGACGTTCGAAATCACGCGGTCCGCGATGATTTCCTCACCGCTTTCAAGGCGCACGCCCGCAACTTTTTCGCCATCAACCAACACGCGGGATACAGGGGCCTCCAAGCTGATTTCGACGCCCAGATCGCGGCATACCTTGGCCATGATCTGCGTAATCGTGCCCATGCCGCCGATGCTGTGGCCCCACGCGCCCTTGTTGCCATTCACTTCGCCAAAGACATGGTGCAGCAAGACATACGCGCTGCCCGGCGTGTCGGGGCTGGCATAATTGCCGACGACCGCGTCAAAGCCAAAGGCGGCCTTTACCGCTTCGCTTTCGAACCAGCTATCCAAGAAACTGCGCGCCGATTTGGTGAACAGTTCCAACACATCACGCTGCTGCGACAGGTTGAGCTTCATCAGCCCGCGTCCCTGCACGGCGGCATCGATAAGGGTCTTTATGCCATCGCCGACATTGGGCGGGGAGCGCAACGCAAGATCGCGCAGGACGTCCGCGACCCCTTCCAACATGTCATAATATTGCGGCAAGACCGCCGCGTCATGTTTTGAGAAACGGGCAAATTCGGCCTGCGTGCGTTCCAGCCCGCCACCGAGTTTCAAATAACCGCCATCTTCTTGGGGCAAGAAATTGGAGATGGGCCGTTCAATGACGCGGTAGCCATGGTCGACCAGCTTCATGTCAGAAATCACCTTGGGCTGAAGCAGGCTGACGGTGTAGCTGGCGACCGAGTTGCGGAATCCGGGGTGGAATTCTTCGGTAACAGCCGCGCCGCCGACGACATCGCGGCGTTCGACAAGGCGGACCTTTAGGCCAGCGCGCGCGAGATAAAAGGCGCAGACAAGGCCGTTATGGCCAGCGCCGATGATGAGGGCGTCATATTTTTGGGTCATTTTTTGCTCCAGCCCGATGCCGGGCGTTGTTCGAGGCGGGCCTCTGGAATGATGTTGCGGATGCGGGCACAGAAGCTTTTCAGGCACACTTCCTTGTCGGACAGCGGACCCATCGAAAAACTGCGGCTGGCCATGCCTTGCTGCACGCGGGTGACAAGGACGGTGTCCTCGGCATTGACTTGACGGTTGATCCGCCAGTTGAGGTAACGCGCCGCACGCATTTCGCGGCGGTCATCTTTATGGACGTAACTGATTTCCCGAATGACGCAGCTATTCGGACCAGTGGGCAGCCATTGCATGAAATCCACCTGATCAGGATAGATATCGAACGCGACCGAGGGCCATAGCTTGAAATAGAGCCAGCGTTTCTGATTAGCGGCGGGCAAATGCGGGACCGGTGGCAGCAAGTTCTGATAGGCGCGTTCCGACCAATTGGCCGATGGGCGGTCGACAAGGTCGCCCCACATGCGGTCGACATGCGGTTCCGCCTCAACACCATAGCTTTTGCCAAACAGGCGCGTGAGGCCGGGATGCGCGACAGGGATGTGCAAGCCGTCAGAATAATTGTCGCCGACATTTTTCCAGTTTACATCGCGCGGGCGCATGGTGACGCGGCCTAGCGCCCGCAATTCTTCAAATCGGTAAGGCGCGACTTGGGTTTCATAAGGGGCCATCATTTCGGCCACCGAAGGTCCGCCGCTTTCCAGACGGACGAACACGAACCCGCGCCAGATTTCCATGTCAACGGGCACAAGGCCCGCCTTGTCCTTGTCGAGCGTCGGGTAAGATGCGCTGTTGGGTACGCCAGTCAAGCGGCCATCAAGGTCATAGGTCCAGGCGTGATAGGGGCAGACCAATTTCTTGGCGCAGCCGCCCGAGCCATCGACCAAGCGGCTGCCCCGGTGGCGGCAGACATTGGTGAATGCGCGCAGCACCTGGTCCGCGCCGCGCACGACAATGACGCTCTCATTAATGTAATCGAGGCTGTGCCAGTCGCCCACATGCGCGACGTCGCTGACATGGCACACCACTTGCCATGACGGGCGGAAAATGCGGTCCACCTCAAGCGCGGCAAATTCGGGATCATCATAGGTCCAGGCCGGCAGGCTCCAACCTTCCAAATGATCCTGCGATATGTGTAAACCCGATTCGGACATCTTGCCTCCCTTGTTATACGAGTGTATAACAGCGACATGCAGCCGCGACAAGTCTTCACCCGAAAAAGCGCCGATACGCGCCGCGACGCATTGATTGCGGCAACGGCGCGGTGCCTATCCACGCGGGGTGCACATGGGACGTCGGTGCGCGCGATTTGCCTGGAGGCGGGAGTCTCGGCGGGTTTGCTGCGGCATTATTTCGACGGAATTGATGCGTTGGTTGCCGCAACCTATCGCGCGACAGGGGCGCGTGTCGCCGCCGCGTTGCATGCTGCGGTTGAGGCTATTCCCGCCGACAACCCGCGTGGCCGGTTGCTGGCTTTTGTCACAGCAAGTTTCCGTGCACCCATCGCTGATCCAGAGTTGCTGGCGACGTGGCTGGCGTTTTGGAGCCTGTCGCGCACAGTGCCCGCCATTGGCGCAATCCATGACGAGATTTACGCCGAAAATCGCCAGGATATGGAACGCCTCATCCTTGCCTGCCCGAATGCACCAGCCGACGCCCGATTGGCCGCAGTCGCGCTGACGGCTTTGGTCGATGGTCTATGGCTTGAATTAAGCTTGGGTAATGCGCCCTTTAGCGTCGGCGAGGCGGAGACTTTGGCGGAAAATTGGCTGGATAGTTTCATTTGAAACATTAAAGACGGTGCATGACCGATGCTCCTACCTCCGACGCCGCCATGACCTACGCACGCTATCTTGCGCTGGACGCCTTGCTGGATTGCCAGCACCCGCAATCCGATCTGGATGATGAGATGCTGTTCATCATCATTCACCAAACCAAGGAGTTATGGCTTAAGCAGATCATCCGCGAGCTTCAATTGGCCCGCGCGCAAATCCGCAATGACGCGCTCGTTCCGGCGTACAAAGCGCTTGCACGGGTAAGCCGTATTCAGGCGGTGATGACTTTAAGCTGGGACGTGCTGTCGACGATGACCCCGTCCGAATATACCCGGTTTCGCCATGTGCTTGGGCCAAGCTCTGGCTTTCAATCCGACCAGTTCCGCACGGTGGAATATCTGCTTGGGTTGAAAGCGGCGGCGTTCCTGAAATATCAAGAGGACCGGCCTCACGCTTATGCGGCGATGACCGAGGCGCTTGTCAGCCCAAGCATTTGGGATGAGGCGATTGCGGCCTTGACGCGTGCTGGATTTGACCTGCCGCCTGCTTTGCTTGCGCGCGACTGGAGCAAGCCGCATATATTCTCCTCCGAAGTGGAGGGGGCATTCCTGCACGTCTATCGCAATCCTGATCAATATTGGGAACTGTATCAGCTTGCGGAGAAGCTGGTGGACCTTGACGATGCGATGGCGACGTGGCGGCATAAGCATGTCCTGACCGTTGAGCGCATTATCGGGGGCAAGACGGGCACGGGCGGCACGTCCGGCGTCAATTATCTCAGCAGCACGGTCGGTAAGCGCGCGTTTCCGGAATTATGGTCGCTACGCACGCAGTTGTGATCGCCTGTCATAAGGCTGCAACAGCAATTGATTAGCGCGCGTTGCAAAGCATCGTTACGGTGCACCACAGGGATTGCCGGAAAACGCAAAAGGGGAAGCCGATAATGTCATTTATAATCAATCGTCGTCATTTACTGGCGACCGCTGGATTTGGTCTTGGCGGGCTGATGCTGCCGGGCGGCGCTGCGATGGCGCAGACGCTTCTTGGACTC
>NZ_JAAVVZ010000004.1 GCF_023910635.1 Sphingorhabdus sp. | reverse complement strand
CGTGCCTTAGCTGCCGGTTGGAAGCATGGCAAAGCGGATTTCGGTTCGCGGTTAAATAGTCAGGTGATTTTACCCGCGCATCACGCTATCGACGCTTTATGCTCAGCCTGCCCAATATCCTGACCCTGTCGCGAATTTTCGCCGTGCCCATATTGGTTTTCCTTTTGTGGCCCGGGACCAAGCCAATGAGCGTGCAGCCGCTACCGCTCGATTATGCGTTTGCGTTCGTGCTCTATTGCCTGATGGGCATCACCGATTATTTCGACGGCTATCTCGCCCGCGCACAAGGGACAGTGTCGAAACTGGGCGTCTTTCTTGACCCCATCGCCGACAAAATCATGATCGCCGCCGTCATTTTGATGTTGGTGTTCACCCGCGATTTGGAAGGGTGGCACGTGATTGCCGCCTTGATCATCTTGTTGCGCGAAATGATTGTGTCGGGTTTGCGTGAATTTCTTGCAGGGCTTCAGATTTCGGTGCCAGTGTCCAAACTCGCCAAATGGAAAACGACATTTCAATTGGTCTCGCTTGGCGGCGTCATTTTGGCTGGGGCGCTGCCGGACTGGATTTTGCTGAAGCAAGCAGCGTTGCTGTTGTTGTGGATCGCGGCGGTGCTGACGATGATTACCGGTTGGGATTATCTGCGCGTCGGCATCAAGCATATGGATTGACGCCATGAAATTGGTGTATTTTGCCAGCGTGCGTGAGGCGATTGGGCTGTCATCCGAAGAATGCGATGTGCCGCAGGATGCCCGCAGTGTTGGCGATCTTGTGGCGTGGATTTCTGCGGGTTCCCAAGAGCATGCCCGCGCATTACATGACCATTCACGCCTGCGTTTCGCGTTGGACCAAGAAATGGTTGCGGTCGATGCTCTGCTGGGCGCGGCGCAGGAATTGGCGATTTTCCCACCGGTTACGGGCGGATGAAAGTGGTGCGGATCAGCAATGCGCCAATTGAGCCCGCGTCGGAGCTGGCCGCTTTGGCGGGTCTTGGCGGTGGTGCATTGGCCAGTTTCATGGGCATTGTGCGCGACGATAAAGGGGTAACGGCGATTGAATTGGAACATTATCCCGGCATGACCGAGGCAAGCCTTTACAGCCTCATAGAAGCCGCCACAGCGCGATGGTCATTGCTGGGCGCTGTTGTCACCCACCGCGTTGGTATCGTCCCTGTGGGGGCTCCTGTGGTCGTTGTCGGGGCCGCTTCGTTGCACCGGGCGGAGGCATTGGAGGCGACGGCGTTCCTCATTGACCGGCTGAAGACCGAGGCACCATTTTGGAAGCGCGAGCATTATGCCGATGGCACCGCACAATGGGTCGACGCCAAAGCGAGCGATGACGCACGCGCCGAACGCTGGACATAATTATGCGGCGTGCAAGCCGCGCAACGCATCCGCCAGCAGTTCAAATTCCTCACGCCGCGGGCTGTTGGTGCGCCACACCAACGCAATCTCACGCGACGCATGTTCGGCGTTCAATGGGCGGGCCTGCACATCGGTGCCGTTCAACAATCCCGCTGTAATGGCCATTTCGGGGATGATGGTCAGGCCAAGGCCATTATCGACCATTTGCACCAGCGTATGCAGCGATGTGCCCAGCATCGTTGCAAAGGCACGCATTTCTGGGCGGTTGCAGGCGGCAAGCGCATGATCCTTAAGGCAGTGGCCATCAACCAGCAAAAGCAACCTGCTTTCGTCGATCAGTTCGGGCTTGATGCTTTCAGGGGGGTCGCGCGGGTCGTCCTTGGGAAACGCCACAAATAAACGGTCGTCAAACAAAGTCGCTTTTTCAATATCGCCAGCGGCAAAGGGCAGCGCCAGCAATACACAATCGACCTGTCCATGATGCAAGGCGTCGATTGCAGCGGCGCTGGCTTCTTCGCGCAAATATAATTTCAGATCGGGATATTGCTTACGCAATGCGGGCAATAATTTCGGCAGCAAAAACGGCGCGATGGTTGGAATGACGCTCATCCGCAGGTCATCGGCCAACGGCGTGCCCGCCGAACGTGCCATTTCCGCCAGCTCCTCTGCTTCGCGCAATATCCGGTGCGCCTTTGCGACCATCTTGTTGCCAAGCGGCGTGAACCGGACAACGCGGCGCGTGCGTTCAACCAACATAATGCCGAGCAGCGATTCCAGCTCTCGAATGCCCGCCGATAGCGTCGATTGCGTGACGAAACAGGATTCGGCAGCCTTTCCAAAATGGCCGTGCTCTTGCAACGCAACCAGATATTGCAGCTGTTTTAGCGTTGGAAGATATGTGCTCATAAATCGGTTCCGTTAATCAATAGAAGGCGCATAATCGTTTTTACTAATTTTTATATACATAATTATCGGCAAACTGCATCCTTTGCTGGAAAAACCCACCCGAACGTCTTAGCTTATGAACTATCATCGGGTCCGGCAAAGGCCAGCAGAGTCATGTATGTTTATTTCTAATTTCATTGATTATCTCGATTCGATCAAAGAACGCGACCCCGCGCCGCGTTCACGGTGGGAGATTTTGTTATATCCCGGCGTTTGGGCGGTAGGCTATCACCGCGTCGCGCACTGGTTGTTTTTGGGCCAGATGTTTTTTCTGGCGCGGCTGGTCAATCACTTTGCGCGTTTCCTGACGGGTATCGACATTCACCCTGGCGCGAAAATTGGTAGCAATTTCTTTTTGGATCACGGTTTCAGCGTCATTGGCGAAACGGCGGAAATCGGTGATAATGTCACCATGTATCAAAATGTCACGCTTGGCGGCACCAATCCGACGACGGGAATTGGTGGAAAGCGGCATCCGACCATATTGGATAATGTCATCATCGGTTCGGGCGCGCAGATTCTTGGGCCCATTACCGTTGGCGAACGTGCGCGCATTGGCGCTGCTGCGGTCGTGACAGACGATGTGCCCGCCGGCGCGACCATGATTGGTCAAAAAGCGCGATCGACGCTCGTAAAGGCGGAAACCTACGCACGTGATTTCATGCCGTACGGCACGCCTTGCCGCGAAATGTTCGACCCAGCGACACAAAGCCTTGAGATCATGCAATGCGAGATTGAAAGCTTGCGTAAGAAAGTGGCCGAGTTGATGGCACAGCGTGACGCCAGTTCGAAAGTTACGCCTGCCAAGCCACGTCCAGCCAAGGGACGCAAGGTCAGTTGAGCGCGGTCATCACGCCCTTTCCTGGGGTTAGCCGCCACAATCAGGTCGGCTTTGACAAAAATGAGCTGATGCAGATACTGAACCTATATGGCCGGATGGTCGCGGCGGGAAACTGGCGGGATTATGCCATTGACTTGGGCCGCGACGCCGCAGTGTTCAGCATGTTCCGCCGCGCGACCGAGCGGCCTGAATATCGCATCGAAAAACGTCCCGCGTTGCGCAACCGCCAAGGCATGTGGGCGTTGGTCGGCGAAGGCGGCGCAATCCTGAAACGCGGCCATGATCTCGGACCCGTGCTGGCACCTGTCGAACGCAAGTTAATGAAACTGGTCGACGCGTAAAAAAGCCCGGCCAAAGACCGGGCTTTATAAGGCACTATTGGGGCGGCTTAGCCCAATGCTTGCAACGCCTTCATCACCGCGATGGATTGTTCGCCACCCGATTGCGGCACGGTTTCGCCGGTGCGGTCGATGATCTTGTCCCATGCTGCGGCGAAGCCTTCGACATTGCGGTCTTCCTGACGCAGCGCGACGCCAGGGGTCATGGTGACATAGGCCGCGTGATAGCCACCGCCGCCTGCGCCGATGATCATGTTGGTCGGTGCGTCTTCGCTGACCAGATAGAGCGCGGCTGGCACGACATTTTCAGGGGTGAATTGTTCAAACAGCCCTTCTGGGAAAATATCTTCGGTCATGCGTGTGCCAGCGACGGGCGCAAGCGAGTTGACGCGGACATTATATTTCGCGCCTTCCAAATGGAGCGTCTTGGTAAAGCCGGCAAGGCCAAGCTTTGCCGCGCCATAATTTGCCTGGCCGAAATTGCCGTATAGGCCCGTTGACGACGTGGTCATCAAGATACGGCCATAGGCTTGGTCGCGCATTATGTCCCAAACCGCCTTGGTGCAATTGGCCGAACCCATGACATGGACCTGAAGCACGAGGTCGAAATCGGGCATGTCCATCTTGGCAAAGCTTTTGTCGCGCAAGATACCGGCATTGTTGATCAATATGTGCACGCCGCCAAAGGCCTCTTTCGCCTTAGCCACCATTTCAACCATTTGGTCATATTCGGTGACGCTGCCGCCATTGGCCATCGCTTCGCCGCCAGCGGCCTTAATCTGTTCGACAACTTGCGCCGCTGCATCGGATGTGCCCGTGCCATCGCGCGCGCCGCCCAGATCATTGACCACCACTTTGGCACCGCGCTTGGCCAGTTCAAGCGCATAAGCTTTGCCCAAACCGCCGCCTGCACCTGTCACAATTGCGACTTTGTCTTTAAAACTGATGGTCATAATAGATCTCCATAATCAATTGCGGCTGGGGCCGCGAAATTGACTTGAGCCTTGGCATGACAGCCCAGTTGACGCAAGCGTAAAGCAATAGATTTTGGCTGTCATAAAATCGCAATATTCGCGTCATTGTTGAGACACATATTTGTTGTTTAGCCGTCATCAAATAAACAGGATTACATCGTGACCTCGAAAAAATGGCTTTACGGAACAGCTTTGCTCACAATGACAACCGCCGCTGTGCCTGGCTATGCGCAGGAAAACGGCTCGGAGGTCGATGCCCTGCGCGCTGAAGTTGCGGCGCTGAAAGAACAGCTCGCGGCTATCTCTGCAAAAATAAATGCCGTCGAAAAAAAGACTGCGACTGAGGTTAAATGGAAGGGCGGCCCAGAGTCCAGCGGCCCCGATGGTTGGAGCTTTAAGCCGCGCGGGCGGATCCATTATGATGCGGGCTATGTGAGCATTCCCGGCGATTATGCCGCCAATCGAAATCTAGGTTTCAACAGCAGGGTACGTCGCGTACGCCTTGGTGCAGAGGGGACGATGCCGGGCGGCTTTGGCTATAAAGTCGAAGGTGATTTTGCGAACGGTAATGTGGCCTTTGGCGACGTGTTTTTAAGCTATAATCCCAAAAACGCGCCAATTAACGTTCGGATTGGGAATTTCGAAACGTTAAATGGGCTGGAGCAAATCGCAAGCTCCAACAATAACAGCTTCACCGAACGCGCCGCATTTAACGATGCCTTTTTGAACAGCCGCAGGCTGGGTGGCGCGGTCGCGTGGCATGATGAAGATAACGCCATTCGTGCGGAGGCAGGATTGTTTGCCGCACACAGCATCGACAGTTCATTCGACAATGACGGGTGGATCGGTGCTGGACGGCTTGTCTATGCGCCCAAAGCTTTTGGAGGGCAGTTGCATTTTGGTGCAACGGTCCAGCAACGCGAATTTGCATCAAACAATAGATCCACGGCTTCAGTGTCCGTCAACGCCCCCTCGACCAACCAGATTGCGCGCTATCGCGCACGTCCGAATACGCAATTAACCGACGTGCGTTTTGTCGACACCGGCAGTTTTGCAGCCAAGAGCGACCGCATCGTCGGGTTGGAACTGGCGGCGATATTCCCAGGTTTCTATTTCGCCGGGGAAGGTCAGTGGACCAAAGTAAATGCCTATCGTGCGGGTAGCATCGCAACCGGGTTGGACAGCTTCTCCGGTGGAGATGTTGTTACGCCAGCGGGCGACCCAAGCTTTTTCGGGATGTACGCCGAAGCGGGATATTTCCTAACAGGTGAGACCCGTGGATATAAGGATGGCATTTGGAGCCGAACGAAGGTTCTCAAGCCCATCGACAAAAAAGGTTTAGGGGCGTTCCAAATCGCGGGCCGCTTTGAATATCTCGACCTCGACAGCAATGCGCTGAAAAATGGTGCGACAAATAATTTTGCGACCGGAATCAGCAGCCTGGCTTCGCTCAATACGCGGCTTGGGCGCGGGGGTAAGCAGTCCAGCTATCTATTCGGCGTGAACTGGTATCCGATCGACTATATTCGGTTCATGTTCAATTATGGCAGCGTGCAGGTTAAAGGCGGCCCAATGGCAGCTATGGTCGACCCGCTTTCAACATTGCCCGTGGATAAGCGCGATTATTCTGTCGATGTTGTGGCAGCGCGGATGCAACTGGAATTTTAAACGGCGTCTTGATCGAGCGAATAGCCCGCCGAACGCACGGTCCGGATGATGTCGCTGTCAAAGCCTTCGTTCAAGGCCTTGCGCAGGCGGCGGATATGGACATCCACAGTGCGGATTTCGATGTCGCTGTCATGGCCCCATACGCTGTCGAGCAAGCGCTCACGCGAAAAGACATGGCCTGGATATTCGAGGAAATGCTTTAGCAACCGGTACTCGGTCGGCCCCAAAGGCACCTGCTTACCACCGCGTTTCACCTTGTGCGCGACAGTGTCCATTTCCACATCACCGAAGCGCAAGGCTTCGCCAGCCAGGGCTGGGCGCACGCGGCGCAGGACGGCCTTTGCACGGGCAACGAGTTCGCGTGGTGAAAATGGCTTGGTGACATAATCATCAGCACCAATTTCTAGCCCGCGAATGCGGTCATCTTCTTCACCGCGCGCGGTGAGCATGATGATTGGCACATTGGCGGTGTTGTCCGACTTGCGCAATTGGCGGCATACTTCGATGCCGGATAAATTCTCCAGCATCCAATCGAGCAATACCAAATCAGGCGTGCGCTCCTTGGCCATCAACAGCGCCTCTTCACCGTCGCCGGTGTGTTGGACGTCGAATTCCTCACGCTCAAAATGCCAGCGGACCAGCTCGGCAAGCGCACTGTCGTCTTCAACCAATAGCAATTGCGCCTTGGGCATATATATCTCCGCTTTAAGCGTCGGGCAGGTTTTCACCCGTTTCGGTAAAATAAATCATTTGGGCAACGGTGGTTGTGTGATCGCCAATCCGTTCGAGGTTCTTGGCGGTGAACAGCAAATGCGCGACCTCCGTCGCGTTCTGGGGATTTTTTGCCACATAAGCGACGAAGTCGACAAACAAATCCTTGTTAAGCTGATCCACCACATCGTCGCGAATGGTGACTGCGCGCGCCAGATCGACGTCACGCTTGGCATAAGCGTCCATCGCCGTGCGGATCATTTCGACGACGATTTCGCCCATGCGGCCCAATTGTTCTTTCGCGGATGCGTGTATCTTGCCCTCCATCTTGGGCACACGCTTGGCTATGTTTTTGGCATAATCACCAATACGTTCAATGACGGCCGACATTTTAAGTGCCGCAATCAGTTCGCGTAAATCGTCCGCCATGGGGGCGCGCAAGGCGATAGTGCGAACGACCAATCGCTCTACTTCGGTTTCTAGACTATCAATGATTTTGTCGTCGGCGCGAATAGTGGCAGCGGCTTCCACGTCATGCTCGGTCAACGCCTTCATCGCCGCAATGACCGCAGCTTCGGCCCGCGCACCCATTTCGGCAATGAGCCCACGGATTTCGTCCATGTCGTCGTCAAATGCAGTGATTGTGTGCTTTGTGCCAGTGCTCATGTTGCAATCTTTCTAACCGTAGCGGCCTGTAATATAATCTTTGGTGCGGTCTTCGCGTGGATTGGTAAATATGTCGGACGTTTCACCAAATTCAATCAAATGGCCCAAATGGAAAAAGGCGGTGCGTTGTGACACACGCGCGGCTTGCTGCATATTGTGGGTCACGATGATGATAGCATATTTGCCGCGCAGGTCGTGAATTAACTCCTCAATCCGCGCAGTGGCGATTGGGTCAAGCGCGGAGCAAGGTTCATCCATCAGTATGACTTCAGGGTCCACCGCAATGGCGCGGGCAATGCACAGGCGTTGCTGCTGACCGCCGGACAACGCCGTTCCGCTCTCGCTCAGGCGATCCTTGACCTCGGCCCACAATCCAGCGCGGGTGAGTGACGTTTCGACGATTTGATCCAACTCGGCCTTGCCGCTGGCGAGACCGTGGATACGCGGACCGTAAGCGACATTGTCGTAAATCGATTTCGGGAATGGATTTGGCTTTTGAAACACCATTCCGACGCGCGCCCGCAATTGCACGACATCCATGCCAGACGCATAAATGTCTTCGCCGTCGAGCAGTATCTGACCCTCCACACGGGCCCCTGCGACGGTGTCGTTCATCCGGTTCAACGACCGCAGAAATGTTGACTTTCCGCAGCCAGACGGACCGATAAACGCAGTGACATTCTCACGATCAACGTCGATCGAAACGTCGTTAATGGCTTGCTTGTCGCCATAATATACATTCACATTGCGTGTGGATATTTTGGCTATTCCGGGGGTTACGCCCACATTGTAGTCCTTTGTTTTCATAGGTCACCAACGCGTTTCGAAACGGTTGCGAAGATAGATGGCAAGGGCGTTCATGCCCAACAAGAATATCAGCAACACAATGATTGCGGCACTGGTTTTTTCAACAAAGCCCTGATTGACCTCGTCCGACCAAAGATAGATTTGCACGGGCAAAGCGGTTGTCGCGTCGGTGAAGCCTTCGGGCGCAGCCGGAATGAAGGCGCGCATGCCGATCATCAACAATGGTGCCGTTTCACCCAAGGCGCGCGCCATGCCGATAATAGTGCCCGTTAATATGCCCGGAAGGGCAAGCGGAAGCACATGGTGGAACACGACTTGCACGGGCGAGGCACCAATGCCCAATGCCGCCTCACGGATCGACGGCGGCACGGATTTGACAGCATTGCGGCCCGCAATGACGATGACTGGCATAGTCATCAGCGCAAGCGTTAAACCGCCGACCAATGCAGACGACCGCGGCATACCGAACAGGGTCAGGAAAACCGCAAGCCCAAGCAGACCAAAGATGATGGAAGGCACGGCCGCCAAATTGTTGATCGACACTTCAATCATGTCGGTCAGCTTATTCTTTGCAGCATATTCCTCAAGATATAACGCGGCCAATACGCCGACCGGGAAGGCAAGCATCAGGGTAATCGCCATGGTCATCAACGATCCCTTGAACGCGGCCCAGATGCCAACCGCCGATGGGTCAGTGGCGTCTGCACCTGTCAGGAACGTCCAGTTAAAGGCAGTGCGCAACGCGTCTTTTTGCGCCAGAGCGGATACTGTCTGTTCGGCTGCCGGCTCACCATCGCGCTTGAACGCAACAT
Source organism: Sphingorhabdus sp. (assembly GCF_023910635.1). Taxonomy (GTDB): domain Bacteria; phylum Pseudomonadota; class Alphaproteobacteria; order Sphingomonadales; family Sphingomonadaceae; genus Sphingorhabdus_B. The sequence continues at coordinate 196,610 of NZ_JAAVVZ010000004.1, read as the reverse complement.
CCAATCGCGAATCCACTGGCAACCAAAGCTGCTGCTTTGAGGTGACAAGGCCGGGATTATCAATCAGCATCTGCCGTACATTGCCCGCAGCGCCCGCAGTCAAAAGGCCCTCACTTATGTCCCCATATTGTTGGGCAACGGCAAGTTCAACGATGCCGGGCACATCCATAGAATTAAGCGCGGCATCTGCGTTGGTGCCACTGATTGCGGCAGCCGTTGTGCCGGACGTTAACGCGGGAAAGTCAAAATCGACCGCAATTTCGGTGCGCTGAAAACCACGCAAGCCTTGGCCCAGCATCGTGAACAGCAAAAAGGCGAGGAACACAGTCGACAAGGCAACAGCCAGAAAGCCCATCGCCTTAAACCGACGCTCGGCCGCATAGCGCCGCGCAATACGCTTTTGCATGATCTGCCCGTTCCAGTCGGTGGGTGTCGGATCCATCATGGCTTCACTCATATGCTTCCCGATATTTTTTCACGACGCGCAATGCGACATAATTGAGGAAGAATGTCGTCACGAACAACGCAAGGCCAAGCGCAAATGCAGCAAGCGTGTGCGGGCTTCCGAAATCTTGGTCACCGGTCAAGAGCGCGACAATCTGAACGGTAACGGTGGTGATGGTCGCAAATGGGTTGGCGGTGAGGTTGGCGGTGTAACCTGCCGCCATGACGACGATCATGGTTTCGCCAATCGCGCGGCTGACGGCCAGCAAGACACCCCCGACAACGCCGGGCAAGGCGGCAGGCAGCAACACTTGCTTGATAGTCTCGCTCTTGGTGGCGCCCATGGCAAGGCTGCCGTCGCGCATGGCGCTGGGCACGGCGGCGATGCTGTCATCGGACATCGACGACACCAATGGAATAATCATGACGCCCATGACGATGCCGGCGGCTAAGGCATTGTCGGACGCCGCATTGCTGACGCCCAGCATGACTGCAAAGTCACGCACCGCAGGCGCCACCGTTAATGCGGCGAAATATCCATATACCACAGTCGGAACACCCGCCAGAATTTCGAGTATTGGCTTCATCCATTTACGCACTGTCGCGGACGCATATTGCGTCAAGAAAATCGCGCTCATCAAGCCCAGCGGAATTGCGACAATCATGGCGATAATCGCGCCAATGAAAATCGTGCCCCAGAATAACGGAATCGCGCCATAACCATTGTCCGCCCCGGGCGTCACAACCGATTTTGGGTTCCATTCAGTGCCAAACAGAAATTCAAATGGCGATACCATCGAGAAGAAACGCCATGATTCAAAAATCAGCGAGGCGAAAATCCCCAGCGTTGTAAGAATTGCAATCAATGATGCGACCAGCAACCCGAACATGACAACGCGTTCGACCTTGCTGCGGGCCCGGAAGTCAGGCTTTATGCGGGTGAATGCAAACGCGCCGCCTGCGAAGAGCAGCGATAATGTCGCGGCCACGCCAATCCATTTATAGTAGGCCAATGCGCCTTTGTACAAAGGCACGAGCCTTTCGCTCTCACCCTGAAAGGCAGTGGCTTGGAAACCTTGCGCAATCGCCCGCGCTTCCGACAGGATCGCGGCGCGCGCGAAACCTTCTTGTGGCAGGTCGGCCGCCGCAGGGGCCGACAGCACCATGTTGGTGACCAATGACGGGGAAATCGATTGCCAGATAAACATGAAGGCAAGTGCAGGCGCAATGGCGCATATCGCAACGAACCAGCCATGATAATAAGGCAGGCTGTTGACGGTGCCCCGAGGCCCGCCCTTTGCGCTGCGCACAAACGCAGCCGCACGTGCGCGCCCGGCGATCCAGCCAATAAGGCCGAGACCAAGGACAAGGAAAAGCAATGCCGTCCCAGTCATAAACCTAACCATTCTCCTTTGGACCAGATGATTCGAAACCTGCCCTATACAGCGCCTTCGATACAGCGAAGGCCTGGATCAAACACAGATTCGATCCAGGCCCATAGACGCCATCATTGTTGCACTTTTATTTCAAATCCGCGCCCGTCATTGCGGTCAGGCCGTTCGCAGAGTCGCTGGCCGTCTTATAGTCGGCATCGCTTGACGCAATCATACCCAATTTTGTTAGGTAACCGCCGGTTACGCCGCCCTTCAGGAATTCGAGGACAAAATCTTTAATGCCCGGAATTTTATCGACATGCGCTTTCTTGACATAGATGAACATCTTGCGCGCGCCGGGGTAGCTGCCATCTGAAATCGTGGCGATGGTTGGTGCTACGCCATTCATATTGATGCCATGCACCTTCGATGCATTTTCTTCCATATAGCTATAGCCGAAGATGCCGACCATGTTCGGGTTGGAGCTGAGCTTCTGTACGATCAGATTGTCGTTTTCGCCTTGCTCTTTGAACGCGCCATCGGTGCGCACTTCGGTACAAATCGCCTTGTATTTGTCTTCGTCTTTATCTTTCAACGCCTTTGTCGCGGCATCAGTCTTGCAACCAGATTCCATGATCAGTTCATGGAATGAATCGCGCGTGCCAGAGGTCGTTGGCGGGCCATAGACCGAAATAGGCAATTTGGGCAGCGACGGGTTCACGTCGGACCAAAGCTTGGCCGTTTGTGGCTTGCCAAATGGGTTGGCGGCAAGTGCCTTGTAAACATCGGCGGTGGACAAGGCGAACTTCACGCCCTCGTTCGACTGCGCGAGCGCAAGGCCATCAATGCCCACTTGAATTTCAATAATGTCTTTCACGCCATTTTTCTGGCAGTTTTCAAATTCGGTTTTTTTCATGCGACGCGATGCGTTGGCAATGTCTGGCGTATCTGCGCCAACGCCTTTACAGAATTGTTCAATCCCGCCGCCCGTTCCGGTCGATTCAAGCACTGGCGACTTGCGTGATGCGTCTGCCTTTGCAAATGCTTCTGATGCGGCCTTTGCAAAGGGGAACACCGTCGATGAACCCACTATGCGGATTTCCTGACGCGAGCCACCCGCAGCGCCCCCGGTGCTGGCTTGGTCATTACACGCCGAAAGCGCGAGTGCACTTACGGCAATGAGCGAAATTTTTTTCAACATATTGGCTGTCCCCATATTGGATTTGGCGCAGTTCGAACCGCACTCGAAGGCCTCTTAGACGGTCCAGATGGCTGATAAATGACTCTTGTGTTACATTATTATGACGGTCCGGTGGGTACGACGGGTAGCAATACCGAAACGGTTGTGCCCTTTCCTACGGTGCTGCGGATTTCCAGATGGCCGCGATGCCGATCAACGATATGTTTGACGAGGCTTAAGCCTAAGCCCGTTCCGCCAACCAAGCGGCTTCGTCCTGAATCCACACGATAAAATCGTTCGGTTAGGCGCGGCAAATGTTCAGGGGCAATGCCGTCGCCCACATCCGTTACCGAAAAATTGATCATCGCGCCAGATCGTGAACGCCCCAGCAAAACCGTCACGGGTGTTCCAGTGCGACCATATTTGAGTGCATTGTTCAATATGTTGCTCGCCAACTGCCGCAATTGCCCGGCGTCGCCCATGACAGGTGGCAGACCCGCCGTCACATCAACCACGATATCTGTGCCACGGTCCTTTTGGCTGTTGCGTAACTGATCAACGGTTTCCCTAACGATGTCGGAAAAATCGACTGGCGTTTGTGGTGGATCATATTTTTCGGCCTCAATCCGGCTCAACGACATCAGGTCACGGACAAGCGCCTGCATTCGGTCGGTTTCCTTGGCCATGATGCCCAGAAACCGGCTGCGCGTGATGGCGTCATCACCCGCGGCGGGATCAGCCAGCGTTTCAATAAAGCCCTTTATAGCGGCCAGCGGTGTCAACAATTCGTGGCTTGCATTGGCGACAAAATCGACACGCATTTTTTCGGCGGCCTGTGTTCCGCTGCGGTCGGCCAAATGCACGATTTTTTGCGATGGACCCATGGTCTGAATCCGCATGTCCCATAATTGGTTTTTTTGGCCAATGCCTGCCAACCGAATCGGGTGCCCGCTGTGCTGCGCATCTGGGTCGGACAGCCGTTCAATCGCGCCAGCGTGACGGAATGCCATCCGCACATTTTGCCCAACAATATTTGCGCCAAGCAAACGCAGCGCGACTTGGTTGGCAGCAGTGACGCGGGCATTTTCGACCATCAATATGGCATCGGCCGAAGCATCAATAAACGCCTGCAATTGTGGATGCGAGGTGATGGCCGTGACATCAAGGCTATTGCCATCAGATATGGCTGGTTCGGCAGGTGTCTCTTCGCGATCATGTGGATCGGCAACGACGAACAATGCAACCAACATGGATACAAATATGACGAGAACGCGTTCGGCCGTTCCTTCCATTTGGGCAGCGAACATTGCGCCGACAAATGCCAGCGCAAACGCAAATATTATGCGGGGAGACAACCAACTGTTCACTTTGTACCCTGCTGCAATGCCTGTGGGATCGCCCCACTTATAGACACAGCGAATTGGCGCAAGCAACGGCGAAGAGAAAATCGGCTCGGCGTGCTCTGCGCCTCTGCGTGCACTAATTTGATCCCATGCCTTTGAGGCAATCAAGCAATTCGTCAAAATGACCGATGATTGCGTCTGCGCCCATGTCCTCGACCGGCCCATGCAAAAACCCGAAACTGGCGGCTACGCTTGGGACGCTAGCATTCTTGGCCGCCATTATATCGTAAATGGAATCGCCGACATAGGCCGCCCTTCCGCCACCACAAAGTTTGATCATTTCAAATATCGGTGCGCCCGAAGGTTTGGCATTTTCCTTGCCCAAAGTATCTGCGCCCAAAATGCATCCCATGCGGTGTGCTAGGTTCAGGTCGGTGAGCAATTTGACCGCAAGGCTTTCAAACTTGTTGGTCACCACGGCATAACGCACACCCATTTCGTCAAGTGCATCCAGCACCGCCAACGCGCCATCGAACGGGCGGCTATGCACCGACACATTCGCTTCATAATATCCGAGCATCTGGCGATAGAGCGGTTTGAAATCGCCATCCGGAATACCGCCTGTTGCCTCAAGTCCTTGTTGCAACATCAGCTTCGCGCCGCCGCCGATATGCTGCTTCACCGTTTCTTGCGATAGCAGCGGCCTGCTGACGCTCTCCAGGACATGATTGACCGCAGCGGTCAGATCGCCGCTGGTGTCGACCAAAGTACCGTCAAGATCAAATCCAATGATGTCGAAAGGAAAATCCAAAACCAAAAATCCCACATTATTCGTTTGTGTCGCGTGTCATTTAAGTGTTGCTCTGGAAACCGCAACAATTTGCTGGCATGAGAATATATATGACTGAATTAGCCGCCATCATTCTCGCCGCGGGCAAAGGCACGCGCATGAAATCCGACCTGCACAAGGTGCTACATCCCATTGCGGGGCGGCCCATGCTGATGCACTTAATGGCCTCCGTCGATGCCCTTCGCCCGACCAAAAAGATTGTGGTGGTCGGCAGCGGCAAGGAACAACTGGAGGCCGCTCTGGCGGGCGCAGCACAGCTTGCGTTGCAAGAACCCCAATTTGGCACTGGCCATGCCGTGCAGCAGGCACAGGGCGCTCTGGAGGGGTTTGATGGCGATGTCCTTATCCTTTATGGCGATGTGCCCTTCGTGCCGACGGCTACGATGCAAGCCATGGTGGCGCGGCTCAACGCGCCTGATGCGCCGGCGGTGGTTGTGTTGGCGTTCGCGCCAGAAGATCCAACCGGCTATGGCCGCGTCATCGTCGAAAATGGCCGCATCATCAAAATGGTCGAGCAAAAGGACGCAACCGAGGCGGAAAAAGCGGTGAAGCTGTCCAATTCCGGCCTGATGGCGGTGAAAGCACGCGACCTGTTCTCGCTTCTGAAGCGCGTCACCGACGATAATGTGCAAAAGGAATATTATATTACCGATATCGTCAACATAGCCAGCGAAGACGGGCGGATTTGCGTGGCTGTCACGACCGAACCCTACAAGGTCGCTGGCATCAACAGCCGCGCGCAATTGGCGGAGATGGAACAAGCGTGGCAGCAGCGCCGCCGGGTGCAGGCCATGGATGATGGCGCAACTTTAATTGCACCGGAAACGGTCTGGTTTGCGTGGGATACGCAGCTTGGCCGCGATGTCCTGATTGAACCCAATGTCTTTTTTGGCCCCGGCGTCAGCATATCTGACCACGTAAAAATTCGCGCAAACAGCCATATTGAAGGCGCTATCATCGGTGAGGGTTGCGAAATCGGTCCGTTTGCGCGGCTCCGGCCCGGAACGGTGCTGGAGGAAAAGGCAAAGATCGGCAATTTCGTCGAAACCAAAAAAGCAATTCTGGGCAAGGGCGCAAAGGCCAACCATCTGACCTATTTGGGCGACGCGATAATTGGCGCAGGCGCGAACATCGGCGCTGGCACGATCACCTGCAATTATGACGGCTATTTCAAATATCAAACCGTAATCGGCGAAGGCGCGTTCATCGGCAGCAACAGCGCGCTCATCGCTCCGGTGAAAATCGGACGAGATGCGATTGTAGCCGCAGGCAGCGCGGTATCCCGCGACGTAGCCGACGGCGAACTCCGCATGGTCCGCGCCGAACAATTGGTAAAGCCCGGCTGGGCGGACCGTTTTCGCGATGCGATGCGGAAGAAGAAAGAGGGGAAGTGAGGGATGCTTGATGTCAAAGGACTAACATCCTCTTTCATTGAGCCTTGGCGCACCTCCAGCTTTGCAGATAACGATCAGGCGCCGTGGCACTTCGTCGGCAACATTGAGGAATTGCTCAGGCAGCAAATTGCTGGTCTCGACTCTTCATACCAGCGCGTCGACGAGGTGGCAGTTCACCGCACCGCGAGGATTGAGGCGGGCGCTGTTGTCAAAGGGCCTGCAATCATTGGGGCTAATTGCTTCATCGCTGCGGGCGCTTATTTGCGAGGCGGGGTGTATCTCGAAAGGGATTGTATAATCGGGCCGTCGTCTGAACTTAAGACCACGGTCATGTTCGCAGGGTCGAAGCTGGCGCATATGAACTTCGTGGGGGACTCAATTATCGGTGCTGATGTCAATATTGAAGCCGGTGCGATCATCGCAAATTACCGGAATGAGTTGAAAGATCGCAACATTCGCATCGTATACCGTGGACAGGTAATTGATACTGGAGTTAGCAAATTTGGAGCGTTGGTTGGCGACGGAAGCCGGATTGGCGCTAACGCCGTTATTGCGCCGGGGGCGTTATTGGAACGAGGTTCGATCGTTGGGCGACTTCAACTGATCGACCAAAAACCAGAAGATTGAATTGACATGATATCATGATATGATATCAGTATATCATGACTCGCATCCTCGCCGATCTGCCTGATGAAGACATCAAATGGCTCGACCAACTTGCCGCCGAGCAGGGCAAGTCGCGTGCCTCAATACTGCGCGAGGCTGTGTCGGCCTATCGCGCAGAAGCGCCTACGCCCGGCAATACCGATTGGCTGGAGGCTGGCTTTGGTTTGTGGGCCAAATATGGTTTTACCGAGGACGGCATGGATTATCAGAACCGGCTACGCGATGAATGGGTGCGCGAATGGGATATCGACTATGATCCTGCGAAACATGGTACTCTGACGGATGAGAAAGACGTCGCTGCGTGAGCGACATCTATTTTGACACCAATATCATTATCGATGCATTGGCAAGGAGACCGCAAGCCCTCGCCGAGCTTCGCCGTGCCAAGCGGCAATGGATCAGCCGTATGACCTGGATTGAGGTTCTCGCTGGTATGCCGGTACTAGCGCGCGCGGAAACCGAGGCGTATTTGCAAAATTATTCCATACGCGAACTATCACCAGAAATCGCCCGACGCGCTGCCGATCTTCGGTTCAATAAGCGTTCGCTCAAATTGCCCGACGCTGTGATCTTCGCTTCGGCGCAGGAACATGGCGCAATTTTGGTAACGCGCAATGTCAAAGACTTTCCTGCGAACATGCCAGGCATCCGCGTCCCTTATATAACGCCAGACAAGGTATAGAATTTATGTGTGGAATTATCGGTATTGTTGGCAAATCGCCTGTCTCTGACCGGCTGGTCGATGGGCTGAAGCGGATGGAATATCGGGGCTATGACAGCGCCGGTGTCTGCACGGTGTTTGACGGTCAACTCATCCGCCGCCGCGCCGAGGGCAAGCTGGCCAACCTCGTCAACGTCCTAAAAACCGATGATGCTGCGGGTAACATAGGCATCGCCCATACCCGTTGGGCCACGCATGGCGCGCCAACCACAAGCAACGCGCACCCGCATGCGACGGGCGAAGTGGCCTTGGTCCACAATGGCATCATCGAAAATTTTAAACAGCTCCGCGATGAACTGACGGCGCGCGGCCGGACGTTCGAAAGCGAAACCGATACCGAAGTTGTGGCGCATCTGGTTTCGGAGCAGGTGGAGGCTGGTCATTCGCCCGCCGATGCGGTGAAGGCTGTGCTCCCCCGCCTGCGTGGTGCCTTTGCGCTGGCGATTGCGTTTCGCCAATTTCCCGATTTCCTGATTGGCGCGCGGCTCGGAAGCCCGCTGGTCGTCGGCTATGGCGATGGCGAAACCTATTTGGGGTCGGACGCGCTTGCGCTTGCGCCACTGACGCAAAAAATTGCCTATCTGGAGGAAGGCGACTGGGTGATTGTCGCACGCGACGGCGCGCAGATTTTCGACAAGGACAACCATCCGGTCGAGCGCGCGATTACCACCTCCGGCGTGTCTGCGGCGCAAATCGAAAAGGGCAATTACCGCCATTATATGCAGAAAGAGATTTTTGAGCAGCCGACCGTGGTCGCGCAAACACTCTCCAGCTACATCCGCCCGTTGGAGCAAACCGTCGCCCTGCCGCAGATGGATTTTGATCTTGCCGGTGTCAAACGCATTACCATCGTTGCCTGCGGCACGTCTTTTTACGCTGGTATGGTCGCCAAATATTGGTTCGAAACCTTCGCCCGCGTGCCCGTCGACATCGATGTAGCGTCGGAATTCCGGTATCGCGACCCCGTGTTGGAGGAAGGCGGCCTTGCGCTATTCATATCCCAATCGGGGGAGACCGCAGACACACTGGCGGCGTTGCGCCACTGTAAGGAAAATGGCCAGACAATCGCGGTTGTCGTCAACGTGCCGACATCCAGCATGGCGCGTGAAGCGGACCTGTTGCTGCCCACACATGCCGGTCCCGAAATCGGTGTTGCCTCCACTAAGGCATTTACCTGCCAGCTTGCGGTGCTGGCTGCGCTCGCCGCGCATCTGGCGCTGGTGAAAGGCAAGTTGAGCGCCGAGGAAGAACGCGAGATTGTGCGTCATCTTATTGAGGCTCCAGCCGCCCTGAACGCGGCGTTGGCGCATGATGAAGATATTGCTGCAATGGCGCATTTGATCGCGCCTGCACGTGACGTGCTCTACCTTGGCCGTGGCCCGGATTATCCGTTGGCGATGGAAGGCGCTTTGAAGCTGAAGGAAATCAGCTACATTCATGCGGAGGGATATGCCTCAGGCGAGATGAAGCATGGACCAATCGCGTTAATCGACGAAGCCGTGCCGGTCATCGTTCTTGCGCCCAGCGGGCCGCTGTTTGAAAAAACCGTGAGCAATATGCAAGAGGTCCGCGCGCGCGGCGGCAAGGTCGTGCTGATATCCGACGCCGAAGGCATCGCCGAAGCCGGCGAAGGTTGCCTCGCCACCATCGAAATGCCTACGGTCCACCCGCTGATCGCGCCGTTGGTCTATGCCGTGCCTGTCCAATTACTTGCATATCATGTCGCCTGCGCCAAGGGCACGGACGTGGACCAACCACGCAATTTGGCCAAGTCGGTGACGGTGGAGTGATTTTGGGCAAAAGTCGTTGAAAGCGTGTCGGCAATTCGCCATCAGTTGAATTGCCTGGAGGTTGGAACAATTGCGGTTTTTTGCGCGCTTTAAACGCTATTTCAGTCGGCAAAAGTTGCTGCCACCGCCGCCGCGCGAGACAGCGGCGGCTACACCATGGCCACCCGCGCCTGTTGCAGCCTCTGGGCGCAATGCCTTTCAATCTGCCGTGTCTTCAGAACCGGCATGGATGAAATATCCAGTCACGCCGCCCAAGGGGCACATCATTGTTTTTGCGAATGAAAAAGGCGGCGTGGGGAAATCTACGTCGGCGTTTCACACCTGCATTGCGCTTTGCAATGCGGGTGAAAGCGTGGCGGCGCTGGATGTCGACCTACGGCAGTTGACGCTCCACCGCGCTTTGTGGGCGCGGTTGGAAAGCGCGACGGAATATGGGGTGAAGCTGCCCGGACCAGAGCAAATCATGCTCGCACAACAAAATGAGAGCGAGCTTGAAGAAAAGCTGCGCATGGCGCGGATCCGGCACAGTTTCATCATCATTGATGTGGGCGGCCATGATTCGCCAATCGCGCGGCGGGCGATTTTCATGGCGGATACAATTGTAACGCCCGTAAATGATAGTTTCATTGACCTCGATATGCTTGGCCGTATTGACCCGCGCAGCGGGGAGTTCAAAACGCTCGGCAATTTCGCGCGATTGGTCGAGCATTTGAAGGAGCCGGGCCTTGCCATACGACCCAAGCCGCTGGATTGGGTGGTGATGCAGAACCGGTCCCGAAGTCTTGGCACGAAAAACGAGATTAAGGTGCGCGAGGCGCTGGAAAAGATCGCGCCGGTTGCAGGCTTTCGCCTTGTACCGGGTTTGCGTGAACGCGTGACCTATCGCGAACTGTTTCCGCAAGGGTTGACCCTGTTTGACCTGGAAATGCTTCCCCAATTGGGGCGCATGCAGCCACAGGCACGTGAAGAAATCTGGGCGATGTTGCGTGCGCTGAGGCTCCCAAGCGATGCGCTTAATCAGGCTATTGGATAGGCGCGTAAATATTTAGCATGCTGATAAGGTGTGAGTTGCAAAAATGTAAACCGGGCCTCTTCTGATTTTGCATTGCCTGACGTGCCCCTATGCTCGTTAAGAAGCATCAGAAACATCGGAACATGCTCATGTCTCACTATAGCGATATTCAATCTACCCATTACACGGCACTCGGATTTTCGGACTGGTTCGCCTTGCGTATCACCAAGACCCTGCGCTGGGGCGCAGATACGTTTTTTGCCAAACGATACGGCAATCGCGCGATAGTTTTAGAGACCGTCGCTGCTGTGCCCGGCATGGTTGGTGCAACGCTATCACATTTACGGGCGCTTCGGCTAATGCAAGACGACCGGGGCTGGATCCGCACATTGATGGATGAGGCGGAAAATGAGCGGATGCATCTGATGACCTTCATCGAGATCGCGCAGCCATCTTGGTTTGAACGGATTGTCATCCTGTCCGTACAATGGGTCTTCTATATTTTCTTTTTCTTCCTCTATCTGATTTCCAGCAAGACGGCGCACCGGCTTGTTGGCTATTTCGAAGAAGAGGCCGTGCTGAGCTATACCTTATATCTCGCGGAAATTGACGAGAGGCGGCACCCCAACCCGCCCGCGCCCGCGGTTGCGCTGCGTTATTGGAACTTGCCTGAGGGCACGACGTTGCGCGATGTGATCCTGATCATCCGTGCGGATGAGGCCCACCACCGTGACACCAACCATTATATGGCCAATGCGCTATCGGGTCGTGATGCTGACCATGAGGCGATAACGGCGTGCCCACCACATGTGTCGCTGAACGCTGGATTGCTGTAACGGTTCGGGGTTGTTCATGACCCAAGCAGCGTTATGTGTGGGCGTATGAATACGCCTGCCAAAATGATCATCGTTTTTATCCTATTGTGGGTGGCGGTGCATTTGTTGCTCTATGGATATGTGAAACGCCGCATCGCCGCTGCCAAGCGTGACAAGGATGCCGAGGCATAGCTTGATTTGCCGTTTTCGTATGCCTATAGCGGAATTGCAGAAACAAGCGGTCCCGTGGGGCCGCTTTTTGGCTTTTGGAATATGCCAAACATTTGGTCGAAAGGAATAAAACCATGTCGATTACGCCCTTGATGCCAGTCTATCCGCGCTGCGGTTTTCGGCCGGTGCGCGGTGAGGGCGCTTGGCTGATTTCCGAAGACGGCAGCCGCGCGCTGGATTTTGCCGCTGGTATCGCGGTGAATTTGCTTGGCCATGGCCATCCGCACCTGACCAAGGCGATTCAGGATCAGGCTGCAACGCTTATGCACGTATCTAACCTCTATGGCAGCCCGCAAGGCGAAGCCTTTGCCCAAAGGCTGGTGGATACGACATTTGCCGACACCGTGTTTTTCACCAATTCTGGTGCCGAGGCCGTCGAATGCGCGATGAAAACCGCGCGGGCGTATCATCAGAGCCAAGGTAGCGACCGGTTCGAGATTATCACTTTCAAGAACGCCTTTCATGGCCGGACGATGGCGACGATTTCGGCAAGCAATCAGGAAAAGATGCACAAGGGCTTCATGCCATTGCTTGACGGCTTTAAATATGTCGATTTCGACGATTTGGAAGGCGCGAAAGCCGCCATCGGGCCAAAGACAGCCGCGTTTCTGGTTGAACCCATTCAGGGCGAGGGCGGCGTTCGGCCTGCGTCCGATGCATTCATCCAAGGCCTGCGTGCGCTGGCGGATGAACATGGCATCATGCTGATCCTGGATGAAGTGCAATGCGGTGTAGCGCGCTCGGGCACGCTATATGCTTATGAACAATATGGCATCATTCCCGACATCATGGCGACGGCAAAGGGCCTGGGCGGCGGATTTCCGGTCGGCGCATGCCTCGCCACCGAAGCGGCTGCGCGCGGCATGGTCGTTGGTACGCATGGATCGACCTATGGCGGCAATCCGTTCGCCATGGCGGCCTGTCAGGCGGTTTGGGATGTCGTGGCGAACGAGGAATTTTTGGCGCAAGTGCGTTCAACAGGTGAAAAGCTGCGTTCCACGCTTGAACAATTCATCGGCAATTATCCTGATTTGTTTACCGGTGTGCGCGGTAAGGGCCTGATGCTCGGCGTGATGATGACGCATGAAACCCGGGCCTTTGTGGCGCATTTGCGCGACAATCACGGGCTGTTGTTGGTGGCGGCGGGTGACAACACCTTCCGCGTATTGCCGCCGTTGAACATCGGTGATGCCGAAATCCAGACATTCATGGAAAAGTTGTCGGCGGGCGCCGCAAGCTACCAGATGCCGCAAGCTGCATGACGCGCCATTTCCTGAACTTGAGCGACGCCGGCGGCGATGCAGTTGCAGCGATGTTGAACGATGCCATGGACAGGAAAAATGCCCGGATCGGATGGCCAAAGGGCAAATCAGATGCCGACGCGCCGCTTGCTGGCCACACATTGGCGATGGTTTTTGAGAAAAACTCGACTCGCACGCGAACATCGTTTGAAATGGCGATGAAGCAATTGGGCGGCGACAGTATCTTTATGGCGTCTGGCCAGATGCAGCTGGGTCGCGGCGAAACCATTGCCGACACGGCGCGCGTATTGTCGCGCTATGTCGATGCCATCATGATCCGCACGGATGACCATGCTAAGGTCGAGGAACTGGCACATTACGCCAGTGTGCCAGTGATTAACGGCCTGACTGATCTGTCGCATCCCTGCCAGATTGTTGCTGACCTGTTAACGGTGATGGAACATGAAAAGGCATTGCCGGGGCTAGAAGTAGCGTGGCTTGGTGATGGCAACAACGTGCTCAATTCTGTGGTGGAGGCGGCAGGGCTGTTCCAGTTTAATGTGCGGATCGCCGTACCCCAAGGGTATGAAAGCGAAAGCAATTTTATACAAGCCGCCAAGGCCGCTGGTGCGAACATCACGCTTACCCGCGATGCCGCAGAGGCAGTGGCAGGCGCAGATATAGTTGTGACCGACACATGGGTGTCAATGGGACAGGAGCATGCCCATAACAAGATGGCGGCCATGATGCCGTATCAGGTGAATGAACGCCTCATGGCTTTGGCAAAGCCGGATGCGAAGTTCCTACATTGCCTGCCAGCGCATCGCGGTGAGGAAGTGACCGATGCTGTGATCGACGGCCCACAATCACTCATTTGGGATGAGGCTGAAAACCGGCTTCATGCGCAAAAGTCGATTTTGTTATGGTGCCTCGGCAAGTTATAATGGCCGAACAATCGGAAACCTTATCCAATCAGCCATTGCGCTTTTCCATACCCACGCGCGACGCGCGCGGACGGTTGGTGCGTCTCGACGATGTGCTTGGCGAAATTTTGGCGGCCCATGCTTATCCGCCAGTGATTGAACGGACATTGGCGGAGGCTTTAGTTTTGACGGCGCTGCTGGGCGCGTCGTTGAAGGAGCCGGGCAGCCAGCTGACGTTGCAAACGCAGACGGAAAAAGGCGCAATCCGCTTATTGGCCTGCGACTATAAGGATGGCGCATTGCGCGGCTATGCGCAGTTTGATGCCGCGACTGCCGCCGCCCTGCCGCAGGATTCGACACTATTTGGCATTTTCGGACAGGGCTATCTCGCGATCACTTTTGACCGCATGAAGCCCGCCAGCGAGGGCGGGGGCCGGTATCAGGGCATCGTGCCACTTGAAGGCGAGACGCTCGCCGATGCGGCGCAGAATTATTTCGTACAATCCGAACAAATCCCGACCTTCATTCGCGTTGCTGTGGACCATGTCGATGGCCGTTGTGTGGCGGGCGGCCTGCTGGTGCAGCATTTGCCCGAGGGGGAGGAAGGTCGCGAGCGTTTGCATGTGCGGCTCGACCATCCTGAGTGGGGGCATATCGAGGTCTTGTCTTCGACCATCGCCGCCGCCGAGCTTTCCGACCCGACGCTTCCGCTGGAGGAAATCGTCTGGCGATTGTTCCATGAAGAAACAGAAGTGCGCATTGAGCAAGGCGATCTTCTGTCAAAGGGCTGCCGCTGTGATCCAGTTCATATCCGCGATGTCATTGCCAAATTTCCTGCCGTTGACCGCGCCGAAATGGCAGATGATGCCGGAGACATCGTCGTCGACTGCGAATTTTGTTCGCGCCGCTTTCCGATAAGCCTTGCCAGTTTTAACAACTGAACTGCGCAACAACGGCGGCGCTTCATTTATCGTTCATGAACCACATGCTATCGTGCAAAACGTCACAAATGATGGTACGAAGGGTCAGGACCACTTAAATCCACCTTCGCGGCGTCAAAATGGCAAAGATATCGAAGGAAAATGTCCGCCGCAGGCAGTTATTCTGCCTGCAAGGGCATTTTGCTTTGAGATCGCAGCCATTTTGGCGTCCTTCGGATTTGACCCATATTGTCCATTGCCACGTTGGCAAGCTTGGACTTAGAACCACTAAGTCCTGCGCTTGCCGCCTTGCACTGAACAATATGGCCTCAAACCGCGAAGGTGGATTTAAGTGGTCCTGACCCTAGATCTCGAAAACCGGCTCGCTTCGCTGTATAAGGCTGATTTGCGGACAGAAGTTTATGAACAATATTTTCCTTCTTTATGCCTTCCCCGGTGCGCTTTTGCTTTCGTTGGCGGCGACGGGTTCCGCAAAATCAGATGGCGATATGGCTTTGCTTGACTCACTTGATCGGGGAATGTGGCAATTACGTCCAACAGGAGGGAGTGCGCCGACTACCAAAATCTGCCTTGGTAAATCGGAAAGCCTTACCCAAATCCAACACAGCGGCTTAGCGTGCGAACAGTATTTCGTGCGTTCGAGCCCCAATTCCCTAACGGTCAGCTACACCTGCGCAGGGCATGGTCAGGGGTTGACGATTATCCGTAAGGAAACAAACCGGATCATCCATATCCAATCGCAAGGTATTCGAGATAATGCGCCATTTTCGTTTTCAGCGGAAGGGCGAAGAACTGGGCCGTGTTAACCGAACACTTTCTCTCATTGGCCGTTCATCAATTATTTAATATCTTGGCCCTATGAGGTCAGGCGTGTCTTTTACGAGACACGCTTTCCTCCCTATGGCTGAGAAGCCTAGCCTGGGCCGCTGCTGAAAAGCTGAGCGGCCCATTTTTTGTTAGAATGCCGCGATCCCCGTGATGGCGCGGCCCAATATAAGCGCGTGCACGTCATGCGCGCCTTCATAGGTGTTGACCGTTTCAAGGTTTACCATGTGGCGCATGACCTGATATTCCTCGCTAATGCCGTTGCCGCCATGCATATCGCGCGCAGCGCGGGCGATATCGAGCGCTTTGCCAACATTGTTGCGCTTAACGATGGAAATCATGTCAGGCGCAAGCTGGCCTTCGTCCATCAAGCGGCCAACGCGCAACGATGCCTGCAGCCCCATGGCAATATCGGTCATCATATCGGCCAGCTTCTTTTGATATAACTGGGTGGCGGCAAGCGGTTTGCCAAACTGGTGGCGATCAAGGCCATATTGCCGCGCGGCGTGCATGCAGAATTCTGCCGCACCCAATGCGCCCCAACTGATGCCGTACCGGGCGCGGTTGAGGCATCCAAACGGGCCCTTTAGCCCTTGTACATCGGGCAGCAACGCGTCTTCGCCAACTTCGACATTGTCCATGATAATCATGCCCGTTGTCGATGCGCGTAACGACAGCTTACCCTGAATTTTCGGAGCAGTGAGGCCCTTCATACCCTTTTCAAGCACAAAGCCGCGAATGCCGCCGCCATGCGCTTCGGATTTTGCCCAGATGACAAAGACATCGGCAAAAGGTGCGTTGGAAATCCACGTTTTCGATCCATTGATGACATAGCCGCCATCAACCTTTTTAGCGAAGGTGCGCATGCCCGCAGGGTCCGACCCGGCGTCAGGCTCAGTCAGGCCAAAGCAGCCGATCAGCGTGCCGGCAGCCAGACCCGGCAGATATTTGCGCCTTTGCGCTTCTGAACCAAAAGCATAGATGGGATGCATCACCAAAGACGACTGTACCGATGCCATCGAACGATAGCCCGAATCGACGCGCTCAATTTCGCGCGCGATCAGCCCGTAAGCGACATATGACGCGCCGGCGCCGCCATATTCCTCAGGTATGGTCGCGCCAAGCAGGCCGGTCTGCCCCATCAACGGGAACAGTTCAGGCGCGTCACATTCCGTCCGGTAAGCATCGATAACGCGTGGTTGCAATTCGCTTTGCGCAAAGGCGCGCGCGCTGTCGCGAATCATGCGTTCGTCTTCGGTCAGTTGGTCCTCAAGACGAAAAGGGTCAGACCAATCGAATGCTGCCAACTCGGCCATTTTTATCTCCCTTGGGAAGGCCTGCTGAATAGCGACCTGCGTCCTGTTTGCCTTTATAAGCGTGCGGGCAAGACAGCAACCCTTGCCATCAACTCTGCGCCTTGCCATGCATTATGGGAATACAGAATAATGACTGGGGAAATTAATGGCATTAGCAGCCGAAACGAAAACGCTTCTCGAAACGCTGGGCTGCGCTGTTGATGGCGGCGACCTTTCTGTGCACAGCCCAATTGATGGTAGTCGCATCGGGGCGGTGGCGACCGCGACAGTCGACGATATGAACGATGCTGTTGAAAAATCAAACGCTGCCTTTCTGATGTGGCGCCGCGTTCCTGCGCCGCGCCGTGGGGAGCTTGTCCGCTTATTTGGCAATGCGCTGCGTGAACAAAAATATGACCTTGCCCGCCTTGTCACCATTGATTGCGGAAAGCCGCTGTCGGAAGGACTTGGCGAAGTGCAGGAGATGATCGACATTTGCGATTTTGCCGTGGGTCTTTCACGGCAATTACATGGCCTGACCATCGCCAGCGAACGGCCCGGTCACCGGATGATGGAGCAATGGCATCCAATTGGTCCAGTTCTCACCATTTCCGCGTTTAACTTCCCTGTTGCGGTATGGGCATGGAACGCGGCTTTGGCATTGGTGTGTGGTAATAGCGTGATCTGGAAGCCATCGGAAAAAACGCCGCTGACCGCGGTTGCCGTTCAAGCCATTTTTGAAAAGGCGATTGCCGCGTTCGGCGATGCACCTGCGCATCTGTCACAAGTTCTTCAGGGCGGACGCGACACCGGGGCTGCTTTGGTGGCTGACCCGCGCATTGCGCTGATCTCTGCCACTGGCAGTACGGAAATGGGACGAAAGGTCGGCCAAGTCGCCGCGGCCCGCTTTGCCAAGACCATCCTTGAACTTGGCGGAAACAATGCCGCGATTATCAGCGACAAGGCGGACGTCGGGTTGGCACTGCGCGGCGTGTTGTTCTCGGCATTTGGCACAAGTGGTCAAAGATGCACCAGCCTACGCCGCCTTTTTGTGCATGACACGAACTACGACAGCTTCGTTGGGGCGCTCAAGTCGGCCGCTGGCTCAATGGCGGTGGGTGATCCGCTCGACAGCAGTAATCTTGCTGGACCATTGATCGACGCGCATGCGTATGCGCGCATGCAAACGGCGCTTGATGAGGCAAAAGAAGTTGGTGGCACCGTGACCGGCGGCGAACGTATCGCAATGAACGGCATCTATGTCCGCCCCGCTTTTGTCGAAATGCCTGCGCATGTTGGCCCAGCCTTAAGGGAGACCTTCGCTCCCATTCTCTATATCTTTCGCTATTCTGAATTGGCCGCCGCCATCGCCCAACAAAACAGCGTCGGGGCAGGGTTATCGTCGTCGATATTCTCGACCGACATGCGTGAATGCGAAAAGTTCCTATCTGCCGAAGGAAGCGATTGCGGCATTGCTAATGTTAATATCGGCACGTCAGGTGCCGAAATTGGCGGAGCATTTGGCGGGGAAAAGGAAACCGGCGGCGGCCGGGAGTCCGGCTCGGACGCATGGAAGGCCTATATGCGCCGCGCGACGAACACGATAAATTACTCCGACAATCTGCCACTTGCGCAAGGGGTGACATTCGACATAGGCTGATCGCCCAAAGGAGAGCGAAATGCGGGTTGATACACTACCGCCGGTGAAGGCAACGCTGCAACCGAGCAACCATCCCTATCTCAATGGGGCGTGGACGCCGCAGCATGCGGAAGTCACCGCGACCGACCTTGATGTGATTGAGGGCCGTATTCCCGACGATATTGACGGCATCTATTTGCGCAACACCGAAAACCAGTTGCATCAACCGCTAGGCCGCTACCACCCGTTTGACGGCGATGGCATGATCCACCAGATCGATTTTTCTGGCGGCAAGGCCAGCTATCGCAATCGCTTCATCCGCACCCGCTGTTTTCAGGCGGAGCAGGATGCGGGCGGGTCTTTATGGGGCGGGTTGATGGATAAAAGCAGCCTGTCCAAACGCCCCGGCTTTGGCGCGCATGGCAGCCTGAAGGATTCCTCCAGCACGGACATCATTGTGCACGCGGGCAAGGCTGTTTCCACTTTCTACCAATGCGGGGAGGGCTATGTGCTTGACCCCGAAACGCTGGAGCAAGAGGGTGTTGCGTCTTGGGTTCCGCTTGATGGCATTTCCGCGCATCCCAAGGTTGACCAGCGCACGGGTGAGTTGTTGTTCTTCAACTATTCAAAACATGCGCCCTACATGCATTATGGCGTCGTCGATCGCAGCGGCAGGCTCGCGCATTATGTCCCCATCCCGCTGCCGGGGCCACGTTTGCCGCATGACATGATGTTCACGCAAAACTGGTCAATATTGTGCGACTTCCCGCTTTTTTGGGATGAAGAGTTGCTGAAGCGTAACGTCCATGTGACGCGGCTACACGAGGGACTAGCATCGCGTTTCGCGCTCATCCCGCGTTACGGTCAGCCAGAAGATATCCGCTGGTTTGAGGCGGAACCTACTTTTGTTCTGCACTTCATCAATGCTTTTGAAGACGGCGATGAAGTCGTGCTTGATGGTTATTTCGAAGAAGACCCCTATCCCCTGCCGCTCGAAAATGCCGACGGCTACGGCCATATGATGGCGTATGTTGACGAACATAGCTTCAAGCCAAAGCTGCACCGGTGGCGGTTTAACTTGGCCGATGGCACAACGCGCGAAGAGCGGCTCGATGACCGCATCCTCGAATTCGGGATGATGAACCAGCGTTATTTGGGGCTGCCCTATAGATACGCCTATAGCACGACTTCTAAGCCCGGCTGGTTCCTGTTTAACGGTTTTGTGAAGCATGACATGGTCACGGGCGAGTCATGGTCTGTGGAGCTTCCAGAGGGGCGCTACGGCAGTGAGGCACCCTTTGCCCCACGTGTCTGTGCGGTTGACGAGGATGACGGCTATCTCGTCAGTTTTGTGACCGACGAAAATCGCGGAACATCCGAATGCATATTGATCGACTGCAAACGCTTTGCAGAAGGGCCAGTGTGCCGGATTGCGCTGCCGCATAAAATCAGTAGCGGCACCCATGCGCATTGGGCAGATCGCTCGGCCCTGTAACGCAAGATCATTTCTGGAAAACGACTTTGGTGCCGGGCTTGAATATGCCTGAGCCCCCTGCTGCGCGTCCATTTGTGAGGCGCACGAAAGCATGGCTTTCGGTGCGGCCAATTATCACTGCCTATTGTTTCAGGCGCTTGTCACGACCATAAAAGGACTATGCCGGAAACTTCGACGATCCTGTTTATCCTTTGGGCCGTCATGCTTGGCGGCGTCGGCGGTGGTTTGACAACTATTGGTCCTTGGTACAAAAACCTCGTCAAACCATCTTGGCAGCCCCCTGATTGGCTTTTTGGGCCAGCATGGACATTGATCCTTGGTTTGGGCGCATGGGCGGGCATTTTGGCGTGGGATGGTGCCACAACCGATGCGGAACGCACGAGCATCATCATTTTATATGCGGTGAACTTCGTCTTCCACTTTTTGTGGTCGCCATTATTCTTCAATCTGCGACGTCCGGATTGGGCGTTGATTGAAGTTGTGTTTCTATGGGTCTCAGTTCTGGCGCTTTTTATTGGGTTGCGGCCATATTCAGTGTTCGCGAGTTGGCTTATCGTGCCATATTTAAGCTGGGTCAGCTTTGCTGCGGTGCTCAACCTCAAAATCGTCCGTTTGAATAAGCCTTTCGGTAAGGCGCAATAATCGACGCCAACGCTTGTACGGCGGGCGACCCGATTATATTCAGCTTCGAAGATATTGTTACTGGACTAGGCGATCACTGCACCAAATGCGTGGTTGCCTGTAGCGGAGCCAAATAAAGGTCTCTTGAGACCCGTAATGGAATGGTGCGCCCTACAGGAGTCGAACCTGTGGCCTCAAGATTAGAAGTGTCGCGCTCTCCCGCCGCCAACAAAAGCACCGCCCCATGTTCATCTGTAATGCCGGTCAGCCACGCAAAGTCTGGATCTTGTCGAAACACGGGGCCAGCGGGCGGTTCGGTAACAACTTGATCGGCTCCGAATACGACCGCAAGTCCTGTTTTGAGTCCTCGCATTAGTCGTTCGCGATGTTCGCGAAACACCGCAGGTTCAAAGGTAAAAGTTCCGGCCCGTCTGCGATATTCTGGCGGTGGAAAAACCTGCCCATGGAGAGGAAATGTAATGGCTACTGTAGCAGATAGTCCGGCACCAAGCATTAGCCGGCGAGTCAGTTTTTCTTGTCCCTTGAATCATAACACGTCATCTTAAGTGTCACTTTTGTGATCAGGTCTTGCAATCGAAATTATCGTAGCAGCAAGTGAGATGTCTGATATCCATAGAAAGCGAACCGTCCCTATCTTCGTCGCGACCGAGAATGACATAAAGCTTAAAACCCAACCATCAGTTCTTAAACCTTGGCGAGCGCCTGTTCTAGGTCAGCGATCAAATCTTCCGGTTCTTCGACGCCAATCGATAGACGCACTAAACTAGGTAAAATGCCACAAGTTTGCTTTGCTCTCTCACTGACGTCCACATGTGTCATTCCAGCTGGGTGAGATGCCAAGCTCTCGGTTCCGCCTAAACTGACAGCTAATTTGATAATTTGAAGTGCATCGAGAAAGCGAAAAGCTTCGGGCTCTCCGCCGTGCAGTATAATCGAAAATGTAGATCCGGCTCCCTCGCATTGGGCGGAAAAAGTTTTGCCCTGCTCGCTTTCAGTATCAAGAAATCCTAGATACTGAATGGCTGCTATTTTTTTATGGTTTCGCAGGTGATTAGCGACGATGGCAGCACTCTCGGCTGATTTTCGCATCCGGATCGATAGCGTTTCCAAGCTCCGCAAAAGAAGCCAAGCAGTGTGTGGATCCACCATCGTGCCCAAAATTGTGCGCATAACTTGAATGGAAGCGATGTCGGCGGCGGTGCCAAGGCACGAACCTGCAATTAAATCGCTATGTCCGCCGACATATTTTGTGAGGGAATA
This sequence comes from Sphingorhabdus sp., assembly GCF_023910635.1. Taxonomy (GTDB): domain Bacteria; phylum Pseudomonadota; class Alphaproteobacteria; order Sphingomonadales; family Sphingomonadaceae; genus Sphingorhabdus_B. Next base: position 174,530 of record NZ_JAAVVZ010000004.1, on the reverse strand, counting down.
GATGCTTATGTCAGCCCCATGTTTTAGTGGTTGTTGCCAAAGAGGGCCGAGCAGTGTGTTATCAACAATGACTTTAGCACGTTGATCTCTCCTGGGTGACCGACTCTCAGCAACGCGCCTAAGCAAAGCGATATCGACGAGATCGTTGGTCGGATTGGCGGGGGTTTCAGCAAAAATCAACGGGATGCGACCGGCTTCGCCAGCAAGCTGCTCAGCACGATCATAAGCTAACGTAACTTCTTCTTCCAATGCACGAGCCGGAAAGCTTAGTGAGCGAATTCCGAACTGCGGCAGCAGCTTCTCGAACAGGAATTCTGTTCCACCATAGGCTGGCGTCGAGTATAGAATGACATCGCCTGGCCGCGCGAATGTTAAAATTGTGGTCGAGATCGCGGCCATTCCGCTTCCGAAAGCAAGCGCATTTTCAGCGCCGTCCCATAAGGTTAGGCGATCCTCCAGAATTTCCAGCGTCGGATTGTTAATTCGAGAATATATGAGGCCAGGGTCTTCGGACGGCTCGCGATCACGGATCCCGTATGCGATCTGCATAAACGATTTTCCCGCCGCCGCACTTTCAAACGCAAAAGTCGAGTTTTGAAATATGGGGCACTTTATAGCACCCTCCGATAGCTTAGGATCGAAACCGTAGCTCATCATTAAAGTGGACGGCTGAAGCCGATGCGCACCAATATTCAAAATGGTTCTTTTCATTGATCACCTCCGCTTCTACATCGAAACAGGTATATGATTTCGAGACGCGTGTCCTTGCGTTCTCATTGGCGATTGAGCGTTAAATTGGCAGCTTCTTGCAATAAAGGTATGTTTAGTGGCGGAAACCGTGCTTGATCAGATTGATATTGCTATCCTTCGCGAACTGCAGTCGAACGGCAGAGTTTCAAATATTGAACTTGCTGACCGCGTGGGACTATCTGAATCGCCGTGCTTACGCAGAGTTCGCCGATTGGAACATGAAGGACTGATTTCGGGATACCATGCGCACTTGGACGTGTCTCGGCTGGGGAGGGCTTTCTCTGTTTACGTTGGTGTGAAAATGCAGTGCCATTCTAGCGAGCATGTATTGCCTTTCGAAGAATGGGTTCGAGCGCATCCTGAAGTGGCAACTTGTGATCTTATCTCTGGCGACTTTGATTATTTGCTTCATATCGCGGTTGCTGACCTTAATGCGTACGAAAGGTTTTTGACGGAGCATCTCTTATGTAATCCCGCAATCTCTGACATTAGAACTATGATTGCACTCCGCAGCGTGAAAAAACCATTTGGTGTAGAAGCGCATCCGACGCCCCTTGGTCGGCAGAGTTGCTAGGGTCAGGACCACTTAAATCCACCTTCGCGGCGTCAAAATGGCAAAGATATCGAAGGAAAATGTCCGCCGCAGGCAGTCATTCTGCCTGCAAGGGCATTTTGCTTTGAGATCGAAGCCATTTTGGCGTCCGAAGGATTTGACCCATACTGTCCATTGCCGCGTTGGCAAAGCGCGCCTTAGAACCACTAAGCCTGCGCTTTGCTGCCTTGCACTGAACAGTATGGCCTCAAACCGCGAAGGTGGATTTAAGTGGTCCTGACCCTAACCGCCGATCGCGCCCGATATATATGGTGTTCAAAAGTAGTCGGCTCGCAGCAAAAGGGGACTGTTGGCGGACGTCTGTTTCGATTCGTGTTCACTGGCGAGTTCTTGAGGGTTTTGGTGACACCGTCATGGCATCGACCAGGCGCAGCCCCAAAACAACCCAAAAATGACGACGGATTATCGGCTTGCCGGAGAGCCTCCAAAGTGCCAGCCGATTTTGCAAATGTTATCAATTGTGTCCTGCAAGCAAAGAAATTGACAATGCATTGTTGCCGCTGTTTGGCACACAACACTGCTGGGGTTTTGTAACATCTAGTCAAGAACTGTAACTTAATTCTAGGTGTTTTGAAATGACTGTCTCGCAAGATAATCCCTCGCTGCCTTTGTTCTACAAGGAACTGGTGCCCTTAAATTCAGGCGCGCACCAAGCTTGGCATATGCGGACGACGGATAAAGCCTCATGGATGGCTAATCAGCACGCTGTGCCGCTTACAACCGGAGAGTTCGTGAAGGCGCAGCGGGTTTTCCCGATCATTTTTTCATCCGCAAACGCGCCGGTACCGTTGGCGCTGATGGGACTGAATGAGGGGGCCAATGTCTATGTGGCTGACGATGGCGCGTTTAAAGCAGAAATGTACATCCCCGCATATGCGCGGCGGTACCCGTTCCTGTTGGCACGTCTTGAGCCAAGCGAGGAAACACTCTCTTTGTGCGTAGATCCCACGTCAGACCTCGTTGGCGCGTTCGATGATGGCGAGCCGTTGTTCGACGGGACCGAACCATCGGAGCGCTGCAAGTCTATTCTGAGCTTCTGCGAGCAGTTTGAAGTCGCCGCGCTGCAGACCACCGCATTCGTCGATCTGTTGGTGAAGCATGACCTGTTGACCGAAGGCGAGTTCACCATTCAGCGCGAAGGCGATGCGCAGCCCTCCGTCTACCGCGGATTTAAGATGGTGACAGACGAAAAGTTAAACGCGCTTTCAGCCAAAACGCTTGCTGCGCTGAATGAGAGTGGGGCGCTGCGCTTAATTCACCTTCACCAGGCCTCATTGGGCGTGGTTTCCGACATCTTCACTCTACAATCTAAGTCGGTGTGACGCCGAAGGCGCGCGCGCGAAATCTAAATGAATTTTGCATCAGGGATTTAATAATGCACGGAAATTTGCGGAAGTTCATTGTGACGGCGCTCGGTCTTTGGCTCGCTTTGTCTGGTGTTCCCGAGGCGCAAGCACAGCTTCAGCCCGATAATGTTGGCGCCCAGATATTGCGGCAAACAGAGCCCAAGGAAACGCCTCAGCAGTCGGTAAAAGTTCGCCCAGAAGTTACCGTCGTTGAGCCAACGAAGTCCGACGGCCCTAATATTGTCGTTTCCGGGTTTCGGTTCGAAGGCAATAAGGTGTTTAAGGCAGATGTCCTTGCGCCCGTTTTGCAACGCTTCGTGGGGCAGGGTCTAGCTTTGGCTGAACTCCAATATGCTGCTGATCTAATCGGCAAATATTATCAGGATCAAAATTACGTGGCGCGGGCCGTGGTGCCAGAGCAGGATGTCGTCGATGGAATTGTCCGCATTCAAATTGTGGAAAGCCGACTCGATAAAATAGAAATTGATGGTTCGTTCGGCGGTTCGAATCAAGGCCGCATACAGGACTTTGTTGGCGCTGGGTTGAAGTCTGGCGACAATCTCAACCTGCGCCGTATTGAGCGGGGCACACTTCTATTAAATCAACTTCCCGGAACCGATTTTCAAACTGTGCTGCGCTCTGGATCGTCCGACGGCACGTCGTTGGTTGTGGTTGTGCCCGTCCTAAATTCTACGCAGTCATTTAACGTGGTGGTTGATCGGGCTGGTTCTGCGCGTTCCGGTCAGGAGCGCGTCATACTGAGTGCTAGCGCCCATCCGCTCGCAACATTCGGCGACGAACTTTCGCTAACGGCTTTGGCTTCGCGGGGTGTCCAATATGGGCGCGCGGGATATAGTTTGCCGATCGGCAGTGACGGACTTTCGGGCAGCCTGGCGCTATCGGGGCTTCGGTACAGCCTTTTGAACACGCCCATCGACATAAAGGGCAGCAGCGCCGCGGCTATATTCGGCCTGCGTTACCCCGTTGTGCTCCAGTTCGATCACGCCGTCATGCTCAGCTTTGAGGGTGGTTATAGGGCGTTTTCGGATCGTGTCGTGACTTTGACGACCAAGAGGTCGTTGGTTTTCGGTTCAGCTGCAATCGACGTGACGGCCGCAGATGATCTGTTGGCGGGGGGCACTTCTGCCTTTGGTATTAACGTTCTTGCTGGCCACACAGCCTCGCAAGGTAGCCATGTCCGGATGTTGGGTTACATAAACCGTCGCCAGAATCTCACCAAAAAAGACGCGATTATATTGCGGGTCAGCGGTCAGGTAGCGTCAGAAAAGCTGGACCCGTCGCAGTTGATGATGATCAACGGGACGAGTGGAGTTGCAGCGTTTAGCAACGATGAAGATGTATCCGGTCGGTCTGGCCTAAATGGTCGCGTGACATATGAACATAATTTCGCGCCGACGCTGACTGCGTCCGTCTTTTATGATTTCGGTAAAGTATATGGCGCGGCCGCCAACCGTCCCACTAGCCTGCGTGGCGTGGGCGTGGGGGCGTCTTGGAGCCCCCTGGCAGGGCTGACGATTGAGGCCTCCGCTGGGCGGCCGATCCGCGCGCCGGATGCATTTGATAACAGTATAAAAACATGGGTCAGCGCGCGGCTGAGCTTTTGATGTCTGGAATGAATATGTTGCAACGAACCATCACGCTCAACCCAGGCCGGGCCGTTCCCACGAGACTGAGGAGACTATTTCTCGCTGGTAGTGCGCTCACCCTTGTTTTGGGCTGTCCAGCTAACGCTGAAGATCTCCCGACGGGCGGAACCGTCGCTGCGGGTGATGCCACGATTTCCCAGTCGGGGTCGAAGATGGTCATTAACCAGTCGACCAATAAAGCCGTTATCAACTGGAACACATTTGATATCGCTTCGGGCGCGAGCGTTAATTATGTGCTGCCAGACAGCGGGTCCATCACGCTCAACCGCGTGACGAGTGATGATGCAAGTAAGATTTTTGGTTCGCTGACCTCGAACGGCCAAATTTTCCTCCTGAACCCGCGCGGGATCGTTTTTGGCGTCGGTAGCCGGATCAATGCCGCCGGTATTGTTGCAAGCACATTGACGCTGTCGGACGAAGATTTTCAGGCTGGCCGGTACGACTTCAAGGGCAACGGCATTAAGGGCGCGGTCGTCAATCAGGGCGAAATTGTTGTCAACGGCTACGCAGCGTTGCTCGCGCCGACTGTGCGCAACGAAGGTATCATTTTTGCCCAGATGGGCACTGTTGCTCTTGCTGGCGGACAGCAACTTACACTGGACGTCGCAGGCAACAACCTTGTCTCCGTTCAGGTCAATCCGGCCCTGGTCGATCAACTAATCGAAAATCACGGCCTCATTGCTGCTCCAGATGGGCGTGTTATCATGACGCTGTCGTCCGAGCGGCGGCTGATGGATGGTGCCATCGCGTCCAACTTGCAGCAGGCGCAGGCGATTGTTAATGCCGGTGATGGCGTAACGAGCCGGATTGTTGCCGGGGGCAAGATCGAGAGCGGCTCGATTGTGATTGCGGGCGGTGTAACCGGCCGTGTTGAAGCGACGGGCGCGATTTCTTCGCAAAATCTCTCCGGTATTGGTGGCCAGATCGCGATAACCGGCGGCGATGTGTTCGTGGGCAGTGGCGCATCGGTCGACGCGACGGGCAGTAGCGGCGGCGGCGCGGTGGACATTGGCGGCGGGTTCCAAGGGGCTTCGCCCGATCTTCTGAATGCCCGCACCACCACGGTGGATGCGGGCGCCTCGATCAAGGCTGACGCTCTGACCTCCGGCAACGGCGGTCATGTCGTTATATGGTCGGATAAGGCAACGCAGTTCGCGGGCAGCATTTCTGCGCGCGGTGGCGCGGAGGGCGGCGATGGTGGTTCAGTCGAAGTATCGGGTAAGCAATTGCTTGATTTCACCGGATCGGTTGATCTGCGTGCGGCTGCTGGCAAGACAGGCACGCTGCTTCTCGATCCTAATAATCTGACAATCCAGGCGGCTGGACCAGACGCGGGTGTAACTGGAACCGACGCCTCGGCTTCTGGATCTATCCTCACCGTTTCGACTATTCGAAACCTGCTTGAAACAAGCAACGTCGTTGTTACTTCGGGATCATCAAGCGACTTGGAGGCTGGCAACATCACCGTCGCCAGCGATATCAGCTGGGTCACCTCCAACGACCTGACGCTGCGGGCCGCAAACAATGTTGTTATAAATGCCAATATTCTAGCCCTCTCCGGTGGACTAACGCTTGAAGCTGGCCGAACGGCGGACGGCTTAAGTGCCACCGCTTCGGGTTCGGTATCGCTCAACGCAGCCAACAATATCCGCTTGCTTTCCAAGGGGCTGACCGTCAGCGCGGTAAGCGGAATTGCGTTGAGCGGTTATGTTGAATCCAAGACACTTGCGTCGCTGACCACATCCGCCACAGCCAGCAACGTCGCTGCCTCAAATGCGTCCAATATCTTCTCTTCAGGGGTCACGGCGACTTCTGGCGGCGCTGGATCGATCAATCTGAAGGGCACTGGCAATACCGAATTAAAGGCGATCAGTGCCGGTACGCTCGGCGCGACCATCGAAGTGGCGGGCAGCGTCACCAGCACGTCGGCGTTTACTTCGCAGGGTGCGGTGTCGATAACCAGTTCTCCCGGCTCTGACGGCAACATTGACTTGACTGGTGCCTTTTCGGCCGCCGGCAACGTGACGCTTTCAGCCGACAAGCCAGGCTTTATCCGGATCAACACCATCACCCGCGATACGGTATTCAATACAGTTACGGGCGGCGGCGCCATCACGCTGACCAGCGCGGCGAACGCCATCACGCTCGGCGTGAGCGCGCAGGCGATTACGGGTCAGGGCGGCGACGCAGGTCAGGCCAGCGGACTGGTAACTATTTCGGCAACTGCAGTGAATATCGCCACATCAATTGTGACCCAGGGCGGCAATGTCAACATCACATCAACCACGGGGTCTATTACGACCAGCGCTGGCGCAGATATTACTACTACAGCCATTGTCAACACCGGCACTACGTCGGGATCTGTCACTGTCGCCGGTGCAGCGGGCGTTATACTGAACAACGTCACGACGACCGGCGCTGCTAACGACACGGCCGCCGGCAGTAACGCGGCGACAGTGAACATCAGTTCATCGGGTGGCAATGTGTCGGTCGCTGCCATTACGACATCCGGTGGCCAGCCGCAGCGCGATGACACTCTTGGCGACGGTGGCGTAGGGCTTGATAACGGCGGTAACGCTGCCTCGATTACGTTGAGCACGACTGGAACCAACCGGACCATTCTGCGAGGCAACCTGACGGCGATCGGTGGAGAATTTAGCGGTTCCAGCGTTGCTGCGCAGGGCCTTGGCGGCAACATCACGGCCAATGGCCGTGTTACGCTGAATGATCACATCAGTATTGATACCGGTGCCACCACTGGGTACATTTTCTTACTTGGAACGGTGGACTCAGAATCCAGCGCGGCATTGAAGGCGCTGACCCTCAGGGCAGGCGCGGGTAACGTGCGGCTCGGTGGCGCGGTGGGCCAGACTGCCGCGCTTTATTCGCTGGATGTGACTTCGGCGGTCACTACTGATATTTTTGCCAGCCTCAAGACAGATGGCAGCACCAGCATCGGTGGCCGGACAACTGGCGTGCGCATCGCCACGTCATCCAAGCTTAACATCGGGAATGTCACGACGCAGGCCGATAACACGCCAGTCGTTATCGACACCAGCGGTGGCAACGGCGTGTTCACGCTGAATAACGGCGCGTTCACAACGATTGCCACGGAAATGCATGCGCCTGTTACATTCACGCGCGGCACCGGTCTGATCTCCCTGAACTCGACGCTCTACAGCAGGACCAGTGAATATAATAATCTGACGTTTAACACTGTTAGCGGAACGGGTGGCGCTGTCACGGTTGTGAGCACCATTGGCGGTGGCACGTCGGGCAATACGACTGCACTGGGCGATATTTCCCTTTCCAGCGTCGGCAACCTAAGCCTTGCTGCCGGTATCTCAGCCAAGAGCTTGGTGTCGCTGGGCGGGACGGGCTCGATCACGCTGGCGACAAATACCAGCACCTTCCAATATTATAATGGCGCAAACGGGCTGCAGATGTCCTCCAGCTCTGGCTCGGCGCTCTCCGTCAATATGAACGCGACGCTGACGCAGAGTGGCGCGCCCGTGTCGGTATCGGCAACGGGCACCAATACGCAACTTACGATCAGCGGCACGACAACGACGGCCGGCGGCGCAGTGACGATTTCAACCAAGGGTTTGCTGTCGGCTACGCAGAATAACAGCAGCATCTTGACTTCCAACGGCGCCATTACGCTGACGGGCCTTGGTGGCATCACCAACAATTCAGAGTCATCAAGCAGTGTGTATAACGCCGGGACCGGGAAAATCCGGATGTTCGGCGGCGGCAATACCATCACCCAATATGCGCTGGTATCGACGACCAATGCGGACACCAATGGCACGCCTGCGGTTCTCATCACCGATGCGGGCGCGGTCAATCTCTCGACTGTTAACATAAATAACGGCACTTTGGGCCTGGGTACCCTTCAGATCGGCATTGTTGCCTCTGACACCGCAGTTGCGCCTGCGCAAAGCGTCGCTGCGGGCGGCGCTTTGACATTGTTGGAGAGCGGACTGCGCCTGCGGACAAGCAAGGCCCTAAAACTCACATTTACGGGCAATGAGACGTCGAACAGTTTTGTCATCACCGGCACCGATGCCAGCGGCAATGCGCAATCGGAAACAGTTTCTGGTGCATCTGCCTCCAGCGTCACATCCTCCAAGAGCTATAAGACGATTACCAGCGTTGTTGCCACAAATGCGACAGCGGCGAATGTTTCTGTCGGGCTTGCGGCTTCCGATACAATTTCTGGTGCGCTTTCCCAGGTCGACGTCTGGAACCAGACAGATAAGATTGATATCGCCAACCTTACGGTGTCATCGGCCAGTTCGATTTCCATCACATCGTCCGTCAATAAAATTGATACCTTGAGCAATTTCGACGTTGGTAGCAGCCTGACTGTAAAGGCCGTGGGCCACACGGCGGGTATGGCACTGACGGGAAATGTGACGGCTACGTCGGTGGACATCGGGACCGGAAATGGGGCGCTCCTTCTCGGCAATTTCAACATTACGGCTACGGCGGGCAACGCAACGCTCACTGGTCTTGGCATCACGCAGGGTGCGTTATCGACAATCACCGCATCCAACCAAGTCTATCTCTACGGATATGATTACAACAACGGCAACAACCGCGGAGTCATCGACTTTAAGGGTAACATTGTTGCTGGGAACACATCGACCAATTCGGTCATGGTGCATGGCTTTACGAATGCCATTCTTGGGAATATTACGGCTGGTACCTTAGCATCACGTGGCGGCATGTTCATCGGTGATGATAATTATTATGGCATCTCCGGTTCTGGAGGCAATTATTGGAACTGGTTCACCGGCACTATTTCGCAAAATACCGGTACGGCGATCAAGGTCGGCCAACTCTACATAAGAGCGCGCGATGCATCGGCCGGCTCCGGTGCGATTGCGCTGACCAATCCTAATAATGAATTCCGTGCCGTCGACCGCATCTTGCGTTATGGGTCATTCTCGATTTTTGATGCTGACACTGAAGGGAACAATCTGGTCCTTCAGAGCAGTCTTCATGAAGGCGCCAATCAATCTTCTATCAAAATCAAGACCATGGGCGCTCTGACTGTCAATGGCATTGATATACAAGGCTATGGTGTGACCCTTGAGGGGACGTCGATTACGTCCAGTGCAAATATCTGGTCGGGTGTTGGCGACTTAATATTGCGTCCAAACGGCGGGAATGTGACGCTGTCAGGGACACAGCGCTCAAACTCATCGGCACAGAATTATTACATTCAGAATGCTAATAATGTTCAACTCGGTTACACCGAGAGCAATTTTGCCAAGCTTCAGTTCGGTGCGGATTTGGTAACTGCGGCCGTTTCTGCAAGTCAGGAAATTTCTGATCAAGGAGGGGCGCTCTCCATCAACGGCACTGCCGCGGCAAGCAGCGTTGCCACGTCGTCCACTGGGAACCGCATTGTCATCACCAGCGGCGCGGATGATAGCGCCCGCACCTTTACTGTGACCGGCACCGACATGTTTGGCCGCACCTTGACCGAAACAATCACCGGCGCAAATGCGGCCGCGGCATCGGGCAGCAAGTATTTTGCGACTGTGACTTCTGTTTCGGCTGGCGCGGGAGGCATCTCCTCCGTTGCTGTTGGTTGGACCACAGAAAGCGTTGCCGGCAATGTCACGCAGCAGAATGATGTCGATTTGACAGCGCTTTCAGGTAAAGTTAGCGGGTCGATTACGCTGGACCGGTCGGCTAACAGCTTCAGTTCCGTGACGAATTTAACCGCTGGCGGTGCGATTAATCTGCGGACGGACAGCAGTCTTTCAGTTTCAGGCGCGCTCACATCAACAACGGGTGCAGTTACTCTGATGAGTAACTCCACGCAGGCAGTAAGCGCGACGACAGGTTCGGTGACTGCGGCTGGCAATATCGGGATGACGTCATTGTACGGCGCTATGTCTATTGCCGGTGCGGTAACGTCCAACACGGGCGCGATAACTCTACAAACGAACGACGGTAGCGGCACAATCGCGGTTGCGTCGACGGGTTCCGTCACAACGCAGGGTACAGATAGGTCGCTAACCATCAACGGTTACCGCGGCATCACGATTGGCGGCACGATCAACACGACCGGCAACATCGCCATCTCCACTGCGTATACAAGTGGCGCGACAGGGGCATTCTCCAACACGGGTAGCATCACCTCTTCGGGCACGTCCTCCTCCGTTGTATTGACTACCTACCAAGGCCAAACCTTGACTATCGGCGGTGCGATTTCAGCGGCTGGTAGTATGCAGCTTCTGGCAGGAGGAACCTTCTCCAGTTCCTCTGCCGGCGTTATTTCCTCGGGCGTGTCCGGATCCGTTGCCATCCGGTCTGGTTATCAATTCGCCACGGCAAATACCTATAGTGTCAACATTGCTGGCAACATCACTGCAGGGTCGGGCGGTGTGCAATTCTATTCGAACGACAAAATCACGCAGACAGCTGGTGTCATCACTAGCACGGGCAATCTTGTGGGGATCAACGCAAATGGCGGGACGCCCGTTTATGCCGCGCCATCGGCGCAGGGTAACATAACCCTGAACCAGAATAACCAAGTCGCTGGTATCGGGCCATTCTACATCAAGGGCGAGAATGGCGACAGTGACTTCAGCTTTAACAATACGGGCGGTGGCCTTCGGATTTCTGGCGACATCAGTACATCGAACGGCAGCGTTGCACTCAAGACAGCGGGTGGCTTGCTCGATCTCCAGTCGTTCAATATCAAGGCAGGCGAATATCTCGTCAACGGCGGCGGCAACATTACGCTTGCGGGGCGCGGGATAAACCAGAGCCTCGGGACGATTAACGCCAACGGCTCAACAAGTGGCGCGGTGGCTGGTGACGGAGCAGCGGGCGGCAAAATTTCATTGACGGGTCATGATGGGACCGCCTCTGGCAACATTACGCTCAACGGTACACTCAACACCCTCAACAATACGACTACCGCGATCACCGTTCGCGGAACTAGCAACTTGACGCTTCCTAGCATCATCGTGCCCAATGGTACGCTTATCTTGGGCGACGACACTGCGACTATCGGCCTGATCACGGGCAATATTTTGCAAGCCACCGCAACAACCGTCAACGCAAAGGCGCTAACGCTTGGGACGGCGACCAGTGCCATTGGCGGCTCGGTTGTGCTGACCAACAGCGGGAACAAATTTGAAAGTCTCGGCATTTCCAAAGTCGGAGAACTGGGCGCGACCCAATATGATTTGGACATCGCCGACTCAACGGCTGGCCTGTCGATCACGGGCACCGTTACCAGCGCCGGCGGCGTTCGGATTACGACAACCAAAGCAGAAGGAGATGCCTCTGGCATTCTCGCCATTGGTGGTAATTCCGTTACTGCGCAGGGTGATGTTTATCTGGCAGGTGCCACTGTAACTCAGTCGACGGCCAGCACGATCAGCGCCGGAAGTGGCGCCATCGCCATCAATGGCGGCGGCGGTGCCGGCAGCAACAGCATTACGCTCAGCGGTACTGTCATCACCACCAGCTCCAGCGCGGAGGCGATCCAGATTGTTGCTGCTGCCAACGCCACGGTGAATATCGTAACCGCCACCAGTGGCGGCGTTCTTCTTGGCACTTCCGCCGCGCCGTTATCTGGCACCGTGTCGCAGACGACGACCACTGGTCTTGTCAGTGCGGCTACGCTCACCGGTAATACTGGGGTTCTGACGGCGAACAACATTGCCATTGATAATCTCGGGGCGCTGACGACCACGGGCGCGCTGTCGCTTAAGGACATTGGCGGAGCAGGCGCTGCTGGCCTTGCCGTCACGGGGACGGTTACAGCCGGAGCTGGATCGACGATCGAGACGACTGGCGGTGCTTTACGCCTAGGGGCGCAGACCCTGAATGTTGCTGGCTTTAACCTCGTGCTTAAGGGTGTGGGCGTCAGCCAAACAACAGGGTCGGCTGTCTACGCCTCGACAGCGGATATAAATGCAGGTGTTTCGACCATCGACCTGGCGAGCGAGCTGAATAATTTCAGCGGTCAAGTGACGCTAAACAGCACGGGATCATCGGTCAGTATCGCCGACATCAACCAGCTTAGCCTGAATTCTCTGACCGGGAAGCTGGCGAGTACGACATCGATAACAGCCGTTGCAGGCACCAATTTGGTCCTGACGCCTGAAGATCTTACCACCACAACCGGTAACATCTATTTCCAATCGAAAAATGGTGACTTGTCGACGCCTGGTAACCTGACCACAGGTGCCGGCAGCATCACTCTGATCGCCAATTTTGGCGCGGCAACAACCGGCGATACCCAGGTCAACAATACCATTACAACGACGTCAGGTAATGTCGTCATCACGGCTGACCGTGAGGTCAATCTCGCGAAAAGCATTCTATCAACGTCGGGCAATATCACTGTGTCCGGTCAAACAATCACCCACTCGACCGGGTCATCGACAGATATTCTGAAGCTCAAGACGGGATCGACCGGCAACATCTCCGTTAGCGCGACGGAGCCGGGTGGTCTGACGATGGGCCCATTCTATTATTATGAATCGGGCACTGGTTCGATTTCTATTGCGGCTGGTGGGACGATACGTCTGTCCAACATCACAAGTGGCGGCTTGCTTGATATCAGCGGCGTAGGGCTGATTGAGCAATATAATGGCGCGGCAATCAGCACATCTCAGATCAGCGTGACTGCGCGCGACAATGCGACAGCTGGGTCTGGCGCAATCACTCTTGCAAACCTTTTGAATGATGCAACAACGGTGAAGTTGGTCACCCGGAACGCCGCCAATACGGCGGCGGGTGCAGGCGCGATCAGCTATTTTGACGCCAACGCCTTTAGCGTTGCGCAAATCCAGTCCGCAGGTACGGTCACCCTGACATCTAAGGGTGTCATTTCGACAGCCGCATCCAGTGCCTTGGGCACCGGATCGGTTGAAGCCAACACGCTCACGATTAAGACGCTGAATAATGCTGGCGCTGGCGTGCTGTTAACTGCTGCTGGTAACAATGTCGCGACAGTCAACATTGCCGTGCGCAATGCCGCCGACACTGCTGGTGCTGGCTCCACTTTGGGTGAAGATACAGATACCGGCGCTACCGGCACAATTCGGTACACAGACAGTAATGGTTTTGCCGTATCGTCGATTAGTACTGGCGCATCCACTGTTCTGACGGCGGGCGGTTCGGTTACGCAATCTGGTGCCATTCAGTCGGCCAAGCTTGGCCTGAGTGGTACAGGTATCTTCACGCTCAATCTGGCAGACACCTTCTCCAACCCCGTTAACGTCGTTTCGGTTTTTGCATCGGATGCGACGGGTGCGGTTACATTTACAACACTTTCTGCGCTCACAATCGGCGCGGTAAATCCGACGGGTATAGTCTCAGGTGGCGCCGCGATTACGATCGCAGCTCCGTCGATTGATTCCAGAAGTACAACAATTGACACGCAAAGCACGACGGCTGGCACATCAGGTGGCGCAGTTACGCTCACGTCGACCGCGGCTGGCGCAGATGGCGCTCTGCTTGTCGGCACCATCATTTCTTCGGGTCAGGCTGCTACAGCAAATGACAGCAATGGCGGGAATGCGGGTTCCATCACCTTGACATCTGGCGGGTCTAGCTTGTCTGTCGCCGGGACGATTACGGCCCGCGGCGGTGCCAAAACCGGATCTGGTGTCTCTGGCGCCGACGGCACCGTAAAGCTGCTGGCGACATCTGGCGCTGTCTCGCAAGCCGATGGCAGCACGCAGATAAGTGCTGGCCAGCTCATCATTGATGCGGCCAATGCTTCGGCCCTTGAAGATACCGATAACTCCGTGACGCGACTGATTGCTCGTATTGCCGGTGAAGGCCAAGGCTTTACTTATCGCAGTTCGAATGCGTTCAACGTTGATGGCGGCGCGACCGCTGGCCTAACATGGCGCGGTGTCACCACTCAGGGCGGCGCTGTTACCTTGGGTTCTCCTGGCGCAGCCATAACTGTGTCTGAAACAATCACTACTCGCGGCGGTAGCTTTACGGCGGGCGCGGTGTCGTCGGAAATTGGCAGCTTCAACTCCACTGGCGTTGCTGTTTCGACAGCAGGCGATATTACGATTGGTAATACCACAGCCTATTCCAGCGGCGGTGCAATCACCATCCACGCTTTAGGTGCGATCACCACTGGAACAGTGACAAGCAGTGGAGATGCTGCGGCTGCTTCAGCGTCGGCAGGCGCTATCCGCCTGACGTCTACCGCAGGCGTGATTAGTGCCGGCGCATTGTCGGCAAACGGTCGCGACGCGGCAGGTGGCGAGGTCAACTTGACTGCGAGCACCATCAATTTGCTCGGCAATATCTCGACCACCGCCAACACGACGAATGCAGCGAAGAGCGGTGGGACAATTACTCTTACTGGCGCTACGATCCTGAATGGCGACCGCATTCTCACTACAGGTGCGGCGAGCGGCGGTGATATTCTGTTCCTTGGCACCTTAGATGCTCTTGGCTCTGCCTATAACCTCACCCTCACATCCGGGACCGGCAATATCCGCTTTACCGGCGTGGTTGGCGGTAATGCAGACCTTACAGCACCTGGCCTGATTTCAGTTTCAACTGCTTCAGACGTCAGTTTTGAAGCGGCTGTTACGGCTGGTGGCTTTCAACAGTTAGCAGGCTCGAACCTGACGTCGTTGTCGGGTGCGATGGCGCTTATCAATGGTTTTAGCTTCACCGGAACGAAGCTTACAGTTAATGGTGCGGTAAGCACTGGATCAGGCTTTACAGTCGCCAATAGTGGACTGTTCACAACGTCAGCTACTGGTGACATTACAGCCGGAAGCGCATTCAGCCAGACGGGATCAGGTCTCAACAGCCTAGCTGGTGACATCAGTACGGCCAATGCGAATATTTCCTTGGCGCAGGCCGTGACGCTTATGGGTGACGTGACTGTCGCGTCATCGGGTGGATCCATAACCTTGCTATCAACGGTGGACAGCGGCGCCGCGTCCGCACGTGCAATGACTCTCAACTCTGGCAGCGGCAACGTCACCTTTTCTGACAAGGTCGGCGATACGGTTGCTTTGGGCAGCGTCACCGTCAATAGTGGCGGCACGACGAAGTTTTCGACCACGGTCAAGGCCGGATCTGTTGCCACAGATGCGCCTGGATCGACCGAGGTTTTTGCCAATATTGAGACCACGGGGGATCAATTCTACCGGGATGTTCTGACGCTTAAGGCCGACGTGACGCTGACCGCAGCAACGTTGAAGGCTTATGGGTCTGTCAGCGGCAGCAGCAAGATACTTACCATCAGGGGTAATGCTGAATTGGGAAGCCCAAGCGGCACAAATGATACTGTCACAGGTCTCGCTTCGCTCGATATTAGCGGCACGACGCTGATCGAAACGGAAACGCTGACGACGACAGGCGCGCAGAACTTCCAAGGTGATGTAACCTTGGGAACGACGACAACGCTCACGACAACGAACAGTGTAATAACCTTTGGGGCGGCGCTTGATTCGGCTGCTACTAAGTCCAACGGATTGATTGTCGCTGCGGGCACTGGTGCAGTTACCTTCACTGGCGCCGCGGGCGCAAAGACGGATGGACGTCTGGGTGATGTCAGTATTGGCAGCGATGGCATCACGGCCTTCAAGGGCGACGTTTATGCACGCTCGCTAGAAACCAATGTTGGCGGTTCAACCAAGCTTGCTGGTGCCGTCGATACTAGCACGACCCAAATCTTTAACGACCTAATGGTCCTGACCGGTGGCGTGACGCTTACCGGCACGAACATTACCCTTGGTCAGACGGTAAACAGTGAGAGCAGCTCCACTGCTCGGGCTCTCACCGTTTCTGCCAGCGGCATAACGAACTTTGGCGGCATTGTGGGCGGCACGGCGGCGCTTGCGTCCCTGACGGTCAATGGTGGCGGAACCAGCAACCTCAACGGCGCGTCAATCACGACCGCTGGCGCACAGACCTATGACGACGCCCTAGTCCTTCGGCGTGATATTGTTCTCACGGGTTCTGACATTACGCTGAATAACACGACTGACAGTGACGATGTTCTTACGCCGCGCGCACTGACTGTTACCGCTGCGGGCGCCAAGACATTCAACGCCGCGCTGGGCTCTGCAAACCTATTGGGTGCATTGACCGTCAACGGTGGCGGCACGGTGGGTCTTAATGGCTCGGTTATTAAAACATCTGGTGCGCAGACCTATTCCAATGCGGTGACACTCGGTGCGAACACAACGCTAACCTCTTCGGGCAGCAACATCAGCTTTGCATCAACCCTTCAATCAGACACCACGCCCTTTGGCCTAGAGATCACGGCTGGTGCGGGCGATGTCAGCTTTACAGGCGCAGTTGGCACGCAATCCGTGGGCCTCGGCGACATTGTCCTCAACTCGGCGGACGACGTGACGTTCACGGCTGCGCTTACAGCTGATAGCTATGAGCAAAAGGCCGGGACTGGCCTGACCAAGCTTGATGGTACAACGGCTCTTGCAGGATATTTCAAGTTCACAGGTAGCGCGCTGACGCTTAATGCTGGGATCACCGCAACAGGCGAGGCAATTATCGTCAATGCCGCGGCGCTCATTACATCTGCAGATGGCGATATCATCAGCACTAAGTTTACGCAAAGCGGTGCGGGCGCAAACAAGCTTAGCGGCGACATCCTGACGACAGACGGTATCTCGTTCGCTTCTGGCGTTGAATTGACGGGCAACATTGCAGCCACCGCTGCGGGTACCAATGGCACAATCAGCTTTGCCAGTACAGTTAACAGCAGCACGACTGATGCCCGCAATCTAACTCTGGCTGCCGGGGAGGATATTCTGCTTTCGGCCGCGCTTGGCGGGATCAAAAAGCTGGGGTCTGTCACGCTTAACGGCGCGGGCATCACACGGCTCGGCGGCGCTGTGACCGCGACCTCTGTCACCAGCGATGCATCGGGAACTATTGAACTGTTCGATGCAGTTACCACGACCGGCGGCACGCAAACCTTCGCTGATGGGGAACTTCAGCTAGAATCGGATATGATATTAACTGGCACTACTGTGTCCGTTGGTAGGGTCGTGGGCAAAGACCATGGGCTTACCATCACGGGTAACGCACAATTAGGAACGGTCGGTGGAAACGATGCGGTCGGCGGATTGAGCAGCCTCAGCGTGTCTGGCACAACTAACCTGTCCGCTGAATATGTCCTCACTTCAGGAACCCAAAACTACACTGGCGCGGTGACATTGGCCCGGTCGTCGGAAGTTAATGGAACCGGAATCACCTTCGGAAATATCATTGACGGCAATAGGGCGTTGCACGTCTTTGACCGAGGTCTCACGACATTCACTGGTGCGGTTGGCGGCACAACCTCGCTCGCTAGCCTGTTGGTCGATGGCGGCGGGACGACGCTCATCTCCGGTGGTGCAGTCACCACCAACAATGCGCAAACTTATGCTAATGCGGTGACTCTCAGTGCCGATACGTCTCTGACCGGAATGATCGTTCGACTGAACAAGTCCGTTACGGGCTACAACGGTACAGATTATTTTGCCCTCAACGTCGATGGCGAGGCAATGTTTGGCCGTTCAGAGGATTATCAGAGCGCTAGCGTGCTGCTGGGCGGACTCACTGTCCGCGGCAAGACAACTTTGAACATATCCGACATTACGACAAGCAATGCCCAGCTTTTTGACGGAAATGTCGTTTTGACGGATGCGACATTCCTGCGCTCGCTTGCGTCTGACGTCACTGTCACCGGAACATTGAACGGTGCTTTTGATAGTGAAATCCTAACAACTGCTGGTGGGATAACTATTTCGGGTGCCGTTGGTGACTCTGGTGCAACAGGTCGCGTCACTTTAACCGCCTCGGGTGAAAAAACATTTGGCAGTACGATCGACGCCAATAGTCTAATCACAAACGGGCTAGGTGCCACAAAATTTGGAGGCAATGTTACCGCGCCGACGGTCAACATTAACTCTGCGGTCATTTTAACATCAAACGTGGTCTTTGATTCGTCTGTTATTACTTTCGCATCCGGCCTCGACAGTGCGGCGTCCGGACCTGCACGGTCTGCCACAATTATTGCGTCCACCTCCCAGCTTTACGGTAATATCGGCGCGAACAACGCGCTTCAGTCGTTTACAGTAACACCAACGATTGGTGGACAGACGGTTTTCCGAGGAAAGTCTATCACGACCGTTGGTAACCAGTCGTTCGGCAATGCTTTCTTATTCGACAACGTCATTCCCGGCAGTGTTGCACTGACAACCACGAACGATGCTGTGTACTTTGGACTTGCGGTCTCGGGGACCAATGGCTCAACTGGGCTCACAGTTTCCGCTGGCACGGGTAATGTCACATTCGCCAATGCGGCCACCGGTTTTGGCACGGTCGGTGTCAGTGGCGCCGACATCAGCTTCGGAGGCATCTTTGGCGCAAGGGTCGTCACAGTCGTAAATGCTGGTCAGTTCACGACGGCACCGGGCGCCGGCATCTATATTCAAAATAACTTCGCGCAGACGGGCACTGGCACAAACAGCCTCGGCAGTGACTTTTTCCTCGATGGAAACTTGTCTTTCGCGACTGCAATTACATTAACAGATGCCGTCCACATCGAGTCCTCCACAGGAACGCTGCAATTTGCGGGCAGCATTGATAGCGATAGTAATGATACAGCGCGCAGCTTCACCTTCACCGGCTCCGGTGCGGCGACATTCAATGCGGCCCTGGGGACCAATAAAGCGCTTGCTGGCGTGGTGCTCAGCTCCAGCGGCGTTGTAAAACTTCTTGATTCTGTTGCGGCGACTTCCTTCGAAAGCGACGGCCTTGGCAAAATAGAACTGTCGGGCCCAATTACCACTTCGGGCTCGCAAACTTACAAAAACGGTGTTGTTCTTAAAGAGAACATCGCGCTCGACGCAACCAGCGTCTCGATGCTCGACACCGTTGTCGGCGGCGGACACGCGTTGACTATCACGGGTAACGCCGTGGTTGGAAATGGCGATGCCGGAGATCAGATCACTGGCCTCAGCACTCTAAGCGTTTCTGGCACCAGCACGCTTGCCGCTGCATTAATCAGCACCAGTTCTTCACAGACTTTCACTGGCGACATCACGCTTGCCAGCGCTGTTGAACTCAACGGTGCGGGTGCCACCCTCGGCGGTGCTGTCGACGGTGCGCATGCGCTCACCGTTTCCAGCTCTGGCATTACTGCGCTGAACGGCGCTATTGGCAGTCTCACACAGCTGGCGAGCTTTACGGTTCAGGGCAACGGAACTGTCACCATGGCCAATGGCGACGTGCGCACCAGTGGTGCTCAAAGCTATGGAACCCTTTCCCTGGGTGCCAACGCGACGTTGCGCGCGTCAACGGTGTCGACAGGACATATCAGTGGCAATGACAATAGCCTTGCAATTGTTGGCGGCGCTATTCTCGGAACGAGCGGTGGTTCTAATACCATTCTCGACCTAACAACGCTCTCCGTTTCTGGCGATGCAACGTTCAACGCCGCTGCGATTACAACGAGCGATACACAGACCTATGGCGGAAATGTAACGCTGGCTAGGGCAGTGTCTCTGACCACGACTAATGATAATATTGGCATCGTAGGCACGCTGAACGGTGGCTTTGACTTTACCGCAAATGTTGGCTCAGCGAATGTTACGCTGACGGGCGCAGTTGGGGGCACGGAGCGTCTTGGAGCGCTGAAACTTGTCAGCACAGGCACGATGACCTTCGGCGCGTCGCTAAAGGCCGCATCGGTCCTCACCAACACCAATGGCACAGTCTATCTGGGTGGCAATGTCGATACGACGACAACGCAGATCTATAACGACGCGATTATCCTGACCACGGACGTGGTCCTAACCGGCACTGACATCAACCTCGCGCAGACGGTGAACAGTGATGGCACCGCTCGCGCCTTGACGGTATCGGGCAGCGGCTTGACGACCTTCGGCGGGACGGTTGGAGCATTGGCTGCGCTCAAGTCGCTTACTGTCGGCGGCGGCGGCGATGCGGCTCTGATCAATGGCGGTTTGGTTCGCACGACCGGCGCGCAAAGCTATGGCGATGCGGTCGTGCTGGGCACGAACGCAGCATTGACCACCACCAATAATGGCAGCATCAGCTTCCTGAGCACAGTTAGCTCCGACGCAGCCTTGGCTTCCACTGATCACGCCACCCTGACGCTGACTGCTGGCAGCGGCAAGGTCACCTATATCGGTGATCCGGGCGCAGCCATCACCCAACCATTCATAGACGGCGCAATTGGTGCGCTCACGATTGTTTCAGCAGGTGACATTGATGTCTCTGGCACAATTCTGGTGGCAGGTGCGGCCAATCTGAACCATTCAGGTATTCTGACGACGGCGACCACAGGCGATTTAATCTCGGGCGGTGCGTTCACCCAGTCTGGTATAGGCACCAACCGCCTTGCCGGTGACATCATTGCTGGCGGCAATATCGCCATGGCGGGTGCGATCACGCTAACGGGCGGTGTCGCCATCGTGACTAACGGAACGGCCGCCACTATTGATCTGGCTGCCATCAATAGCGATGGCTCCGGCGCGGCTAAGAACTTGCTGCTACGTTCACCCGGGGCGATTACGATTGATGCTGCCATTGGCGGAACGCAAGCGTTAGGGACTATCTGGATTGAAGCTGCAGGCGTGTCGCAGGGCGTGCAGATTGCTGGTAACAACTCGATCATCCCCGGCACTGGTTTTGCGGTCAAGGCCGCGAAATTGGCCATCACATCAACCGGCTTGGTTGACTTGATCCACCCAGACAACGTCGTACCAATAATCGCTGCAGCGATCAGCAGTAATGCGGATTATCGATTCACCAACTACAGCTCCGGCGGCGTCACGATCAACACGATCGCCAACCCGTTTGATACCAATATTAGCCTTGCTGGTTTGAAAGCCAGCGGTACGAACAACACCTCAAGTGCATCTTTCGTGGTTGGCGGGTTGCTGACCCAGACCAATGGAGCGGTGATTGATTTAGGGGGTAGCCTCACAGTCAATGCCCAGCCGAATTCGCTGCGCGATGTTACCTTTGACAACTCGGGCACCGGTGCATCGGGTACGGTCTTGGGCAATACGCTAGTGGCTGGCGACTTTAACCTCGTGTCAGTCGGTAATGCTACCCAGGCGGTCGGGATTAACGCCAACAGCCAAGATGGCTATCTGCAGGTTGGCGGTAGCTTCAACCTGACGGGGGGCGGAACGTTCATTCAGGGCAATTCTGCGCTTAACGTATTCGGGTTTGGCGCGGGTACGCAGCAGCCAAATACCATCAGCCTGAACGGCGTGATCACATTATCCGTCGCAGGCGGCAAGCTCATCGGAACGTCCAGTCTGGCAACCTATGATGCAAATAATAATAACTCCTGCCTAACCGGCTGCGCCTCGATTGATCTTGTGACGAATTCTTCGGCTAATGACCTCACGGTGATTTCGCAGGCTGGCGGCAAGTCGATTGTGGCATCCGGAACCAATGTTGGTGCGTCGGTAAGCCTGTCGCAGGTCAACAAGGTACGCGGTACTGTTACCTTCAAGACTGCTGGCGCGTATCAGGATCTCGGCACTGCGGTTGAAACAGGTATCAAGACCGATCAGGCGCTGACCTTTGGTGGCAACAATAACCTACTGCTGACCGTTCAGCAGAGTGACGCCAACGCAAACGCATCATCATCGGTAGCCGGTCGTGGCGCCCTTGACCTGGGCTTCACCAACGCGCTTGGCAGCGGAACGATTGCGGCCAATGCCTTTGGGATGCCGGTCACTATCAATAGCAGCCAAGCGCTTAAGCTTGGCTCGGTACAGGGATCAGTGGTCAGCGTTACAACAGCAGCTGGAGCTATAACGCAGGCAGCCGTCGGTGCAATTTCGGCTGACACTCTGGTTCTTTCGGGTGCTGGCTCAGTAACGCTTAATAATACCAATAGCATCGGCGTTCTGCGGGCCTCGACCGGCGGTGATTTCAACCTGAAGAACGGCCGTGCACTGACGGTTGGTGATGGCATCGCCGGCGTCACCAGCACCGGTTCAGTAACGCTGCAAACAAGTGCGGCCAATTTGACACTAGCCAAGGCTATCACCAGCGGCGGCAACATCACATTAGTCACCGCCGGTAATTTCATTAACAATGTCGGTGCATCCGCGGTGACGACAGGTCTCAATGGCGTCTGGCAGATTTGGTCAACCAATCCTGCGCTCGACACGCTTGGCGGCCTGACACCTGGCTTTAAGCATTACAATGCAAATTATGGCACGTCGACTGTGCCGCAGGCGTCGAGCACGCTCAACGGTGTGCTGTATACTCTTGCGCCAAAGGTTACCGTGTCGCTGACCGGTACCGTTTCCAAGGTCTATGACGGTTTAACGACGGCCAATGCTGCAAACGTTAACTATGTCGTTTCAGGTGCGCAGCGCGACTATCTGAGCGCTACCGAGACCGATAAGGATGTGGTTACAGCCACTGCGACTAGCGTCAGCTTTGAAGGTGCAGATGTTGCACGGGACGTCAGTGGTAATGTGCTCGCCAACAAGAAGGTTATTGCCAGCGGCGCGGACTTCACTGCGACATCGTCAACCGCTTCCGGGACAATCTCGGTTTACGGTTATCAGCTTGATACGACCGATCGTGTAAATGGCCTGATCGGTCAAATCACGCCGAAGACGCTTGTCGTCGGCGGTTTGGACAGCTCTACCTTCACTAAGTTTTATGACAGCAACACAGCGGTTGCGATTTCCGGTACCGCCGCACTGCTAACTGCAATTACAGCAGGATCCGGCACCGCTGCTGACGGCTCCGCTTATACGGGCGATGATGTCAGCCTCGACGGCACGGCATCGGGTACGTTTGATAACGCCAATGTGCTCGACGCGTCTAAGGTTACCTTGGCTGGTCTCTCCTTGACGGGCGCTAAGGCTGGAAATTACGGCCTTAAGCTTTCCGATTATGCAGGCACAATCACGCCTTATGCGGTGAGCCTGACGGGTGGCCGTGTCTATGATGCGACGACCTCGGTGTCGGCGGCAGATCTGACGATCGGCGCACGGGTTGGTGTTGAAACGCTTGGGCTTGTGGGTTCAGGTACGCTTGGTGACAAGAATGTGGGTCAGAACAAGGCTGTTGGCCTTGGCACGCTGGCGTTGACCAGTGGAACTGGCTTGGCCAGCAACTACACGTTAGTGAATGGTGGCCGCATAGCGACGATTACGCAGGCGACGATCAGCACGGTCTCTGGGATTACAGCCACAGACAAGACCTATGATGCCAATGACACTGCAACGCTGGTGACTTCTGGCGCTACGTTTAATGGTCGGTTGAGCAACGATGTCTTGAACGTTGCGACCTCAACGGGTGCGTTCAATGATGCGCGCGCTGCGATTGGCAAGACGGTGAGCATCAGCGGGATTACGTTGGGCGGCACGGATGCGGGTAACTACACGCTGACGACGTCGACGGCGTCGACGACGGCGACGATCAATCCTTATGCCGTAACGGTAAGAGCACTGTCGCAGACAAAGGCTTATGACAGCAACGCGTCGGTTGCGAGCACGGCGCTGAACATTGGCTATAGCGTTGGCAATATGGTTGGCAGCGAGAGCCTGTCGGGCGTTACCTTGGCGTATACCAACGCGAACGTAAGCCGTGACGGCAGCGGCACGGTTCTGAGTGACAAGACGATTGCAGTGAGTGCGGCGCAGGCAACTGCGGGCACAGTGCTGAGCGATTATGACATTAGCTATGTAAACAACATGGCGAGCACGATTACGCCTTATGTTGTGAGCCTTGATGGTGGCCGTGTCTATGATGCGACGCGTGATGTTGCGGCGGGCGTTTTGACCATCGGCACGCTGGTGAACGTTGAGCGGCTGACGCTTTCTGGTACCGGTACACTGACCGGTACTAAGGATGTTGGCGATAACAAGACGTTCGACATCAATACGCTGGCGCTGGGCAACGACACCGGTCTTGCTTCCAACTACACGCTGGTGGGCGGAACCCGTACGGCTGACATTACGCGGGCGACGATCAGCACGGTCTCTGGGATTACAGCCACAGACAAGACCTATGATGCCAATGACACTGCAACGCTGGTGACTTCTGGCGCTACGTTTAATGGTCGGTTGAGCAACGATGTCTTGAACGTTGCGACCTCAACGGGTGCGTTCAATGATGCGCGCGCTGCGATTGGCAAGACGGTGAGCATCAGCGGGATTACGTTGGGCGGCACGGATGCGGGTAACTACACGCTGACGACGTCGACGGCGTCGACGACGGCGACGATCAATCCTTATGCCGTAACGGTAAGAGCACTGTCGCAGACAAAGGCTTATGACAGCAACGCGTCGGTTGCGAGCACGGCGCTGAACATTGGCTATAGCGTTGGCAATATGGTTGGCAGCGAGAGCCTGTCGGGCGTTACCTTGGCGTATACCAACGCGAACGTAAGCCGTGACGGCAGCGGCACGGTTCTGAGTGACAAGACGATTGCAGTGAGTGCGGCGCAGGCAACTGCGGGCACAGTGCTGAGCGATTATGACATTAGCTATGTAAACAACATGGCGAGCACGATTACGCCTTATGTTGTGAGCCTTGATGGTGGCCGTGTCTATGATGCGACGCGTGATGTTGCGGCGGGCGTTTTGACCATCGGCACGCTGGTGAACGTTGAGCGGCTGACGCTTTCTGGTACCGGTACACTGACCGGTACTAAGGATGTTGGCGATAACAAGACGTTCGACATCAATACGCTGGCGCTGGGCAACGACACCGGTCTTGCTTCCAACTACACGCTGGTGGGCGGAACCCGTACGGCTGACATTACGCGGGCGACGATCAGCACGGTCTCTGGGATTACAGCCACAGACAAGACCTATGATGCCAATGACACTGCAACGCTGGTGACTTCTGGCGCTACGTTTAATGGTCGGTTGAGCAACGATGTCTTGAACGTTGCGACCTCAACGGGTGCGTTCAATGATGCGCGCGCTGCGATTGGCAAGACGGTGAGCATCAGCGGGATTACGTTGGGCGGCACGGATGCGGGTAACTACACGCTGACGACGTCGACGGCGTCGACGACGGCGACGATCAATCCTTATGCCGTAACGGTAAGAGCACTGTCGCAGACAAAGGCTTATGACAGCAACGCGTCGGTTGCGAGCACGGCGCTGAACATTGGCTATAGCGTTGGCAATATGGTTGGCAGCGAGAGCCTGTCGGGCGTTACCTTGGCGTATACCAACGCGAACGTAAGCCGTGACGGCAGCGGCACGGTTCTGAGTGACAAGACGATTGCAGTGAGTGCGGCGCAGGCAACTGCGGGCACAGTGCTGAGCGATTATGACATTAGCTATGTAAACAACATGGCGAGCACGATTACGCCTTATGTTGTGAGCCTTGATGGTGGCCGTGTCTATGATGCGACGCGTGATGTTGCGGCGGGCGTTTTGACCATCGGCACGCTGGTGAACGTTGAGCGGCTGACGCTTTCTGGTACCGGTACACTGACCGGTACTAAGGATGTTGGCGATAACAAGACGTTCGACATCAATACGCTGGCGCTGGGCAACGACACCGGTCTTGCTTCCAACTACACGCTGGTGGGCGGAACCCGTACGGCTGACATTACGCGGGCGACGATCAGCACGGTCTCTGGGATTACAGCCACAGACAAGACCTATGATGCCAATGACACTGCAACGCTGGTGACTTCTGGCGCTACGTTTAATGGTCGGTTGAGCAACGATGTCTTGAACGTTGCGACCTCAACGGGTGCGTTCAATGATGCGCGCGCTGCGATTGGCAAGACGGTGAGCATCAGCGGGATTACGTTGGGCGGCACGGATGCGGGTAACTACACGCTGACGACGTCGACGGCGTCGACGACGGCGACGATCAATCCTTATGCCGTAACGGTAAGAGCACTGTCGCAGACAAAGGCTTATGACAGCAACGCGTCGGTTGCGAGCACGGCGCTGAACATTGGCTATAGCGTTGGCAATATGGTTGGCAGCGAGAGCCTGTCGGGCGTTACCTTGGCGTATACCAACGCGAACGTAAGCCGTGACGGCAGCGGCACGGTTCTGAGTGACAAGACGATTGCAGTGAGTGCGGCGCAGGCAACTGCGGGCACAGTGCTGAGCGATTATGACATTAGCTATGTAAACAACATGGCGAGCACGATTACGCCTTATGTTGTGAGCCTTGATGGTGGCCGTGTCTATGATGCGACGCGTGATGTTGCGGCGGGCGTTTTGACCATCGGCACGCTGATCAATCAAGAAACGCTTGGCCTTGTGGGTTCAGGTTCGCTTGGTGACAAGAATGTGGGTCAGAACAAGGCTGTTGGCCTTGGCACGCTGGCGTTGACCAGTGGTACTGGCCTAGCCAGCAACTACACGCTGTTGAACGGTGGCCGCACAGCGACGATTACGCAGGCATCTGTAACAGTTACCACTAGCGACGTCGTCAAGACGTATAACGGCACACTGGGCGTTGCCGGAGCAACAGTTGCACCGGTCGCGATTGTCCTGGCGGGTAGCAATACGCAGATGTTCGGGTCTGACACGCTCTCTGGCGGCAGCTATGCCTTTACCAATGCCAATGCTGGCAGCGATGATCGCACGGTTACCGTTGCGGACGTCTCGCTCAACGACGGCAATAACGGCGGGAACTACACCGTCACTTATGTCAGCAACTTGACGAGCACGATCAACAAGGCGGCTATCACGGTCAGTACCAGCAATGTCATTAAGACATATGATGCAACGACCACAGCGCTTGGTACGCCGGTCGTGACAGTTGGCAGCTTGTTCACGAATGCCAGCAACGGCAACACAGCCGACAGCCTGAGCGGTGGCACTTATGCCTTTGTGGGTGAAAATGTCAGTCGCCAGGGCGGCATCTCTTCCGGAGCTGTGCTGAGTGACAAGGTTGTGGCCGCGAGCGGTGTGACCGTAAGCGATGGCAATAATGGCGGTAACTATGTTGTCACTTATGCCGATAACATGACCAGCACGATTAACCCCTACGCCATCAGCCTGACGGGTGGCCGTGTTTATAACGGGGCGACACAGGTTAATTCCGATATCTTCTCGCTGAGCCAGCGGGTCGGGCAGGAAACGCTTGGTCTTACAGGCGCAGGGACGATCTCGAATGCGCACGTTACGCTCAATGGGACGACCCCGCAGTCTCAGATTTTGGGCTCAGTCGGCACGCTTGATCTGACAGACGGCACTGGGCTTGCTATCAACTATACGCTGACGGGTGGCACGCATAATGTGACGGTCAATCAGCGTCCGTTGACGCTCAACGCCGTCGTTCCGAATAAGATTTACGATGGTAACACTGCAATTCAAGTCACAAGCCTGACTCTTGGAAACCAAGTCGCGGGCGAGATCTTGAGCCTGGTCTATAATCCATTCGCCAACTTTATTGACAAGACGGCAGGCGAGAGCAAGGGTGTGACGATCGTCAACGTGCTTGCACAGACCACGCCAACGGCACGCAGCACGGATTATGTAACGCTAGCGTCAACATATCAGGCGACCGCGTCGATCTTCAAGAAAGACATCACAGTTGTTGGTGTTGTTGCCACTGACAAGGTCTATGACGGGACGACAACGAACATCATCAATACGTCCGTTTCGGCACTTGCTGGTCTTATCCAAGGCGATCAGATCGGCATCTCGAGCATGACGGGCACGTTCTCCAACAAGAATGTTGGAACGTTTATTCCCGTTATCGGCAGCGAGGTTACCTTCGCTGGTCCAGATGCAGGCAATTATAACCTCATTCAGCCGACGGGCTTGAAGGCCAACATTCTGCCGCGTACGCTCATTGCATCTGCGGTCGGCATTGGTCGCCAGTATGACGGTACTACAGATGCGCAGGTAAGCATTTCCGATAACCGGATTGCCGGTGACATCGTCACTTATGATTACTCCGCTTCGTTCCTTGATGAGAATATCGGCACCAACAAGTTTATTGCGGTGCAGATCGATAGCCTGACAGGCACCGATGGTGGCAACTATACGCTGGCCGCTAACCCGTCCGCCTTTGCCAATATTGCACGCCGCGTAATCACCTTTACACCAGTGGTAACGACCAAGATGTATGATGGTACGACGGCTGCTACTGGCACATTGGCCACCAATGTGATTGCCGCCGACAATGTGACGGTTACTTTTGGCAATGTGCGTTTTGATGATCCTGACGCGGGCGCAGCCAAGTCTGTTACGCTGACGGGTATTTCGGTGACGGGCGATCTGTCCAACTACAGCTGGTCGCCGTCTAACACGACCGCGACGGGCACCGGAACTATTACCCCATATATCGTCAATTTGACGGGTATGAAGGTCTATGATGGTGCGGCAACTATCGCGGCAGCAAAGCTGGTCACAGGTGCGCTGGTCGGCAACCAGACGCTCATATTGACCGGCATTGGGGCATTTTCCGACCGTAATGTAGGTAATGACAAGCGGATCGACCCGACTGGGCTCACATTGCTGAGTGGTAGTGGCGCCAATGGCGGACTTGCATCAAACTATACGTTTGCAGGTGGCGTGCAGGTGGCATCGATAACCCCAGCGGCGCTGGTTGTGACCGCTTCAGAAGCGGTTAAGACTTACGATGGCAGCGTATCGATGGTCGGGGCAACCCAGGCACCGACACCAATTGTCAAAATCGGCAGCGAAACCGAATTGTTTGGCGCTGACAGCCTTAGCGGCGGTAACTTTGCCTTCGTCGATGCCAATGTCAGTCGTAACGCCAATGGCGCGGTGCTGCGTGACAAGTTTGTCACCGTTTCGGGTGTGACAGTCAACGACGGCAATAACGGCGCGAACTATACAGTGTCCTATGCTAATAATTCTACCAGCACCATCAACCCATACGCCACGACGGTTGTAGCTGCGGCTCAGACCAAGGTTTACGATGCGTCGACCGCGGCAGGAACCGCACGCTTCACGTCAGGCCCGATGATCGGATCTGACACGATTGCTTCGGTTACTTTGACGTATGATGACAAGAATGTTGGTCAGGGTACTAAATCTATCTTGCCGAGCGCTGCTATTGGCGCAACGGGTACGATCATCGGGAACTACACCATCAGCTATGTCGCAGACACGGCTAGCTCCATTACCCCTGCGGTACTTTCGGGCGTTTCGGACATAGTTATTCGTGACAAGGTCTATGACGGCACGACGGCTGCTGAGGTGGCATCAGCCGCGTTCAACGGCATCTATGCTGGTGACGATATCAGTGTAGCGCTGTCGGTGGGCTCGTTCGATACCAAGGATGTTGGACTGCGTTCTGTTGTGATTTCCGGCATTTCGCTCGGTGGCTCTGATGCCAGCAACTACATATTGCTGAGCAGCTCGGGAACGGCAACAGGCCAAATCCTCCAGCGTCCGATCACCATTGGAGCGCTATCGCAGACAAAAGTCTATGACGGCACTATCCAAGTTACAGCCTTGGGCCAAGACAGCGGCTTTGACGTGAGCAACATGGTGCAGGGAGAAGGCATCGCCGCTGCGGCACTGTCTTATGCTGATCCACATGTCGGGCGTGGCGTTGACGGCATGGTATTGAATAACAAGACCGTGACGGTCAGCGGTGCAATAGCCGCAACCAACACAGATCTTGCTAACTATGCGGTAACCTATGTAGCCAACACCACCAGCACGATTGCTCCGGCACCGTTGCAGGTTACTGTTCTAGATCTCAGCAAGATGTATGACGGCATGGCGAGTGCCGCCGGTGCCGCTGTGCTGGCGGATGGCAGCCCACGTTTGATCGGGTCCGATGCACTGTCGGGTGGTACGTTCACATTCACCGATGTTAATGCCGGAACCAATAAGACCGTAAATGTATCCAACGTTACGGTCCATGATGGTAATAATGGCGGCAACTATGCGATCAGTTATGTAAACAACACGTTTAGTGCGATTACGCCTTATGTGGTTAGCCTGACGGGTGGACGCGTTTATGATGCAACTACCGACGTTGCGGCCTCTGCCCTGACGACCGGTACTTTGGTTGGTGTTGAAACGCTGGGCCTGACGGGCTCTGGCACGCTGGGTGACAAGGATGTCGGCCAGAACAAGGCAGTTGGACTTGGCACGTTGACGCTGACCAATGGCACTGGCTTGGCCGGTAACTATACGTTGGCCAACGGGAGCCGTACGGCTACGATCACGGCAGCTTCGCTAACCCTGACGACGTCGAATGTCGTAAAAACATATGACGCCGACCTGAGTGTTGTAGGTGCGAGCATTGCTCCCGCGCCGATTGTCAAGGCTGGTAGCAACACGCAGCTATTCGGGTTGGATAGCGTGAGCGGTGGAAACTATGCCTTTACCAATGCAAACGCTGGCAGCGGAAACCGTTCGGTAACTGTTGCGGGGGTGACGGTAAATGACGGCCATGGTGGCCTGAATTATGCGGTCACTTATGCCAGCAACTCGACCAGCACGATCAACCCCAAGGCGCTGACGGTTACAGCGTTGTCGCAGACGAAGGTCTATGACAGCAACACATCGGTTGCCAGCAGTGCTTTGAACGTCGGCTATAGCGTTAGCGGGCTTGTGGGTACTGAAAGCATATCGGGCGCAACACTGGCTTATGCCAATGCGGATGTAAGCCGCAACAGCAGCGGCGCGGTGCTGAGTGACAAGACGATTGTAGTGAGTGCAGCGGTTGCGGGTGCAAACACCCAGCTGTCTAACTATGCGATCAGCCATGTAAACAACACGTCTAGTGCGATTACGCCAAAGCCTGTCTCTTTGTCTGCCCTGAAGGTCTATGACGGAAGTGCGGACCTCACCAGATGGGTAACAGTCAATACGGGTATAGCTGGCCAAGTGCTTAGTTATTCAGGCGCGCGAGCGAACTCAGCGGACGCGGGTGTCGTTGGCAACTACATTAGCCAGATTGCTTTGGTCAGCACGCCGACGTCTTTGGCGTCAAACTTTGCCCTGCCGGTGCTTAGTGCTTCGACGGCTCCTGTGACGATATCGATACCGCAGCCTGCCGTCGTCACGGTATCTCGGACTTATGAGAATCTGTCAGTCGTTAACGCGCCAACACTTGCACCGTCGCTCGCAAGTCCCGTCGTGGTTGCACCTCCTTTGGCTTCGCCGACCTCGGACAGTGGTATTGATGCCGGCACGACTTCGGCCGCCGCCGCTTCGGGCTCGTCTACGTCGTCACAGACCTCTGGAACTGGGGCCGAGGCTGTAACGACCCTAGGTGGCGCCCCTTCGGGTTCGTCTGCGTCTACACAGGCACCTGAGAGCACCGCAACCGCTGATACGAGTTCAACCGGTAGCATGTCGACTTCACCAGACACATCCGGGCGAGGATTTATATCGGTCGATATTATTAACGCTCCGGTTCTTGATGCGGGTGCAGTGTTCAAACTGACTGTTCCACAAACGGCTTTCCGCCATATGCGCAGTGATGCTCGGATTACACTTAGCGCCGCCTTACCGGACGGAAGCGCTCTGCCTGCTTGGGTAGCTTTCGATGCGACCCGTAACATTCTTTCCGGCACCGCGCCTGACGGCGTAACCCAGCTGGATGTGGAGGTGACCGCGGTCGACGAGGAAGGTTACAAAATCTCGGTAATACTGAACCTAAAATTCTCCACAAAACTCTAAAGGATCAAAAATGGCTAGATTTTTAAACACTTTGTCGATCGCTGCTATCGCCGTTAGCTTGTTGGTTTCCGGACCTGTAGAGGCTGCGCGCCCAAAAAAGGCTGTCAGCCCTGCTGTGACCGCACCTGCCAGTCCGGCGACACCCGCGACACCTGCCGCAGCGCCAGTCGAGTGGGAACTTAAGAATACGTTCGGAAAGTGGGAATTGCTTTGTAATAAAGGAAACGCATCGGATTGCCGCGCGGTACAGACCCAGAATTATTCCGATGACACGACCAAGGGGCGCCTGTTGCAGGCCCTGCTCGCTGCCGATCAGGGGCGGACATTTGCCGTTCTGACTCTGCCGTTTGGCGTTGATCTGCGCGCGGGCACCGTAATTAAGATTGATGAAGGCGTCGAAGTTAAGGCTGCGTACACAACTTGTTTGCCCGATGGATGCCAGTCGGTTGTTGAACTTGATGAAAATCTTCAAGGCCAACTTATTGCAGGTAAAATCATGAAGGTTGGCTTCCGCCCTTGGGGTGGGGACGAAAAGACCCTCGTGGTCGAAGTTCCCTTGGAAGGTATTAAGGAAGCGCTTGTTGCCATCAAAAAATAACCGAGGCTGCGAGTGGTCAAATTATACCCGCCACTCTTAATGATGAGAGCAAATACTGGGCTATTATTGAAATTAATTGACACTATTTGTACTAATTATTCGACCTATAAACTCGGCACCGGTCAAGTGTAGTTGCATTTTTATCCGGTGCTTATCCGGATGAAAATTTTTTCTGCGTGGCTTTGCTGGGTAAAAAAACAAAAATACTGGCGCGCCCTACAGGAGTCGAACCTGTGGCCTCAAGATTAGAAGTCTCGCGCTCTATCCAGCTGAGCTAAGGGCGCGCGCTGGTTTGCGCAATAACGGCTTTGCGCGCGAACGCAAAGCTGCTTATGTCGATTCATGCACGACGACCTTATCATTGATGAAAGCGCCAGCGCAGTTATCGGCCGCCAGTTTCGCTATTATGACTTCGTTATGGCGGCATTTGTCGCCATTTTGTTGCTCTCGAACGTCATTGGGGCGGCCAAACCTGCGGCGCTGACAATATCGGGCGAGCAATGGATTTTTGGTGCTGGAATATTGTTTTTCCCGTTGGGCTACGTCATTGGTGATGTCCTGACGGAAGTCTACGGCTATGCGCGCGCGCGCCGTGTCATCTGGGTTGGCTTTGCAGCGCTGCTCTTCATGGCGTTTATGAGTTGGGTTGTTGTGACCCTGCCGCCTGCACCCGGTTGGGAAGGGCAGGCGGCATATGAAAGCGTCTTCGGTCAAGTTTGGCGGATCGTTATTGCATCAATCACGGCTTTTTGGGCGGGTGAGTTCGTAAACAGCTATGTGATGGCGCGCATGAAGATTTGGACCGCAGGAAAGCATTTATGGACGCGCACCATTGGTTCAACGATTGTCGGTCAGGGCATCGATAGCCTCATTTTTTATCCGCTCGCCTTTTGGGGGGTGTGGAGCAACGAGCAGGTTATAAGCGTTATGGTTACCAACTGGCTGTTGAAAGTGGGCTGGGAAGTTGTGCTTACGCCCGTCACTTATGGTGTTGTTGGTTGGCTGAAGCGCAAAGAGGGCGTCGAAATATTCGACAAGGGTACGAATTTTTCACCCTTCAAAACAAAAGTTTAGGACTTCATGCAGGACCGTTTACAGCTTCTGGCCGAGCATTGGGTCAGCCATAAAATCTGGCTGATCGAAACAGTTGGCCTGACCAATGATGCGATGCATGTTCATGGGTCGCTTTTGATCTTATGCGTGTCGGCCCTGGTGTTGCGGCGGCGACCCGACAGCCCGTGGTGCTGGTTAATCGTATGTATCGCCGAGTTGTTTAACGAATATGCCGATTTGCGGGGGGCTGCAGCCGGAGAGGCTACCATAGATGCAGCCCTGCATGATGTTTACAACACGATGTTTTGGCCGACTATGCTCTTGATATTGGGGCGTGCTTTATTTCCGCGAAAGAAAGCGTCGCCTGTCAGCCCAGCAGCAATATCAAGCGATCTGCCGCACCAGCCCCTCGAACAAGCGACGTCCGTCTGACCCGCCATGCACGGCTTCGGTCATGCGTTCGGGGTGCGGCATCATGCCCAACACATTTCCGGCAGCATTAAGCACGCCAGCGATATTGCGGGCCGAACCATTTACGTTTTCGGCGTAACGGAAGGCAACACGGCCTTCGCCCTCAAGCCTATCAAGCGTCTGAGTGTCAGCGAAATAATTGCCGTCATGATGCGCAACGGGAATTCGGACCTGCTCACCGGCGGAATAGCCGCTGGTAAAAACAGAGCGATTATTTTCGACCGTTAGCCCAACCGTGCGGCACACGAAGCGGATCCCGGCATTGCGCATGAGCGCGCCGGGCAACAGACCAGCCTCTGTCAAAATTTGAAAGCCATTGCATACACCCAGAACGGGGACCCCGCGTTCTGCAGCCTTAATGACCGCCTGCATAACCGGAGAGCGCGCAGCCATGGCACCGGAGCGCAGATAGTCGCCATAAGAAAAGCCGCCGGGAATAGCGATCAGATCAAGCCCATCAGGCAATTCGCCAGCGCGGTGCCAGACCAAAGTTGTTTCGGCACCGGTAATGTCGCGAATGGCGACGGCCATGTCACGATCACAATTAGAACCCGGAAATTGGATGACCGCTGCGCGCATCAGGCCTGCTCAATCTCGAAATTCTCAATAACCATATTGGCCAGCAACTTGGTGCACATCATTTCCAGGTCAGCCTTTGACACGCCCGGTTCATGCTCGATTTCGATCAGGCGTCCGGCCCGCACGTCATGAACGCCCGAAAAACCTAAGCCCTCTATGGCGTGATGGATGGCTTTTCCTTGTGGGTCGAGAACACCGTTTTTCAATGTTACAAAAATGCGCGTTTTCATACGACCCGTCCAATTGCCAGTTTCCGTTTCTATAGATGCCGCCACGTGCGATTCAAGCGTAAGCTAACGCCAATCGCATTTTAACGCGGTTTGGAAAGTCCGGCCCATAACAATAATGTCAAAAGCTAATATGTAACATTAGAAAAATCTATATAAGCCCAGCTGGGGCGCAATCCAATTGCCGCGCCGCCATTTCATCTGACATAGCCGAGTCACAAATAGGCTGAGTGGACAAAATGAAAAAAACGGCACGGGCGGTAGTGATTGGTGGCGGCGTTGTAGGCGTGAGCACTTTGTATCATCTCGCCAAAATGGGCTGGAGCGATGTTGTCTTGCTTGAGCGCAAGGAACTGACTTCGGGGTCAACATGGCATGCAGCCGGGCTTTTGCCGCTTTTTAACCTGAGTTATTCCGTGGGTAAGCTGCACCAATATTCGGTGGCTTTATATCCCACTTTGGAGGCCGAAACAGGACTGCATGCGGGATTGTCGCAGGTCACAAATATCCGACTGGCGACAACCAAGGACCGGATGGATGAATATCATTATTACGCAGGGGTTGCCCGCACCATTGGTGTTGATGTCAACTTCCTAACGCCGGAACAAGTCAAGGATATTTGGCCGCTTGCCAACATGGACGGTGTCATTGGCGCGATTCAGCATCCCGATGACGGTTACATCCAGCCTGCGGATCTTACGCAGGCGCTGGCAAAAGGTGCTCGGCAGCGCGGGGCGACGATTTATCGCAACACAACGGTTACTGGAATCACGCAGCAACCCAATGGCGAGTGGCTGGTTTCGACGGATCAGGGCGACATCGCTTGCGAGCATGTCATATCCTGTTCGGGTAACTTTGCGCGGCAAACAGGGGCGATGGTTGGGTTGGATATTCCTGTCATCCCGGTCGAGCACCAATATCTGGTGACTGAGCAGCACCCTGCAATCATGGAGCGCAAAAAGGCGGGCCTGCCGGAAATGGGTGTGCTGCGCGAATCTGACGCGAGCTATTATATGCGCGAGGAGGCTGGTGGCCTGTTGCTTGGGCCATATGAGGTTGGCGCGCCCGCTTGCTATGTCGATGGCCCTGCGGCGAACAGCGAATATGAACTGTTTCCCGATGCACTCGAACGGCTTGAGCCTTATATCGTCGCCGCAATGAATCGCGTGCCTGCCTTTGGCGAAGTGGGCATCAAGAAAGTCTATAACGGCGCGATTGCCTACACGCCCGATGGGTCGCCGATCATCGGACCAGCATGGGGCCTGAAAAACTTCTGGTTGAACGAAGGCCACAGCTTTGGGATCACGGCCGCAGGCGGCGCGGGGTGGCAGTTGGCGCACTGGATTGTAGACGGGGAGCCGACCATCGACATGATGGGCGTCGACCCACGCCGCTTTGGCGATTATGCCGGCAGGGGCTTTCTGATCGAAAAAAATGAGGAGGCTTATGCCAAGGTCTTCACAGTGCATTATCCTGATGAGGAACGCGAGGCGGGACGCGCATTACGGCGCACGCCATGCTATGACCGGATGAAAGCGCTTGGCGGTGTGTTTGGTAGCGTGTTTGGTTG
Source organism: Sphingorhabdus sp. (assembly GCF_023910635.1). Taxonomy (GTDB): domain Bacteria; phylum Pseudomonadota; class Alphaproteobacteria; order Sphingomonadales; family Sphingomonadaceae; genus Sphingorhabdus_B. Next base: position 138,006 of record NZ_JAAVVZ010000004.1, on the reverse strand, counting down.
GGAGCGCCCCAACTGGTTTGCACCCGCTGGCTATACATTAAGTACAGCCGACCTCGACAAGCCCGATGTGTTGTTAAATGACAATCATCCCGTCGTGCCCGGCGAACCCGTCCGTGAAAAATGGTCGTTCCGCCGCTCCAATTATTTCGAACATGTCGGTAATGAATGCCTGCACGTGACGAAGCATGTCGGCATTCAGGATATGAGCGCCTTTGCGAAATGCGAGATATCGGGGCCAGGGGCAGAAGGCTGGCTTGACCAATTATTGACAAATGCAGTGCCCAAAAAGGTCGGACGCGTCACTTTGTCCTATTTGCTTACACGCAAAGGCGGCGTGCGCAGTGAATTCACGGTGTACAAAGCCGCGCCGCAGCGTTATTATCTGGTGTCGGCAGGGGCATATGAGCGGCACGACCATGATTATCTGAAAAAGGCCATGCCAAAAGATGGTTCAGTCAATTTCGAACGGCTGACAACGTCCATGGGCGTGCTGGTGCTCGCTGGCCCACGGTCACGCGATGTGCTGGCAAAGCTGACCAACACGGATTTGTCAAACGAGGCCTTTCCATGGCTGACGGGCAAGAAAATGAGCATTGGCCTAGCGCAAGTCGACGCGTTGCGGGTGAACTTCATTGGCGAGCTGGGTTGGGAAATCCACCATCCGATTGAAATGCAGAATTATATTTTCGACAGATTGATGGAGGTCGGCGCTGCGTTTGACATTAAGCCATTTGGTATCCGCGCGATGACGTCGATGGCGCTGGAAAAAAGCTACAAGCTTATCCCGCGCGAATTGTCGGTTGAATATTCCGCTTATGAAAGCGGCTTGGACCGTTTCATCAGCCTTAAAAAACCTTCATTTTTTGGACGGGAGGCGTTGCTGGCGTGGAAAGAACGCGGCAGCGCAAACCAGTTGGTTACGATGGAGGTGCATGATGTCACCGATGCCGACGCACGTGGGTCAGAGCCGATTTATCAGGGGGATGATTTGGTTGGCCGCGTGACATCGGGGGGCTATGGCTGGCGCGTCGGCAAATCGCTTGCCCTTGCGATGGTCCGTCCAGATTTGGCGGTGCCGGGCGCGGAATTGGAAATCGTCATTTTGGGCGTTAGGCATAAAGCGACGATCATAACCGATTCACCCTTCGATCCTGATAACAACGCACTGAGGAGCTAAGTCCGTGCTGCACCTCGCCCCGATCGCCAACTGGCTTGCCAATGACCGCAAAGGTTACACATTGCCGCGTGGATTGTATGTCAGCGATGATGCGTTCGCATTCGACACGCAGGTGATGCTTAAATCGGTCTGGTTATATGCCTGCACCGTGGCCCATCTGAAAAATCCGGGTGATTATTTCGTGTTCGAACTGGCGGATAATTCCATCATCATACTGCGTGGGCGCGACAATGAAGTCCGGGCATTCTGGAACAGTTGCCGCCACCGCGGTGCGAAAATTTGTCTCGAACAAAGCGGTCGTGCGGCGCGGTTGATGTGCCCTTACCACCAATGGACTTATGGCCTCGACGGCAAGCTTCTCGCTGCGCGCAGCATGGCAGAGGATTTCGACAAGGCAGATCATGGCCTGAATCCCGTTGCGCTGGAAAATGTCGGTGGGCTGATCTTCATCTGTCTAAGTGATAATCCGCCGCCGATTGATCGTGTGAAAGCTGACATTGCGGATCAGATCGCAGTGTATGACCTCGAAAAGCTAAAGATCGCAGTGCAGGATGATTATATCGAAGACGCCAATTGGAAGCTGGTGATGGAGAATAATCGCGAATGCTATCATTGCGATGTTGGTCATCCCGAATTGATCAGCGTGCTCGGCACCACTGGCTTTGGCAAGGATGCGCCCGCCGATGATTATCTGCAAGAAAAGCGTGCAGAATGGCAGGCGTTGGGCATTGACCATGATGTCATCGAGTTTCCCGATGGCTGGTGGCATCGCGTAGCGCGTTTGGCATTGGCAAACGGCGCTGTGACTCAGTCGATAGATGGCAAGCTTGCCTGCCAGAAACTGATTGGGCCATTTAAGGTGCCGGAAACATCGAGCCTCTCTGTCTGGACCCAGCCAAATAGCTGGCACCATTTTTGTTGCGATCATGTGGTCACATTTTCTCTGACACCGATTGGACCTGACAAGACATTGCTGCGCACAAGCTGGCTCGTGCACGAAGATGCAGTTGAGGGGGTCGATTACGATCCGGACCATCTGGCGGCATTATGGCGCAAAACCAACGAACAAGACGGGCACTTCTCCGCGATTAATCATCGTGGGATTGCCAATGACGGCTATGTCCAAGGGCCGTATGCACTGGAGGAAAAGCTGGTTGACGATTTTAAAGCCTTCTACGTAAGCCGCGCGAAAGCGGCGCTTGCGCAGGTGCAATCATGACTCGCTTCAGCGCATTCAGCCTTTTTGCCAAAGCCTTAAGCGGGCATCAAAATTGGCCTGAACAATGGCCCGATGCTGCGCCTAAGCCTGGTTATGATGCGATTATCGTCGGCGGGGGCGGGCATGGTCTCGGCGCAGCATATTATCTCGCCAAGAAATATGGGATTACGAATGTTGCGGTGCTTGAAAAGGGCTGGATTGGTGGCGGCAATACCGGACGGAATACGACGATCATCCGCTCCAACTATCTGTATGACGAAAGCGCGCATCTTTACGACCATGCGGTGAAACTGTGGGATGGCCTCAGTCAGGAGCTTAACTATAACATCATGTATTCCAAGCGCGGCGTCATGATGCTCGCGCACAATGTGCATGACGTGCAAAGCCTTCAACGGCATATTAATGCCAATCGCCTCAACGGTGTTGATAATGAATGGCTGACGCCCGAACAGGCCAAAGCCTATTGCCCGCCATTAAACATATCGTCAGACGCGCGGCACCCGGTCTTGGGGGCGGCGCTGCAACGGCGCGGGGGCACTGCGCGACATGACTCGGTGGCGTGGGGCTATGCGCGTGCGGCCGCTGCTTTGGGCGTGGATATCATTCAGAACTGCGCCGTCACGGGTATCCGCCGCGACGCCAATGGCGCAGTAGAGGGCGTGGAAACCACACGGGGTTATATCGCATCAAAGCGCGTTGGCGTATCGGCGGCGGGTAACACATCGGTTATCATGCACATGGCGGGCCTCGACTTTCCGCTCGAAAGCTACCCGTTGCAGGCGCTGGTTTCTGAACCCATCAAGCCAACCTTCCCGTGCGTCGTGATGTCGAACACAGTCCACGCCTATATGAGCCAGTCCGACAAAGGCGAGTTGGTGATTGGCGCGGGAACGGACCAATATGTGAGCTATTCGCAACGCGGCGCGCTGCACATTGTTGAACATACGCTGGCGGCCATTTGCGAGATTTTTCCAATTTACCGTCGGATGCGGATGTTGCGAACATGGGGTGGCATTGTCGATGTGACGCCGGATCGCTCGCCGATATTGGGTAAGACGCCGGTGAAGGGGCTGTACGTCAACTGTGGTTGGGGCACGGGCGGGTTTAAGGCCACGCCGGGTGCAGGGGATTTGCTGGCCTACACCATGGCAAAAGATGAACCGCATTATATCAACGCCCCCTTCAACCTCGACCGTTTCCGGAACGGGCGGTTGATTGACGAAGCGGCCGCAGCAGCGGTGGCGCATTGATATGATCCTGATCCACTGCCCTTATTGTGACGAGAAGCGTCCGGAAATTGAATTTGCGAACGCAGGACAGGCGCACATAGCGCGCCCGCTTGATCCATCCGGTCAAAGTGACGCGGATTGGGAGGCCTATTTGTTCATCCGCGCCAACCCGCGTGGACGGCACCATGAACGCTGGCGGCATATCCATGGTTGCGGGCGTTTCTTTAACGCGGTGCGCGATACAGTGACCGATAAATTTGAAACAACATATAAAGCCGGGGAGCCGCGCCGATGAGTGGCTTTCGTCTTAAAACTGGCGGGCGCATTGACCGAAGCCAGCCTGTCATGTTCAGCTTCGATGGCAAGAGCTACCAGGGTTTTGCAGGCGACACGTTGGCGTCGGCTTTGCTCGCCAATGGTGTCATGCTGTTCGGCAGATCCTTCAAATATCACCGCCCGCGCGGGCTGGTTGCTGCGGGCAGTGAGGAGCCAAATGCCCTGATTTCGGTCAATCGCGGGCCAGGGCGATTTACCCCCAATTTGCGCGCGACGGGTATTGAAATTCATAATGGGCTCAACGCGTTCAGCCAAAATCGCTGGCCATCTTTGGCGATGGATTTCGGTGCGATTAATGACCGGCTGGGCATGTTTTTTCCGGCCGGTTTTTATAACAAAACCTTCATGTGGCCACGTTCGTTTTGGGACAAGGTGTATGAGCCCGCCATTCGCAAAATGGCAGGACTTGGCGATGCGCCGACGACCGAAGATCCCGATGTCTATGCATCAACCTACGCCCATTGCGATCTGTTGATTATTGGCGCAGGGCCCGCCGGTATCGACGCCGCGCTTGGCTCTATGGATTCAAACAAGCGCATCATCCTGATAGATGAGCAGGATGAATTGGGTGGCGGCGCTTTGGCCGACCCTGCATTATGGCCCTGGCTGGAACGCAGCATCAAAGCATTAACCAACGCGCCCAATGTTACGATCCTGACGCGTACGACGGCATTCGGTTATTATCATGACAATTTCATAGGCGCAGTGCAGCGGCTGACCGATCATCTTCCTGAAATCGAAGATAGGCCGCGCGAGAAACTGTGGCGCATCAGGGCAGGTGAAGTCGTGCTTGCGCAAGGTGCCATTGAACGACCGATTGTTTTTGACGGCAATGATACGCCCGGCGTGATGCTGTCGTCCGCTGCGAAGGTCTATGCCCATCGGTACGGCGTGGCCGTTGGCAAAGCGCCCGCGTTAATGGCGTCGCACGATAGCGGCTGGCATGATATATTTGCACTGGCCAAAGCGGGCATTCGCATTTGCGCCATTATCGATGTCCGCGAAAGCGTCGATAGCGCGTTGATGCATGAGGCGGACCGTCTGGGCATCACGGTTTACTTGAACCACGGCGTGGTTGGCGTGCATGGCAGGCATGGGGTCAGCTCCGTCGACATCTGCGATTATGCGGATCAACGGGTTCGGCGCGTTGATGCAGATGCGCTGTTAATGGCGGGTGGCTGGACGCCAAGCGTGCATTTATGGTCGCACAGCAAGGGCAGCCTAAAATGGCGCGATGACCTGGGCGCATATGTCCCCGATCAGCCAAATGAAAATGTCCACTGTGTTGGCGGATGTTCGGGAGATTGGGATTATGGCACGGGCGCGGTTATCGATATGTTGCCAACGCCTAAGGACCAAAGCCGCATAAAGGCATTCGTCGATTTCCAGAATGATGTGACGGCAAAGGACATCACGCTTGCGGTGCGTGAGGGCTTTCGTTCCATCGAGCATATCAAGCGGTACACCACCAACGGCATGGCGACCGACCAAGGCAAGACATCCAACCTCAACGGATTGCAAATCGCTTCGTCCGCGCTGAATAAGCCCGTCCCTGATATCGGGCTCACTAGCTTTCGTCCGCCTTACACGCCGCAGACATTTGGGGCACTGGCCGGACATGCCAAAGGGGCGTTGTTTCAACCCACACGGACAACCAATATTGATAGCTGGGCGCAGGCACATGGTGCCGTGTTTGAATTGGTCGCGCAATGGCGGCGGGCGCGATACTTCCCTAAACCAAATGAAGATATGCATGCAGCCGTGAACCGCGAATGCGTTGCGGTGCGGTCGTCGCTTGGTATTTTTGATGCATCGACGCTGGGTAAGATCGAAGTCGTGGGTCCCGATGCCGCTGAGTTCCTCAATCGCATGTATACCAATCCGTGGAAGGCGCTGGAGCCCGGGCGGTGTCGTTATGGCCTGCTGTTGAGGGAGGATGGTTTCATCACCGATGACGGCGTTTCGGCGCGGTTGGCACCGGATCGCTTCCACCTGACCACGACAACCGGCGGCGCGGCGCGCGTGCTCAACATGATGGAGGATTATCTCCAGACCGAATGGCCCGACCTTGACGTCTGGTTGACCAGCACGACTGAGCAATATGCTGTCATCGCCCTGCAAGGCCCCAATGCGCGCAAGGTTCTTGAACCACTTGTGCAGGGCATTGACCTGTCCCCAGAAGCCTTTCCACATATGGCGATCCGTGAGGGCACGATATGCGGCATCAACACGCGCTTATTCCGCGTGAGCTTCACCGGCGAACTGGGCTTTGAGATCAACGTGCCGACGGCTTATGGGCGGGCTGTATGGGAACAATTGATGGCGCAGGGCGCGCAATATGACATCACCCCTTATGGTACCGAGGCGATGCACGTTTTGCGTGCAGAAAAAGGCTTCATCATTGTAGGGCAAGATACCGACGGCACGGTAACGCCCTTTGACGCTGGTCTCGATTGGGCCGTGGGCAAGAAAAAGCCTGACTTTGTAGGCAAACGATCCATGGCGCGCCCTGATATCATCGCGCCGGGCCGTAAGCAGTTGGTCGGCCTGCTGACCGACGACCCGAATCTTGTGTTAGAGGAGGGCGCACAGATTGTTGCTGACCCCAACCAACCCATCCCGATGACAATGATCGGTCATGTGACATCGTCCTATTGGAGCGAAACGCTTGGCCGTTCGATTGCGATGGCGCTGGTCGCTGGTGGACATGATAGGACCGGCGACACGCTACATATTCCGATGCCAGGCAAGACGCATACCGCCAAAGTCACCGGCACCGTTTTCTACGACCCGGAAGGAGCACGGCTGCATGTCTGACGCCCTTATTCGTCATGAGCCTGTTACCGAAACCCCCTTTGTAGCGCAGGGTGTCCGTATCAGCCTTGCGCCGCCGATGCAGCGTCACACGCTGCGGGCGCGCAATGCGCAGGATTTGGAGAGCTTGCTAAAGGTCAAAATACCAAGGAAAATCGGCGCATCCGAAGGTGGCATTATGTGCCTTGGCCCCGACGAATATTATCTACGTAGCCAAGCTGGCGCGACGATCCCGACAGGGGAAGGGCTGCCCGTGGCTGTTGCAGATGTTAGCGAACGGTCCATATGCCTTGTTGTCGAAGGTCCGCGTGCATCGGAGGTTTTGATGTCGGGATGCCCGCTTGATCTGAGCCAATTTGCGGTCGGTCGGGCCGCGCGCACCATGTATGAAACGGTCGAAATCATCCTCATTCGTGACGCAGAAGACCGTTTCCATGTCGAAGTCTGGCGCAGTTTTTCTGCATGGTTGTGGATGGCGATGACCATGGCGGCACGCCATTGACCGAGCGGCATCGCACCTTTGTGGGAGGGTTCAATGGCAGATTGGGATAAGGCAATAGATCTGGGCAATTATGGCCAGTCCAACCGTGTTTGGGGCGGGATGCATATCAACCCGGCTGTCTTCTTGCCCACGGCATTCATTTCCTTCGCTGTCATCCTATTCAGCCTGATTGCGCCAAAGGCGTCGACCGACCTGTTCGCGGCGTTGCGCAGTGGTGCCGTGTCCCATTTCGACTGGTTCTTCATGACGTCGGGGAACCTGCTTTTGCTATTTTGTGTTGTTGTGGCCGTGTCGCCACTGGGTAAAATCCGCTTGGGGGGCAAAGGCGCAACGCCCGATTATTCGCGACTGTCCTGGTTTGCGATGTTGTTCGGAGCTGGCATGGGCATTGGCCTTGTCTTTTATGGCGTTGGCGAACCGGTTACCCATTTCACCTCGGCCATGGCAGGCGGACCTGCGGCACCATTGGGGGGAGCCGTTGGTGATGCGGCTGCCGCACGCAGCATCGCGATGGCGGCGACCATATTTGACTGGGCGCTTCACCCTTGGGCGATTTTCGCCGTGACCGGCCTTGCGCTTGCGGTGTTCCACTTTAACTTCAACATGCCGCTGTCGATGCGGTCGGCATTCTACCCCTTATTCGGCAAGGCTGTTTGGGGCCGCACTGGAGATGTTTTAGAGATTCTCGCGGTACTTGCTACAATCTTTGGGCTTGCAACATCTCTTGGGCTTGGCGCGCAGCAAGCAATGGCAGGGATTGCCCATCTGTATGATGTGACGAGCTCGTCGCTGACGATCCTAGCGCTCATCCTCGTAATGGCGGGCATCACCTTCCTGTCGATCCGGGGCGGCATTGACCGTGGCATCCGGATTTTGAGCGAAGTAAACATGTGGGTTGCTTTTGCGTTGTTGATCTTTGTTTTGACCACGGGCTCAACGCTGCAACTATTGGGCGACCTTGCCAGCAACATATACAACTATCTTACACTGCTGCCGGCATTATCCAACCCACTGGGGCGCATGGACACCGGTTTTTACAATGATTGGTCGGTATATTATTGGGCGTGGTGGATGAGCTGGGCGCCCTTTGTCGGCATGTTCATGGCGCGTATTTCATTGGGCCGGACGGTGCGTGAATTTATTGCCGGGGCCATGATTTCGCCAAGCTTGCTTGGCATATTATGGCTGACCATTTTTGGCGATGCCAGCATTGCGCAGATCGTTGCCGGCAATGGCGCAGACTTGGCCAAAGCATCGCTCGATACGCAATTATTTGTGCTGCTGGGCACTTTGCCTTGGGCGCAGTTCACGTCCTTTGTTGCGATTGGCCTGATCCTTATCTTTTTCGTGACAGGGTGGGATTCTGGAACGTTGGTAATCGATACGATGACAGCGGGTGGACGCACCGATACGCTGCTGAAGCAAAAGACGATCTGGCTTGTCGCGGTTGGGGGTATCGGCGTCCTTCTCCTCCTCAATGGCGGTCTGACCTCGCTTCAGGCAGGTGCCATTGCCACAGGATTGCCCTTGGCCTTCATCTTGCTGGGCATGTGCGTCGGCACATTAAAAGGCTTGCTGGCCTTGCATCGACATCCGGTTAGCAGCAATGATCCGCCAAAGTGATGCAAGCATGCAACGCCGCTGAAACATAATCCGCCTATGTCGAAAATGCATGGCAGTATTACGTAAAGTCTCGAATAGCCATTAGCGCAGTTAATATTAGCCATTGAGCTATGCCTAATCCTGAGCGCTTGGAGGGGCCGCTGTATGAAATTGCCGCAGGAATTCGATCTGCACGCATTGGAAGTGTTCATCATGACCGTTGAACTTGGCGGCATGTCGCAATGCGCCGCGCATCTGCAGGTTACACAGTCGGCGGTTTCGCAAACGATTGCCCGACTGGAAACCGGCATTGGCGCGTCCTTATTTGACCGCACGATGCGCCCATTGGGTTTGACGGCAAGCGGAAAATCGCTGTTTGCGCGTGGTCACAAGCTGATCGCCCATGCCCGCCTTGCCTATGATGAGGTCCGCGAAGGCGCAAACCTACCTATTTCGAGCGTCACGGTCGCGATGTCCTTCAGCCTGGCCAACGAACTTACCGCACCTATTCTTCAGCATCTCGGGCCGCGGGCAGACCGGTGGAATATCCGCTCAGGTATATCGCTGGAGCATCAAGGCGAATTTCTGGCGCGGGACATCGACATGATGGTGACCGGCAGCTTCAGCCTTGAACATCGCGATACGGTGGAACTGCACCCTGTGTTCGAGGAAAGCTTTATTTTGGTGTTCCCGAAAGATTTTCGCGAGCCATTGGACATAAGCGGCGTGCCATCATCATTGCCGTTGATCCGTTTTTCCCGCCTGACGGGCACAGGCCAGCAAATCGAACGCCAGATTGTCCGGATGAAATTGAAACTGCCGCAGATGGTCGAAGTCGAATCGTCGCATCAGCAATTGGCGTTGGTCGCCGCAGGCATCGGATGGACAATAACGACGCCGGTGTGCCTGGCGGCCGTGCCGGAATTGCTGCCCGATCTGCGCGCCGAACCAATGACGCGTGGGCGCTTTTCACGCGCAGTTCAGGTTGTGGCGCGGATGGATGAACTGGGCGATATTCCGCAGCGCACCGCGACTTTATGCCAGCAGGTTTTGCGCGAAAAAACCTTTCCGCCGTTGATTGCCGAATATCCCTGGATGGCCCAGCAATTGTCATGGCCCGCTCCAACGCTGGACGGCGCGGAGATGACTGCATGATCCGCAGCATCTGGCTTGCTGTCCTGGCCCTGCTCGCCGCGCCCGTCCATGCGGGTGTCCCGAGTATCCCCGGCGTTGATGCCCCCGAACTTGCGGCTTTGGGCCCAAATAAGGTTGGTTTCCGTTCGGTCCTGTTGACCCATAAAAATCAGCCTGATGTCGAGAACGCAAATCCGGATGGCACCGAAGTTCCGCTTGTTGATCGCACTTTGCGGGTGGATATCTGGTACCCCGCAACGGTCAAAAATGGCGCAAAGCCGGTTGTCTATCGCGATAGTCTGTGGGCCGAACCGCCGTTCCCGCCGGTACACTTCGCGCAAAAGGGCATGGCGGTTAGCGGCGCGATGGCAGCAGGCGGCAAGCATCCTTTGGTGATCGTCAGCCATGGCTATAGCAACAATCCCGCCGTCATGACGTGGTTGACCGAAAATTTGGCGTCCAAGGGATATGTCGTTGCCGCCATTCATCACAACGACCCAAACCCCTATGTCGCATCGCCGGGCACCCGCGCCGCACCGAATTTCAACCGTCCGCGCGACATCGTTTTTGTGGCCAATGCGTTGCGGGACAGTTTTGGCGACTTGATCGACGCGGATAATGTGGCGCTAATTGGCTATTCACAAGGCGGCTATGGCGTGCTGACCGCTGGCGGGGCATCGCTGGATCCGGCAGGCCCGAATATGGACCTGGTCGCGGGCGGCTGGCTCAAGACATTTGCGCGGGGGCGGGCGCAGGCCGATGCCATGGCCTTAAAAGGCGTAAAGGCCGTGGTGGCATTGGCACCGGCAGGCGGCGCGCCACGCAGCTTATGGGGCGCAGAAGGTCTTGCCGCGCTCACCGTGCCTTTGCTGTTGATCCATGGCGATAGCGACCCTGTGGTGGATTATAAAAGCGGTGCGCTGGCGGTGTTTAATGGCGCGGTGAACAGCCACCGCTATCTGCTCACCTACAAACAGGCGGGCCATGCCATTGCCCTCAACCCAGCCCCGCCCGAAATGCGCGGGACCGTGTGGGATATGGATTGGTTTGAAGACCCGATCTGGCGGCAAGACCGGATCAACGCCATCAACCTGCATTTCATCACTGCGTTTCTGGCCGTGCATCTGCGAAATGACGACAGCAAGGCGGCCTATCTGAATGTGGCCGTTGAAAATTCCGACGACGGGCAATGGAATGCGCCGGCCGGAACCGCATGGGGCGCATATAGCCCCGGCGGCGAAGGCGTGACATTATGGAAGGGCTTCCAACGCCGCCATGCACAAGGAATGACATTGCAGCATCAGGAAGCCGCGAAGTAACGAGCGTCGCTCCGTCGGGCGACCAAAGAGCCAGACTTTTTTGCGAAGCGGCGGATATGCGCAAAGCACCCCCGCCACAAAGGTGGCCCCCCAAAAGCCGCAGAATTGCTTGCAAGTTCACACCCAAATCGCACCTGACCACATTGCGCAAAATGTCGTGCTCGCAATAAAATTTCCTACAAAAGCAAAGCGGTGGATGCTATAAACGAAAGTAGAAAGCGGCAATGCCGCGCATGGATGACAAAAACTATATGGAACATTACAGGAACAATGCTAGAATGTCAAATTGGCAGACCCCCAGTGTGCAGAGCCCCAGAATTTGCGCGGCGTTATGCGCTGCTTCCGACAATATTGCAGGCATGCGGACGAGAGGCTAAGCTTCGCATATGTGTCACTACATAACCCTTGTTGTGCCCACGCAGGACGCTGATGCCGTTCGCGCGGTGATGCACCGGCACGGTCGGGCGGCAACCCCTATCGACAATCCAGCTATCCGGAAAGTTTTGCGGGACGATGAGCGCCAATATCTGACCACCCGTGGGCATTGCGACTGCGGAACGGTGCTTGCGCCGCGATATGATACGCCTGAACATTTTGAGGGTAAACTGGCGAAGGAAGCGGTTCGCATGCGGCGCAAGGGCTGGTCAGAGGCGAAGATAGCCCGCGCTATAGATGACCAAAGAAAGGCCGGTGCCAAGCCCGTCGGCAGAGGCTCCGATAGCCTTGAACTATGGCATGCCGCGCTCCAGAATCTCGGTAACGAATTGCAGCTTCCATATGTGGGGCTTTTCGTAAGATTCTATTCGGGCGCGGTAGATACGGAAATGTTTACCGCCGGGCGGCGCGAAGTGCCTAAGAATGTCCCATGGCAAGACGCGTTCGCTTCACTCGAGCAGGACGAAGTGACGATCTTCCCTGTCTATTAAGCGCCCGCGCCCCACAAATTTCAGACATAGGCTAACCCCACCAAACTCCCCGCGGCTTGTTCCCAAAGGTGCAGCAAGCCTCCAAAAGCCGCAGAATTGCGTCAAAGGTCACACTAAGGTCTCACCTAAACGCATTCCGCAATCTTGCGCGCGCAATAAAATTTCCTACAAGATTGCGGCGGGAGAGAAGCTGGTGTGAAAGCGAAATATTCTATGCCGCATTTGGCTGTCAAAGAACGATGGAACATTATAGGAACAGGGGGTAATTGTCAAGTTGGGCGGTTTGGATTTATATGGCTTTAACAGGTGGCTTCATAAGCTAATTAGAAATTAAGCGGACAGTCGGCATCATCTAAATCCGCTGTTTTGTCCTGACACAACGGTGTCAGGAGCACCGTGTTAGTCCTGCCCTTAGTGATAAATGGAGGCAGAAATGAAACACGCAATAGATGACAAGTTGGTCATGCTCGCCGAGTTGACGATAAAAGCTGAAATGCTTGAGGCGTTTCTTCGTTACACAGTGCAAAATCTGGCATTAAGTCGAGAGGCACCGGGAAACATAAGTTTCGACATTCTGCTGGACGACGTACATTCCAATAAGGTTTTTTTCTATGAAATATGGGAGTCAGCCGAGGCTCAGCTGGCCTATATGGCATGGCGGGTTGAACGTGGCGACCTGACTGTTCTCATGTCGTTCTTGGCGGCGGAACCCGCGTTCACGGCATTACGGCGTATTGCAAGTTAGGTCCTGACCCTAAATTGCTCATTTAGCCGCGGAGTCAGATGACTGCTTTTTGCATCGCCGTCATCCTGACGCTCGCGGTTGCACGTGCAATAAGAACGCCCTGTGTATCTTCCAAATCTGCCTCAACAAAGCCGATTGTTGTGCCGATCTTTACCACACGGCCTTTGCCAATAAGCCTGCCGGGCTTGGCTGGTGCCAAAAACTGAACGTTGAGGTGTATTGTCGACGGAAAGGTGTCTGCATTGGTCGCAATTAGCATTGCTGGCCCCATGCAATCGTCGAGCATCGCTGCCAGAAAGCCACCTTGTATATTGCCAGAAGCGTTGCAAAAATCCGGCTTGGCCGTGAAAGCGATTGTCACGCGACCTTCCTCTTGGTCGGCTTCAATTATATCAAGGCTTAGCAAGGTCGCGCATGGCGGCGTGGGAAAGCGGTCGAGAATTGTGGAAATGGACATGAACTTACTCCGTCTGCTTAGGCAGTTCGATCATAGGATGGCGCTCCTGACAGCGTTGTGTCAGTAATGTATCTATGCGCCGCGCCGAACGCCTATTCCGATTAGTCAACGAGCTTCGTTCACGCGGCGTGTGCCGGGCTGAGGACCTTGCAACATATTTCGAGATAAGTGTGCGAACGGTCTATCGGGATATCGCCCATTTGCAGGGTTCTGGATTACCTATCGAAGGTGAAGCAGGCGTTGGCTATCTGTTGAGGCCAGGATTTGACCTTCCAGCCATGACCTTTACATTTGAGCAGCTTGATGCGCTGGCGATGGGATTGTCATTCGTCGAAGTCGCCGGCGACACGTCGTTGGCGGAGGCGGCCCGCGAAGTACGAAGCAAAATCCAAGCATCATTGCCCGATCCAGATAAGCGCAAGCTTGAAAATGCGCCTTTATTTGCGAGCAGACGAGACGGTCCTGCGCTTCCATCCATGAAATTGATCCGCCGCGCCGTGCGTGCGCGCAATATTTTACATTTGGTTTACGAGGATAGCGCAGGAACCCAGTCGGACCGTCGGGTGCGGCCACTTGCCATTTGGGCCTTCACAGACGGCTGGCTGTTTGCCGCTTGGTGCGAACTCCGTAACGACTTCAGAGCATTTAGACTGGATCGAATAACGAAAATCGACGAAACGGGTGACCAATTCCCAGATGATCCAAGCCAGAATTTGAAGGCCTATCTCGCCACCAAAATCTTCGCTGTTGAGATGCGCAGTCAAAAAGCCTGAACGCGACTTAGAACTTGATTGATGGCTACCTTTTCCGTCTGCCAGCGAAGAGTCATCGTTTCAGACACCCACAACCGTCGCAAACCAAACCTACCCCACCAAACTCCCTGCGGCTTGTTCCCAAAAGTGCAGCAGGCCCTGACTGAAGCTTAAGGGCACATAGGCGTCGCAGGTGGTTTCATCGACGACGTGCAGGCGGACGTTGACGTGGTCGATGATTGTCGCTGCGCTGCATCCGGCGGCGAAAGTTGGGCTTTCGGCGTCGAACACGCCGCCTTCCATTAGGAGCGTGCGCCAGCCTTTGCCCGACAGGCGGATGCGGACGATGCCGCCGCCGATGGCTGTTACCGCGCCGTCATCGGACAATATGGCGGACAGTGCCGACGCGTCGCCCTCGACCAGCCACACCGTGGGTTCAAAACGGATCAGGCGGAGCGCATCGCTGCCGCCCGAACGGCCCATATCGGGCAAGGCAAAGCCGCATGTTGCCTTAAATCGCTTGGCCACCGCCGCTGCGTTGCTCCAGATTTCAAACACATGCAACGGGGCGGAGGGCAGGGTGGAGATTGTCAGTTCAGTCACGGTAACGCTCCCCTGCGGCATCATAGAAATGCGGGGCCACAACGCGCACCCGCGCCTGTTGCCCGCGTGTGGGGGAGCTTGCGATGAGGATTTCGCCATGCCGCGAAAAGCCGTCGGTCAATTGGCCAAGCGCAACAGACCCGCCCGTCACGATGCGGAAAGCCGCCGCGCTGACATGGCCCTGCGGTGACGCGCCTTCGCTGGGGATCAGCATCGCGCCTTCGGGAATGTCGCCCGCAATCGCCTCCAGCCCGACCAATTGCCGCCGCCCGGTTTCGGACAAAGCGGGGCGGGCAAGGCCCGATGCGCCAATATACCCACCCGCCTTGTTGAGCATTTTGTCGAGCGCCAGATCATGCGGCGTCATCCGCCCATCGACCTCGCCGCCGACGACCAAATGGCCCTTTTCAATGCGCAGAAACTCCATCGCCTCAAGCCCATATAACGCGCCGCTTAACGCGTTCACTTGGCTTTCGCAGGCGGCCCAGACGGCTTCTGCTTGGCTGGCATCGACATAGATTTCAAAGGCGCGTTCGCCGCTATAGCTGGCGGCCAAGATGATAACCGGAACGCCCGCGATTGCCGCCGGAACGGTCGACATGTGGCGTGGTGGCTCTTCACCGATTAAAGCGGCGATCACCGCTTTCGCTTTTGGTCCGGCAACGGCCAGACCGGCATAATGCTCCTGCACATTGACGGCAGACACGCGCATATGTGGGCACAGAAATTGGCGGACATAAGAGATATGCGTCGCCATGCGGTCCGCGCCGCCAGTCGAACTGGTGAGCAGATAGCGATGCTCGTCCAGCCGCCACACGGTGCCATCATCAAAGACAATGCCATCTTCGCGCAGCATGAAGGTGTAGCGGCCACGCCCGACGGCCAGTTTGCTTATTGTGGTGGCGCAAATGATGTCGAGGAAAGCGGCAGCATCGGGGCCGCTGACTTCAAATTTGGCAAGCGTGGACACATCGGTCATCCCGACATTGTTGCGCACGGCCTTTGCCTCACGCAGCGCGGCTTGCGCCAAACTTTCGCCGCTTATGGGGTAAGCGCGCGGGCGGAACCAATAGCCCAAGGGCTGCCAGATCGGATTCTTTGCCGCGTGCAGGTCATATAAGGCAAGGCGGCGGACATGCGCGCCTGCGTCTTTTGCGCTTGCCCCTGCGATCAAACCCATCGTGACAGGCGTATAAGGCGGACGGAATGTGGTCAAACCGGCTTCGGGAATGGCGACGCCCTGCTTTTCGGCCAAACGCCCCAAAGCGGCCATATTGCTCAACTTGCCCTGATCGGTGGCCATGCCCAAAGTGGTGTAGCGTTTGAGATGTTCGACCGAGCGATAGCCTTCGGCCCAAGCCAGATCGACATCGGCCAATGTCACATCATTTTGGAAATCGATGAAGCTTTTCTTAGCGCTAGAAACGGGGACCATTTTGAATATCGGTTGCGGAGCAGCGGCCCCGCCGATGGTCGTCACATTCTGACGCGAACTGGCGGGGATGAAGGCTTGCGCATCCTCATGCCAATCCAGCGTCCCGCCCGCTTGCATATGCAGGTGCACGACAGGCGTAAACCCACCGGACACGGCAAGCAGATCGGCATCCCAGTCCATCGTCTTGCCATCGACCAGCGCGGATACGCTTTTCAGGCAATGCCGCGCGCCTTTGGTCGAAAGCGGAACGGCATCATTATAGACGCGATGCCCGCTGTTGGCACCCGCAGGTGCTGGCCGTGCGTCAAGGATCGCAACAATTTGCGCGCCTGCGTCTTTTAGCGCCTGAGCAGTTTTATAGGCATCGTCATTGTTGGTTGCGATCACGACGCGTTTGCCGGGAACGACGCCAAAGCGGCGGACATAAGTGCGCACGGCTTGCGACAGCATGACGCCGGGGCGGTCATTATGGGCAAAGGCCATGGGCCGCTCAATGCTTCCGGTGGCGAGAATGACCTGGCCAGCGCGGACATGCCATAAACGTTGCGCCACGCCATTATCGGGGACTTGTCCCGGCTCCGATATGCGCTGCGTCAGGGTGACGAGGTCATGTTCCCAATAGCCAGAGGCGGTAGTGCGCGTGAGGATGACGCCGCCTGCGGCGCGGATGCGCGCGGCGGTGGTTTTGGTCCAATCTGCATCCTGCTCTTGGCGGTCGCGCAGCAAGGACGGCGCGAGGATATTGTCTTGTTCGACCAAGATGACGCGCTTGCCGCCTTCGGCAGCGTCGAGCGCGGCCTGCATACCTGCGGGTCCAGCGCCGACGACCAAGACATCACAAAAGGCCGCACGCTGGCTAAAACGGTCAGGGTCGGCAAGCGTGGGTGCATTGCCAAGGCCCGCCGCTTTGCGGATGAAATATTCGTAGAACATCCATTTTCTGGCTGAACCGAAAAAGGTCTTATAATAAAAACCGGCGGATAAAGCAGGCGCAGCAAGGCCCAGAACTGACCCGACATCGAATGACAGTTTGGGCCAGCGATTCTGGCTTTTGGCGACAAGGCCTTCATAGACGAACACATCGGTGGCGCGGGTATTGGGTTCTGTTCTGCCGCCTTCGCCGACGGTGACGAGCGCATTTGGTTCTTCAACGCCTGCGGTCATGATGCCGCGTGGGCGGTGATATTTGAAGCTTCGGCCGACAAGGCCAATGCCATTACGCAACAATGCCGCCGCCAGCGTGTCACCTGCCTGCGCGGCATAGGTTTTACCATCAAAGCGGAAGTTTATCATGGCAACGCCTCCGGCCCGATGGCGCGGCACCCGGAAATCTCATTGGTGACGCGGTGGCGCGTCAAAACCATCCACGCCCGGCAGCCATAAGTGTGCCGCCAGATTTCGTCATCGACGCCGCGCGGATTGTTGCGGGTGAAGAGCTTGGCCATCGCCTCTTGCGAAGGCGCGTTCAACGGGACGACCGAATCCAATGTGCGCTCATAGATAAATTCTGATTGCGCGCGTGGGCCGCAATGCGGGCAAGGGATGCGCATCATTAGCGGCTATTCGGCATGGGGCCGCTCCCCGTTTCATCAATGGTTGCGCCGCGTTCAAAGCGATCAAGCGCGAAAGGCGCATTCAGCGCATGTGGCTTTCCCGTCGCCAGCGTGTGGGCATAGGTATAACCGGAGGCTGGCGTTGCCTTGAACCCGCCATAGCACCAGCCACCGTTGAGGAAGAGGTTGCGGACCGGCGTTTCGCCAATGATCGGCGCGCCGTCAAAACTCATATCGGTAACCCCGCTCCAGGTTCGCACCATGCGCAGGCGGGATAAAGCGGGCACGAGCGCAAGGCCCTGCGCCACAGCGCCTTCCATCACCATCGGGTTGCCACGCTGGGCATAGCTTGGCCAATTATCCGGGTCGCCGCCAAAGACGACGCCGCCCTTGTCCGATTGGCTGATATAGCAATGCAAGGATTGCGACATGATCACGCTGTTGATCATCGGCTTGACCCCTTCGGTCACCATGGCTTGCAGCGTTTGGGATTCAATCGGCAGTTTCAGGCCAGCCAAGCCCGCGACATGGCCGCTATTGCCTGCAACGCAAATACCGACGCGCCCCGCGCCAATGCGTCCGCGTGTTGTTTCCACGCCAACCACAAAGTCGCCATCGCGCACAAAGCCTGTGACTTCGCATTTTTGAATGATATCGACGCCCAGGCTATCCGCGCCGCGGGCATAGCCCCAAGCAACCGCATCATGCCGTGCGGTTCCGCCCCGGCGCTGGATCAGGCCACCCTGAATGGGAAAGCGCGCATCGCGCGACATATCCAAAAGCGGCTCGATCTTTGCCACCTGATCACGGGTCAACAGATCGGCATCAATCCCGTCACAGCGCATGGCGTCGCCGCGCTCGGCCAGCTTGACCATATCGGCGTCGCTATGACCAAGGAACATTGCGCCACGCGGGCTGAACATCACATTGTAATTCAACTCATCGCTCAGGCCGTGCCAGAGCTTCAGGCCAAATTCGAAGAGATTATGCAAAGGCTCCAGCCGGTAATTGGACCGCACAATCGTCGTGTTGCGCCCGGTATTGCCACCGCCAATCCAGCCTTTTTCCAGAACGGCAATATTCTTTAGACCATGAACCTTGGCCAGATAATATGCCGTTGCCAGCCCATGGCCTCCGCCGCCTATGATGATGATATCATAATGCGATTTCGGCTCTGGGTCGCGCCATGCTGGCTGCCAGTGGCGGTGCCCCGTGAGAGCGCCGCGCAACAGGCTGAAGGCTGAATATCGGCTCATGCGATGGGCATCCACCCACGCTTTTCACGCCAATCCTTTTCAAGCCCGTCAAAGCGTGACAGCTTGAGAAGGTCGATATTACTAAAGGAGCATGCGCCATCAATCACCAGATCGCGGATCGCATGACCCGATGCTGGCGACAGGCCAAAGCCAACGCTGGACATGGAGGCGACAACGACATTGTCGGGGCTATTGAGCCGATCAATAATCGGGCGGCCATCGGGCGAATTTTCAATCACGCCTGCCCAGCTGCGAATGACGTTGAGATGCGCAGCCTTGGGCAGCAGTTCGGCCAGCCTTTTTGCAAGGTTACGCGCCAATGGCGTCGATGGCCGCGCCGCCGGGCCATTTGCATCGACATCCAACCATTCATGCGGACCGCCGCCATAAGCGAGGTTACCGCGCAACGTCTGGCGGCCATAAATCTTATGCCCATCAACGCCGCCCAGCGGCATCATGGGGGCAGGTTCGGTAATGATCATTTCCGCGCGCGCGGCAGCCAGAGGGACATCAACGCCCAATTGCGCCATCAATTGCGGTATTTGCGGCCCGGCGGCGACGACAACAGCATCGCAGCCATAGGTCGCATTGGCGGTTTTTACGCCCGTCACCTTGCCACCGGCGGTTTCAAAGCCCGTGACCGGGCTGTGCTGAATGATTTTGCCACCGAGGTCTTGCAGCGCCCAGGCATAGGCCTGAACCGTGCGTTGCGGGTTGGCGTGGCCGCCAAATTTATAGTGCACGCCGCCAAAGCAATTGTCGCCCGCCAGCGGAACAGCCTCTTGCACTTGCTTGACGTCTAGCAGCTCGACCGGGTGGTTGAGGCGGGTGTGCCGTTCCGCAATGAAGCGATATTGGTCCCATTGACGTTCGGTCATCGCGATCAGGATGCGGCCCTTTTGATGCTCTGTCGGATAGCCAAGCAGTTCATCCATTTGTGGCCAAAGCCTTTGTTCTTCCTCGAACAGGGGGCTGGAATAATGTGATGCACCGCCGCCATTGCGCCCGGAGGCTTCCCAACCGACAATGAACTTGTCGAGCACCGTAACCTTCACGCCGGACTTGGCCAGCCACCAGCCTGCGCTGAGACCCGTGACGCCACCGCCGACGATGACTACGTCTGAGCCGCTCATGTGTACATCCCCGTGTAGAGCATCTCGCGATGCTCGTCCTGATAAGGCGTTCCAATATCCTCGACGGGCACCCATTGGGTCGGAATGCCGAACCAGACATCCCACGCCGCATCCATCCCCGCAGGCTCATCCCATTCTGCCAATATCTTGAGCGGCAGGGGGCGCACGGGTGCGCGGTGCGTTGCGAGCGGGATCGTGCCAAATGGCTTATCCGATTCAATCGCCAGCATCATCGCCACCTGATCGCGGCAGCGACGACCCTGACACACACCCATGCCAGAGCGGGTCAGCCGCTTGATCTGATCCGGGTTGGCCGGGCCATCGTCGAGCAGCGTGCCAAGCGAGCGGGCCTGAAGCGCCGCAGGGCGGGGGAGGTAATTGGGCGGCTGAATGCCGATCAGGTCCGCGAGTGTCACCTCTTCACATTGGCAGATGATCGTATCGGGCGCATTGACGCGCAGCGCCGCACGCACCCAATCCATCCGATAGGCGACATGGTCAAAACCTGTGTCGGGTAGCCCAGCGCACAGGCCAACGGCTGTCACATTTGGCTCGCCAGCCGGAATATATCCGCCGCGTGCCGCGTTCAGCGCCCTTGGGCCATGCATGGCATCGACCAACTCAATCGAGGGGACAAGGCCAATCGCGACGCACACGGTGTCGCACGCAATGTTGGTGCCATCGGTCAAGGTGATGGATTCGATCCCATCAAGTCCGCCTTTGCTTGCCGCGATGCTCTGCCCATAATATGTGGGTATGCCCGCCGCCGTAATTTTTTCGAGAAGTGCGGCGTCGCCTTGCGGGGCATCGCGCACTTCCACCAAAGCGGCGACATCCAGCCCATGCTCCAGCGCCAGAAGCGCGGTTTCGAGCGCGAGGTCATGCGTCCCCAAAACGACAATGCGTCGCCCGGAAAAGGCTCCATAGCGCGATAGCAGCATTTGTAAGGCAGCGGCCCCCATCACACCAGGCTGGTTCCATCCGGGAAAGGCAATGGCAAGGTCGCGGGCACCCGTTGCGAGCACAATCCGGTCAAAGCCGACCAGCCAAGACCGTTCTGCATCGGCAAGGCCAACAACTTGCTCTGGCAAGCTCTGCACGCCCGGCCCGTTGCGATACACGCCCCACGCTGTGGTGCCGAGCAGCAGTTCAACGCCGGCCTCCATTGCCTTTTCAAGATCAGGCATGCTCATGAAAATGGCTTCCAGCATCCGGTCTTTATTCTGCGTCGCAGCCGTCATCCTGCCCCCGAAATAGAGCGGCGTATCATTGCCCATCAGCGCGCCGGACACGGGATTTTCATCCACCAGAAGAACCGAAGCTCCGCTGGCTGCGCCTTCGATGGCAGCGGTAATGCCGCTTGGCCCGGCGCCAATGACAACAAGGTCATATTTGGCTTCGGGTGCGCTTCGTGTGCCATTGACGGCGCACACATCGATTCCGGTAAAGTTCAGATCCATCAAACTGCTTCCAATGCCTGTTTCAAATCGCCGATAAGATCGTCGACATGTTCCAACCCGACCGACAGCCGCATCGTGCCATCGGTTATCCCGCCTTCCAATCGCTGTTCCCGCGCGACTGCATAATGCGTTGTGCTCGCCGAATGGCAGATCAACGTCTCTGACCCGCCAAGGCTGACCGCTAATTTCATCAGCTTAAGCTGATCCAGCATCCGGAACGCCTCCGCCTCACCGCCATGAAGGTGGAAGGAAAAGGTCGATCCCGCGGCTGTGCACTGCCGGTCATACACGGCGCGCTGCCGCGACCCTTCGGGCAGAAAACCCAAATAGGTGACGCCATCGACCTTGGGGTGATCGCGCAGATATTCGGCGACAATGCGCGCGTTGCGCATGGCCCGTTCGGTGCGCACAGCGACCGATTCCAGTGACCGGAGCACAAGCCAAGCGGTGAAGGGATCAAGATGATTGCCCCAAGTTGTGCGCTGGAGCTTGAGCTGATCAATCAGTTCCTTCCGGCCCGAAATCCCGCCCGCCAGCAAGTCGCTATGACCTCCACAATATTTGGTGAGCGAGGTCATGCACAGATCGACATTATGTTCAATTGGGCGCTGCGCAAATGGACCAAGCAGCGTATTGTCGACCACCACAAGCGGGCGATGCCCCTGTTTTGCCCCAATTTCATCGGCAATACGGACCATGAGGTCGAGATCAACAATCGCCGCTGTCGGGTTGGCGGGGGTTTCAGCAATGATAAGCTTTAACGGACCCTTTGCTATCGCTGCGTCTGCTGCGGCCCGGACATGATCTTCATCCGTGCCGTCCAGATAGGCGGTCACATGCGATCCGAATTGCGGCATCATGACATTGTAGAGAAAGTCTACCCCGCCATAAATTGGCCGTCCATGCAGGACGCTATCGCCGGCGCGCACATAAGCCAGCGCGATGCTGGAATGTGCGGCCATGCCGCTGCAATAGGCCACGGCATCTTGCGCACCATCAATGGCGGCCAGCCGGGTTTCCAGAAAATCCAGACCGGGATGGCCAAGTCGCGAATAGATATGGTTGGTTTCCCCAACCAATGGCCCAGTGCCGTCAAAATAGGCTTCATGCACATATTTGGCATGTTGCGCCGATGGATAGACGAATGTCGATGTCATGAAAATCGGTGGTTTGACCGACCCCATGCCCATTTCAGGGTCATAGCCAAAAGCAACCGCGAGCGTTTCGGGGCGCAACCCCTTGATGTTATCCTTTGCCATGGGTCGCAATATACCCACGGGCCTTGTCACAATAATAGTCGGTAAAACGTTGCGCCAGCATTTCGGCTTCTTGCGAATAAGGGCCTGGTGTGTAGCCGAGGCTGTTGACACCAAGTTGATTGTTCTCGGCCAGCGCCTTGTCTTCCAAATTGGTGACGGTCCATAAGGCGATAAGCTTTTCAACGTCATAATCGACGCCTTCAACGGCGTCCTTATGCACATACCATTTGCCCGTGACATGGGTTTCATTGGGGCCAACTGGCATGGCGCTGAACATGAAAACATGGTCTGCCGTGCAATGCACAAAGCAATGCGGATCAACCGCCCAGCGCATCGAACCGATATCGCCGCCATTGGCTTCACACATCAGCTTTTTTGACAGATGCTTGCCATCGCCGGATATCGAAACGCAACCTTCATTCAACGCAAAGCGCGCGATTTGCCAATAATGGCCCTCAACGGGGGTTTGCGGTAGGCCAAGCGCGTCCATTTGGGCCTCAAACCCCATGACGCGGGCATCATGACCACTGTCAAAATGCTTTGACATGCCGACGGGAAATGTCTTCGACAATTCTGGATGGCCGGTGCTGCAATGATAGCATTCGCGGGCATTTTCCATCACCAGTTTCCAATTGGCATTTTCGACCAGAACGCTTTCATACGCGAGCTTTGATTGTGTCAGATTATGCGGCGCGGCATATTCGGTCAGTTTTGCACGAAAGTCGTCAATGGGTGGCGGCGTATCCGAAAGGCAAATGAAGATCGTGCCCGATATGCATTCAATCGCAACAGGTTTTAGGCCATGTTCGCTTTTGTCGAAGCTGCTGTCCATCCGGCCAGCCGCGAATAAGGAACCGTCCAGATCATAGGTCCAACGGTGATAGGGGCAGACCAGCTTGGGCGTTGTGCCGCTGCCAAGCGCGCAAATCATTGATCCGCGATGGCGGCAACTGTTGTGAAACGCGCGGATCGTGCCTTCCTTATCCCGCGTTATAACCACAGGCCATTTGCCCACCATCATGGAGATGTAACTGCCTGCTTTTGGCAATTCGCATTCCATACCGGCCATCAGCCAGCTTTGGCCGTAGATCGCGGCCATATCAAAATCAAAGCTCTCGGCTTCGGTATATAAAGCCTGGGGCAAGGTGTGCCCTGCACGGCGCTGTTCAAAAAGCGCGCTTATACGCTGCAAATCCATGATTGGGCCTTTATGCAAATCTCTCCACAACGGGAATGGGCCAGATATGAAAACGAACAAAATCGCATTTTCGCATAGCCCTATGTCAAAATGTCGGGCTATATTGCGGAAGCGGATTTGCGCGCAGTTGAAAGGTCGATACCATATCCAATCGTAGCACCATTAACCGTCGCTGGTTGCCATTAAATGCCCTGCGCGCGTTTGAAGCGGTTGGGCAGAATCTCAGCTTCACCGGCGGTGCGTCGGCGCTTTCGGTGTCACAAAGTGCGATGAGCCGGCATGTCGGCGGACTTGAGGAGCTGCTGGGCAAGCAATTGTTCGTGCGTGACGCGTCGCGGCTTTCGCTGACGGCGGCTGGCGAAGAATTGTTGCCGGTGGTGAGCAAATGCCTCGACCGGATCGAGCAAACGATGAATTCCATTCGCGATGATGAGGTGGCTGGCCGTTCGCTGCGGCTGCATGTGCCGCCGTCGCTGCTGCAACAATTGTTCCTTCCGATGCTCCGTGATTTTCACGTTGAGCATCCCGATTTGCGCCTTGATGTGTCGAGCGCGCATGTGACGGGGCTGCCCTCAACCGATTTCGACATGGCTATTGTGTATGACCGGCCCAATGTCGATGACCGGATTACCGACCTTCTCTGGATGGTGCGCGTTGCGCCGCTATGTTCACCCGCAACAGCGGCCAGCGCTCAGGGCAAGTCGCTGGAGGATTTTTTGAAAAGTGAGGAGCTTTTGCACCTCAAACTCGATGGCGAGCCGCGCGACCTTTTGTGGACGGCCTATCTTCGGCAGAGCCAGCTGGCCGTCGCGACGCATGCTGGTCTTGCCTTCGACACCACGATTGCGGTGGCGCAATATGCCATGGCAGCCAAGGGCGTCTTTTTGGGCGATATTGATATGTTCGCGCAGGAAATTGCCGATGGGCGGCTCGTGATGCCGTATGATGCGGTGATTGAAGACGGCTATGGCTATTATTTGAAACTCCACGCCGATGATCTCGCCGATCCCGCCATTTCGATGCTACGCAGCTGGCTGATCAGCCGTTTTGGGGCCTTGCGGCAAGCGCCGAGTCCGCGCGCGCCAGACTGATCAAGCGTAGGCCGGATTTTTCAGCGATATGGATCGCCAGATCGGTCGCCGCCGAAATCGTTACGAGCATTGGACAGTTAGCAAGGATCGTCTTTTGCACCAGTTCAAGGCTGCACCGCGCGGTCAGGATGATAAAGCCGGAAGTGATATCGATGTCGGCGCGGGCAAGTGCGCCAATCAACTTGTCGAGCGCATTATGGCGGCCAACATCTTCGCGCGTCATCAGAATAGCACCGTCCGGCGTGCAGAACGCCGCCGCATGTGCGGACCCGGTTTGCGCATTTAACGTCTGATGCGACCGCAATGCGGATAGCGCCGCAAAAATTGCAGCATCGGCGACATCAATCTGTGCCGTTACACGCGGCAAGGGACGCATGACTTCGTCGAGATTGTCCATGCCACACAGGCCGCAGCTACTTTCTGACACACGCTGACGGGCGCGGGTAACCACTTTTTCGGCATTTTTCTGCGGCACCTGAATGCGCAATATCCAGCCCAATTCTGACCTATGGGCATCAAGGGCCAGAATATCGTCCGGGCGCTCAATCAACCCTTCTGACAGGCTGAAACCTACGGCATAGTCTTCAAGATCAATCGGCGTTGCCATCATCACGGCATAGCCGATGCCATTATATTCAATGGCGACGGGTGCCTCAGCTATAACGGCTCTTTCTATAGCTTCGGGCGAACCATGACCGGGTTTAAGCACCGCAAAGCGTATCGGTTTTGCGCCCTGTTCAACCGCCATTTTGCGCGTCGGCCAGCAAGCGAATGGCGGCCGCCGCAACCGGCGACAGGCCATCGGTCCCATGGGCAAAAATCATCCTTTTCATCCGCGGGTCCCAGAATGTCTGGATATGGTCGGCAACCGCAGCAACCGGCGCAGCGTCGGTTGCCAGATTGGTCGCAATCTGGTTCGCCATGTAGATGAGGCGCTCCTCACTGTTCATTCGGCGGCAATCCCGGTTTCCACGCGGCGCGCGCGGGCCGACAAGGCCTCATATTCTTCTTGCCACTCGGTTGGTCCGTTCGAGGCGCTGATCTGCACCGCCGTGACCTTATATTCGGGGCAATTGGTCGCCCAGTCGCTATAGTCGGTCGTGACAACATTGGCCTGCGTTACCGCATGGTGGAATGTAGTATACACAACGCCCGGGGCAACGCGGTCGGTCACATTGGCGCGCAACGTGGTCTCGCCCGCGCGGCTCGCTAGCTTCACCCAATCGCCCGATTTGACGCCGCGATCTTCGGCATCCACCGGATGAATTTCGAGCAAATCCTCGGGATGCCACGCGACATTCTCGGTCCGCCGTGTTTGCGCGCCAACATTATATTGCGATAATATCCGCCCGGTGGTCAGCAATAACGGGAAACGTGGGCCGGTTTTCTCATCCGTCGGGACATAATCGGTCACAACAAACTTGCCCTTACCGCGCACAAAGCCGTCAATGTGCATGATGGGTGATCCGTCAGGCGCGTCGGCGGTCACGGGCCATTGCAGCGAGCCCATCTCATCCAACCGCGCAAAGGATACGCCGGCAAAGGTTGGCGTAAGCCGCGCGATTTCGTCCATGATTTCGGACGGGTGGCTATAGTTCCAATTCAGCCCCATCGCTTGCGCGAGCCGCTGCGTGACTTCCCAATCCTCCAACCCGTTCATGGGGGTCATCACCTTGCGCACGGGTTGAATGCGGCGTTCGGCATTGGTGAAGGTGCCGTTCTTTTCCAAAAAGGTCGATCCGGGCAGGAAGATATGCGCGTAATTTGCGGTTTCGTTGAGGAAAAGATCGTGGACGATCACACATTCCATCGCGGCCAGCCCTGCGGACACATGGGCCGTGTTCGGATCGGACTGGAGGATATCCTCACCCTGGCAATATAGCGCCTTGAACACGCCATCGACCGCAGCGTCGAGCATATTGGGAATGCGCAGGCCGGGTTCCGGATCCAGCGTCACGCCCCAATCCTTTTCAAACAAGGCCCGCGCGCCCTTGTCGCTTATGTGGCGATATCCGGCAAGTTCATGCGGGAAGCTGCCCATGTCGCACGCGCCTTGGACGTTGTTCTGACCGCGAAGCGGGTTTACGCCAACGCCGCTGCGACCAATATTGCCCGTCGCCATTGCCAAATTGGCGATTGCCATGACGGTTGAGCTGCCTTGCGAATGCTCCGTGACGCCAAGGCCGTAATAGATCGCACCATTGCCGCCTGTGGCGTATAAACGCGCCGCTGCGCGCAGTTCTTCGGCATCGACCAAAGTGACTGGCTGTAGATTTTCGGGGCTGTTGCGGGCTTGCGAAACAAATTCGGCCCAATGGCTATATTCGTCCCAATCGCAACGTTCGCGAATAAAGGCTTCATCGGCCAGACCCTCGGTCACGATAACATGCGCCATTGCAGTCAGCACCGCGACATTGGTGCCAGGGCGTAAGGGAAGATGATGCTGCGCCTCGATATGCGGCGAGCGCACGATATCGGTCCGGCGCGGGTCGATGACGATAAGCTTTGCGCCGGGGCGTCCATCCTGTCCGCGCAAACGGCGTTTCATCCGGCTGGCGAAAACGGGGTGGCCATCGGTGGGGTTCGCACCAATGATCAGGATGACATCGCTGTCTTCGACGCTGTCAAAATCCTGCGTCCCCGCGCTGGTGCCAAAGGTGGTTTTGAGGCCATATCCGGTCGGCGAATGACACACGCGCGCGCACGTATCGACGTTGTTGTTCCCAAAGCCCGCACGCACAAGTTTTTGCACAAGGAAGGTTTCTTCGTTGGTGCAACGGCTTGACGTGATGCCGCCAAGCGCATTGCGGCCGTATTTCGCGCTAATCCGCTTCAGTTCGGACGCGGTGTAGGCAAAGGCCTCGTCCCATTCGACCTCACGCCACGGGTCGCTGATCGACTTGCGGATCATGGGCTTCAATATGCGTTCCTGATGCTGGGCATAGCCCCATGCAAAGCGGCCCTTGACGCAACTATGGCCGCGATTGGCCTTGCCGTCTTTATAAGGGACCATACGGACCAATTGTTCGCCGCGCATTTCGGCGCGGAAGGTGCAGCCGACACCGCAATAAGCGCAGGTCGTAACGACGCTACGTTCCGGCGTGCCGACCTCAACAACTTTTTTCTCGACCAACGTCGCCGTGGGGCAGGCTTGCACACAGGCACCGCACGAAACACATTCCGACCCCATGAAATTGTCACTGGCAAACCCTGCGGATATCTTGGAGTCCCAACCCCTGCCTTCCATGGTGAGCGCAAGCGTGCCTTGCACTTCGTCACAGGCGCGGATGCAACGGGAGCAGGCAATGCACTTGCTGGGATCGAAATCGAAATAGGGGTTGGAGTGATCTTTTTCTTGCCCCAGATGTGTCGCCTGCACATCATAACGCACATCGCGCAAGCCAACGGCGCCTGCCTGATCCTGCAATTCGCAATCCCCATTTGCGGCACACGTCAGACAATCGAGCGGATGGTCGGAGATATACAGCTCCATCACGCCTTTGCGCAATTTGGCCAGTTGCGGGGTTTGCGTGCGGACAACCATGCCCGGTTCAACGGGCGTGGTGCAGCTTGCGGGCGTACCCCTGCGGCCGTCAATTTCCACAAGACATAGGCGGCATGAGCCATAGCTTTTGACGCTATCGGTCGCGCATAATTTGGGAATGGATGTGCCTTGTTCGGCCGCCGCGCGCATGACGCTGGTGCCAGCGGGCACAGTGACTTCCCGGCCATCGATGGTCAACGACACCGCCTCGTCCGAGCGACTTTCCGGCGTTCCGAAATCTTTTTGCGGCTGGTATGTCATATATCTACCTACCTTATACCCATTTGCGATTGTTGCGCAGCATATTGCGCAAGTTCCAAAGGCGTGTTCAAATTGTGCAATGCATCTGAAGATATCACGGCTTGCGCGCCGGTTAATGTGATCCAGCTTCGCATCGAAAGATTATCCTGATTGCGCAGATGCCTGTCAAGAACAGGTGCAAGCGCAACGGGCCAAACGCCGAACAGATAATGCCCGTCGATATAGACGGCACGTCCATCGGGCATATTGCGCGGCAATTCCGGCACAGGAACGACGTCGCAGCCAGCGGTCAATACTTCGTCAAAGCCGTTTTGCTGCGCATATAAAAGCGCAGCATTCAGGCCACCCAATGGCCCCATATCGGCAAAGGGGGTGTCTTCTACCCAATCCATTCCTGGCCATGCACGCCCACAGACAATTAAGGCGTCAACCTGTTCGCGCAATCCATCGGCAATATGTTCGATCAGCGGGCGACCGTTCAGGTGTGCAGCGGCCTTGTCGCTGCCAAAGCGCGTCGCCTTGCCACCGGCAATGATAGCGCCCAGCCTTCTCACCGGAAATCCTCAGGGAAATGCTTGATGGCGCTCATGACCGGATAAGGTGTGAAGCCACCCAGAGCGCAGAGTGACCCGAACTTCATGGTTTCGGACAGATCGGCAATCAGCGCGAGATTCGCTTCGACATTTTTGCCTGCAATAATCTGGTCAATCGTCTCGACGCCGCGCGTGCTTCCCAAGCGGCAAGGCGTACATTTTCCGCAGCTTTCGATAGCACAAAATTCCATCGCAAAGCGCGCCATTTTCGCCATATCGACGGTATCGTCGAAAACAGTGATGCCAGCATGGCCGACCAGCGCGTCGGCAGCAGCAAAGGCTTCGTAATCGAGCGGGAGATGAAATTGCGCAGGCGGTAGATACGCGCCCAATGGGCCCCCGACTTGCACACAACGCACCGGACGGCCGCTCGCTGTGCCGCCGCCTATATCATTGACCAGTTCGCCCAGCGTGATGCCGAAGGCCACTTCGTAAAGGCCGCCATGCTTTACGTTGCCCGCAATCTGGATGGGCATAGTGCCCCTGGACCGGCCTGCACCAAATGCAGCATAAGCGTCACCGCCATGCGTCAATATCCATGGCAGCGCGGCAAGCGTGAGCACATTATTAACGGCTGTAGGCTTGCCAAACAGCCCTTCCAGCGCGGGCAGTGGCGGCTTGGCCCGCACCTCGCCTCTTTTGCCTTCAAGGCTGTTCAGCAGCGATGTTTCCTCGCCGCACACATAGGCGCCTGCGCCAACGCGGACTTCGACGACAAATGGCGCAACCAAATGGGCCGAAAGCTTGATAGCGGCTTCCATCTTGGCGATGGCGTGCGGATATTCGGAGCGGATATACACATAGCCCTTGTTCGCCCCGACCGCGAAACCGGCAATCGCCATGCCTTCAATCAGCATGAAGGGGTCACCCTCCATGACCATGCGGTCGGCAAAAGTGGCGCTGTCGCCTTCGTCGGCATTACAGACGATGTATTTTTGTGCGCCGTCGGCACGCGCGACCGTCTGCCATTTTATGCCGGCAGGAAAACCCGCGCCGCCGCGACCACGAAGACCCGATGTGATAACCGTATCAATGGTCGCTTCAGCACCCATTTCGCGCGCTTTTGCCAGCCCAAGCCAACCTTGCGATGCGTAATAATCGTCGAGCGAAAGCGGTCGGGTTTTACCTGCGCGCGCGAAGGTCAGGCGGGTTTGGGTGGCGATAAAGGGATGATCCGCGATGCGACCCAAGGATGGCACTTTACCGTTAATAATGTCCGCAACCTGATCGACCGACACCGGACCATAGCCGACGCCATCGATATCCACCAATGGCTCCAGCCATTGCATACCCCAGCTAGAAACGCGCTCGACGGCAACGCCCGCTGCGATGAACGCAGCCGCAACCTCGTCCGCCCCGCAAGCTATGGCCACCGCATCATCGGATATCCGGACGGTCACATCGCCTCCAATATCATTTTGAACTTAGCATCGTCCAAACGTGCATAGACTGTGTCGCCCACCATCGCAGATGGACCAACCGCGCATAACCCAAGGCAATAAACAGCCTCCACTTTTACGCGGCTTTGGTTGTCGGCGATGGGGACCAACGCCTCTACGCCGCGTGCCTTACAGGCTTCGGCCCGGCACAATTTCAAAACGGGCCGGGCTTCAGCTTCTTTGCGGAAATCATGATAGAAGCTGACGACACCATAAACTTCGGCGCGTGTCAGGTTCAGTGCGCCAGCAATCTCGCGCATCGCATCTTCGCTGACATGGCCAAATGCCTTTTGCACGTCATGCAAGATGGGCAGGAGCGGACCTTCTCTATCCTTATGCACGGCCAAAATGTCTGCGATTGACGCCATTCAGAACACTACCACGCTGCGGATGCTTTTGCCCGCATGCATTAATTCAAACGCTTTGTTAATGTCTTCCAGACCCATGACATGCGTGATCATCGGGTCAATCTCGATCTTGCCGGTCATATACATATCGACAATCTTGGGCACATCGGTCCGGCCCTTGGCCCCGCCAAAGGCCGTGCCGCGCCAGTTGCGGCCCGTCACCAACTGAAACGGACGCGTCGCAATTTCCTTACCCGCCTCGGCCACACCAATGATGATGCTCGTGCCCCAACCGCGATGGCAGGCCTCCAGCGCGGTGCGCATGACTTCGGTATTGCCCGTGGCGTCAAAGGTATAATCTGCGCCACCGTCGGTCATCTGAACGATTGCGGCGACCACATCTTCACGGCTCATCCCCTTGGAATTGAGGAACGCCGTCATCCCGAATTTGCGGCCCCATTCTTCGCGGTCTGGGTTGATATCGACGCCGATAATCATGCCAGCCCCGGCCAGACGCGCGCCCTGAATCACGTTGAGGCCAATACCACCAAGGCCAAACACAACGATGTTATCGCCGACCTGCACCTTGGCCGTGTTTACAACCGCGCCTACACCCGTCGTGACACCGCAACCAATATAGCAGCTTGACTGAAACGGCGCGTCTTCGCGGATTTTGGCAACCGCAATCTCTGGTAAAACCGTAAAGTTCGAAAAGGTAGAGCAACCCATATAATGAAATATCGTCTGGCCCTTATACGAGAAACGCGACGTGCCATCGGGCATCAGCCCCTTGCCTTGCGTCGCACGGATCGCGGTGCACAGGTTGGTCTTGCCCGAAAGGCAGCTTTTGCACTGGCGGCATTCCGGCGTGTATAATGGTATCACATGATCGCCCGCCTTGACGCTGGTCACGCCTGCGCCAACCTCACGCACAACCCCTGCGCCTTCATGGCCAAGAACCGATGGAAAAATGCCCTCGCTGTCCAAACCATCCAACGTATAGGCATCGGTATGGCAAATGCCCGTCGCCATAATCTCCACCAACACTTCGCCTGCCTTTGGACCTTCCAAATCCAGCTCGACAATCTCCAATGGCTTCTTGGCTTCAAATGCAACGGCTGCGCGGGTCTTCATATCAGTTATCCTTAATATCTTGCTATTCTGCGCGGATCTTATTTGAACACAACAGTACGGTTACCGTTCAGCATCACGCGATGTTCCAAATGGAGCTTGACTGCGCGCGCAAGTACACGGCTTTCGGTGTCTTGGCCCTGCGCAATTAAATCGTCGACAGTGTCGGCATGGTCAACGATGGACACGTCCTGCGTGATGATCGGCCCTTCGTCGAGGTCGGCGGTTACATAATGCGCCGTGGCACCAACCATTTTGACGCCCCGTTCGTAAGCCCGGTGATAAGGCTTCGCACCTTTGAAGCCCGGCAGGAAGCTGTGGTGAATGTTAATCACACGGCCATCGAGTTTGCGGCAAAGTTGGTCCGACAGGACTTGCATATACCGCGCGAGGATGATGAGGTCGACTTGCTGCTCCTCCACCATCGCTAGCAATTTGGCCTCTTGTTCCAACTTGTTTTCTGGCGTGATCGGCAAATGGTGAAAGGCCATGCCTTCATGCTCTGCGCGGCGCTGCCAATTCAAGTGGTTGGATACGATGCTGGTGACTTCCATCGGCAGTCGGTTGGTGGAGGTTCGGTACAGCAGGTCGTTCAAGCAATGACCGCCTTGGCTCACCATGATCATCGCGCGGAGCTTTTTGCGTAAGTCGTGGATGCGCCACTCCAACCGGAAAGCGGTCGCAACGGGCATAAATGCAGCGCTAAAACCTTCGGGCGTCGTGTCGGCAGTGCACGAAACGGCAATGCGCATAAAAAACCGACCAGTATTTTCGTCGCTATACTGCGAACTTTCGACGATGTTACAACCTTGGCTGGCGATCGAGTTGGCGACAGCGGCGACGATACCCTTTCGGTCCTCGCACATGATTAATAAAACAAAGTCAGCGCCCGTTTTCATCTTGTACCCTACTCCCATAGAAATTGGGCACCGCCTAGCCTCCCAATGCCGCACTAACCATCTCGTTCAGACATATATTAGGTCTTCTAATCGGGATATGTAGATGATGTAATTGATTGCAGAATTTATTTTACCAATCGCGAAAATTTGGTCAGTTGCTTGAGTGGGTCTCCAGTTTCAGTCTGCACAGTGGAGATTAAAAACCCTCGCAACGTTGGGGGATGGTTGAGGGGATAAAAATTGAAAAGTTATTTGAAAATTTCGACGGCTGCGCTTGTCATTGCGTCGGCGAGTGTCGGCATCGGCATAAATCCGGCATTTGCGCAACAGTCGGCTGACGAACAGGACCGTGGTATTGCGGATATCGTCGTGACCGCAACGCGGCGCGAAGAATCGGCCAATCGGGTGCCGCTGGCCATTACGGCTTTGGGTGGCGACACGCTGAGCGACCTCAACGTAACCAAATTCGACAAGCTGATCGAATATCTTCCAAATGTCCGGTCTGCTTCGCGCGGTCCAGGCGCATCTTCAATCTTTATCCGTGGTCTTTCGACAGACTCGCCGGGCCTGCAAATCGCCGGTACCGCGGGCGCGCAGCCAACGGTCGCACTTTACATTAATGATGCACCAGCATCACTCGTCGGGCGCAATCTCGACCTTTACGCCGTTGACCTTCAGCGCGTCGAAGTTTTGGCAGGTCCACAGGGCACGCTCTTCGGGGCAAGCGCAATGGGTGGCGCAGTCCGCTATATCACCAATAAGCCTGACACAGGTGCTTTCAGCGCAGGCTTTAACTCCAGCTATGCCTTTACCAAGGGTGGTGAAGAAAGCGTCGCTGGTGACGCATTTATCAACATCCCCATCGTTCAGGATAAGCTGGCCGTTCGTGCAGTCTTTTATACCGACCGTCAGGGTGGCTATATCGACAATATTGCTGGTACCTTTCAGATGCCGTTCAACGGCAATGTCGGCGTCGCTGGCAAATTGCCAACGGGTAATCCCTTGTTAGTAAAGCGCGCAATCGCCTCGTGCATTGGGGTTTCGAATTGCACGGGAAGCCTCTACCAGGCGCCTACCCGTCAGACCATCAACAATGACGCTTTTGTCGAAGACAATTATAACGACGCAACCTATCGCGGCGGCCGTATTGCGCTGACGTGGAATGTGACGGAAGATTGGTCGGTCGATCTGATGCATGTGCGTCAGGAGCTCGATACCGATGGTGTGTTTGACTTTGAACCTGATGTGGGCGACCTCAAGGTAACGAAGTTCAATGACAACTCGCTGCGCGATCGCGTAAGCTTATCGACATGGGGCGTTAATGGCCGCTTGAGCGCGCTTGATGTGATTTATACAGGTTCGTTCATGAAGCATAATGCGACTCAGGTTGCTGATTATGCCGGATATTCGAACATTGGGCTATATTTGCCTTATTATGAATGTGATGCGGGTGTTTATTATAGCAGCCAGGCCCAGACCGCGGGTAATACATGTTACGCGCCAAGCAAAAGCTATCAGGTTCGCAACCGCACGGAGCGCATGACGCAAGAACTGCGTGTAACAACGCCTGCCGATAAGCGCGTTCGCGGGACTTTCGGCTTGTTCTACGATGATAACAAATTGTTCGACAATACCGACTGGTCCTATCTGCAAGAGGCCGCTGGGTACATTTACCGTCGCGCGCCGAATGCTTCGGTAAATGCAAATGACACGAGTGTTCGTCCCGTAAAAGTCGGCTTCTTTAACGACATCCAGCGTAGGGATAAGCAGTTTGCGGCTTATGGTGAAGCGTCATTTGATATCATCCCTGAAAAGCTGATTCTTACTGGTGGTCTTCGTTATTACAACGAAAAGGCATCGATTAATGGTTCTTCCAATGGCAGTTTTGGCGGGGCTCGGGGTGTCTATAATGCCACTACGAAAACATATTCCGCCGCCACAACGCCGCCGACAACTTATGGTGTTAGTGCAAACTTAAATCAGCTTTATGCTGACGCCTCACCTGCAAAATATACCGGCGTGTTGTACAAAGCCAATTTGACCTATCGACTGAATGACGCTTCCTTGGTGTATGCGACCTATTCGGATGGTTTCCGTCCAGGTGGCTTCAACCGTCGTCCGTGCCGTGTACCAAGTGCGATTTGTCCTACCAATGCCGACTTTGTTCGTCTGGGCACCTACGTGCCTGACAAGGTGCAAAACTATGAAGTTGGCGGTAAATTCTCGCTACTTGATCGCCGTTTGCAGGTAAACTTCGCTGCGTATCAGATCGACTGGAGCAACATCCAGATTACGGTGTTCGATCAGAATATCTCGAACCAAACATTTACCACCAACTTGCTTGATGCGCGGATCAGAGGTCTGGAAGGCGATGTAACGTGGCGCACCACGCCGGAGCTGACGTTTAACAGCGCATTTTCGTATAACGACTCTGAAATGACGAAGTACCGGAAGTCAACTACAGTGCTCCGAGATCTCGGTGGTCCGCTTGCATTAAGCCCCAAATTTCAGTTCAATGCACGTCTGCATTGGGAAAAGGAGCTTTCGTCCGGCCTCACGCCATTTGCACAAATTGGCATTCATTATGTCGGCAAGAGCATTTCTGACGTCATCGACAATGTCGACATCTACTATGGAGGCCCCACCACAGTCTATAACGGTGTGACGGTTCGACCAGATACCGTGATTGCGCCGATAAATGCTGCGCAGAACCTCGGTTCCTACACCACGGCAGGAATGTCGTTCGGCGTTTCGAAGGATGAGTGGCGTTTGGAAGTGTTCGGAGACAATCTGACCGACGAGCGTCCCGATCTTTACAAGAGCGGGAATGACGGTGAGCTTCGGACAACGACATCGCGTCCACGCACAATCGGACTGCGCTTCTCGTACAAGATTTAAAAAACAAGGTGGGCGCCCCTGGGAAACTGGGGGCGCTTTGCCACATCTGCATTTGTGCATTGCTTTAAGCATGCGAAGTGCTGCAGGGTTCGTGCAATCGTTCGTCACAATATGGGAGAGTAGGTGACAATGCTGGCCGAGGCCTCGCCGGAAACCATTGATGCCAACTTGCGTGAAGCGCGGTCGCATTTACAAAATGCCCGCTTGGCTGAAGCAGAAGCCTTGTGCGTTGCTATACTCAAAACTGCGTCCGATAACATTGATGCCCTATACACTTTGGCAGTGACGCAGCGGATGCAGCGGCACGTGCCGGCTGCACTCATTACGCTTGATAGATTGATTGCCGTTGATTCAGGCTATGGCCGTGCGTGGCAAGAGCGTGGGCATTGTTTTCGCGATGCGGGCCGCATCGAAGACGCCGTCGCCGCCTATCAACGGGCCGTGACGCATAATGGTGCGCTTGTCGCAAGCTGGCGCATTCTTTCCGAATTACACGATGCGGCTGGGCGCGAAGGGCCGGCTAACTTTGCCCATGCGCAATATACGCATCTGTCTGCGCTTCCGCCTGAGTTGTTGAGCGTGGCGAGCTTTATTCAAGAAGGACGCATATACAAAGCAGAGCAATTGTGCCGCGCATTCCTGCAACGCAACGGTCACCATGTGGAGGCGATGCGCTTGCTTGCCGACATCGGCATGAAATTCAATGCCTATGACGAGGCGGAGTTTCTGCTCGAATCCTGCAAGGTTCTGGAGCCCGACAATGTCAGCGCGCATTTTGATTATGTCAAAGTATTGCGTAAGCGGCAAAAGTTCGAACTGGCGTTGCGCGAAGCATCGGAATTGCGCGAAAAGGAACCGGGTAATCCGGAGTTTGAAATGCTGTATGCCAATGAAAATCTGGCCGTCGGCAATTTTGATGCGGCCATGCTGATTTATGAAGCGCTGCTGGGGTCTATGCCCAACAATCCTGGCATAAATCTGACCTATGGGCATGCGCTGAAAACCGTTGGGCGGCAAAATGATGCCATAACGGCCTATCGCCGTGCCTATCAGGTGCGGCCGGACTGCGGCGATGCGTATTGGAGCTTGGCCAATTTAAAAACCTACCGGTTCGACGATGCGGAAATCGCGCAGATGCGGGACCGGCAGGCTTCGCCAATGACAGCGCTTGAAGATCGGTATCACCTCTGTTTTGCGTTGGGCAAGGCGCTGGAAGATCGGGGCGAATATGGGGCTTCGTTCGAATATTATGAGTTGGGCAATCGCTTGAAGCGTGAGGAGCTGAAATATAATCCGAGCAGGCTGTCGAACGAAATGCGGCTGCAACGCGAATTGGTGACGGCCGACCTATTGGGGAAATTCTCAGGGGCAGGTTGTCCCGCCCGTGACCCGATTTTTATCGTCGGGCTGCCGCGCGCGGGATCCACTTTGCTGGAACAAATCCTTGCCTCCCACAGCCAGGTTGAAGGGACGATGGAGCTGCCGAATATCTTTGCGTTGGCGTTCCGGCTCGACCGGCAGCGCGTTGTGGGGGAAGAACCCGAATATCCCGCCAATTTAGCGGATTTGACGCACGAAGATGTTGCCCGTTTCGGCGAGGAGTTTATCCGCGACACCCAGATATACCGCAAGGGCGGCACGCCCTTCTTCATCGACAAAATGCCGAACAATTTCCGTCACATTGGCCTCATTAACATGATTTTGCCGAACGCCAAGATTATCGATGCGCGGCGCGGGGCCATGGGGTGCTGTTTCAGCGGGTTTAAACAGCTTTTTGCCGAAGGTCAGGAATTCACCTACGGACTTGAAGAAATTGGTCAATATTACGCAGACTATGTCCGCCTGATGGACCATTGGGACAATGTGCTGCCGGGCAAAATACTGCGCGTTTGCTATGAGGACGTCGTCGCTGATCTGGAAACACAGGTTCGGCGCTTGCTTGATTATTGCGGGCTTCCTTTTGAAGAGGCATGCCTCAATTTCCACCAGAACGAGCGCGCGGTCCGCACCGCGAGCTCGGAGCAGGTGCGACAACCCATTTTCAAAAGCGGCGTCGATCAATGGGAAAATTTCAGCAATTTCCTTGATCCGCTGCGCACTAAATTAGGGCCAGAACTGGCCGCAACCTGAGGGGAATGACGATGGCGAACAACGAGCCGACCGCACCAGTAAGTGCCGATGAAGTGTCCTCGCTGGGGCAGCGTTGGTATGTCCTGATCATCATGATGTTGGTGTATACGATCAGCATCGCGGACCGGTATGTTCTGTCCACATTGCTTGGACCGATTAGCGAAGAGTTGAAATTGAGCGATACCGAGACCGCATGGCTTGGTCTGCCGCTCGCGCTTTTTTATGTAGTAATGGGCATCCCTTTGTCATGGTTGTGTGACCGGACGAACCGCCGCAACCTTCTGGCGGCCTCGGTTGCCGTTTGGTCATTCATGACAGCCATTACGGGTTATACGCGCGGGTATTTTGACTTGCTGTTGGCCCGTGTTGGCGTTGGTATCGGTGAGGCTGGCGGCACACCAGCGTGCAATTCCATCATCGCGGATTATTTCCCCGCCGACCGGCGCTCCATGGCGATGACCGTGTTCGCACTCGGCGCGCCCATCGGGGCGTGGCTTGGTTCGGACATTGCGGGATATGTATCTACATTGCACGGCTGGCGTGCCGCTTTCTTTGTGCTGGGCGTGCCTGGCATCATTTTGGCGCTGATCATCATGGTAACGATTAAGGAACCAAAGCGCGGGCGTTTGGACGTCGTCACGGAAGATAAAGCGCCGACAATCATGGAAACGATGAAATTTCTATGGTCACAAAAATCGGCCGTGCATGCAATGACCGGCAGCGGCCTATCTGCATTTTGGGGATGGGGATTGATGTGGTTCACGCCTTTGTTCCTGCAACGCACATATGGCATGGATGAAGGCGAAGCTGGCAGTATGTTGGGCTGGATTTACCTTATTGGCGGGATTGGTGCGTCTTTATTGACGGCATGGGTGGTGGCGCGCCCGGCGTATACCGATCCACGTAAAATCGCCCGGCTTTTGGCCTTGATAACGGCATTGGCAACTGTCCCGTCGTTTTTTGCTTATTATACGCGGGATCTGGCGTTGGCACAGTTCATGTGGTGGTTGTTCATTCCGGCAATTTATTTCTACATTGGCCCGGCATTTGCGCTGTGCCAGAACTTGGCTCCACCGAAAATGCGGGCAATGGCCGTTGCGATATCCTTGGTTGTTGCCAATGTGCTTAACCTCATCATCGCACCGGCAATTGTTGGCGGCCTAAGCGACTTTTTTGACGCTGCCGGTGGTGGCAATGCAGATTCTTTGCGTCTTGCGCAGCTTATTCTCGCACCAACGGGTTTGTGGGCGGCCTGGCATTATTGGCGCGCCGAAAAATACATTGTTGAAGATCAAAAGAGAGCCATTGGTTATGTCTAATTCGCCGCTTAAATCCTATATTGACGGCGCATGGGTCTTGCCCGCGACATCCACGGCAACGGTGGATGCGGTAAATCCTGCTACAGAAGACGTCTGCGCCGTTGTTGCGGTGTGCGGACCCGACGATGCTGATCGGGCGGTCCACGCGGCACGGGCGGCATTTGATGGCTATGCTGCGACCACGCTTGAACACCGGATTGCGTTGGTGGAAAAGCTGATCAGCATTTTTGAGCGACGCTATGACGAAATGGTCACTGCCATATCGACCGAGATGGGCGCGCCTTATGATCTGTCCTATGATGCGCAGGCGGAAAGCGGCCCCGGCCATTTGAAAGCGACGGTTAAAGCCGTGCGCGAAATGACGTGGGAATATGATGTCGGCACGGATGGCATTGTTACGCATGAACCCATCGGCGTCTGCGTGCTGATCACGCCGTGGAACTGGCCGATAAATCAGATCGTCTGCAAGGTGGGCCCTGCGCTCATTACCGGCTGCTCTATGGTGTTGAAACCCAGCGAGATGGCGCCCTTGTCAGCGCAGCTTTTTGCCGAAATGGTCGAAGAGGCGGGTTTCCCACGCGGCGTGTTCAACATGATCCACGGCACGGGCGCGTCGGTCGGCGATACGCTGACCAGCCACCCGGAAGTCGACATGATCTCCTTTACCGGATCGACACGGGCGGGCATTCAAATCGCAAAGAACGCTGCAGATACCGTGAAGCGCGTTGCCCAGGAACTGGGTGGAAAATCAGCCAATATCGTCTTTGCGGACTGCGATCTGGAGGCGGCGGTCACGCGCGGCGTTCTGCATTGCTATGGCAATACCGGCCAATCCTGCAACGCACCGACGCGTATGCTTGTCGAACAATCGGTCTATGACGCGGCGGTTGCCATTGCGGCCCGTGTTGCAAAAGCGGCAGTGCTTGGCGACCCGATGAAAAAAGGGCCGCATTATGGCCCGGTTGTCAGCAAGGCACATTATGACAAGATACAGGGCCTTATTCAGGTCGGGATTGATGAAGGTGCGCAGCTTGTTGCCGGTGGCACTGGCCGGGCCGAGGGCTTTGATCGCGGCTATTATGTGAAACCCACGGTCTTTGCCGGCGTCCATAACAAGATGCGTATCGCACAAGAAGAAGTGTTCGGGCCGGTGCTCGTGTTGATTCCCTTTAAAGACGAAGCAGATGCCATCGCTATCGCCAATGACTCGCCCTATGGCCTTTATGCGTATGTGCAAACCGGCGACATGGACCGTGCGCGCCGTGTCGCGCGGCACATGCGGGCGGGCGGTGTGAGCATTAATGGCACGAGCCAGGATTATATGGCGCCGTTTGGGGGCTATAAACAATCGGGTAATGGCCGCGAATATGGCGAGTTTGGCGTTCGCGATTTTCTGGAGATTAAATCGATCAGCGGGTTCCGCACGTCATGAAGCTGACCGACATCGAAACCTTCGTCGTCGGCAATCCGCCGCCGCATTTTGGCGGACGCTATTTTGTCTTCGTCAAGATAACGACCGATAGCGGTGTGTCGGGCATTGGTGAGGCCTATTGCGTGCCGTTCGAACCCCATCTTGTCGCCAAAATGATAGAGGATGTGTTTGCGCGTTATGTCGCAGGCAATGACCCGCACGACATCGAAAATATGTGGCGCAGAGTGTATTCCAGCGGCTTTACCCAGCATCCCGATTTGACGCTGATGGGCGTTTTGTCGGCGCTCGAAATGGCGTGTTGGGACATCATCGGCAAAGAAGCGAACAAGCCAGTTTATAAATTGCTTGGCGGGCAGGTGCATGAACGATTGCGCGCCTACACCTATATCTATCCGCGACCCGGCGATACAAAAGACGTATATCACGACCCTGATTTGGCGGCGGAGCGGTCGGCGGAATATTTGGCCCAAGGCTTTACCGCATTGAAATTTGATCCAGCAGGGCCCTATTCCGCGTTTGATGGACGACAATTGTCGTTGGAAGCGCTTGATCTGTGCGAACGCTTTGCAAAATCTTTGCGCGAAGCGGTCGGCATGAAAGCCGACCTTTTGTTTGGCACGCATGGCCAAATGACGGCGGCGGGTGCAATTCGCCTTGCCAAACGGCTAGAGCCTTATGACCCTTTGTGGTTGGAAGAACCTGTGCCGCCTGATGCGCCCGATGAAATGGCCAAGGTGGCAAGGGCAACGTCGATCCCTATTGCAACGGGCGAACGATTGACCACCAAATATGATTTTGCACGGCTGTTGCGCGCGGGCGCGGCGGCGATTTTGCAAATGAATCTTGGCCGGGTCGGTGGCATATTAGAAGCGAAGAAAATCGCCGCCATGGCGGAGGTTGATCATGTCCAGATCGCGCCGCATTTATATTGCGGACCAATTGTCGGTGCGGCCAATATCCAGATTGCGACCTGCTCGCCCAACTTCCTGATCCTTGAAAGCATTGAGAGTTGGGGCGGGTTTCATACCGACATTTTGAAATCGCCCATCCGTTTTGAAGACGGTCATGTCATCCCGTCGACTGCGCCAGGCTTAGGGGTCGAATTGAACGAAGATGTCGCGCGCGCCAACCCCTATACGGGTAACATGCTTCACCTCGAAATGACGCAGCACCCGGTTCAGTGACCGAAGAATTCGACTATATCATCGTCGGCGCGGGCACGGCGGGGTGTGTGCTTGCAAATCGGCTAACCGAAGACGGAAAATATAGCGTCTTATTGCTTGAAGCAGGCGGTAGCGATCGGTCCATCTGGATTCAAATGCCCATTGGCTATGGCCGCACCTTTTTCGATAAGCGGATTAACTGGATGTACGATACCGAGCCGGTTGAAGCGCTTGGGGACAGGCGGAGCTACTGGCCGCGCGGCAAGGTGATTGGCGGGTCTGGTTCGATCAATGCCATGGTCTATGTGCGCGGGCAGCCGCGTGATTTCGATGACTGGAAAGCCTTAGGCAACCACGGCTGGGGCTGGGACGATGTATTGCCCTATTTCAAAAAGTCAGAGGATTTCGACTGGCATAGCGCACATCATGGCCAAGGCGGGCCGCAGCATGTTACCGATATCTCGCCATTTGCACATCCGGTCTGCCGAAGCTTTATCGAGTCGGCGCAGGCATTGGGCTTTCCTGCCAGCAGTGACTTCAACGGCGGCAGGCCAGAGGGCGTGGGATATTATCAAATTAACACGCGCGGCGGTTGGCGCGCATCAACCGCCAACGCATTCTTGCATCCGGCGCGAAAGCGCAAAACGTTGAAGCTTCAGACATTAGCGCATGTTTCGCGCATATTGTTCGAAGGACGACGCGCGGTCGGCGTTGCGTATACGTGCAAGGGCGTGCGCAAACAGGCAAAGGCACGGCGCGAGGTCATCCTTTCGGGCGGCGCGATTAATTCACCCCAATTGTTAATGCTGTCGGGCATCGGTCCTGCGGAGCATTTGAAAAATGTCGGCATTACGCCGTTGATGGATGCAAAAGCGGTGGGTCGTAACTTGCAGGACCATATTGCCGTGTCCTATTTTTACAAGGTCCGCACGGCAACGTTGAATGATGTGCTCCACCCGTTGCTGGGCAAATTGCGGGCGGGTTTGCGTTATGTCGCAGACCGGGCAGGGCCGTTGTCGCTGAGCGTTAATCAAAGCGGCGGGTTCGTGCGCAGCGATGCGACCAAAGAGCACCCCAATTTGCAGCTATATTTTAGCCCGGTCAGCTACACCAAGACCCCCTTGTCGGAACGCAAACTGCTAAATCCCGATCCATTTTCGGCATTTTTGCTGTCGCACAACCCCTGCCGACCGACCAGTCGGGGGCATATTGAACTTAAAGGTTCGGACCCTTCCGAACATCCTGCCATCCATCCCAATTATCTGGCAACGCAGGCGGACATTGACGACGTATTGGCCGGCAATCGGATACTGCGCCAGCTCGCGGCGACCAAGCCGCTTGCCGATATCATAACCGAGGAGCTTATCCCGGGCGTCGAGGTTGATGGTGATGAAGCCCTGTTGGCTGACTTTCGGGCCCGCGCCGACACGGTGTATCATCCGACAAGCAGTTGCATGATGGGGACCGACCCTGCCACTTCGGTAGTCGACGCTCGCTTACGCGTGCATAATGTTGAGGGCTTGCGGGTGGTCGATGCGTCCATATTTCCGACTATTACATCAGGAAATACCAACGCACCAACCGTCATGGTCGCGGAAAAGGGCGCTGCGATGATTTTGGAAGACGCAAAATCGATGCGTTAATTTAATTTACCAGTCCTTTTCTGCTGTGCTATTCTCCTGCAACGGCGCGAATCCGGGGAGGGAGTAGCGATGCATCCAAAGATTGACCTTAAGCAATTGCCGCCTTTGAAAGCGCTTAAAGGGTTTGAAGCAGCGACGCGTCACCAAAGCATCCGCGACGCGGCCGATGAGCTTTGCCTGACACATCCTGCGGTCAGCCATCAAGTTCAACTCATCGAAGATGCGCTGGGCGTCACTTTGTTCGTTCAAGAAGGACGCCATATTGTCTCGACCGAAGAGGGTAAAGTGCTTTACCCTTATGTCCGGGCGGCGTTTGAATCGTTGCTGGAGGGCGTCGAAGAAGTGCATCGCAATGCGCTGGATAAGCCGCTTCGGGTGCAAACCTATGTGACGGCATCCATCCGCTGGCTTGCAAAGCGCGTGCCGCAATTTCTGGCCGACCATCCCGAAATCAAACTTACGCTTAATACATGCGCGGTTGAATGGGAATTTGACGATGTGCATGCTGATGTTGGGTTGGTCTATTGCGCAACCGAACCCGACCCGGCCAAGTTTCATTGGGTGCCGCTGTATGAATATGCCCTATTCCCGGTATGCAGTCCTGAGGTGGCAGCAGCCATGGGGCAAAATCCCGCCGCAGAACAATTGATGACCAAACCTCTTGTCGCCATTTACACTGAAGTGCAAAACTGGGAGACTTGGTTTGCTTCTGCCGGTGCCGAGTTCGAATCTTCCGTGCCGTATCTGATGGTTGACACCTTGGCTGTTGCGCTTGAAATGGCGCTAAATGGCGAGGGGATTGCTCTGGTCAACGGCCCGTTTGTGGATCAGGATTTGGCAGCAGGACGGCTGGTGCAGCCTATCGCCCACAAGGCCTTATGTCCCGGCGCATGGGGATTGATCTGCCGCAAAGACATGCGGGAAAACCCACGAATCCGGACTTTCATGGATTGGGTGTTCAAAAATGTCGCAGATAGCCAGTCGGCAAGCGTT
The DNA here is from genome assembly GCF_023910635.1 of Sphingorhabdus sp. Lineage (GTDB taxonomy): Bacteria > Pseudomonadota > Alphaproteobacteria > Sphingomonadales > Sphingomonadaceae > Sphingorhabdus_B. Next base: position 93,014 of record NZ_JAAVVZ010000004.1, on the reverse strand, counting down.
GTGGCCATTTAGCGTTTGGGAACGACCTCGTACCCGGGTTCTTCGGGTTCATCATCTACCATATCGGCGGGGAAGCCCGTGCCCAACACTTTAATACCCAACGGTTCTTCGTAGCGGCGGATGATATTCGGCGAAAACTCACGCGACCCGAAGGCTGCCTCACCCTCTTTGAATATCTTTACGATAAGCGGCGATAGCTCAACGGGCACATTGGCAGCATGGGCGATTTTGTCGAACAGGCCGACATCCTTGCTGACCAGATCCATCGTAAAGTTGATGTCGCGGCTCCCGTTCAGGATAACCTGACTTTCGGTTTCATGGACAAAGCTGTTGCCGGATGAAATCCGTATCGCTTCATATGTTGTGTTCATATCAAGGCCGATGGCCTTGCATGTCGTCAACGCCTCAGCCAGCGCAACGAGATGCACGGTGCATAGATAGTTCGTCATCACCTTTAGTTGCGATGCGGTGCCCAGATCGCCTGTATGCAATATGCGGCGTCCCATCGTTGTCAAAACAGGCAGAACACATTCGAACGCAGCACGCGGGCCGCCAGCGAAAATCGCGATATTGCCCGTGTCGGCACGGTGACAGCCGCCGGAGACGGGGCATTCCATAAACATCGCGCCGCGCGCTTCGACGAGCGCACCGAGCCGTATGATTTCACTATAATCGGTGGTGCTCATTTCCAGCCACACTTGCCCCGGGCGCATCACTTGCAAAAAGCCATCTTCGCCTTCGGCCACGGCCGCACTGGCGGCAGGCGATGGCAGGCAGGTGACGATTAAATCAACCGCCTCACCTAATGCTTTCGGGGAGGGTGCCGACGATGCGCCGCGCGCAACATATTCGGCGACCAAAGCGTCATCAAGATCACGGACAGTTACATCATGTCCGTTACGGATCAGGCTTCCCGCCAGTTTCCCGCCGACATTACCAAGCCCGATAAATCCGATTTTCATGATTGCACCCAGTTTTTTTCAAAATGCGTTACCCGCTGATTGAAAAAGTTAGAGCGCCGTCGATGCCTGGCCACAATTGAAAAATTTGGCCGATTGGGTGAATTATTTTGCTATTCCTGCGCCTATGGAAGCGTGACGGGCTGTTCTAGGGTCAGGACCACTTAAATCCACCTTCGCGGCGTCAAGACGTCCTTCGGATTTGACCCATACTGTCCATTGCCGCGTTGGCAAGCTTGGACTTAGAACCACTAAGTCCTGCGCTTTGCCGCCTTGCACTGAATAAAATGGCCTCAAACCGCGAAGGTGGATTTAAGTGGTCCTGACCCTAGCACACGTCGTAACCAAGCTTTGCAGATAATGCCTGAGCCAGCCGTGTCCGCGCAAGGGCGCACACAAGTTTACGGTCAGCAAGCGCGCCGGGGTCGAACGGTTCGAGGAAATGCACACCAACATCATAGGTGCCGGGCCGCGTAAAGGCGCGCCAAGCACTTTCCCAGCCGGTTTCTTCGCCCAGCCAAGCTATCTGTGGCCCATCATTGCCGAAATCGAGCAACACAGGTTGAATCATCATGGGTTTGGGTGGCGGAGCCAAGGTCGCAAACAAGGATTGTTTGAACGGCAAAAGCCCACGGCCATCGGACGTCGTACCTTCTGGAAACAGCGTTACGGACCAATTCTCCGCAATTGCTTCGCGCAATTCGGCCACTTGCTGGGCGACATTTTGCTTTTCGGTGCGGCTGATGAAAATGGTGCGGTTCAGTTTGGCGAGCCAGCCAATGATTGGCCAATCCCTAACGCCATCCTGCGCCACAAAAGAAGACCCGGTAATCCCCGCCAAAATCGGGATATCGTGCCACGAGATATGGTTGGCGACAAAGAATACATCTTTGCGCAATGGATTTCCGTAAACCGTTACACGCGCGCCCAGTGCGCGTGCGCAAATGCGCAGGAACAGCATAGCCCATGGCGAAGGCAGTTTCAGCAAATGCCAGACGAGGTGCAATGGTAACAAAACCGCCAACGGTACAGCGATCCAAAGCACCCGGACGGTGCATAAGACATAGGCTTGAACATCTAACTTCCGGACCGAAATGGAAATGGTCGCCATTGAACGTCGCTTTACAGTTAAGATTTTTGAACAGACGTGTTCGCTTTAGATATCAACTGTGACTGGGCTATGACGGTAAAAAGGGGGCGTCGTTTGCGCAACGCCATGCAAAATCCTTCAACGTTTTTTCAAACGCAGATCGTCCCAACTGGCATCCGCGACCCATCCGCCGTCCACGGGAAGGCTAACGCCGTTTATGAAGCTGTCTTCCTGCGCCAGAAACGCAATGGCGCGCGCAACATCTTCTGGTTTTGCAAAACGGCCCATGGGCACGCGGTTGATAATGTCTGAATCGGAATAAGCGCCCGAACCTTGGTCGGCTTCGTCCATTTCGGTTTTGATCCAGCCAGGGCACACAGCGTTGACGCGCACGCCGCGACCGCCCCATTCGGCGGCAAGTGTGCGTGTTAATCCGATCAGCCCATGTTTTGACGCGTTATAGGCCGAACGGTCGATAACGCCGTGCAAACCCGCAATGGAGGCGACGTTGACAATGTTACCCCGCCGACGCGCAAGCATTTGCTTGCCAAATTCCCGGCACAACAAAAACGGTCCGGTCAAATTTATGCTCATGACGCGCTGCCAATGGTCTAGACTTGTGTCTTCGGCGGGGCATATCATGCTGATACCGGCATTGTTCACAAGGACGTCTAATGCCGTGTGATCGCACGCAACTTTTTCGGCCAGTTCGGTCACGAAAGCTTCCGAGGAAATGTCACCCGACAAAGCGGACACGCTTCCGCCAAGTGCCGATAGCGTTTCGATTTGCGCATCAAGCGGCTGCACATCTGTCAGGACGACATGATATCCCATCGCGGCAAACGTCTTCGCTGTCGTATAGCCGACCCCTTGTGCAGCACCTGTAATCAACGCAACCCGCATAGCTGACCTTCACAACATAATTTTATACTGCCGTCCTTACAGACACTGACGGCTATGATCCAAAAATTTTTTTAACCGATCCCGTCATATTCCCCATTTGTGCCTGACCTTGAACCCGCCCTAAGGTTCGACGAATTTAATGCCTAAAGGAGCACGGCTGTCATGCAAACATCGGCGCGGGTTGTCATCATTGGCGGAGGCATAATGGGCGCTTCTTTGCTCTACCATCTCGCTGAACTTGGATGGACCGACTGCGTGTTGATTGAAAAGGATGAGCTGACTTCCGGCTCTACTTGGCACGCCGCCGGGCAGTGCCCGAACATCACCGGCAGCTACAACCTCGCCAAAATGCATGCTTACAGCAATCAGCTCTATCCCAAGCTTGAAGGGCTGACGGGGCAATATGTGAGTTGGCATACATCGGGCGGAATTCGCCTTGCGACGAACGAGCGCGAGTTGGCGTGGATGCGCTATATACAAGGCTTTTCCAAAATCATCGGCTTTGACATGGAAATCATCCCGCCAGAGGAAATCCTGCGCCATAATCCCTTCATGACGCTCGACGGGGTCATTGCTGGCGCGCGTACAACCGAAGACGGACATGCTGATCCTTCCGGTATTTGCAATGCGCTTGCCATTGGTGCGAAAAACATGGGCGCAAAGATTGTCCGCAAAAACCGTGTGACGGGGCTGACCCAATTGCCGACCGGCGAATGGGACGTCGAAACCGAAAAAGGGACGATTAGAGCAGAAATCGTCGTGAACGCCGCAGGTTGCTACGCGCGGCAAATCGCGCAAATGGCAGGTATCGATATTCCGGTGACTAATATGGAGCATCATTATGTCGTCACCGATCCCATTCCAGCCTTTAAGGATCGCGAGGAAGAAATCCCGGTTATGCGCTGCCCTTATGTATCGGGCTATTTCCGGCAGGAACAGAAAAGCGGCCTGATAGGCGTGTATGAAACGACCGGCCTGGCCGAGGCATGGGCACCACGCGGCGGACACCCGGAATGGGATTCGACCAGCGAGCTGTTCCCCGAAGATCTGGAGCGGATTGCCCCATGGCTTGAACGCGCGATTGAGCGGATGCCGATATTTGGCGAGGTTGGGCTGAGGCGCTTTGTCAATGGCGCTATCCCGCATACCCCAGATGGCGGGCCATTATTGGGGCCAGCGGTAGGGCTGAAGAATTTCTGGCATTGCTGCGGCACCAGCTTTGGTATTGCGCAAGGCGGCGGTGCTGGCAAATATATGGCGCAATGGATGGTGTTTGGTGATGCCGACATCAACATGACCGAGTTCGACCCGCGCCGTTATGGCCCTTATGCGGACGAACATTACAGCCGCGACAAGGTTTTCCTCGATTACCGGATGACATTTACGACGCGGCTTCCGGGTGAAGAAGAACCCGACGGTCGTCCACAAAAGACCAGCGCTTTATATGGTACATTGCTGTCGGCGGGTGCTGTCTATGGCGAAACCTATGGCTGGGAACGGCCCAAATATTTCGCGCTTGACGGGGCCGAGGAGCAAGGCGGCTACCAACGCACCAATAGTTTCGACGCGGTCGCCGCCGAGGTGAAGGCCGTTGCCGAAGGCGTCGGCGTGCTCGATCTGTCCGGTTTTGCCAAATATGACGTGTGTGGCCCCGATGCGGAGGCTTTCCTCAACCGTATTTGCGCCAACCGCATGCCCAAAAAATTGGGCGGTATCGGCTTGGTTCATCCCCTGTCGGTTCAGGGACGCATTTATGGCGAAATGACGGTGACACGCTTTGCCGATGATCATTTTTATTGCCTGTCGGCGGCGGCCGCCGAACAGCGCGATTGGGATTTGCTGATTCAAAGCAAATTACCGCAGGAAGATGTAACCATCCGCAATTTGACGATGGACCTTGGTGTCCTGGTGATGAACGGCCCGCTTTCCCGTGACGTTTTGGCAAAGTTGACCAATGCTGACCTTAGTAATGCGGGTTTCCGCTGGTTAAGCGGTCAAGAGATAACAATCGCGGGCATAAAAATGCGCGCGCTGCGTGTGTCTTATGCCGGTGAGCTTGGGTGGGAGCTGCATCCGGCGATGGAGGATCTTGCGGCGCTGTATGATGCCGTTTGGGAATCTGGGCAGGAATATGGCATCGTCAATTACGGGCTATATGCCGCAAATACGATGCGGATCGAAAAAGGCTATAAGGCTTGGGGGTCGGAGCTGACCAACGAATTGACAATGATCGAGGCCGACATGCCGCGCTTCATCAATTTCAACAAGGATGGCTTTGTCGGCAAGCAAGCAACACTAGAAGCGCCAGACCGTTTCCGCATAGTCTACGGTGAGGTGGATGCCGCCAATGTCGACGTGCGCGGCGCGGAACCATGTTTGGTCGGCGACCAATGCATCGGCCTTACGACGTCAGGTGGCTATGGGCACCGTGTGGGTAAAAGCCTGTTCTTTGCCTGTGTGCCGATTGAGATTGCAGCGCCGGGGTCGCGTTTTGACATCATGCTGCAGGGCGAGCGGCGCGTTGGAACGGTACTGGAGCACCCGGCCTATGATCCCGATAACGCAAAAATGAAGGTGTAATCTAGTGGCTGAACTCCCCAAAAAGGCGAAGGTCGTCATTATCGGTGGCGGTGTTATCGGTTGTTCGATTGCCTATCACCTGACCAAGATTGGCTGGGACGATGTCGTGCTGCTTGAACGCAAGCAATTGACCAGCGGGACGACATGGCATGCGGCAGGCCTGGTGGGACAATTGCGTCCGTCGATTAACATGACCAAGCTCGCAAAATATACAGGTGAGCTGTATCGGGGGCTTGAGGCGGAAACCGGGCAAGCGACGGGCTATCGCCAGTGCGGTTCCATATCGATGGCAACCAATGCAGAGCGTTTTGAAGAACTGAAACGCAGCGCCTCCATGGCGAAAGTGTTTGATCTACCTGTCCATGTGGTGACGCCACAAGAAATCAAAGAGCTCGCGAACATCGTCAATGTCGATGACGTCGTCGGCGGCATTCATATCCCGAGTGATGGTTACGCCAACGCGGTCGACATAACGCAGGCGCTTGCCAAAGGCGCACGCACCGGCGGCGCAAAAATATTCGAAAATACGAAAGTCACCAAAATCCGTCACAATGGCGACCGGATAACGGGCGTTGATACGGCAGAAGGTTCGATTGATGCCGATTATGTCGTGATATGTGGCGGCATGTGGACGCGCGATCTGGCGGCAAGCATCGGCGTGGCTGCGCCATTGCATGCATGCGAGCATTATTATGTGTTGTTTGAAGGGGTGGAGGGTATCGACAACACGCTCCCCGTTCTGCGCGATTATGATTATTGCGGCTATTATAAATATGATGCGGGCAAGTTGCTCGTCGGCGCGTTTGAACCCAATGCCCGGCCATGGGGTATGGACGGCATTTCAGAAGATTTCTGCTTTGACGAAATCGCAGGCAGTTTTGAGCATTTCGAACCGCTGTTGATGGATGCGATGCGCCGCGTTCCTGCGCTTGAAAAAGCAGGTATACAGAAATTCTTCTGCGGCCCCGAAAGCTTCACACCCGATGTGCGTTACCATTTGGGCGAAAGTGCCGAATTAAAGGGCTGCTTTATCGCGGCGGGCCTTAACTCCATCGGCTTGCAATCCGCAGGCGGCGTTGGCAAGGTTATGGCCGATTGGATCCGCGACGGAATTCCGCCTGCTGATCTGTGGACGGTCGATATTCGCCGTAACATGCCGTTCCAGATTAACCGGAAATATTTGCGTGAGCGCGTGACCGAGAGCCTTGGGCTGCTCTACGCGACGCATTATCCGTTCAAGCAGTATGAAACCGCGCGTGGCGTCCGCCGCTCTGCCATTCATGATCGGCTGGTCGCCGCAGGCGCTTGCCATGGGGAAGCTTTTGGCTGGGAACGCCCCAATTGGTATGGCGCGCCGGGCAGCACGCCCAAATATGAATATAGCTATGGCCGTCAGAACTGGTTTGAGGCGAATGCTGAAGAGTGCAAGGCCGTGCGCGAGGCTGTGGGCCTGTTTGACCAAAGCTCCTTTGCGAAATTCCGGCTGGAAGGGCGCGATGCCTGTGCCGTCCTGAACCGCGTATGCGCCAATGACGTCGATGTGGCACCGGGCAAGCTGATTTACACGCAGTGGCTCAATGACAAAGGCGGGATTGAAGCGGATTTGACGGTCACCCGGTTGTCGCAGACGGCCTATCTCATCGTGACTGGGGCAGAGACAGAAACGAAGGATTTCAACTGGCTTTCGCGGCATATTCCTGAGGATGCGCATGCCGTTTTGACCAACATATCCTCCGCCATGGGGGTTATTTCGATCATGGGGCCGAATGCGCGTGATTTGCTTCAATCGATTTGCCCCAATGATCTGTCGCATGAGGCATTTCCCTTTGCGACATCGCAGGAAATCGAACTTGGCTATGCCATCGTGCGTGCCTCGCGGATCACCTATGTCGGGGAATTGGGCTGGGAGCTCTACATCCCGACCGAGTTCATGACCGGCGTTTATGATGAAATTGTTCTAGCGGGGACCAATTTCGGTCTGAAACATTGCGGCTATCATGCGCTCAACGCGCTGCGCATGGAAAAGGCGTATCGCCATTGGGGGCATGACATCACCGATGAAGATACGCCCTTAGAAGCCGGACTCGGCTTTGCGGTGAAGATGGACAAATTTGGCGGCTTCATCGGGCGTGATGCGTTGTTGGCGCAAAAGGAGACTGGCCTGAAGCAGCGCCTTGTGCAGTTTCTTTTAAAGTCACCCGAACCCATGCTGTATCATAATGAACCCATCTGGCAGGGTGACCGGATCGCCGGATATATCCGTTCGGGCATGTACGCCCACACCCTCGGCGGTGCTTGCGGGCTTGGCTATGTCGATGCGGCAGACGGGGGTGTGGTCGGACCAATCGGACCTGATGATTATGAGATCGAAATTGCGGGTGTGCGTTACCCTGTGACCGCTTCGCTTAAGCCCCTTTATGACCCTTCAAATGCCCGGATCAAAATATGATGACTGAAACATCACATAATATCATGCAACAGCTCGCCGCAAAGACGCAGGTCGGGTACAGCTTTGATCAGGAATTTTACACCAGCGACGCGGTGTTCAAGGCGGATTTTGACCAAGTCATCAGCCAGAAATGGCTACTGGCCGGCCATGTGTCGCGTATCCCCAATAAGGGCGATTATTTCCTGTTTCGGGTTGGCAATGAACAGATCATTGTCATTCGTGAAAATGCCGACAGTGTCCGCGCCTTCTTCAACGTTTGCCGCCATCGCGGATCGACGATCTGCCAATCGGAAAGCGGCAATGCGCCGCGCCTGGTCTGCCCCTATCACGCTTGGACCTTCGGTCTGGATGGGCGGCTTATTTCTGCGCGGCTTATGCCAGAAGATTTCGACAAAGCGGAAAACAGCCTGTTTTCGTGCCATATCCGCGTGTTCCACGGCCTGATCTTCATCAATATGAGCGAAGATGAGCCAGTCGATTTCGACGCGACCTTCGGCGATATGGGGGCCATTCTCGATTATCACGGCTTTGCCGACGCGCGCATTGCACATGCGGGTAGTTACCCCACGACGGCAAACTGGAAACTGGTCGTGGAAAATTTCTTTGAATGTTATCATTGCGTGCCATCGCATCCGGAATTCTGCTCAATGCATGCATCGGAATCGATTGTTGCCGTTGGCGCTGGGCCAAGTTCGGGGCCAGCTGATGCAATCGCCAGCTTCGCGCCTAAGTTAAAAGCGTGGGAAGAAAGTGCCGCCGCAGCAGGCCGCCCAATCGGCACTATTGATGAGCCACCCAGTAGCAGCCACCTGCGCCTGCTGATGCAACGCATGAACAAGGATGGCTGGGCCTCGGAAACGCAAGATGGCTCTGCGCCTGCTCCGCTGATGGGCAAGCGTACGAAAGCGGATGGTGGACGGATGCACTTAAGCTTCAGCCCGTTCAGCCAAATTGTTGCAGATGATCATTTCGCCATCCTGTTCCAATTCACGCCGCGCGGCGCATTGGCAACCGATGTTGAGATGATCTGGCTGGTGGACGGACGCGCGACCGAGGCGGAAGTCGACATTGAAAAAATGATCTGGGGCTATCATGCCACAACAACGCAGGACAAAGTGATTACGGAGAATAATCAGGCGGGCATCATGTCCAGCCGCTACCGGCCTGGCCGATATTCCGACCAGGAAGGCAGCGTGCTCAACTTTCAGAAATGGTATCTCAACCAATTCGGGCTGGAACGGGCCGAGTGACAAGAACCGCCAATATGCGCGCGGTCCTGCTGACCGGCCATGGCGGCTATGACAGGCTTGATGTTCGGGACGACGTGCATGTGCCTACACCGCGCGCAAATGAGGTATTGATCCGCGTTGCGGCGGCGGGCGTCAATAATACCGATATCAACACCCGCATCGGCTGGTATTCCAAGTCGGTCGCAGAAGCCACGGACGCGGGCGCGGCATCTGGTATAGACGGCGCTGGCGACGACGGCTGGTCGGGCGCAGCCTTTCAATTTCCGCGTATTCAGGGTGCCGATGCCTGCGGGCGCATTGAGGCGGTGGGCGATGATGTTGACCCAGCGCGCATTGGTGAACGCGTGTTGGTTGAACCTGTCTTTCGCGGCCCGCGCGCCTTTGATATTCTCTATTTCGGCTCCGAAGTCGACGGAGGCTTTGCGGATTATACCTGCGTGCCGTCCATGCATGCGCACCGCGTTGTTTCAAAGCTGTCCGATATTGAGCTGGCAAGCTTTCCCTGCGCCTATGGGACCGCAGAAAACATCCTGACGCGGATTAATGTGCAGGCGGGCGAACGCGTGCTGATCACCGGGGCATCGGGCGGTGTTGGTTCCGCCGCGGTACAACTTGCCAAAAGGCGTGGTGCCGAGGTGATCGCCCTGGCAGCCGACGCAAAAGCGGAGATCGTTCGGTCGTTGGGCGCGTCTCGGGTGGTTCCACGCGATGCCAATCTTGAAGCTTTGTTTGGGCAGGAATATTTCGATGCCGCTGTAGATATTGTAGGAGGATCGCAGTTCGGCGCTATCCTAAACGTCCTGAAACGCGGCGGTCGTTATGGCGTTTCAGGTGCCATCTCTGGGCCCATTGTAGACCTTGATCTGCGGACTTTGTACCTTAAGGATTTGCGCCTGATTGGCTGCACCGTACTGGAACCGGATGTGTTTCCAAATCTTGTATCATATATCGAACGCGGGGAAATCCGGCCGGTAGTAGCAGCAACCTACGACCTATCCGATATCGTCAAAGCGCAGGAAGCATTTTTGACGAAGCAGCATGTCGGAAAAATTGTCCTGTCGCTTTAATCGACAGTTTCGATCAATTCACTGATCCGTCCAACGATTTCATCGATATGGGATTTTTGTAGGATGAGCGGCGGCGACAGCGCAATGATGTCGCCTGTTGCGCGCACGAGCACGCCATTGTCGAAGCATTTGTGGAATAATTGCATGCCGCGCTTGCCAACGCCGGCGGCAACTGGCGCAAGTTCTATCGCCGCAACGATGCCCATGTTGCGGATGTCGATGACATGTTTTTTGCCTTTCAGGCTGTGCACCGCGTCTTGCCAATAGCCGTGGAGCGAACCAGCATGTTCGAAAATGCCTTCCGACTTGTAAAGGTCCAATGTTGCCAAGGCTGCCGCTGCGGCCAAGGGGTGACCGGAATAGGTGTAGCCGTGGAACAATTCGATGCCATCGGGACCACCTTCGACAACGCCGTCGTGGATATGGCGGCTGACCGCAACGGCGCCCATCGGCACGGCGGCATTTGTCAGGCCTTTTGCCATCGTAATAATGTCGGGCGTAACGCCTAAGGTTTCTGATGCTGTCGTACCGCCGACACGGCCAAAAGCCGTGATGACTTCGTCAAATATCAACACGATGCCATGCTTACGTGTAATCTCACGCAATTTTTCGAGATAGCCGATTGGGGGCACCAACACACCAGTTGAACCCGCCATGGGTTCGACAATGACCGCCGCAATGGTCTCCGCGCCATGCAGCGCGACAATGGCCTCCAGATTATCCGCCAGATGCGCGCCCCATTCGGGTCGGCCCATCGTAAAGGCGTTATGTTCCAGATTATGGGTGTGCGGAAGATGGTCAACACCCGTAAGCAGGGTGCCGAATTGCCGCCGGTTGTTGACGATGCCGCCAACCGAAATGCCACCAAAGCCGACGCCATTATAGCCGCGTTCTCGTCCGATCAGGCGGGTGCGTGTGCCTTGGCCAATCGCGCGTTGGTAAGCGAGCGCAATTTTGAGAGCAGTATCAACCGATTCAGAGCCCGAGTTGGTAAAGAATATCCGATCGAGGCCTTCAGGCATGAGCGTTGCGAGGCGCGAAGCCAGTTCAAACGCCAGCGGATGTCCCAATTGGAATGGTGGAGCGTAATCAAGCTCTGCGGCGCATTTCTGGATCGCTTCGACAATAGTGGGCCGGCAGTGACCGGCATTGACCGCCCAAAGCCCTGCGGTGCCATCAAGGACCTGTCGTCCATCATCGCTGGTATAATGCATGTCCTTCGCAGATTTGAGCTGCCGCGGCGTCGTCTTGAACGCCCGGTTCGCCGTAAACGGCATCCAAAACGCAGCGAGGGGGTCATTTTCCAGTTTCATCACGTCACTCCACCAACGGGTCTTTAGGGTCAGGACCCTAGCCCTTATGCGACCGTATTGCGGTCATTCTCGATTGAAAAGATTGTTGTGTCCGGAAAATTTTAGTTGGGCCTCATTTAACGGCTGCTGCACGATCATATAATGGATTCCAAAGTGGGAACTGACGTCTTGTAGATGACAGGCCGAAGTGCAAAGCTTGTGGTCACATTGGCAACACCCTTCACCCGGGTCAGCCGATGGCGTAGAAAATCCTCAAATTGCGTCAAGGATGCGACCAATATGCGCAATTGATAATCTGCCTCACCCGTCATCAGATAACATTCCATGACCTCGGGAAAGCTGGCGACGGCCGTCTCAAAATTTTCCAAATGACGATCATCCTGTTGATCAAGGCGCACGCGGACAAATGCCGTGACGCAGAGGCCGATCTTATCAGGGTCAACTAAAGCGACATAGTGGGTGATAGTGCCGTCGGATTCCAACTGGCGGACCCGGCGCAGACAGGGGCTGGGCGATAAGCCGACCCGTTCCGACAGTTCCTGATTGGACATTCGGCCATCTGATTGAAGACAATCAATGATCTTGCGGTCAATTGTATCTAAGTAATTTTTTGGCATATTATATATCTAATTCAATAAATTTAAGCATAATCTATCAAATTCTATGGCATCGACCGTTATGATACGCAAGGACATGCTGGGATGTGCTAGCTACAGTCCTGCTTTAATTTAAGCGGAAATTAGCCATGGCCAAGATTGTCGCCGACAGGCGTGAAGAGAAAATAGCAGCAATCGAAACCCTCGATTCGCGGCTTCGTTGGTTGGCCTCTTGGATTGTGCACAACGCCAACCATATCCGGCCAAAGCGGGACGGGTTAAAGGTCGGCGGGCATCAGGCAAGCTGCGCGTCGATGACGGCGATTATGGCGGCACTTTATTTTCATGCGCTGCGCCCAAATGACAAGGTTTCCGTCAAGCCACATGCGGGGCCAGTGCTGCAGGCCATCCATTATCTTCTGGGCAATCAGTCGCTGGAACAATTGCAACAGTTTCGCGCTCTTGGCGGCGCACAAAGCTACCCGTCGCGGACAAAGGATAAAATTCCGGTGGATTTCTCCACGGGTTCTGTAGGGTTGGGCGTGGCGATTACCGCCTTTTCAAGTCTGGTTCAGGACTATTTGATTGCGCACGGATCGATAGACGAGGGCAATGCAGGCCGGATGATTTCGTTGATGGGCGATGCTGAACTGGATGAAGGCAATATCTACGAATGCCTTATTGAAGGGTATAAGCACGACATAAGGAACTGTTGGTGGGTAGTCGACTATAACCGGCAATCGCTCGACAGCACGACGGCAGACCGGATGTTTCGGCGCTTTGACGATATTTTCGAAACCACGGGATGGCGGGTTATCACCTTAAAGCATGGCAAGCTGCAGCGTGCCGCTTTCGCCCGGCCCGGCGGGAAATCGCTGGAGGACTGGATCGAAAATTGCCCTAATGCGGAATTCGCCGTTCTCACATATCAAGGCGGTGCGGCTTGGCGCGCGCGCCTGACGGCCGATATTGGCGGTAAACCGCATGTGAAAAAGCTGCTCGATAGTTTTGAAGACGATGGTCTGGCCGCATTGATGACCAATCTGGGTGGGCATTGCGTCGAATCCTTGATGGATGCATTTGACAGTGCCGATGATGAACGGCCCACCTTGTTCATTGCCTATACGGTCAAGGGTTATGGCCTACCGCTGGCGGGGCATAAGGACAATCATTCGGGGATGATGAACCCCGGTCAGATTGATCAGCTTCGTATGGCCATGGGCATTGAGGCAGGCCAAGAGTGGGAACCATTTGCCGGTCTTGGTGGCAATATGGCGGCACGGCTCAAAAATTTCATCGGGGATAGCGTTCTTGCCGCCAAGCCGGAAGAGCCAGTAGCACCGCAGATACACGTGCCCGCACGCTTCGCAGTTCCGTCGGGTGATGTACAATCAACGCAGGCGGCATTCGGCAACGTACTTCTCGATCTTGCCAAATCATCCGAAGAGCTGGCAGACCGGATCGTGACCACTGCGCCTGATGTGACGCAGACAACCAATCTCGGCGGTTTTGTGAACCAGCGCGGGCTGTTTCGACGGTCCGACGTCGCCGATATATTCCGTGAGGCCAAAATTCCGTCCGCCCAGAAATGGGCAGCACATGCGGCGGGTCAGCATATTGAACTGGGGATTGCGGAGAACAATTTTTTCTTGCTGCTGACGTCGCTTGGGCTGGCCGCGCCGCATTTCGGTACGCGCCTTATTCCGGTTGGTACGGTGTATGATCCATTCATCGCCCGTGGTCTCGATGCGCTGAATTATGGTTGCTATTCCGATGCGCGTTTTCTGCTGGTCGGAACGCCGTCCGGCTTGACTCTAGGACCGGAGGGCGGCGCGCATCAGTCTATTAACACGCCGTTGATTGGCATGGGGCAGCCGGGCCTTGCGTATTTTGAACCTGCCTATGCCGATGAAGTTGCTCTATTCATGCGGTGGGCGTTTGAATATCTGCAAAAGCCGGAGGGAAGCTCTGTCTATCTGCGGTTGAGTACGCGTCAGGTCGCGCAAGTCGAACGGGCCAATACGGATTGGGAGGCGGATGCTCTCAAAGGTGGATATTGGTTGCGGCCACCCACGGCAGGCGCAGAAGCGGCTATCGCATTTACAGGGGCCATCGCGCCTGAGGTGTTGGCAGCCTATGAACAAATGTTGGATGATATTCCCGGTTTAGGCGTTTTGAACGTGACCTCGCCCGATGTGCTGCATCGTGAATGGTCCGCGAGCAAGGCTGCGCGCGGGACAGACCTGAACGCGCAAACATGTCATGTGGAGGATTTGTTATCCATATTGGCACCCGACGCAGGCATTGTGACGGTGATTGACGGTTCCCCCGGCGCTCTGTCCTGGCTGGGCGGCGTGCACGGCCTGCGTGTCAGTCCGCTGGGCACGGATCGTTTCGGTCAGACGGGGGATTTGCCTGACTTATACAGGGAATATCGGCTAGACTCTGCGGCGATTATTGATGCCATGGCCGCGCTTTTTTGAAAAGGTGAGCCGCCAAAATTGAGACGAAACGGCTTCGAACGCTATTCGGCGGATTCTAGGCCACCGCTGACCATTTCATCGGGTAGTGCGCGGAATGTGAACTCTGCAGCTTTGCTCAAATAAAGCTTGGCCAATGCCCACAGGTCCTGCGTGGTTATCGACGCAAAATTTGCCTCGGCTTGTCGGAAGCGGCTCAACTTGTTGGTGCTTGTCTGTGCCTCCGCAACGACACCAAGCCAAGTGTCGTTTTGCTTTTTCCAATCGGCGTAGCTTTCAAGCACGGGTTTGCGCGCCCTTTCGAACACGTCGGGATCAACCGGTGACTTTACCAACGCCGATATGACTTGGTCGACAGTCGATTCTATCGTCGCAATATCTTTGGGGTCGCCAGCGGTAGATACGGAAAATGTGCCCCGCTGCAGATACAGGTTGGACATGTCGGACTGCGCGGACACGCCATAAGTCGCACCCAATTTCTCGCGCAATTCATCGGTCAGACGCAGCGTCGCAACGCGTGCAAGAAGATCCATGGATTGGGTGGTTTTCTGGTCATTATCGCCCGTGGTTGTCCATATACGGCGCCACGCCAACTGGTTCGCCTCGCCATTATGGGGAATATCAAAATTCCCGCGCTTTGCGCTCCAGCCCGGTTGAAGTTGCGCGCTATAATCCTTCCCGCCATCCGCGCGCGTCGGGAGGGCTCCAAAACTGCGTGCAACAGCCGCGATGGCCGCTTCTTCATCCAAGTCGCCGACCAATGCGATTTCTAAGCGATTCTGTTTTAATGCGTCGCCCAACACCGTCTTTAGCATTTCAAAATCTGCACCCTGTAGGGCCTTGAGAGGCGGCAGCGTAAAGCGCGGATCATCATCGTTCATGATGCTCGACATGGCGACCGAAAGCGCGGACCCCGGAACAGCGTCCAATCGCGCATATAATTCGGGCAGCGGACGGCGAAACAGGCGAAGGGCATTTTCCGAATAGCCCGGATGGGTGGTATATGCTGCCATGACTTGCAATTGCCGCACCAAATCCGCTGGTGCCACAGCACCGGCTGCGCCAAAATATCTGTCGGCAACACCGAATGCGGGGGACACCGTTGTTCCGGCCAAGATGGATCGCAAATCTTCAATATCATGGGCTTTAAGGCCGCCAGAAACATATGTCGCCGACATCAGTAAGGCCAAGACAGCATTTTGCGTACCAAAATGCAGCTGGCCACCATCAATGCGCAGCGAATAGCGGACTCGATTGTCTTCAAAATCGGTTTTTTTAAGGTTCAGCAACACGCCATTGGCAAAGCGGATGGTGCGAATGCCCAAATCTGCAATCGTCTTGTCGGCAATGACAGCTCCGGCGGGGCCGAAGTCTGTGTAAGCAAAGCTTGACGCCGCCCGCGCCATCGGCGCAGCAATTGGCGTTCCCTGACTGACGGCATAAGCGGCCAATATCTCATCCTCGGGAATAGCCGCGCTCTGCTTTGTTGTCAGGAAAATCTGCGGTCGATCCATTTGGCGGAACCAAAATGCAAATTCGGAAGTGATCGCCGCCGGTGTTATAAACGGGCGTATCTGTTGCCACAACAACTGGCGATATTTGTCCGAGTTGTACACGTCCTCGTCCAGACTGACCAAGGCGTTTGCAATGGCGGCGCTTGATTCTGTACCTTCATCTTTGGCGGCATTTTCATATTGTGCGTCCAGACGCTTTATCTGTTCGGCAATCTCGGATTCTTCAAACCCATATTCCACGGCTTGGCGAACAGTTTGCTCGGTAAAGGCGAGCAATGAACGCCAACTGCCGTCCTTACCCGCGACGCCATAGCCAATGGTTGCATATTGGTCGCACAGACCGAAGTCGAAAGTCACACCGCCACCCAAAAACGGCATGTCTTCTTCGCGGGATCGGCGCGCCATGCGGCGTGATATGATCGCGCTTGCGATGCCCATTTTGAGCTCAATCATCCCGCGTTCTAAGGTGTCAGGCCGCTTTTTATCCTGCAAAAACTGCTGAACACTCATGCTCTCGCTAATCTCTGGATGTACGAAGCTCTGCGCGGATAATGCGCGGTTGGTATCCAATAGGCACTGGTCGAGTGCGCCCAATGGCGGCGCATCCGCGCGCCAGTCCGCAAATTTGGCCACCAGTTCGCGTTCAATGGCCACGGGATCTACCGGGCCAACGATGATGATTTTGATGCGGTCCGGGCGATAATATTTGCGATACAGCGCGCGCATCCGCTCCGCAGGTGCCGATTGAATGACATCGGTTGTGCCGATGGGGTAACGCGTGGCGTAAAAAGTACCCGGGTAAAACAGGTTGTTCGCCGCACGTCCGCTTTGAAAACCAAAATTTTCGCGCGCGCTTTTTTCCGCCAAAATAACCCCGCGCTCGCGGTCAATTGCTGCCGGCTTGAACGATATTTCCCGCGCCGTCTCACGCATCAAAAACAGCGCACGTTCAATCAGATGCGGGTCCGACTTTGGCAAGTCTAATTTATACTCCGTTTGCGTATAGCCAGTCGAGGCGTTGGTATCGGCACCAAAGGACAGACCAAGCCGCTCAAGCATTTTGACCATTTCGCCCTCAGGCACATTGGTACTGCCGTTAAAGGCCATATGTTCGATGAAATGCGCAAGACCCTGCTCGTCCTCCGCCTCCGCCGCGGAGCCGAAGTCGATGGTCATGCGAACCAGCACCTGATTCTGTGGACGCTGATTCGGACGAATGGCGTAGCGCAGACCATTGGGTAGCCGCCCGTAAATGATGCTGGCGTCCGGTTCGAGGTCGGATGTCTCGGCGTTCCACGGCTGAGTCCGCTCTGCAGGCGCGGCAAGCGAGGATGTCGCTCCAGCAAAAAAGATTGCAACCGCAGATAGAAGGTTAAGCGCGATTCTCACACGCTACAGTCTTCCGCAAAAGCTTGGAGACTGCAATATATTCTTATGTAAATTATTGATTCACTTACCTTTGCGTAATCGGTGGCTTACCATATCGAGAACGGCCCCTTCGCTTTCATCCGGCATCAAGCCAAGGCGGCGGGCGACTTCTTGATAGGCCTCGGCTTCGCCGCCAAGGTCACGACGGAACCGGTCCTTGTCCAGCTTCTCACCGGTTTCAATGTCCCACAAGCGGCAACCATCAGGGCTGATTTCGTCGGCCAGGATGATCCGCGAAAAATCGCCATCGAACAAGCGCCCAAACTCAAGTTTGAAGTCCACAAGCCGGATGCCGATGGCGGCAAACATACCACACATGAAGTCATTGATGCGGATCGCCATGGACGAAATGTCCTGCATTTCCTCCTGTGTCGCCCAACCAAAGCAGGCGATATGCTCCTCTGCAACCAATGGGTCGCCAAGGCTGTCGTCCTTGTAACAATATTCGAGCAAGGTATGCGGAAGCGGCGTGCCTTCTTCGATACCAAGGCGTTTGGACAAGGAACCGGCGGCCACGTTGCGCACGATGACCTCGATGGGGACGATCTCAACCTGACGGATCAACTGTTCGCGCATATTGAGGCGACGAATGAAGTGCGTCGGGATGCCGATATGGCTCAGCCGCGTAAAGACATGTTCCGACACGCGGTTGTTGATGACGCCTTTACCGGAAATTGTGCCCTTTTTCTGGGCATTGAAGGCGGTGGCATCATCCTTGAAATATTGGATTAACGTGCCGGGTTCAGGACCTTCATAAAGAATCTTGGCCTTGCCTTCGTATATTTTGCGGCGGCGGGTCATATGCGGTCCCTGACTTTGCTTGAAATGATGCGCCCCGGTGGAGTTGGCCATTGAAGAGCCTAACTCTGCCGGGGCGATTATGTACGCTATAATCCATTGCATGCGTCGGCGCAATTCGAGATAGGTAGGGTCAGGACCACTTAAATCCACCTTCGCGGTTTGAGGCCATACTGTTCAGTGCAAGGCGGCAAAGCGCAGGCTTAGTGGTTCTAAGTCTAGCTTTGCCAACGCGGCAATGGGCAAAATGGGTCAAATCCGAAGGACGTCTTGACGCCGCGAAGGTGGATTTAAGTGGTCCTGACCCTAAATAGGACGGACACGAAAGGACATCATTTGCCCATCGATCTGGATTTACTGCTTCAGGCCTACGCCAATGGCATATTCCCGATGTCCGACGCCCGTGATGACCCCGATACCTTTTGGATTGAACCAGAGTTTCGGGCGGTTATGCCACTGGATGGCTTTCGTGTGTCAAGGTCGCTTGCCAAAACTATCCGGCAGGATCGGTTTGTGGTCACTGCCGACACCGCATTTGCGCAGGTCATTGCCACATGTGCCGAATCGCAAGCGGACCGACGCGACACCTGGATTAATCCAGATATCGAAGAGGCTTTCTGCCGCTTGCACCAACAGGGGCGGGCACATAGCATCGAATGCTGGTCGGAAGGTCGCCTCGTGGGCGGGCTTTACGGGCTGGCCTTGGGGCGCGCGTTTTTCGGGGAAAGCATGTTCTCGCGCGAAACCGACGCGTCGAAGGTTGCTTTGGCGTGGCTGGTCGCACGGCTTCGACTGGGCGGGTTTGAATTGCTCGATTGCCAGTTCATGACCGACCATTTGGCCAGCCTAGGGGCAATCGAAATGACGCAAAGCGCGTATCTTAAACTGCTTGAGGCTGCCCTAACGAACGCCGTTCAAGCCCCGTCAGGGCTGGCTTCTTCAACCGCAGCGGGGGCGGCCTCAGGCGGCGACTGGGGTTCACTTGACGGCGCTTTGGCTGCTGGATCCGCTGCAGGAGCTTCTTCAGAAGATTTCTTCTCTACGGGCGCTTCTTCGCCGGGGAAGCGCATTTTGCAAGTCTTGATCCACACATCGTAAATCGGGTGCTCGACAACATTGGCTGCGGGATTTTCCTTGAACAGCCAGCCCGAAAAAACATTACGCCATCTTTCGGCCTCAGTCGTGCCGGGGGGGCGCTCATTCACGAGCAACTGCACAAATGCACCTTCGTCAGGTGGAGTTTCCCACGGCGCTGTTTTCTCGCAAGCCCTGAGTCGGATGACCACCTTGTCAAAGCGAATAGCTTCGCCAGGTTTTAGCTCAACGTCCCGCGTTTGACCATTTCGCTTGTTCAAAAGGCCAAGCACGGCAACGCGTTCTGCCATGGGGGTACCAATATTTGCGCCGGACATGGCCACAATTTTGTCGCTGGTCGCAAGGGCCTCGCCCGATTTCGCGGGCGCAAGCGTTTCGTCCTCTGAAGCACCGCACGCGGCAAGCGTTGCCAACAGCGGCAACCAGATTAAACCGCGCGAGCGGATCATGATGCGTCGGGACTCCATGCCTCATAATCACCCGTCGCGCGTGCACGATGGCCGCCACGCTCAATGGACCCTGCTGGACGATAGGCAGCATCGGTGCCTGTGAGATTTGGCACCGCTGCGGTTTCATAGCCCCTGTGTGGCGGCAAGTAGCTCTCCGGATCGCCATCATGTGTGCCATGCAACCAGCCATGCCAATCGGGCGATACGCGGCTTGCATCATTGGGGCCGTTATAGATCACCCAGCGGCGTTTGCCGTCGGATGATTGATAATATCGATTGCCTAAGGCGTCAGCGCCCACAGCCTTGCCTTTGCGCCAGCTATAGATTGACGTGCCAATCGTCGCGCCGTCCCACCAGGTGAAGATTTTACTTAGAATACCCATGGCTTTTGCGATTAGGACCAAGCATGATTCCGCGCAATCCTTATTTCGTTGTCCATTGCACCTTGTCGCCGGCAACAATTCCCAGTTCAGCCGCGAGACCGCCGCGCAATTCCAGCACAGCAGCAACTGGCTCGCCCGACACAACGGGTGTTGTGGAATAAGGGATTGTGTTGTCGGCGATACTCTCAATCGTGCCATCCGCGCGCACGAAGATGATGTCCAAGGGGATAACAGTATTTTTCATCCAGAAACTCGCAACGCGCGGTTCTGGAAAAGGAAAAATCATACCCGCATTGTCGGGCAGGTCCGTCCGAAACATAAGCCCCTTGGCTTGCTCTGCGCTTGTTCTTGCGGCCTCAACGGTGAAGCTATGCGTTTTGGTGGCATTGGTGACGCATAAGATCACTTGCTCCAGTCCCGCTATGGACTGGCCTGCGGCTGCGCCTGGAGTGCAACCAGCGGCCGAGGTTACGCCATTGGCAGGCATATTGCAGGCGGTGAGAGACAGTGCGATGGCAAAGGCACCGTACCGACTAAACGGGCTTAAGGTCATTAACGCGATCCTTTTTCGATCTGAGCACAATTGATAGCGGCGTTCCCAGCCTGTTTAATGAAACAGCTTCCACTTCCAGTAACGCTAATATTGCCTGCGCCGCGATTAAAAATATCGGCTTCTTCGGCGACATTTATTTTGGAGTCGCCATTGCCGATATGTTCAAGGCGAACCATACGCATTTTGACGTCAGCAGCGTCAAACTTGCCAGCGCCATTAAGCGTGATTTGACCTTGGCGGGCATTACCCCTGCTGATACCGATTTGGCCGTTTCCATTGATGTCTGCGGAAAATTTGTCGGCAACCAACGAGTCTACAAAGATCGAACCGTTGCCCGTAATCAGCATACGGACGGCGTCGGCTTGTTCGACATTGGAAATTTTCAAACTTCCGTTGCCGGCGACGGCCATGTTTTTGATATTTTGTGTGGATAGCCGCACCACGACGGGCTGAGTCATTCGAGCGCCCTTCGCATCGTTGAGGGCACCCTGAAGCCGGACCCGCAAGGTCATACCCACCCGTTCCAGCTTTAGCGCATCCAAAGCGCGTTTGTCGCCTGACACGCGGGCGGACGGGGCCTTTCCAGTCTGAACTTCGACATGAATGTCACCAGTAACCAAAATGTTTTCAAAACTGGCGACCAGCATCTTGCGGTCTTCCGCCGCCACTGGTGCCGCGATGTTCAAGCCTGCGGACAGCAACAAAGCGACGGTTAGTCCGCCAATCTTGCCTCGCCCCATTCGACCCAGCCAAGCCATTTTGGTGTCCTTTTCATATAATGCCCTTGCGGCGCATTACACACAAAGCCAGCGTCAGATATGGCCTGAGTCACTGGCCGGGTCAAATGGCAACCTCCGGCAATCCGTTTCCAGATCGGCTCGATACGGTTTTGCCACGCAGCGGCCGACGAATCTGGCGCACGGCCATGTTCGACGAACAGCAATCGACCACCGGGCTTAAGCACGCGCTTTGCCTCTGATAAAGCGGCGCTTGGGTCCTGCACCGAACATAGCGTGAAGGTTGTGACAACGCAGTCGAAACTGCTGCTGGCGAAGGGGAGCGCCTCTGCGACGCCGGGAATGAAGTTGGCTTTTATCCCTTTGCTTTCCAACGCGAGCTGTGCGCGGGCAAGCAATTCAGCAGATGGGTCCACACCTGACAGCGAACGCACATTGTTCCAGTCATAATAATCGAGGTTAGGCGCACCGCAGCCCAACTCCAGCACATCTCCGGCGGCAAAGGGTACCACTTTAGCTCTGTCGCGCATCACCGCAGGTTGCGTACATGCGCAACCGATTAAGCGCGGCACGACGTTTCTGTCCCACCAATTGCTCATGCGCTAAGGCTGCCTTGATTTAGGAGCAATTTATGCTTCCTGAACCTATGGATTTTGCATCACAGGCCGCGCCGCCGGTGACATTGATATCACCACTGCCAGCGACCTTTGCCTTGACCTTACCTGTCGCGGTTAACCGAACGTCGCCGGAACCCGCAATAGACACATCGGCGTCAGTTGCATTCAACTTCTGCGCGTTGACGCTGCCGGAACCTGCCACCGCGAAATCGGCGAGGTCAACCTTGCCAGAAACAACAGCGTTGCCGGAACCTGCGATTTTGGTCTCCAGCTTCTTCGCTTCTACATTGGCGACGTTCAAGCTGCCTGATCCGGCGACTTTCACTTTGACAATGTCGCCCGTCATCCGGTCAGCGGTAAAGTCACCTGACCCCGCGAGCGAGGCGGCGGACAACGCGGGCGCAGTGATCGTTACCGTGACGCCTTTGCCTTCATCGCCAAACCAACTGCCCTTTTCCCGGCCAATGACAATCGCTTTGTCATCCATCTTGTAGCGCAGCGCGGCGACCGCTTTCGCATTGCCTTCGGCCTTGATGGTAAAAGCGTCACCGGTGACAAACACGATATTATCCGGGCCCAGCGCCTTAACTGTGCTGAATGCATCCGTCGTGACGGCGCTGCTGGATACTGTCTTGCCGTCGGCAAAGCCGTTTTCCTCTATGGCTTTGACATCCTTAACCGCACCGGAAATGGTTTCGCCGCAACCAACAAGCGATAGGGCGAGGAGCGGCAGAAGGCAGATTGACTTGCGCATGGCTTATCTCCTTGTGTATTGTTCTAACAATACACTTCGACGTTTATCACGCAACAGATATCTGCAGCCTATCTGTAAAGGCCCATTTCCTTAGGGTCAGGACCTATTAAATCCACCTTCGCGGTTTGAGGCCATACTGTTCAGTGCCAGGCGGCAAGCGCAGGGCTTAGTGGTTCTAAGTCCAAGCTTGCCAACGTGGCAATGGATAAAATGGGTCAAATCCGAAGGACGCCAAAATGGCTTCGATCTCAAAGCAAAATGCCCTTGCAGGCAGAATTACTGCCTGCGGCGGCCATTTCACTTCGATATCTTTGCCATTTTGACGCCGCGATGGTGGATTTAAGTGGTCCTGACCCTAAGGATTTTGGGAATATTTTCTTTGAAAGGGAAGAAGCCTTTCGTTGCATGTGGCCAGAAGTTTTCGTCCCAAGCGCGTCGGACTTGAACCAGGGTAACGCCTTCGGCGGCCAATATTGGAGCGATGCCGGAAAGCGCATCGGCTACTGGGCCAGTTGGGGCATAGGATGTGACGATTTGTTCCGCCCCTGCTGCGCGGGCTTGGGCAATAAGGGCCGCTGAATCCAAGTTACCGAGCAATGTTGTCGGGCATTTGAAGGCGTTACCAACGCGTTCAGTGACGTCATTGGTCGTGGCCGCGACAAAGGCTCTGGCATTGTCGCCCCACAAGGTTTCCGGGTCGACCAAGATGCTGGCACCGATGATTTTGGCAGGTGCGCCAAAGACAGACTCAGGGTGCATATCCTCCGACGTCACCAGCAGATATGCAGGCTTATGTGCGTCGAAAAACGCGGCTTGCGGCAAAGGACGCAGCGCCGGTGTTGACACGTCCGCCGGCATCGATGCTACGGTCGCCAGGCCCTTTGGGACAAATCGGCCGTTGGTATAGCGCGCAATGTTATCGGCCGTCGCAAGATAGGTTTTGCCAGCCGTTTGCAGGCCAGCCACCCAGCGCCATGACAAGGTGTTACTTGCCGCGTCTGCATCGACCAAATGCCGCAGGAAAAAGTCCGCGCCCAAAGCCCATGGCAGGCGCAGGGTGAATATCCAGATTGAAGCAAACCACATTCTTGCATGATTGTGGAGATAGCCGGTTTGCACCAATTCGCGCGCCCAGTCGTCAAACCCTTCGATGCCGGTCTCGCCAGCTTCTGCACTGCGGATCGCGCGGGCGTTGGGGAAGCTGTTACGTTGCCGGTCACGCTCTTGCTGATATTGTGTCCATACCGACGGCCGCATCTCGAGCCAGCCCTTCCAATAGGTGCGCCACAGAACTTCCTGCACATATTTTTCGGCTGCTGGCAGGCTGTGTTGGCCAAGCGTGGCACCGACGACTTCTTGCTCGGTTAGCATGCGATAGCGCAGATATGGCGAGAGCTTCGACACAGCGCCTGCGTGATCTGGCCCGGGGTCAGTATTGCGGCCAGACGCATAAGCGTGGCCAGCGCGCGGCGCAAACTGCGTGAGACGAGACAGCGCAGCATTTCGCGTCGCAGGGAAGGTGTCGCGGAGCATATTTAGTCCAGTAATTTTTGCAGGCGCGGCCTGATGATGAGGAAGCGGTTATAGAGGCGTTCGAGCAGATGAAGAACGAACGCATTGCGGGCGATGAAGCCAAGCGGTTTCAGCAATGGTATGGCCCGCCACATGGCGGCAAAGGCGGCGGCGCCAGATAGGATAACGCCGTCTTCGCTGGCGTGGAAGCGCGCGAGCATCAATTGACGGTCAAGCGGACACACCGCATTCGCAGGCGCTATGTCGCGGAAATCGATCGCATGCCGCGCGTCGAGCCGACGCATCAATGCAATCTCGCGAATGCACAGGGGGCACGCACCGTCATACCAGATGATTACTTTGGCCATAAATTACCTTACCACCGACGACAGCCGCATGTCAGGCTGGGCGTTACGCGGTAGCATAAAGCCCGAAAAAAAGGGCGCCGTTTCCAGCGCCCTTCAGATTTTTCCGGTAAGGAAAGTTTATTCTGCTTTTTCGTAATATTGCGGTGCCGCCTCATTCAAGATGACAAGAATTTTCTGAAGCGCCGCTTTTTCATCGGTCTTTTCCATGGCGGCAAGCTCGCGCGCCAAACGGCTGGATGCAGCTTCAAAAATCTGCCGCTCGGAATAGCTTTGCTCTGGCTGGTCATCGGGACGAAACAGATCGCGTGTCACTTCGGCGATCGATACAAGGTCGCCCGAGTTGATCTTCGCTTCATATTCTTGCGCGCGACGTGACCACATGGTGCGTTTCACCTTGGGCTTGCCGGTCAAGGTATACATCGCTTCCTTCAGCGTCTTGTCGCTCGAAAGCTTGCGCATGCCCACGCCTTCGGCCTTGTTGAAAGGCACACGAAGCGTCATTTTTTCTTTTTCAAAGCGCAGGACATAAAGCTGAAGCTGCATCCCTGCGATTTCGGAATCCTGAAGTTCAATTACGCGGCCAACCCCATGCTTGGGATATACCACATAATCGCCTACATCAAATATCGCCGCGTTGGACGTCATATTACGACCTTTCTGGTTATTCGGGAGAAATAGCTTGTTCAGGCAACAGAGCGTCACCCATCAGACTTTTTTCGTTCGTCCCTTACGTCATGAACCTGTCGCTGCCTGGATTGGACGCGCAGTCATCGACCATTTTTGGCCTGACGCTGCGAAGTGTAACAGATTCGCAACAAAAATTCAATGGCCGCTTTAAGGTCAGGAGCGCACGTTAAATCGCGCTTAACTTCCTGACGCGATCATCCGCCTCATGCGTGTCGGCGCTGATCGGCGTAATGTCCGCCGCGTTCATCCAGCATAGGTCGATGTAACCAAGAACCCGTTCATCATGGCTACGGATTGTGACCGGCAGGATTGGCTGCCTGTCACGGTCATCGACCAATACCGGATTGGACAAAACGCCCGTACCCCATTTTTCGCCCCATTGGCGCAGGGCAATCATCGTTGGCAGTAAGTCGAGCCCTTTTTCCGTCAGGCGATATTCAACCTTTCGCCGATCGTCGGGGCAGGGGGTGCGGTGTAATATTCCGCTTTCGGTCAAGCGAGTGAGGCGGTTGGCCAGTATGTTGCGCGCAATGCTGAATTCGGACAGAAACTCCTCAAAATGCCGAACGCCATTAAAGGCCGCGCGCAATATCATGAATGACCACCGTTCACCCATCGCCTCCAGCGCCATGGGGAGGCCACATTCGGCGAGCTGGTGCAAAGGTTCCCGCAATTCACCCATGAAACATCCTCTCAATCGCAGATTGCGACCCTTGTTCAAAATAATCAACCCAAATTGCAAATTTAAGTTGCAATTAAAAACTTATAATAATAAGTACTGATTCGCAACTGATTTATCAGTTGTGCAAACCACAGACAAGGAACCAAAGCTTCGGGCTGTGATTTGAAAATATAGCAAAGCTGAAGGATAACATGATGACTCTCTCCCAAATTTCCGCCCGCATGGGCGCGCTTGCTGCTGCCACTGCTTTGAGCGCAACGCTTTTGTTCGCAGCGCCGCAGGCACATGCCGCCACCAAAGGTAGCTATTATAAGGCCGAGCTGGCGCAGCCGACCACTGCCAAGCCAGAGCTGTTGCGCAGCGTATATGTAAAGTGCGAAGGCACGAGCTGCCGCGCGCCAATCGCATCGACTGCGCCAAAGAATATGTGCATTAGCATAGCACGTGAATTCGGTGCAGTTACGGCATTCACCGCCGGTGAGCGCGTGTTCACGGCTGAAGAAGTTGCGGCATGCAATGGCGACAATGCAAAGGCCATCGCGAAGAATTAGGGTCAGGACCGGAATTTTTCGGCTCCGCTCTCCTACCCCCAATGCTCCTTTTTTGGGCAGCGTCAGGAGCCGAATGCAAACTGCGCCGAAGGGACCGACCCTTCGGCGCATTTTTGTTGCGCTGTTGGATAGTTGAAAAGTCACACTAAGGTCTCACCTAAAACGCCGCCGTGGCGGGTCTTTTTGGGTTGCCAGACCAGCCGCGATCAAACGACGTTGCAGCCCCGCATCGCATTTCTCCTGTAATAATCGTACTGCGTCTTCATCTGGAAGTTGTTCCGACAGAAAATGCGGCAAGATGCCGTCTGCCAAATCGGCTAGCGCATATGCATCTTCAAGCGCCTCTGTATCCATCAACGCCTCGGGCGGCGCGGGCAGTTGCGGTTCCATCGCGCGCAGGCTCATTTCCAGATGGTCCGCAGGTGGCGCAGGGGTTGCCGACGCATTTTGGGTATAACGCTCGGGCTTCAAATGGCGGAGCAAAAAGGTCAGAAGTCGGTCGTTATAAACCCGTTTGGTGCAGATTACTTCGCCATATTCATCATATACATTATGTTCGACGCCTTGGATGGCGCGTTCAAAGGCAATATCTTCCAACGCGCCGCCTGCATGTTGCCGGGCCGCATCCCATGCCCGCGCAAAGGCCGCGCCATGCGCCGAACGGCGGAGGCGGTTGGCGGACTCACGGCTCATCCCTACCGATTTTGCGGCGTGGCTAACAAGACCCGTGTCGGCCAAGGCTTCGATAAAGCGTCTTTGTTTTTCTTCCGTCCATCCATCATGTCGTGGTCGTCGCCGGACAGGGACCCAACGATATTCCTGCGGATCATAATATTCAGGCGAATCATATCCGTCGGGTGCAGGTGCGTCCGCATTGGCAAGGGGTGCTTCCGTTTGAGCGCTTGACGCATCTTCGGGACGGGCGGGTGAGGTGGGTGTATGTGTCATCCAACAGTATAGAACATATCAGATATATTGTAGGAAAGTGTTTTTTGCGGAGAAGATCAAAAGGATATTTTAGAACAACCGCCCCCTTGCCGTTTTTACATACATTGTCAGTTTTTGCTGGGGCGAACTTAGGATGAACGCGTTTAGAATGATTTTCCTGTTGCATCGCAACGCAAAAGACCCAAGTTGGACCGATGATGCGGCAATATGAACTGGTTGAGCGGGTGCGGGCGTACGCGCCTGATGTCGATGAAGATCGGCTTAACCGGGCATATGTGTTCACCGTGCAAATGCATGGGGCGCAGAAGCGGGCCTCTGGTGACCCCTATTTCAGCCACCCGGTAGAGGTTGCAGGGCTGATGACTGACCTCAAAATGGATGAGGACACGATCATCACCGCGTTGCTGCACGACACGGTGGAAGACACGCTGACCACTATCGAAGATGTTGAAAAGCGTTTTGGTCCTGAGGTCGCACGGCTGGTCGATGGCGTTACCAAGCTGTCAAAGATTGAAGCACAGACCGAAAATGAGCGGGCGGCGGAAAATCTGCGCAAATTCTTGCTCGCAATCTCCGATGATATCCGCGTGCTTTTGGTCAAGCTTGCCGATCGGCTGCACAATATGCGAACGCTGCATTTCATCAAAAGCCCAGACAAGCGGCGCCGTATTGCAAAGGAAACGATGGATATTTACGCCCCGCTGGCCGAGCGGATTGGTATGTATGAATATATGCGCGAGATGCAGTTGCTCGCCTTTGAACAATTGGAGCCTGAGGCTTATCAGACGATAACAGGCCGCTTGAAACAAATCCGCGAGAAGGCGGATGTCGAGATTGACCAGATCAACCAGACCATCGCTTGGGAAATGGAGCAGGCTGGCCTGAAAATCAAAATTTCTGGCCGCGAAAAGCACCCATATTCGATCTGGAAAAAGATGCAGGAACGCCATGTCGCGTTTGAACAACTGACTGACATCAACGCCTTTCGCGTCATTACCGAAACGACCGAGGACTGTTACCGCGCCTTGGGCGTGCTGCATCGGCGTTGGCAGATGGTGCCCGGACGGTTCAAAGATTTTATCTCAACACCCAAGCGCAACGGTTATAAATCGATCCATACGACGATAATGTTCGCCAAAAATATGCGGGTGGAGGTGCAGATCAGGAGCGCCGAGATGCACCGCAAATCGGAACATGGCTTTGCCGCGCATTGGGCCTATAAACAGGATGACAAGCCCGATGGGCAGGCGGGTTGGCTGCGCGATCTGATCGAGATACTCGAGACAAGCCAAGACGCCGAAGACATTCTCGAGAACACGCGGATGGCGATGTATCAGGACCGCATTTTCGCCTTTACGCCTAAAGGTGCGCTGCACCAGTTGCCGAAGGGTTCAACGGTCGTTGATTTTGCTTATGCCGTGCACACCGACCTTGGAGACAAAACCGTTGGTGGCAAGGTCAATGGCCGTCATGTGCCGTTGCGAACGCAGTTGCGCAATGGTGACATGGTCGAAATTCTGAAGTCCAAGGCGCAAGAACCGCAACAGGCGTGGATGAACTTTGTGACCACGGGCAAGGCACGCGCCGCCATCCGTCGCCATGTCCGACACCGGGAACGTGATGAGCTGGTTGTGATTGGGCGCAAGCTTTATGAAGAAATCGCCGCGCGTATGCCGGGCAAAATCGGCAAAAAGGCCCTTACGGCAGCGCTGAAGCGGTTAAAGCTGGAGGATGAGGACGAGCTGATGCATCGCATTGGCTTGGGCAAAATCAACGATCGCACGGTGATGGAGGCGCTCGTGCCTGGTTTCGACGCCGATGGCAGCCATATTGATTTTCCGGGCCAGGAAAGCGCGATCTCAATCCGTGGCTTGACCCCGGGCGTGGGATATCATCTTGGCGAATGCTGCCATCCCATCCCCGGCGACCGGATTGTCGGGCTGCGGCTGGCGGGGCAGCCGGTTGAGGTGCACACCATTGAATGCGACCGGTTGGCGAGTGGGACGGACGCCGACTGGGTTGACTTGAGTTGGGGGCAGGGCAGCGACGGTGCGTCGGCGCGGCTTCGGGTGATCATCCACAACAGACCCGGCACATTGGGTGAGATTGCAGGGATATTCGGCTATCACAAGGCCAATATCATCCACCTGCGGATGACCGCGCGCGATGTCGAATTCCACACATTTGAGGTGGATTTGGAGGTCCATGATCTGCAACACCTCATGCGCATCATTTCCGCGCTTCGGGCGTCAGAGGCGGTGGCAACAGCAGACCGCGTTTACGACTAAACTCAGTCTTCGCTGATCTCATCACCGGGTTCGGCATACACAAACCGTTTCGCCAATTCAAAACCATGTCCGGCGCGCAGGAAAGCGTTCAACTGCTTATTCCGTTTCTCCGGTGCTGCGGCTTCCTGTGCAAAGGGACCAAGCCGTTTTCGCCTGGCGAAGTTTTCGGCAGCGGTGAAGATGCTATCGTCCATATGCGCTTTAGCATTTATGGCATCGGCGTCACCAATGCCGCTGGCGCGCAAATCCTCGTTCAGCCTTCGCCCGCCAAAGCCCCTGCGGACAAAGGACCGGCTGCGGGCATCGGCAAATTGGGCGTCGTTGATATAGCCCAACGACGTGAATTGCTCGGTCAATCCGGCAATGTCTGCAGAACGTTCATCCTCCCAGCCCCGTTCGCGTATTTTGCGCGTTAAATAGCCCGCCAATTTCGACTGCGTGGTGGCATATTTACCGACATAATGCAGCGCCAATTGACGCAGCCTTTCCGCATTTAACGGTGGAGCGGGCTTTTTGGCAGGACGGGGTTGGTTCACGCCCTATTCTTGCCACAGTCGGGTCGAAATTTGAACTGCTATCCTCAGGTAGGAAAAGTGGATATGAAAAGTGACACGGGCCGCTGCCCAATCACAATATGGGAAAATTTATGAGCGCACTCGCATCCACGCCAACGCAGGACAGCTTGCAACGCCGCTTTTCCGACTTTGCAACGCTTGGTGCGGCGCTTGATTACGCTGCCTTGGGTAAGCGCGGATTGAACTTCCACGATATGCGTGGCCAGTTGGCGCGGCCTTATCCGTATAGCGAGATGCGCGAAGATGCGTTGAAAATGGCGTATCGGTTGATCAGCCACGGCATTTGTAAGGATGACCGCGTTGCCTTGGTCGCTGAAACAGGACCAGATTTTGCGGCGTTGTTTTTCGGATGCGTCTACGCGGGCGCATGGCCCGTCCCCCTGCCGCTACCGACCTCGTTTGGCGGCAAGGAAAGCTATGTCGATCAATTATCGGTGCAGTTGAAAAGCTGTGATCCCAAGATATTGTTTTTCCCCGCCGAACTGTCCGACATGGCCAATGATGCTGCGCGTGCTTGCGACGTTGAAGGGCTCGATTGGGAGAGCTTCAGCGACCGGATTGCGTCCGAAACCGAATTGCCAGCGGCGGGCACGGACGAAATTTGCTATCTGCAATATTCGAGCGGATCGACCCGTTTCCCGCATGGTGTCGCGGTGACGCATAATGCATTGTTAAACAATCTGTCGGCGCACTCGCATGGCATGGAAGTGACCGAAAATGACCGCTGCGTGTCGTGGTTGCCATGGTATCATGACATGGGTCTCGTGGGTTGTTTTCTGTCGCCAGTGGCGAACCAGGTGTCGACTGATTACATGAAGACGGAGGATTTTGCCCGTCGCCCGCTGGCGTGGCTTGACGTCATCAGCGCCGCCGACGGCACGGTTATCAGTTATTCGCCGACATTCGGCTATGACATTTGCGCGCGGCGGATTTCAAGCCAGAGCCATGTGAACGACCGCTTTGACCTGTCCAAATGGCGGCTTGCGGGCAATGGCGCGGATATGATCCGGCCTGACGTGATGCAGGCATTTGTGGACGCCTTTGGCGATGCCGGCTTCAAGGCGTCGGCGTTCCTGCCAAGCTACGGCCTTGCCGAAACCACGCTTGCGGTATCCATCATGCCGCCGGGTGAAGGCATTCAGGTTGAGTTGGTTGAAGAGACCGAACTTACGGGCCACCCGGGCGCGCCGGACCGCCCAGTTCGGTATCGCGCAATCGTCAATTGTGGGCGTGCCGTCAAAGACATGACCATCGAGATCCGCGACGAAAACCGCGCGGCAGTTGCGGACAGGACAATTGGCAAAGTGTGGTGCACTGGCCCGTCCTTGATGAAGGAATATTTCCGCGACAAGGAATCTACCGATGCTTGCTTGGTCGATGGATGGCTCGACACCGGCGACATGGGCTATCTGTCGAACGGTTATATCTACATCGTTGGCCGTGCCAAGGACATGATCATCATCAATGGCAAAAACCATTGGCCGCAGGACATTGAATGGGCTGTGGAACAATTGCCGGGCTTTAAGGCTGGCGACATTGCTGCCTTCGCCGTCACAATGCCGGGTGGCGAAGAATCGCCCGCCGTGCTGGTGCAATGCCGCACCACGGACGAAGTCGAACGTGCCAAGCTACGTGAACAAATTCGTGACAAGGTTCGTTCGGTTACGGGCATGAACTGCGTCGTGGAACTGGTCCCGCCGCGCACCTTGCCGCGGACAAGCTCCGGTAAGATGAGCCGGGCCAAGGCGCGCAATTTGTATCTGTCGGGTGAAATTCAACCTTATGCCATCGCGGCCTAAGGCCGTTCACAAAATTTCGTGCACTTTTTCCTGAGGCCGACACAGCCGGACGCCCTTCGCCGTTTCGACAAAGGGACGTTCAACCAAAATTGGGTGCGCGACCATCGCGTCCAATATCCGTTCTGACGATGCACCTTCGATAAGGCCCAATTCTTCAGCGGGTGAACCGCGTGTGCGCAACGCTTCGCGCGGGGTCAGGCCCGCGTCACGGAACAATTGCTCAAGCTTTGCACGCGTAAATGGCTGTTTGCGATAGGCGATGACATCAACCAAGACACCTTCGGTTTCCTCCAGAATCGCCAAGGTTTTTCGCGAGGTTCCGCAATCCGGATTGTGCCAAATCGTTGCTTGCATCGTTAAAAACCTCCTTCAATCCAATCTTGATACTGCAAACCCGCAACCAGATGCAAAATCAATCCAACGATTATTACAATATTCAATTGCATATGATAACGATTCGCAATAGTGGACGAAAATAGATCTGCGAATCATTCGCAATAACGTAAAAAGGTTCATTATGCTCCGCCTGTCCGCGTCCATTATCGCTGTGTTGTCCGCTTCGGCATTTTGGCAACCCGCATTTGCCGAAGAAGCGTTTGACGTCGAAGCCTATGATGACAGCCGGACGATCATTGTGACTGGCCTAAGCGAGGGCTATCTTGCGACCAATTCGGTTACCGCGACAAAAACCGACACGCCGCTGATCGATATTCCGCAGACCATCAACGTCGTGACCCGCGAGCAGTTGGACGATCAGGCGCATCATTCGCTTGCGGACATATTGCGCTATGTTCCCGGCACGACTGTGGGCCAAGGCGAGGGCAACCGCGACCAGATTACCTTACGCGGGCAAAACACCACCGCTGACTTCTTTTTGGATGGCGTGCGCGATGACGTCCAATATTATCGCGGGCTTTACAACATCGAACGGGTCGAAATATTGAAAGGGCCTTATGCCCTGATCTTCGGTCGTGGCGGCGGTGGCGGCATTATCAACCGCGTGCAGAAATCACCTTTGAGCGATGATTTTGTTTATGCAGGTCAAGCCAGCATCAACAGCCTTGGCGCTTATGATCTGTCGGCGGATGTCAACGCGCCCTTGAGCGATGCCGTAGCCGTGCGCATCAACGCTGTGTACGAAAACTTCGACAGCCACCGCGACTTCGTTGGCGGTGCGCGTTATGCGTGGAACCCTTATGTTGCGTTCAAACTCAATGACGCGTGGAAGCTTGGGCTGTCCTATGAATATGTGCATGACGACCGCACAACCGACCGTGGCATCCCGTCAATCGCCAATGGTGCCGGTCAGCCCAACCGCCCGATCGCTGGCTACCGCGACCAATTTTTTGGCGTGCCCGGCGTCAATTATACCAAGTTGGAGGCGCAAATCGCTAAGCTGCGGCTTGATGGTGCGTTGACTTCAAATCTGAGCTTTAGCGGTACAATATTATATGGCGACTATGACAAAACCTACCTGAACGTCTATCCCAATGGTGCTGCGACTGCGCAAAGTGGCACCGTTGCTTTGGCCGCGTATAGCGATCCGACCCAACGTGAAAATTTCATCGCGCAAGCCAATTTGGTATGGGCTGTGGAAACCGGCCCGCTGATGCATAAAATCCTGGTCGGCACCGAATATGGAGATCAAAAATCGGCCAACCGGCGTTTCAATGGTGCGTTATCCAACGCCACGTTTAACCTTGCCAATCCCATTTTCCCGACGGTTAGTTTCAACACATTATCACGCGATACCGTGTCCGACGTCACATTCTTCTCCGCCTATGTTCAGGATCAAATCAGCTTTGGCGACCATATCGACGTTGTTGCTGGCCTGCGTTATGACAATTTCGACATTGACGGCACAGACCTGTTTCCCGTCGTTGACCGGCACTTTGCTAGGAAGGACGAAAAAGTCAGTCCGCGCCTTGGCCTGATTTTCAAGCCGCAGGAAAATATCTCTGTATATGGCAGCTACAGCCAGTCTTTCCTGCCACGCTCCGGCGACCAGTTTTTGGCGCTGACGGTGACGCAGCAGAATCTCGCGCCGGAAAAGTTCACAAATTACGAGATTGGCGCCAAATGGGATGTGCAGCCCAATCTGAACCTGACGCTGGCCGTGTTTCAGTTGGAACGCAGCAATGCGACGACGCCTGATCCCCGCAATCCTGTGGTCAGCATCAATATCGGGACGACCCGGACGCAAGGCATCGAACTGGCGGTCACAGGCAACATTACGTCATCATGGCAAGTCCATGGCGGCTACAGCTATCAGGATGCAACCTTGGCTGGCAATGAGAGCGTGCGTTTGGGGCAGGTTCCCCGGCATCAGGCGAGCCTGTGGAACCGCTATGACTTTAACGATCGATTTGCAGCCGGCCTTGGGATCATTCACCAATCCAGCCAGTTTGCCGCCATCCGGACGGCCCCCAACACAACGAAGCTGCCGGCGTTCACGCGCGTTGATGCGGCGTTTTATTATGATCTGAGCGATGCATTACAATTGCAGTTGAATGTCGAAAACCTGTTCGACACCGATTATTATTCGGATGCGCATAACAATAATAATATATCGACCGGCGCGCCCATCAATGGCCGCTTTACCATAAGGGCGAAGTTTTAAGCCGAAGTTACAGCGGCGGCATGTGCCTTGGCATTGTTGACATAATGCGCAACGCCAAGCCGCATCCCCATGACGGCGGCATCGTCAAGATCACGGACAAAGCGGGCAGGAGAACCCGCCCATAATTGCCGTGTCTCTATCCGTTTGCCTTGGGTCAGCATCGCGCCTGCGGCGAGCATAGCGTCGCTTTCGATCACTGCGCCGTTCATCACGGTGGCAGAAAGGCCAACAAAGGCGCGATCATGCAAGATGCAACCGTGCAGCATGACATTATGTCCAACTAGCACATCGTCACCAATGATGGTGGGAAATCCGTCCTCAACCCCAGGCATCGGGCCATCGCAATGGACGATGCTGCCGTCCTGAATATTCGTTCGCGCGCCGATGACGACGCGGTTCACTTCGGCGCGGATGACGCAATTATACCAGATGCTTGCGTCTGCCCCGATGGTGACATCCCCGATGATACGGCAACCCGGTGCGATAAACGCGCTGTCGTGGATTATCGGTTTTTTACCGTTCAGCGTGATAATGCTGATGTCGTGGCGGGTGTGTGTCATTGGCGTTTCCATAGATGAATATGCGGGGGTAGGTGGATTTAAGTGGTCCTGACCCTAAGCAACCGCGCCGCCAATGCCGCATGATAGGTCAATATACCTGAACATCCCGCGCGTTTGAACGCCATCAGCGTTTCCAGCACCAGCGCATCACGGTCGCCTGCGCCCGCCGCTGCGGCGGCCTCGATCATCGCATATTCGCCCGACACCTGATACGCGAACACAGGCACGTCAAAGCGGTCACGCACCCGGCGGACGATGTCGAGATAGGGCAGGCCAGGCTTCACCATGACGCTGTCTACGCCTTCGGCAATGTCCATGGCCACTTCGCGCATGGCTTCGTCGGTGTTGGCCGGGTCCATTTGGTAACATTTCTTATTGCCCTTTAGCAGGCCGCGCGAGCCGACCGCATCGCGGAACGGCCCGTAAAAGGCGCTCGCATATTTGGCGGCATAGGACATGATCTGGACATTATGATGCCCGTTCATTTCCAGTGCTTTGCGAATAGCACCGACGCGGCCATCCATCATATCGCTCGGCGCGATGATGTCTGCGCCCGCATTGGCTTGGTTGATAGCCTGGTCGACGAGCACGGCGACGGTGTCATCATTGACGACATAGCCGTCATCATCGATCAGCCCGTCTTGCCCATGGGTGGTATATGGGTCGAGCGCGACATCGGTTAAAACGCCAATCCGATCGCCATGTGCTTGTTTGATCGCACGGATGGCGCGGCACATGAGGTTATCGGGATTAAACGCTTCCGCGCCATCTTCGGTGCGGCGGTCAGCCTGCGTGTTCGGGAACAAGGCGATGCAGGGTATGCCGAGTTCAATGGCTTCGGCAGCGCGCATCACAATCTGGTCAACGGACCAGCGCGATACGCCGGGCAGGGTCGCAATTGGTTCCTCGATGCCTTCGCCTTCGGTTACGAACAAGGGCCAGATAAGATCGGCAGGGGAAAGCATAGTCTCGCGCACCATCGCGCGGCTCCAGCCCGTTACGCGGGTGCGGCGCAGGCGGCTGTTTGGGAAAGAAGATATATCGCTCATCCAAAACACTTAGCTGCGATACACTCTTTCCTCAACGCCTTATCCGCCGGAGGGTATCTGGCTGTCGCGAAGTGTCAGCCGATCAATTTCCCGCTTTGGCGCTTCTTCTTTTTTAGCTGCCGTTTGCAATGGCGTAAGCGCCGCGCCTGGCTTGACCGACTTCACGCTTTGAAGCTTGCCCTTGAAACGGGTGAGGTCACTTCCGGACAGTTGCGCGCGCTGGGTGAACTTCACGGACATTGGGTTTACCGCGCGCCCGTTGCGATAAAGCTCATAATGCAAATGGGGTCCTGTCGACAGGCCGGTGGAGCCGACATAGCCAATAATTTGCCCCCGCCGGACTCTGCTACCGGGGCGCGCTGCTATCCGGCTCATATGACCATAGCCACTCGCAAGATCGCCACTGTGCTTGATCCGCACAAAATTGCCATACCCGCCATTGCGTCCAGCAAAAGCGACCACGCCGTCGGTCACCGCAAAAATTGGCTGGCCATAGCCTGCCTTGAAATCAAGACCAGCATGCATCCGCTTATAGCCCAAAATCGGGTGCCGTCTGGGACCAAAACCGGAGGTCACGGGGCCATTGACAGGGCGGCTGAGGGCGCCTTTCGATTCACCGACGCCCGATGCCTCAAACCATTGGGTGTTGCCTGCAAGCGTCCATTTCAGCATCTGGATATTGGATTTTCCATCGCGATCCACGCCAGCATATAGCAAGTCGCCCACTTTAACTTCGCCGGTTTCAGCGCGCTTGTAATCGATGATGATATCAAATTGGTCAGTCGGCCGGATGTTTGATAGGGATGTGCGTCCGGAAATGACTTTCAGATAATCCTGAATAGCACGCGCCGGCGCGCCAGCGGCCCGCGCCGAACGGTAGATGCCCTGGCTACCTACCGTCCCGCGAATACGCAGCGGCGTATTGTCGACGTTTATGGGCTTTTTGTTCAATCTTAAACTGCCGCCTTCACGATTGATTTCGAGATTGAGGTCAAATCGCGCACGAAAAGCTACCGATTCAAGGGGTCTCGGCTGATTTTTCGACAGCCGCGTCCCAAGGACAATGTCAATGGGGGTGCCAGGCTCAATTTCCGACAATGCCGTTTCGCCCGATACCATGTTCACGACATTAGCGGCCTCACTGCCACCAACGCCCGAACGTTGGAGCACGCGGGCAAAGCTGTCGCCGCGTCCCAAAGATGCCGTGAGCTCGATGCGCGGGCGTTCCGGGCTTTCGGCCAGCGCTACAACGGTGTCGGTGGCGGCCATGCGCTTGCCGCTGTCGCTGCCATAACCGATTGGCATAATCATTTGTGCGCGCGCCTCTTCAAACTCTGCCGCGTTGGGCATTGAAGGCTGCACGCCGTAAATCGGTCCGTAATCCGGTAGAAGTGCAAGCGCAGCGACGCTTAAAGCAGTTAAGGTGCCAAGCCCACGGAACCAGCGAAGCGACCCGATATCTTCGCCAAGGTCTGGCACAAAATCGAGTTCGGCCAGGCCGCGAAGCCAGCTAGCGCCAGACGCACGCGGTTCGGATTTTTGACGCATCGACCTGGTCATGGCATCGGGCAACGACACATCCATGTCCCAGCCGTGTCCGGCAAGCCGTGTTTCTTTGCCGTCAAACATAAGGCGTATAATCCACGACCGTCTTCCCATCCCCACGGGCGTTCCCGCATCCACTTCTGTGGCGTGTTATGGTTAAAGTCAAATTAACAGCGACCTTGCCTTTGTCGAACTGCGGCAAACGGTGCTAATTCGCGGACAAAAGCTGGAACTTTGGTCCATGCGCGTACATCGAAATTTATCAGCTTCATAAAATAGGACGCAATGCTATGGCTGATATTGGTAAAAGGAGAGGAACATGAACGGCGAACGGGTTGAATTTTTTTACGATCTTTCAAGTCCATGGACTTATATTGCGTTCCACAATCTTGATGCCGTCATTGCACGCACTGGCCTGTCTGTCCGCTTGCGTCCCATATTGGTCGGCGGCGTTTTCAATGCCGTCAATCCGTCTGTATATGCGGCACGAGAAGCGGCCAATAACCCCAAGTTTAAGCACAATTGGCGGGTTATGCGCGATTGGGCAAAGCTGGCGGGCGTCGAAATCAATTTTCCCAGCATATATCATCCGGCAAAAAGCATCCATGCGATGCGTATGGCATGTTCGCTCGCAGGCGATCAGGTGGCGCTAAAGACGTTCAGTAAGGCCGCCTTTGAAAGCTATTTTGGCGCGCAGGAAAATCTTGACGACCCCGATGTGTTGGTCGCGCTGGCGAACAAAGCGGGTCTTGATGGAGAGGCCATGCGGACGGCATCACAGACCGATGCGGTCAAGGCCCTGTTGCGCGCCAACACTGACGAGGTAATAGCGCGCGGTGGCTATGGTTCGCCGACCATATTTGTTGACACAGACAAGATGTATTTTGGTAATGATCAATTGCCGCTGGTTGAGGCTGCCTTCCTTGGAAAAATATAATGAGGAAGGCAAAAAAACTCACAGCGGCGTGTGTATTGGCAATGATGGCGCTTGGCGGGTGTCATTTTGTGGAACCGAAAGATAAGGTTATGGATCAGCATCCGGTTTTCTATTTTGAAATTCCAGTGACAGATATGGACCGCGCGGTTGCTTTTTACGAAGAGATCATGGGATTGAAATTGGATCGTCAGATCGTCGACGGGTATGAAATGGCGCTTTTCCCATTTGCGGAGGGTGCGCCGGGGGCAACCGGAGCGCTTGCCAAAGGCGATGTATATAGGCCTTCCAAAGATGGCGCGATTATCTATTTTCAGGTGCGCGACATCAAATCGACGGTAGAAAAGGCCCAAGAATTGGGTAGACCCATATTATACCCTGTAAAGGATATCGGCGATGCTGGCTTCGTCGCAGAGATAGAGGATACAGAGGGCAACCGTCTTGCCCTTAATCAACCCCGATTGGATAAAGAATGAACGACCGCGTATCCATTTCCATCGACAATCATGTCGCCGACGTCCGCCTGACGCGTGCGAACAAGATGAACGCACTTGACCCGGCGATGTTTCAGGGGATCATCGCGGCCGGTGAAGAGCTTGCATCCGTGAAAGGCGTACGCGCGGTGGTATTGTCGGGCGAAGGACGCAGTTTCTGCGCAGGCCTTGACATGGCCAGCATGGCAAGCGGCGGCGCAAGCGCGAGCAGCGGGATGGGCAGCCTGACCGACAGGACGCACGGCAACGCCAACACATTCCAACAGGTCGCCATGCTGTGGCGCAAATTGCCGATGCCAGTGATCGCGGCGGTGCATGGTGTGTGTTTCGGCGGCGGGTTGCAAATTGCAAGCGGCGCAGACATCCGCGTGGTCGCGCCGGATGCGCGGATGGCCGTGATGGAAATGAAATGGGGCCTTATCCCCGACATGGGCGGCTATGCCTTGTGGCGCGGGTTGGTGCGTGAAGATAGCTTGCGCGAACTGACCTACACCAACCGTGAGTTTTCAGGGGCCGAGGCGCTAAATCTTGGCTTTGCGACGTTTGTGGACGAAAACCCACATGCCCGCGCCATGGTCATTGCCCGCGAAATTGCCGACCGCAACCCAGAGGCGATGCGCGAGGCAAAGGCATTGTTCAACGAATATGCCGATATGGACGAAGACGCGATATTGATGGCCGAAAGCGTCCGCCAAGCCCGCGTCATCCGCAAGCCCAACCAGATTGAAGCGGTGATGGCCGGAATGCAGAAGCGGGCAGGGGTGTTTGCCGATTAAGACGACTTAACGTGCAACCGTTCAAATTCCGCGCGCAATTCTTGTGGTAAGGCGGTCGGGCCGTTCGCATCGGTTAGCACGATGGTGGTGATGCAGGTCGCCTTGCATTCGCCGCCTTGAAACGCGGCAGAGGCGATGTCCCAACTGCTGCGGCCGATCCGCAATATGCCGCTGGCAATCTCCACATGTTCGGGAAAATGCGCCTCGGCAATATACTCAAGCGCAACGCTGACAATCAGCCAGCGTTGCCCCGGCGCACGGCGTTCGACCGCGATGGCGTGATTGAACATACCGCGACCATGTTCGAACAATCCCGCCATTGAGACATTGTTGATATGTCCCAACAAATCCAGATCGGCAAAGCGCGTTTCGGCGCGGTGATTGAAGGGATAGTTTGCAGGGTCAAGCTGCCAGCTTTGCGGTTTGGGCATATAACGGAACCTTTATCAACAGTCGTCACCCTGAACTTGGTTCAGGGTCAATTTATAAGCCTCAACCGGCGGTTGTGTGGCACGATGGACCCTGAAACGAGTTCAGGGTGATGGAGTAGTCCGAGAATATGGATCGTTCTAAAGACCCCGACCGATCAGTTCTTTCATGATCTCGTTAGTGCCGCCGAAAATCCGCGTGACGCGGGCTGCGCGCCACATGCGGGCGATGGGATATTCGTTCATATATCCCGCGCCGCCATGCAATTGCAGACAGGCATCGACCACGTCCCATTGCAAGTCGGTGTGCCACAATTTGGCGGCCGCGCCTTCTTCGGCGGTCAGTTCTTTTTTATAATGGCGGTTCAACGCCCAATCGAGATGCGCCCAGCCAACCTGCAACTTGGATTTGATGTCCGCCAGCACGAAACGGGTGTTCTGGAAGTCGAGCAATGGCTTGCCGAAAACGATGCGGTCACGGCAAAAGGCGACGGTTTCGTCAAATGCCTTTTGCGTGCTCGCCATGGACGATACGGCGATGGAAAGGCGCTCTTGCGGCAGTTCGCTCATCAAATAGATGAAGCCCTTGCCCTCTTCGCCCAGGCAATTGGTCATGGGGACGCGAACATCTTCGAAGAACAATTCCGACGTGTCGGCTTCGTCCATGCCGATTTTGTCGAGGTTACGACCGCGTTTGAAACCTTCACGATCGGCCTCGACGAGGACAATCGACATGCCCTTATAGGCGGGCTGAATTTCGGTGTCGGTTTTGACGCAGACCAAGATCAGGTCGGCATTTTGGCCATTGGTGATGTAGGTTTTGCTGCCATTGATGACATAATGATTGCCATCCTTCTTGGCAGTGGTTTTCATGCTTTGCAGGTCGCTTCCGGTGCCAGGCTCGGTCATGGCGATGGCGGTGATAACCTCGCCCGAAATCATCTTGGGCAGCCAATGCTTCTTCTGCTCTTCGCTGCCATAGCTGGTGATGTAATTGACGACGATGTCGGACTGTAGCGAAAAGCCAGTGGCGACGCCGCCATAATAAGCCGATTCCTCGTCAACAATGGCATTATAGCCAAAGTCGAGGCCAAGGCCGCCATATTCGACTGGCACGGTGGGGCAGAGCATGCCGACTTCGCCCGCCTTGGGCCAGATCGATTTGGGGACAATGCCGTCTTCCTGCCACTGCTTTGCGTGGGGTGCGACTTCCTTTTGAAGGAATTGGCGCACCGACTGGCGGAACGCTTCATGATCTTCATTATAGGCGGTGCGTGGAATGCTATCGAGTGACATTGAAAAATCCCCTGCAAAATTGTCCTGCGGATATGCCTTATCAATGGCAGGAAGTTAACGCGGGCGTCAAGCCGAATTTAATCGGTTGATTAAACCGGTTCGCCCGCGTCTCGCGCCCGCTCGACTATCGTACGTTCTGCCTTGGGCACAGTGCGATAGGCAGCGATCAACAAGGCCAAGGCAACAGGTGCAACGGCGATGAGCGACAGGATGCCAACGCGCAAATTGCCGACCAGCTTGCCATCGACCATATTTCCGGAAAGGTCGGAAATCTGCCCCACCATATAAGGTCCGAACGACAAGCCGACGAGCGTGGTGCCAAGGAAAAACGCCGCCGTCGCGGTTCCGCGCATGCGGGGCAATACAAGATCTTGCGTTGTGGCTGCTGCCGCGCCGAGTGCCGTTGCGCCAAGCATACCAGCGAGGAAGTTCATGACGTAGAATAGCGTTGCGTTATCCGTAGTGTAGCCAATGCCGATTGGAACGATTGGGCCGAGGACGCCAAGAATGATGATAAGAACCCGACCAGCGGGATTCTTGGTGCGCAAGAAATCAGCGACGCGACCACCGATAATGACGCCCAAAAAGCCGCTTAGAGCGCCGTTGGCGCCCAGAATGAATGCGAGTTCCTTCTTGGGCAGGCCAAGGACTGTTTCCGCATAAGGGGCGGACCAGAATGCGAGCGCATAGGCAACCAACGCGACAAGGCCATAGCCAATGGTTGTGCAGATAAAGGCAGGTGTGCCCCAAATCAGGCGGAAGGTCGCAGGGTCCTTTGCGCGAAGCGTCGATGCCCATGAGAAGACCGCATAATAACCAAAACCAACGGCGGACCATTGCGGCAGATTGCCCGTGAGCTGGATCATCCAATACGCAAAGGCCGCAATGGCCGCGCCGGTTGCGACGTTGATGGCGAGCGCAGTAGGACCGCGCTGATAGGCTCCCCACAACGTAAAGGGCGGGACGATCATCGAAAGATCGTTTGCAAATGCCCGGAACGGTGCAGGGTGCGCTGGTGTGACGAGGCCATCCATCGCACCACGCACAGGTTCACGCAATGTTGCGACCCACAAGCCAACGAGTATACCCGGAATACCGACGGCCACAAAAGCGGCATGCCAACC
This sequence comes from Sphingorhabdus sp., assembly GCF_023910635.1. Classification (GTDB taxonomy): domain Bacteria; phylum Pseudomonadota; class Alphaproteobacteria; order Sphingomonadales; family Sphingomonadaceae; genus Sphingorhabdus_B. The sequence continues at coordinate 49,763 of NZ_JAAVVZ010000004.1, read as the reverse complement.
GACCAAACCGAGCGGGCCACCTTGCGGGTAAGCTGCGTCCCAACTTTGAACAATGAGCGCGCCAAGAAACAGCGAGACGCCGCCGCCGATATACAGCCCTGACGAATAAATCGCGAGCGCGGTCGCGCGCTGCCGCTTCGGGAAATAATCGGAAATGAGGGAATAGGCCGTGGGGCTTGCCGTCGCTTCGCCAACGCCAACGCCCATACGCGCTATCGTCAACTCTGCTTGGTTACGCGCAAAGCCCGACAAGGCCGTCATGATCGACCATAAGGCAAGGCCAATTGAAAGCAGTTTCACCCGGCTCCAATTATCGGCAAGCCGCCCCAAGGGAATGCCGAACAAAGCGTAAAACACGGCAAAAGCTGCGCCGCCCAAAAAGCCCATATCTGCGTCGGTCAGGCCAAGGTCAGCCTTGATATCAACGGCCAAGATGCTCAGGATTTGCCGGTCGATGAAGTTGAGGATGTAGACGACCACCAACACCATGAGCACATACCAGCTATAACTGCTTGCCTCAGGCAAAGGCGCTTCGGGTTCTTGTAACACGACGTTGCTGTTTTCACCTTCGGTCGTCACACGCACATCACTCTCCCTATCAGGCTGTTTGCGCCATCTGGCCTTATGGCTAGCAGAACAGCAAAGCGGTGCAACCCGATTCATGAATGGGGTGATCACGCCTGTAATTTGGATATAGCTGCGATTATCTAGGGTCAGGACCTAGGCGACGGGCGGGGCAAAGACCCACTTTCTGTCATTATCTGTAAAAATAGGCATAGGCCTTGTCGTGTTTCGCTTGAATCTGGAACGATTTCATCCAATATACTGGTCATGCGGCTATATTGCCGTGTTTTGAGGAGAAATAAGTCATGGCACAGTGGTCCGATCCACGGGTAACCGGGACCCAGTCAAGTCTTGCAGGTGTCGGCTCACGCGCCGGTGACGTCGCTTTTGACGCCGGTCTGCGTTCGCACATGCTCAAGGTTTATAATTATATGGCGTCGGGCGTATTGCTGACCGGCGTCGTCGCGATGTTGTTTGCGCAAACCGAACTGGCGCAAAATCTCATGGTCAACCCAAGCTTGATGAGCTGGGTCATCATTCTGTCACCTCTGGTCGTCGTGTTGGCGATGAGCTTTGGCCAAGGCAAGTTTTCTGCGGCAACGCTGCAGGCGATGTTCTGGGGCTTCGCGGTCCTGATGGGCCTTTCAATGGCGCGCATCTTCATGATGTTCACCGGTGAATCCATCGCGCAAACTTTCTTTGCCACGTCGGCTGCATTTGCTGGTCTCAGCCTGTGGGCCTACACCACGAAGAAGGACATGAGCGGTTGGGGAAGCTTCCTCGTGATGGGTATGGTCGGTTTGATCGTGGCATCAATCGTGAACATCTTCGTGGGTTCTGATACATTGGGTTGGGTAATTAGCTGCGCAGGTGTGCTGATCTTCGCCGGTCTTACAGCTTATGATACACAGCGTATCAAAAGCGAGTATTTCTACCTTCAAGGTCCAGAGATGCTCGGTAAGGCCGCAGTCATGGCTGCGCTGACGCTCTATCTGGACTTCATCAACATGTTCCAGTTCCTGTTGAGCTTCTTGGGCAACCGCGAATAATCATCCGCGGTTCAACTTAGGTCCTGACCCTAAACAGTTCATTATGGCCCGGTGGTAAACCACTGGGCCATTTTTCTTGGGGATTTGGTCGAACAGGGCTTTTCTTTCCGTGCAAAATCTTGTTGGAGTCAGGTTCAGCGTATCGGAGACCAAATAATGCGTCGAGGCATCACAAAACTAGCAGCACTCATCCTCGTCACTGCCGCCGCCGCCTGTGCACCACCGCCCGTAAAGGTCGCACCCCCCGCGATTCAACTTCCGCCACCACCACCGCCACCGCTTCCTGCAATGCCTTTGCCACCGGGGGGCGCTGCTTTGTCGATGACTATACCGCCTGTGGGCTTGGATGGCATTCGCGTGACCCCAAATCGCGGCCTGAGCCGGGACGAGCAGATATGGCATTTCCGTGCTGCATTAAACGTTGCGGCGCTCAACTGTCAGGGCCCAGTGTGGGGACAAATCGCGACCGAGTATAACAAGTTCATTGTCATCCATAAGGTGCTGCTGTCGAAAACCAGTAAGTCGGTCGATCGCGAATATGTGAAGCGCTATCCAAAGCAGAATGGCCTGCGCATCCGCGATACGCGCATGACGGATTTGTACAATTATTTCGCGCTGCCGCCCGTGCGCGGGCAATATTGCGATATGGCGCTGCGCAAGCTGCAAGAGGCTAATCAGGTGCCGAAAGGGGCTTTGCCCGAATATGCCATGGGCAGCCTCGCCGATATCGACAATGTGTTTGTCAATTTCTACGAAGCCTATGTCAAATATGAACGTGATCTGGCGGATTGGAACATGAAATATGCGCCAAAGCGAGCTTATGACCCTGCCATCAACATCATGGCCCCGCCGGTGACAACGCAGCCCGTAGCCGCCTCTCCCGCCAATGTGACAACGCCATCGCAACCGCGATAGGTTTAACGGGCAGAGATTTTTTCACGCCATGCTGATATAGTCGCGCATGGCGGCGGCTTCGGTTTCGATCTTCTCGATCCGGTGTTTGACCAAATCGCCGATTGAGACAAAGCCCATAAGTGCATCATCCTTAATGACCGGCAAATGCCGGATGCGCCGTTTCGACATCAGCGATAGGGCGGACAATATTGCGGTGTCAGGCGCAAAAGTAATGGCAGGTGCGGTCATGGTATCGGCAACCGTCTTGGTCAGAAAATCTGCGCCATGCTGGGCAACGCCATATACAATGTCGCGTTCGGAGAAGATGCCAATCACGCAGGTGCCGTCGACGACAGGAAGCGCGCCAATACGATTTTTAGCCAATCGGGTAACGACCTCACCCACACTTTCATGCGGCGATGCCGTCAACACGTCGCGATGGTGATTGGCCAGTATTGCAGAAATCGTCATCGACTCTCTCCCTAATGTCCTTGCCCATGATGGAACTTATAGCATAAGGCGGGCTTATCAAGCTATGACTCGTCCTTCCCGCCTCGATGATCCCGAATATGCGCACTTCGCGTGGCAGCGATACTGGCGCCTCATGCGGTGGATGTTTGGCGTCACATTGCTTGTGACCGCCATCGTATTGGGGACATTCTGGTGGCAGAATGGTATGGTTTCCATCCATTTCTTCATCGCGACCACAGGCGCAATTGTTGGTGCAATCATGCTCACGGCAACGTTGATGGGCTTAGTTTTCTTGTCCAGCGGGTCGGGCCATGATGAGGCCATTGATGATCCATTTGAAGATGAAGCCGACCGGTGACGAAGAATATTCGAAACCTGCCGCAACGGAACGACCCGGTATTACGCGTCATTCCGGGGCCAGCAGATATCAATGCCAATGGCCACATCTTTGGTGGTTGGGTGCTTGGGATGATGGATCAGGCCGGCGGCATACTGGCGGGCCGTATCGCACAGGGTGCCTGTGCCACGGTCGCTATCGAAAAAATGGAATTCATCGCGCCGATATTGTTACGCGACATCATCTCGGTCTACGCCACACTTGAACATCGCGGGCGGACATCGATGGGTATTCGGGTTGAGGTGATCGCCACACGCGCGCGTGGCCAACAAGAGGTGAAGGTCACCGAAGGATTATTTACCTTCGTCGCGTTAGACGAAAACCACAAACCAAGGCCCTTGCCGGAGGGTTGACGGCGCCGGAAAATAATCCAGCGCCAGTTTTCTTGTTTCAGCAGAAACGGCGTCATTGCCGCAGGTTGATATCATTCCGCCGCAGTAGCGGTCTCATCTCCACCAACAGGCTTCACGCGGCGGGCACGTGGCTTACGCGCTGGCTTTTCGGCGGCATCATCTTCACCGGACGATATTGCAATTGAGGGAGGCAATACGGCAAGGTCGAGGCCAGCCGGGGCATCGTCAACGTCTTCGCTGTGATGGCGGCGCGGGCCGCGATGTGCATTCCGGTTATTTGCCGGGCGCTCACTGCGTTCTGGACGTTCGCTGCGGTCATGGCGCTCACTGCGTTCCGGGCGGCGCGCGCGTATATCGCGTTGTTCGCTGACGTTAGATTCCTCGTCGGATGCGTCTTCCGCGTCGTCGTTCCCCGATGAAGGCTGGTCATCGTAATTGGGTGATCGATCATAATTGGGCGTGCGGTTGTCATTTTGCCAATCGTCGCGATCATCGCGATTGTCGTCGCGCGCATCGTCACGTGGGCGGCGCTCGCCTTGCTGTTCCTGACGCGCTTCTTGGCGACCACGGAAATCGGCGAGCACGCGGAAATAATGGTCGGCAAACTGCAGATGATATTCCGCGTTAACGCGGTCACCGTTGAACTGTGCATCTTGAGCCAGTTTCTTATATTTTTCCAACATCTGCGCTGCGTTGCCGCGCGCACGGTTATCAATCTGGTTCTGATAGTCAAAACCACTGCGATTGTTATTTTGTTGCCGGTTGTTGTTATTATTATTATTGCGACCGCGCCGACGATTGTTGTTCTGCTGCTGCCTGTTGTTGGTATTCATCAGGGCTGACCCGTCCTCTTTTTAGCACTTCGATTGCATGGAACCCCTGAACCCGTTTTGGGTTGCGCGAGGGTCAGCGTTGACCCTTATACTTTGTCCATCTGCGCTGGGGGGGCGGCTTCGCGCGAAAAAACCATCAAAAGGCGTTTTTTGCTGTGAAGCCTCTCTGCCCTAGCCCTACTATTCTGGGATTCCAAGCGAAAAGCGTATGGCCCGCGGATTACCAGCAAGATCATGATGTAATTCCGTCAAAAATCCTTCTTCTGCGCCCAATTTTTGAACGGCTTGTGCCTGATTATATCCGATTTCGAAAAAGGCGACTCCGCATGAATTAAGTAATGCGCGCAGCGATGGGACTAAGATTCGGTAGTCATCCAGACCGGCTGCCCCCGCAAACAATGCGCCGTGCGGTTCATGCGCAGCCACCATCGGGGCGAGCATAAAGCCGTCTTCAATATATGGCGGGTTACACAGGATAAGGTCGAATTGTCCAAGCCCGTCGGCCCAGCCCGCTTTGGTCCAATCGCGCAGTTCAAATTGGACACGGTCGGCAAATTTGGCGCGGTTAGCATTATCGCTGGCGACGGCAAGCGCCTTTGCGCTGGTATCAAGGCCCATAGCCTTGGCATTCGGAAATATAGACAAGGCCGCGAGCAACAGCGCCCCTGACCCCGTGCCAAGGTCGGCAATACGCATGGGTGCGTTGTTTTCGCCAAACCAGTCAATCGCCGCCTGAAGCAGCGTCTCGCTGTCTGCACGCGGGATCAGCACGTCAGGCGTCACACAAAGTTCAAGGTCCCAAAACGCCTGCACCCCGGTGATATAGGCGACGGGTTCGTCGGCCACCCGGCGCGCGAGCAGGCCACTATAGCTGTCGGGCACACTTAAGTCGTGCTGCTGCAACAGCATCGCTGATCTGTCGATACCGAGCGCATGCGCCAGCAACAACTCCGCGTCTAGCCGCGGTGTCGGGCTGATGCCTTCGAGGGCAGCGGTTGCTTCCCGCAGGACAGGGGCAAGGCCAGTCATCATCCGCCCGTATATCGCGCCGCACGTAAAGCCCAACTATATTTCTGCCTCGTGCACCCATTCAGCCCCTTCCAAGGTTACTGTGCATTGGGCAATCATCTGGAAGGACTTAGATCATGAAAAAATCGACATTAACATGGGCCGTCGGCCTGTCTGCGCTGGCTTTGTCGGCATGTAGCGGAAGCGAACCTGCGCCAACCGAAACCGAAGTCGTACAAGACGATGCCATGGCATCTGACACGATTGTTGCCACCGAAGCCGCCGGGGACAAGAGTATCGTCGCATTGGCACAAGGCAACCCGCAAGTATCGACACTCGTCTCCGCCATAACCGCTGCGGGCCTTGGCGAAACCTTGTCGGGGACTGGGCCATTCACCGTATTCGCGCCATCCAATGATGCATTTGCCAAATTGGACAAGGCAACGCTCGACGGTTTGATGATGCCCGCAAGCAAGGACAAGCTTGCGGCTTTGCTGAAATATCATGTCGTTGCTGGCAATGTGAAGTCTGGCGATCTTGCCAAGTTGATAACGGATGGCAAGGGCACCGCGACCGTCAAGACGGTCAACGGCGGCAGCCTGAAGGCCAGCATGGACGGTAACAAGATTGTCCTGACCGATGCCAAGGGCGGCAAGTCTACCGTCACTGCGGCAGATATGGTTGCGTCGAACGGCACGATCCATTTGGTCGATACCGTCGTGATGCCATAAAATTTCGGGCCGCTTCGGCGGCCTGAATGTCCGTCCTCACATTCCCCCTAGCAGGCGAAGAGGACAATATTGACCCCGTCCGGTTCCCCTCCCCCGGACGGGGTCTTTATATATGCAAAGCGGTTACGCCGCCGGATTCACCGTCACGGGGCCGAGCTCTTTTAAGCAGGCCTGCACCTTTGCCACGCCTTCGGACGGGCTGGGCGGATTGGCGACGAGGTCAGACACGCTCTTGCCGTCCATGACCTTGTCGGCGGCACAACCGCAAACCTGATTGATATCGACCTGAATGCCTTCGGGGATTTGTTCGCTGGCTGCGGTGGTGCAGGTGGCGACGATAGACTCGCGCACGCTGACCTTCAATGTATCGTTCAGCGCCCCGCCTTCACTGCATGCGGCGAGCGTGAACGACAACAGGGCGACTGATAATATGCGTTTCATGGCTTTTCCTCTGCTCTGAAACCCCCGAAGCCCGAATGTGGGCAGCGCGCCTTGTTTTACAAGCGCAACCCTATTTAAAACCAAGGGCCGCGCGCATGATGTGGAAAATGGTGTTTTGTTCAATCGTCCCCTTGAACAAATGCGCCTTTGGCCCCGCCGCGCGGGCAACGACGTCGTCACCGCCATGCGTTTCGGACATAAGCGGGATCAACGATTGCTGACGGTAATTGAGCGCTTCGGTGTCCATCTTCGCGGGGTCAGGGCGTTCGGCCGCATTCACCGCGCCAGGGCCATTGGCATAGCCCAAGGTGGTATAGCCCTTGTTATCCATCGCCAATGACGGCGTGCCAATGGGCGCAGATACCACGCCCAGGATCGGGTTCCCGCGCTCTGGGTAGCCGGCGATCGTGAACACATGGCTATGGTCCGATGTCACGACAATCAACGTATCGCGCAAATCCACTTGGTCCATCGCGGCTTTTAATGCGGTGTTGAGCGCAACGGTGTCTTGCAAGGCGCGGCGGGCATTGCCGCCATGATGGGCATGGTCAATCCGGCCAGCCTCCACCATCAGGACATAGCCTTTTTGGTTTTTGGACAGCATCGCAATCGCCTTCGTCGTCATTTCGGCGAGCGATGGTTCCTTATTACCAGCCGCCGTCCGGTCCGCCTCAAACTGCATATGCGATGGTTCAAACAGACCAAGCAGCTTGGTCGTTTTCTTGGGGTCCACTGCGGCGAAGCTGTCGCGGTTCCACACATAAGCGCCCTTGGGGTTGGCGGCGCTCCAGCTTGCGGCCAGATTCATGCCATCGGCGCGCTTGCCTTTCTTGTCGGCATATTCGGGGTCCGCCATCGTCGCCGGAATGAAGTGCTGACGCCCGCCGCCCAACATGACCTCAAGCCCGTCACCATGTGGCCATTCCATCATCTGCCGGGCAATGTCGGTGCAGCCTGCGGCCTTGGCCGCAGCGGGCATATTGGCATCCACCTCCCAATCGCGCTGCGCCACATGGGCGTAGGTGGCGGCGGGGGTTGCGTGCGTGATCGTCGCGGTGGACACGATGCCGGTGGCAAGGCCGCGATCCTCCGCCATGCCGAACAAGGATTGGACCTTAAACGGCGCGGTCGCGGCGCAGTCATTCTCAATTGCCTCTGGCCCGACGCCAATCACGCCATTTTTGGTTTTGACGCCCGCGACAATTGCGGTCGCGGTCGGCGCGCTGTCGGGCACTTGCGCGTCGTGGGAGTAAGTTTTGACCAAGGCGGTGTGCGGCAAAAGGTCCATTTGCGCGACATAGGATTCGCCGTCGAGGCCAAGCTGCTGCCCCTCAAAAATCCGCCCGGCGGTCAACGTGCTGACGCCCATACCATCGCCGATAAAGATGATGACATTGCGCGCCTTGCGGTCATTGGGCTTGTCCGCCTCCAACCGCGCCAGTTCGGCTTGCCCTGCTTTAAGATAGCCCTGGCTGGTGTTAATCGGCGGTTTGGCGACTGGCACGGGGGCAGGCGCAGGGGCAGGCGCGCTTTGCGCCAGCAACGGCGCGGCGATCAGGCAGGATGCCAAAAGGGCGGATGACAGTTTACGCATGCTATACTCCTCAAAAAGCTGGCTTACCCATCGCAGACCAAAATGACGGGCGCGTGACAGGGGCGTCTGACCGCGACTGTCTACACATGTCAATGTGCCTTGGCGAGGTAGTGCGTCGGGGGCTGCAGGCGGAAAGTCACACTAAAGTCTCACCAAAACGCCCTGCGTAGGGCCCGTAAAGCGACAAAAGATACCGTAAAAGGCAAAATCCGTGTCTCCTTTGTCGCTGTAAGCGCGGGCGGGAGACGCATCGCTGGCTGATTGCATGCCCCGACAGCCATGGGGGCGGTTTGGGAGTGTCGATGCAGAATCTGACAGGCGAAGTCCTACATTGCAAGGGGGGATGGGTATCTCACCACTTTCCGCCAGCGTCCTCTATGGCTTTAAGCAAAGCCTTTTTGCTTTCGGTGCGGTTTTCGCCGCTGTTGCGGGGTAGGTCGGGATTACCAAGTTCAGCGCGGCGTTTGGACAAGGCGTCGCTAAACGCCGGAAAGTCAACGCGACGTCCGGTCCAGCTTTCTTCAGCTTTCAAGCGCTTCAATGCCATATTCGTTTATCGTTTCTTCGCGGATACGCCGTTCCATATAGCCGATATCGGCCTGATTATGAAAGATAAACAGCCGCTGCGCCTGTTCGCGCCGAACCTTCCCCTCTCCCCTTGCGGGAGAGGTGGCCCGAAGGGTCGGAGAGGGGGCCGGGCCGCGTTAGTGGCGCTCCGTCTGTATCTCGTGCGCGGCATATCGGCCCGCAAACGCGCACCGCACCCCCACCCTAGCCCTCCCCCGTCAAGGGGGAGGGGTTTTTGGTTCACGCAGAGGCACAGAGGCGCGGAGGCGCAGAGACGCAGAGGCGCGGGGAAGTTTAGGATTGTCGTGCGTGTCGCTGTGATTCATATTATTATTATCATAATGTTTTGAGTAAGTTGACTTAAACTAGTTCGGACGTTAGCAAAGACTAAAGTATAGGAGCAAGCCCGTGACGCACGCCGTTGGAATTCGAACTTATCAAATTTTTATAACGCGAAAAAAAATCCATGATTTTGTTCAACTGGACGACTCAGAATTGAAAACATCATTTGGTGAATTTGTTGAAAAATTCATTTTGGATAGAAGCGTTAGTACTAACCATCAAGAGCATGAGAAGTCTTGGGGTATCATTGAGAAAAAGCAGGGTACGGGCGGTAATTCACGAGGCCTCATTTCTTATGGGCGATATGGATATGCAGCTAGTCTGAGAGATGCAAATACAGGTGTAGAAAATTATAAGAGAAAAAGGTCTGACGCCGAGACACTCAATCTATATTATCAATTTTGGCTTCCTGATGACGAAAAATTTGCGTTGGCAGCATTTTCGTCGTTCAGTGGGCGTTCGTGCATATCATTAATTTTTGAACAGATGAAATCTGCTTTTGAATCTGTAAATCCCGACTTTCTGTTAAAGTTTCATCGGTTGATGCCAAGCGGAACATCGGAAAAACTCTATGCCGGAAAGCCAGTGAAGAGTTTGACATTGGTTACACGCCGGCCACCCAGAGATCTTGCTGACGCACTTTTTCGAGGTCGGACGCAAAAAGTGGGCCAAATGACACTAAAAATTTCGTCCAGTCGCAATGGTAATCTCGGAATTCTTAGCGACTTGATTGATGGGTTGCCTTCCGATTCTTCCAATGTCATTTTGTACGAAGGAATTGAGTTTGAACAAGCCACGGCATCTATCAAAATAGGCGATGAGGTTCGCCCGGTTGGGGTTTTTGGGGCTCACAGTGACGTCGGCGTTATAGATGTGACTGAATCTGTTATCAAAGATGAAGAGGGTGTTCCAACCTTCGAGTCGTTGGAAGCAGAAGCAAACAAGATATTAAAAGTAATTTACGAAACGCTTAATGGTCAAGAAAAGTGAAATTTAACGTATTTCCAATTTTCATAGATTATTATAAGATTGTACGTGGTGAACGCGTGCACTTTTTTAGCGCAATCGATATATTTTTTGTTTTTATTTTTCCCATCGCTGCTGCGATAGTAACTTTTTGGTTTAGGCCTCAATTAAGCGACAATTTTTATATAAGTCTATTTACCTTACTGGGAGTTTTTATTGCTGTAATGATGTCGATAACAGGTGTGCTTGTTCCATTATATCATGCCCCCAGGCGTGTAAGCGAAGATAGCATAGTAAATGATCGTTATATAAGTGAGTATTTTAGTAGAGCAACTTTGATAAGAGAATTAGGCATCACTATATCTTATGTGATTTTATTTTCTACACTATCAATGTTAATTTTATTATTTCCTATAGCGACAAAATCTAATTTGTTTTTGTTCAAGTGGGTGGCAATTCTGGTCTGCACTCATTTACTCATAAACATTTTAATGATCATGAAGCGATTATATGCACTGCTGAGCTTTGAATTTAAGTAAGGGAATTACGGGAATCACGATGACATCTGCGTCATCTCCAAAATAGCTTTATACTATGGCGGGTCGGGCCAACACCTTCTTTGCGCTCTCTGCGCCTCTGCGTGAGATTATATTGGCGCAGGGTTTCGACCGGGCATGACCGCGAGATTGCGCCAACCGGCGGGTGCCCCTCCAATATGCTTCGCATGGTCCCGCTGTTCAAAATATTGCGAAATTAAGCCCCTCACCCTCAGGCGTGGAGGGTCCAGTCCCCCGGACTGGTCCGAGAGGCTCCACGGGGTTGGGGTGGGGTATATAGCTTTGCGCAACGTCGACAGACCCCACCCCCTTCCCCTCCCCTGAAGGGGAGGGGTGATTTAGGCAATTACTGTAACATCTGCGTCATCCCCGAAATAGCTTTCTACTATGACGGGTCGGGCCAACACCTTCTTCTTGTCTTTGCGTCTTTGTGCGAGATTATATTGGCGCTGGGTTTCCATCTGCACGAACGCGGCGTGGTGCGTGGCCGATGGGGCGGAGCCCCTCACCCAGCTTCGACTAACGAGCGAGCTCGTAAGTCTGCGCAACCCTCTCCCGCATGGGGAGAGGGGCCCACCCGGATCGCTCGCGGGAGGGGAATGTTGGTGCGGTTTCGCCGTTGCAGGCCCACCCCTAGCCCCTCCCGCCTGCGGGAGGGGAAGCTCAGCTTGCCTTCGCCAACATTGGCGCGAGATAATGGCCGGTGTAGCTTGCCGCGACCTTGGCGACTTGCTCCGGCGTGCCTTCGGCGACAATCTCGCCGCCCTTGACGCCGCCTTCGGGGCCCATGTCGATGATCCAGTCTGCCGTCTTAATGACGTCGAGATTATGTTCGATGACCACCACGCTGTTGCCCTGTTCGACCAAGCGGTGGAGGACTTCCAATAATTTGCGGACGTCTTCGAAATGCAGACCGGTGGTGGGCTCGTCGAGGATGTAGAGCGTCTGGCCAGTGGACCGGCGGCTGAGTTCCTTGGCGAGTTTGACGCGTTGCGCCTCGCCGCCTGACAGGGTCGTGGCCTGCTGCCCGACCTTGACATAGCCCAAGCCAACCTCCGCCAGCATCGCCATTTTGTCGCGGATGGGGGGGACGGCCTTGAATGTTTCCACCGCGTCCTCCACCGTCATGTCGAGCACGTCGGCGATGGAGAGGCCCTTCCATTTGACCTCCAACGTTTCGCGGTTGTAGCGTTTGCCGTTACATTCCTCGCACGTCACATAGACGTCGGGCAGGAAGTGCATCTCAATCTTGATCAGGCCATCGCCGCTGCATGTTTCGCAACGCCCGCCCTTGACGTTGAAGCTGAACCGCCCCGGCTTATACCCGCGCGCGGCGCTTTCGGGCAATTGCGCGAACCAGTCGCGGATGTTGGTGAACGCGCCGGTATAGGTTGCCGGGTTCGAACGCGGGGTGCGGCCAATGGGGGATTGGTCGATGTCGATGACCTTGTCGCAATGTTCCAGACCCGTAACCTTGTCATGCGCGCCGGCAATGACGCGCGCGCCGTTTAAGGACCGTGCCGCCGAGGCATAGAGCGTGTCGATCGTGAAGCTGGACTTGCCCGACCCCGATACGCCGGTGATGCAGGTGAACGTGCCCAAAGGAATGCTCGCGGTGACGTTTTTCAGGTTGTTGGCGCGGGCGTTGTGGACGGTCAGCTTCTTCTTATTGCCCTTGCGCCGTGTCTTGGGCACCGCAATCTCACGCGTGCCGTTGAGGTAGGCGGCGGTCAGGCTGTCTTTCGATTTCAATATCTGTTTCAACGTGCCTTCGGCCATGACCGTGCCGCCATGGACGCCAGCGCCGGGCCCTAAGTCCACCACCCAGTCGGCGGTGCGGATCGCGTCTTCGTCATGTTCGACGACGATGACGGTGTTGCCCAAATCACGCAGGCGGCGCAGCGTGGCGAGCAGGCGGTCATTGTCTTTCTGATGCAGGCCGATGCTGGGTTCGTCGAGCACATAGAGCACGCCCGACAGGCCGCTGCCGATTTGACTAGCCAAGCGGATGCGCTGGCTTTCCCCGCCGGACAAGGTGCCGCTGGTGCGGTCAAGGTTGAGATAATCGAGCCCGACATTGTTGAGGAAGCCAAGCCGTTCGTTGATTTCTTTCAGGATCGCCTTGGCAATTTGCTGTTGCTGATTGGTCAATGTCTGGTCGACGCTGCCGAACCAGACCAGCGCGTCACCCACGCTCATGCGGGTGGGCGTGGCGATGTCGACGCCCGCGATTTTGACGGACAGCGCCTCTGGTTTCAAACGCGCGCCGTGGCAGGTTTCGCACGGCTGCGACGTTTGGTATTTCGACAATTCTTCGCGCATCCACGCGCTATCGGTTTGCAGCAAGCGGCGGTTGAGGTTGCCAATGACACCCTCAAACGCCTTGCGCACGGTATATTCCTTGCGCCCGTCTTTGAACGTCAGATCAACCGCCATGCCGCCCGTGCCGTGCAGGATGATAAGCTTTTGTTCCGGAGCCAAATCTTCCCACGTGGACTCAAGGCTGAAACCATAAGCCTTCGCCAGGCTGGACAGCACTTGCATATAATATGGGCTTGGCGGGTTAGACTTCGCCCAAGGCACAATCGCGCCCTTTTTTAAGGATAGATGTTCGTTGGGGACGACCAATTGCGGGTCAAATTCCTGCCGCTCGCCAAGGCCGTCACAATCGGGGCACGCGCCTTGCGGGGCGTTGAACGAGAAGAGACGCGGCGCGATTTCCGCGATGGTGAAGCCAGAGACGGGGCAGGCGAATTTTTCGGAGAAGACAATGCGGTTGGCGGGCAGGCCGACATTCTTCATGTTCCCCTCCCGTATACGGGAGGGGTTAGGGGAGGGCCCTTCCGAGGTTGCGGACTGCCCTCCCCCGGCCCCTCCCGCTTGCGGGAGGGGAGAGAAGGTGGCGCGCGCTTCGCCAAATGCAGTTGGCACGCTATCGGCGTTGCTGGTCTGTAACTCCGCCACGGTGGTATCTGCCAGATCCACAAACGCCAAGCCATCGGCCAGCTTCAACGCCGCCTCAAAGCTTTCGGCCAGCCGTTGCTGGATGCCGTCCTTGACGACGATACGGTCAACCACAACCTCAATGTCATGCTTGTATTTTTTGTCGAGCATGGGCGCTTCTTCAATCGCGTAGAGTTCGCCGTCGATGCGCACACGGGTGTAACCCGAACGCTGCCATTCGGCGAGTTCCTTACGATATTCGCCTTTGCGGCCTTGCACCACGGGCGCGAGCAGGAAGGCGCGGGTGCCTTCGGGCAAAGCCATCACGCGGTCGACCATCTGGCTGACGGTCTGCGCGGTGATCGGCAGGCCAGTCGCGGGCGAATATGGCACGCCAACGCGCGCCCATAACAGGCGCATATAATCGTAAATCTCGGTCACGGTCGCCACTGTCGAGCGCGGGTTGCGGCTGGTCGTTTTTTGCTCGATGGAGATTGCAGGGGATAGCCCCTCAATATGCTCGACATCGGGCTTCTGCATCATCTCCAAAAACTGGCGCGCATAAGCGGAGAGCGATTCGACGTAGCGGCGCTGCCCCTCGGCATAAATGGTGTCGAACGCGAGGCTGGACTTGCCGGAACCCGAAAGCCCAGTGATGACGATGAGCTTGTCGCGCGGCAGGTCGATATCGATGCCCTTGAGATTATGCTCGCGCGCACCGCGCACCTTGATGTGGGTGAGTGACATAGTTCAGCTTGTTCCAGATTTGTTCTAAAAGCGCAAGTAAGCGCGTTGTTTTGGAAGTGGGCTAAAATTCATCGAATTTCAAGCTAGGCTTTTCCCGTATCATGCATCGCTCCGCATTTGCGGCATGTCGGAGCAACAGCGGCAACGGCGCAGTAACGACTGTCGATTGATTTTCCGCTTCTAACATGTTCGAAAGCATGCTTGAGTAAACTTATGGAATCTGAACCGCGCAACCACCCGATCAGCGGCGAACCGCTTCCCGTCGCTACGCCTGCCGCCACGATGGTCATTTTTCGGCAGAACCCCGATGGCGGCGCGCCGTTATTGTTGATGGTCGAACGTATCAAGGCCATGGCCTTTGCCGGCGGCGCTGCGGTGTTTCCCGGTGGCAAGGTTGACCCTGCCGATTTCGATTATGCGCAGATGTTGGGTTCGCCTTTGCCGATGGATGAGGCTGCTGCACGGCTTGCGGCGATCCGCGAAACGATTGAGGAGGCCGGGCTTGCGTTGGGGCTGTCTGGCGTTTCGGATGCCGCCAATTGCATAGAAGCGCGTGCAGCGTTGCATGATGGGCAAAGCCTGCAGGCAGTCTGCAACCGTTTTGGCTGGACGCCGGATTTTGAACAGCTTGTTTTATGGTCACGCTGGCGGCCGCCCGCCTTTGAAAATGCCAGCCGCGTTTTTGACACGCGATTCTATCTGGTGGATGCGGGCAACACGACGCCGCTCGCGACTGTTGACCAGACCGAGAACCGGATGCTGTTTTGGGCAACTGCGGCGGAAGTTTTGGAAAAAGCAGACCATGGCCAGGTGAAGATCATCTTCCCCACGCGGCGCAATTTGGAACGGCTGGCGATGTTCGGTGACTTTGACGCCGCTGCCGCCCATGCGGCGGAACATCCTGTGTCGACGGTGCTGACGTATATCGACAAGCGCGCGGACGGAAGCTGGCTATGCATCCCCGATGGCCATGGGTATCCTGTCATTGAGGAACCGCTCGGCAGCGCGATGCGGGGGTGAGCGTCGCTGAGAGGCATTTTTGGCGAAAGCCCGTGACATTCACCGTCACCCTGAACTTGTTTCAGGGTCCATCTATCCTCTCGGGCTCCGGGCGTGCTGCACGATAGACCCTGAAACAAGTTCAGGGTGACGCAGTGGGAATATACAAATTCAATCCTCAGGCGCGATCGTCACGATCAAGCCATCGAGCGCATCGCTGACGGGGATCTGGCATGACAGGCGCGAGGTTTCGTTGCGGTGATCGGTACTGTCGAGCAGGTCGTCTTCGTCCGCACTCATTTTTGGCAGGCGGTCGGCAAAGGAAGGGTCGATATGCACATGGCACGTCGCGCAGGAGCAGCAACCGCCGCACAAAGCGAGCAATTCGTCAAAACCGTTGTCGCGGATCACTTCCATGAGCGACAGGCCGTTTTCGGCTTCGACTTCGCGACCTTCGCCGTTACGTGAAATTACCGTGACTTTGGCCATGAACTGCTCCCTATATTCTGAATGTTGACGGACTGATAGGTTGCACCTGCGGACATGTGAAGCCCTAATTTAATGGGGATAAGTCAGGCGCTGCCCTTGGCCAGCGCCGCGCTAGTGCCTATGTCCGCAGCCAACAGAATCAGAAAGACCAGTCATGACCGAAAATCGCCACGCCCCTGTTATCATCATTGGTTCCGGCCCCGCGGGATATACCGCCGCTGTCTACGCCGCACGCGCGAACCTGACGCCGATGATGATCACGGGCGTTGAAGTTGGCGGGCAATTGATGACAACGACGGAAGTTGATAACTGGCCCGGCGATGATGCAGGGGTCATGGGCCCTGAATTGATGGAACGGATGCGCAAACATGCCGAACGTTTTGGCACGCGCATTGAAAATGACTATATCGAGAAGGTCGATTTTTCGCAGCGGCCATTTGTGCTGACGGGAGGGGCGGGCGACTATACCGCAGACTCGGTCATCATCGCGACAGGTGCAAGCGCGCAATATCTTGGTCTGCCAAGCGAAACCGCGTTCATGGGCAAAGGCGTGTCAGCTTGCGCCACCTGTGATGGCTTCTTTTATCGCAATAAGCCAGTTGCCGTGATCGGTGGCGGAAATACCGCTGTAGAAGAGGCGTTATACCTCGCCAATATCGCAAGTCATGTGACCTTGGTCCACCGCCGCGATAAATTAAAGGCCGAGAAAATCCTCCAAGACCGCCTCTTTGCCCGTGAAGCAGAAGGCAAGGTTACGATCAAGTGGAACCACAGGCTGGATGAAGTCTTGGGCGACGCGATGGGCGTCACAGGGATGCGTATCGCCGCGACCGACGGCGACGGCACCGAAGATATCGAACTGCATGGCGTGTTCATCGCCATCGGCCACAAGCCAAATACCGGTATCTTTGAAGGCCATCTCGATATGGCAGGCGGCTATATCAAAGTGCGCGGCGGGTTTGAAGGGCAAGCAACCGAAACGAGTGTCCCCGGCGTCTTTGCCTGCGGTGATGTGATGGACCATATCTACCGTCAGGCGTGCACCAGCGCAGGCACCGGATGCATGGCGGCGCTGGATGCGGAGCGGTTTATTGACGCTGTGGCTTAGGGTCAGCGCCCTGCTTTCTTCTCCTGCCGGAATTTATGGAGCAGCGGTTCGGTATAGCCATTGGGCTGCATGACGCCTTCAAAAATCAGGGCGCGGGCGGCCTTTAGCGCAAGGCTTTCTGTGTTTAGCTTTTCATAGTGCGGATCACCCGCATTTTGGGCGTCAACCTTGGTTGCCATCTTGGTCAGCGCGGCATCGACCTGCGCCTCGGTGGCAATGCCGTGGAGTAGCCAGTTGGCGATATGCTGCGACGAAATGCGCAGCGTAGCGCGGTCCTCCATCAGGCCGATGTCGTGGATGTCGGGCACCTTGGAACAGCCGACCCCCTGGTCAATCCAGCGCACGACATAGCCCAATATACCTTGCGCGTTGTTTTCCAGCTCTTGAGCTACATCCTCGTCCGACCAGTTATGGCCAATGGGGGCGACGGGAATGGTCAGCAGCGGGTCCAGCCCCGGTGTAGCTTCCTTGGAAAGTTCGGCTTGGCGGGCGAACACGTCGAACTGATGATAATGCATCGCGTGCAACGTTGCTGCGGTGGGTGACGGCACCCATGCGGTGTTCGCGCCAGCCTTGGGATGGCCAATTTTCTGCAATATCATGTCGGCCATCCTATCGGGCGCGGCCCACATGCCCTTGCCGATCTGCGCCTTGCCACTGAGGCCGCAGGCAAGGCCGATTTGGACATTGCGCGCTTCATAGGCTTGAATCCACGACGCGGCTTTCATCTCGGCTTTACGGATCATCGGGCCAGCGTGCATGGCCGTGTGCATTTCGTCGCCGGTGCGATCCAGAAAGCCAGTGTTGATGAACACAATACGGTCGCGGACCGCGTGAATGCAGGCGGCAAGGTTTGCGCTGGTTCGGCGTTCTTCGTCCATGACGCCGACCTTGATCGTATGGCGTGCAAGGCCAAGCACATCTTCGACCGCGTCAAACAGGTCATTGGTGAATGCGGCCTCTTCGGGGCCGTGCATTTTGGGTTTAACGATATAGACGCTACCAGCGCGGCTGTTGCGATGGGTGCCAAGCCCCTTAAGGTCGTGCAGCGCGCAGAGCGACGTGAACAAAGCGTCGAGTATTCCCTCGGGCGCTTCGCACCCGTCCGCGAGCAATACCGCCGGATTGGTCATCAAATGACCGACATTGCGCACGAACATCAGGCTGCGTCCAGGCAAAGTCAACCGGTCATAAACGCGGTCTGGTTCAAGCGCACGGGTGACAGTTTTGCCGCCCTTGTCAAAGCTGGCGACGAGATCGCCGCGCATCAGGCCAAGCCAGTTGGCATAAGCCGCGACCTTGTCATCGGCATCGACAGCCGCGACCGAGTCTTCCAAATCGATGATCGTCGTCAGTGCGGATTCAAGGATGACATCGGCGATGTGCAATGCATCGGTCGCGCCCACAGGATGCTGCGGATTGACCAAGACCTCAATATGCAGGCCATGATGTTGGAACAGGTAGCGTGCGGCGTCACCTGTTTGCGTCTTCGCCACGAAATAGGGATTGTCGCCGCCAGCTAAAGCCGCCTGCCAACCCGGAATGGCGTCATCAAGAAAATGCCGCGCATAAGCAACGACCGCGTCACCCCGGTCGGTGTCATAGCCACCGGGACGTGCGGCGGGTGCCGGCAGGACGTCGGTACCATAAAGCGCATCATATAAGCTGCCCCAGCGCGCATTGGCGGCGTTGAGGACGAAGCGGTCATTGAGGCTTGGCACCACAAGCTGTGGCCCAGCCATCGTTGCGATTTCCGCGTCGACATTTTGCGTGCCAATGCGGAAAGGCGCGGGTTCGGGGACCAGATAGCCAATTTCCCGCAGGAAGGCTTGATACCCGGCCATGTCGATGATTGGGCCGGGATTGGCGCGGTGCCATGCGTCCAATTTGGCCTGAATATCGTCGCGTTTGGCCAGCAGCATCCGGTTGTGCGGCACAAAGCGCGCTAGAATATCAGATAGGCCACGCCAGAGAGCATCCGCAGCGATGCCCGTGCCGACAAGGGCATGGCTCTCGACAAATTCGGCAAGCTGCTCGGCAATCCGGAGTCCGGCACGCGTTGCATATTTGGTCATAATCGGGCTCCAGCAAAAATGGTGCCTGGGGAGATTCTAATCGTTGCGCACCCCCTAACGGGTGTTGCCCATCGACAAAAGGAAAAAACGGGACTTTTATGCGTTCACGGCCACGTTAATTCGCTGGCGCGTCTTGAATCGGGCATGCAGACCCCGGCACGGCACTTGGTTTTGGCGCGAACCGGTTGTTGGGCGTTGACGATCTTCTAAGCGCGGCCTTGTCAGGGGAAGTAAAATTTTTGCTGCATAACCTGCAATGCTGTTGATTACCTCTTGACTGCCGAGGCACGCATGGTTGAAAGGATCGGACGATCCACAATGTCGATTAGACAGTTCCGTTTTGCGGTAAACGCATCATAATATGGGTTATATTTTGTTACAATAAGTTACAAGTATTGCGGATAAACAGAGTTCGTTCTAACAGACGTTCTGGGTCACACTTCAATAATAAGCCCGAAAACGGGCTCGCAAGGTTTTATATTCGATGGAAACGAGAGTGGTTCTTGCCTACGCGTTATGCGCGGCAATGGCAGTTATTCTGGCGTTCACCCTTGTCCGCTATGTGCGTAACAAGCGGCAGTTTAAGCTCCGGCAAATGGGACGAGGCAAAAATGCACCTATTGCATCCGACGGGAACCCAGATACATCGGAATAGGTTTCGCTTGAATCTTTAGGCGCTTCAAATTAGAGGCACGAACGTCATCTGGGGAGTAGCCAGTCGTTCCACCCGAACGAGACGTGCATCAACATATTTGGCCGAGAGGTCATGGTGCATGTGGGGCCACACGGTCGAAAACGGCCATGCGGTTCAAGGCGAGACCAATGGCATCGGTTATCCGTTCCGGTCGGGCGGGATGGCCGGTGGCATTGCGTCGAAAAACTGCCTGACCCCGGATATGTTATGGAAATCTTTTTTACGTCCACTTTGCTTGTGGCTGTTGCCGAAATTGGCGACAAGACCATGCTTTTGGCGATGTTGCTTGCCACGCGGTTCAAAAAACCGCTCCCGGTGATTGCCGGTATATTTACAGCCACGATCGCCAATCACGCACTTGCCGCATGGGCGGGCAGCGCGCTTGCCGCAATCTTTATGAGCGACACCTTCCGTTATGCTGTTGCGATAGGTTTTGTCCTAATGGCAGCTTGGACGCTTATTCCGGACAAGGTGGATGATGATATCAAAGTGGCATCGCAACGCGGTGCATTTGTTGCGACCACCATCGCCTTTTTCTTCGTCGAAATGGGCGATAAGACGCAGGTCGCGACGATAGCGCTCGGCGCGCAATATCATGCGGTTTGGGCCGTGGCGGTCGGGACCACATTGGGCATGATGATCGCCAATGTGCCAGCGGTCTATTTGGGCGAGAGGCTGGTGACGAAAATCTCGCTGCGCACGGTGCACATAATCGCCGCTGGCATGTTCCTGCTTCTCGGGCTTTGGCAGCTCTGGGAGTTGTCGAACCTTGCCTAAGCTGTTAGGCGCGCCGCAGATACATTAGCTTCGGAACCAAAGTGACATGACAGACAGCATCAAGAAAGTCGTTCTTGCTTATTCGGGTGGTCTCGACACCAGCGTCATCCTGAAATGGCTGCAGGTTGAATATGGCTGCGAAGTCGTCACCTTTACCGCTGACTTGGGCCAAGGCGAAGAGTTGGAGCCAGCGCGCGCCAAGGCCGTATTGATGGGCGTGCCTGACCATCATATTTATATCGATGATCTGCGCGAAGAATTCGTCCGCGACTTTGTCTTTCCGATGATGCGCGCCAATGCCCGCTACGAAGGTGACTATCTATTGGGCACGTCGATTGCGCGGCCGTTGATTTCGAAACGGTTGATTGAGATTGCAGCGGAAACGGGCGCTGATGCCATTGCGCATGGCGCAACGGGCAAGGGCAATGACCAAGTGCGTTTCGAATTGTCGGCTTATGCGCTCAATCCCGATATCAAGGTCATTGCGCCTTGGCGTGAATGGGATTTGACGAGCCGCACGCGCCTGATTGAATGGGCGGAGCAGCACCAGATCCCCGTGCCAAAGGACAAGCGCGGCGAAAGCCCGTTTTCGACCGACGCTAACCTTCTGCACACCTCGTCCGAGGGCAAAGTGCTTGAGGACCCGTGGGACGAAACACCCGATTATGTCTATTCGCGCACGGTCAATCCCGAAGACGCGCCAGACACGCCCGAATATATCACTATCGACTTTGAAAAGGGCGACGGTGTCGCGCTCAACGCTGAAGCCATGTCGCCCGCGACCTTGCTGGCGGCGTTGAATGAATTGGGTCGCAGACATGGAATTGGCCGACTTGATCTGGTCGAAAACCGCTTCGTCGGCATGAAATCGCGCGGCATGTATGAAACGCCCGGCGGCGAAATCTACGCCCGCGCCCATCGCGGCATCGAAAGCATCACGCTGGATCGCGGCGCAGCGCATTTGAAAGACGAGCTGATGCCGAAATATGCCGAACTGATTTATAATGGGTTTTGGTTCTCGCCAGAGCGTGAAATGTTGCAGGCCGCGATAGACCATAGCCAAGTTCATGTGTCCGGCACGGTTCGATTGAAACTCTACAAGGGCCTTGCAAGTGTCGTTGGCCGGAAATCGCCCAACAGCCTGTACAGCGAAAAGGTTGTGACCTTTGAAGACGATGCTGGCGCTTATGATCAGAAAGATGCAGCGGGCTTTATCAAGCTGAACGCGCTGCGTTTGCGATTATTGGCGGGACGCAAAGCTTAACAGCGAATGGGTATGGACAAAGGACGCAGTGGTTCGACAGAGATGAAAGTCTGTTCGATACGCGGAGGTTTAATTGCCTGATTAAAGCTGATACGCTCCTTCTGAAAAATGAGGAGAGTCGGCATGCATGATCTGGTTATTCGGGGCGGAACCGTGGTTGATGGCACGGGCGCGGCACGGTTTGTTGCCGATGTTGCGATTGATGGCGGCATTGTAACGGCCATTGGCAAAATCAGTGCGGCGGGCCGCGAAGAAATCGACGCGAGCGGCAAGGTCGTCGCGCCTGGATTTGTAGACATTCACACCCATTATGACGGTCAAGCGACGTGGGACAGCGAGATGGCACCATCGAGCTGGCATGGCGTAACTACGGTGGTCATGGGCAATTGCGGCGTTGGATTTGCACCTGCAAAGAAAGACAAGCATGACTGGCTGATCGGCCTGATGGAGGGTGTGGAGGATATCCCGGGCACTGCGTTGGCCGAGGGTATGACTTGGGATTGGGAAACCTTCCCCGAATATCTGGACGCACTGGAACGCCGTCCGCGCACCATCGACGTCGCAACGCACGTGCCCCACGGGGCGGTGCGCGCTTATGTGCTGGGCGATCGTGAGATGCCGGGTGCGGTCCCAACCGACGCCGACATCGCAGAAATGTCCCGCATTGTCGAAGAAGGCATAAGAGCAGGCGCGCTTGGCTTTTCAACATCGCGCACCGTGCTGCACAAATCCGTGGACGGCGAACTCGTGCCGGGGACTACGGCCACAAAGGAAGAGCTGATCGGTATCGGTCGCGCCATGGGCCGTGTCGGATATGGCGTGTTTGAAATGGCGAGCGACATGAAACGCGATTGGGATGAATTTGGTTGGATGGGCGCGCTGAGCCGCGAAACCGGCTTGCCCGTAACCTTTGCCGCGTTGCAATCCATCGCCAAGGAAATGCCGTTGGAGGAACAGATTTCTTCAATGATTGCCGAAAATGACAATGGCGCAAACATCGTCGCGCAAATCGCCTTGCGCGGCAATGGCATCATCATGGCATGGCAGGGAACGGTTCATCCTTTCCGATTCAAGCCAGCATGGGTAGAGATTGAAGCGCTGCCATGGGCGCAGCAGCTAACCTGCCTGAAAGACCCTGCGTTTAAGGCGCGGATGATATCCGAAGAATCGGTGTTTCCCGAAAGTGACATCATCGATTTTCTGCGTATCGTTGCGGGCGGTTGGCCCGTACATTTCGAAATGGGGCCTGCATTTAATTATGAGCCACGGCAGGACGAAAGCGTCATGGCGCGCGCCATTGTCGCCGGAGTCAGCCCAGCGGAATATGCATATGACCTGTTGATGCAGGACGATGGCACTGGGTTTATTTATTTCCCCATCCTCAATTATCGCGATGGCAATTTGAACTTTCTTGAGGAACTGCAAACCCGCGATGACTGTGTGAACAGCCTGTCAGACGGCGGCGCGCATTGCGGCACGATTTGCGATGCAGCCAGCCCGACCTTCATGTTGCAACATTGGGTCCGTGACCGGCAGGGCAAACGCATAACGCTTGAGAATGCGATTAAACGGCAGTGCCATGACACTGCACGGCTTTATGGACTAAATGATCGCGGCGTGCTGAAGCCAGGTTATCTGGCGGATATCAACATTATCGATCTGGATCGGTTGAAGCTGAGCAAACCATGGCTGGCGTTCGACTTACCCGCCGGTGGCAGACGTTTGCTTCAAAGGGCAGATGGCTATGTCGCGACTGTGAAGGCCGGAGTCGTCACCTTCCGTGAAGGCAAGATGACGGGCGCGCTGCCGGGTGTCGTGGTGCGGGGTCCGCAAAATGTGCTGATGGCTGAGGCGGCGGAGTAGGCGCTAAAAATTATTGATTTGGAAACAATTCTTGTCTATAGGCAGTGAAACGAGTAACGGAGCCTATCATAATCTGCGTTATTCGCCTACTTAGGGGCTCCTGCGGGAGCCCCATTTCATTTCTAGAGGGCACCCATGCAACAAGTTGCAGTTTTCGTTGATGCTGGTTATTTGTTTGCAGCGTCTTCAGCGCTTTTAACCGGTTCCAAACAACCGCGCACCGACATAAAACTTAATGCAGAACAAGCAATTAAGGAGCTTTTTGAAGCTGCGGCAAAGGCAGCGCCTGATGTCAGGCTGCTGCGAATCTATTGGTATGATGGCATTAAGCCGTTCCAAGGGCCAAGCCCATCGCAAACGTCGCTTAGCCAGCAGCCAAACGTTAAACTTAGACTCGGCTTCATAAACAGCTTTGGGCAGCAAAAGGGTGTAGATTCACTAATTGTTACCGACCTTATAGACTTGGCACGAAATGCTGCAATTAGTGACGCGTTGATTGTTGCCGGTGACGAGGATTTACGTGTTGGTGTGCAGGTTGCACAGACATACGGCGTTCGAGTACACCTTTTAGGTGTCGAGCCGTCGCGCGGGACGCAATCACCTCATTTGCTGCAAGAAGTTGACAGCCATATTGAATGGTCGAGATCAATTGTCGAAACGGTTATATCCTGTACCAAATCCGTTGTTAAAGGTCCATTGCGTCCGATACTTGATCAACTAGGTCCACAAGTTGGAACAAACGTTGATTTTTCCGCCGTGATTGGAACCGTAATGGTCCGCTTTGACACAGAGCAGATAACTTCGATCAAAGCGCATTTGGAAAGCACAGGCAGCCTACCTAGAGATGTCGACGCACCATTGCTGGCGCAGGCTCGCCATACACTTGGTGCTGATTTGAACACGGAGCAAAAGCGGCAACTGCGAAGAGAAGCGCAGGCGTTTGTGAGAGATCGTAGCAAGTAACCAAACATCATGTTTAAATGGGGTATCCAGTGCGAACCCTAATCGTTCAAACCCGCATCGGCATCAATACATACAACGCTGCCGACTTATCATTCTCGCGGATCAAGGTCGGTGCGCTGGCGTCGGCGAGGTGCAACTCAACCACGTCGCCTTCGATTTCGCCCAAAATGTCCATCAAATAACGTGCGTTGAAGCCGATTTCGAAGCTATCGCTGCTATATTGACCGGATACTTCTTCTGCCGCCGTGCCGTTTTCAGGGCTGGTGACGGACAAGGTGATCTTGTCATGATCTAGCGCCATTTTGACGGCGCGGGTTTTTTCGGTGGCGATGGTCGCGACGCGGTCCACGCCTTGTGAAAATGCCTTAGGGTCGATGCGCAGCAATTTGTCATTCGCGGTCGGAATGACGCGGCTATAATCGGGGAAGGTTCCGTCGATTAACTTTGATGTCAGGATGACGCTGTCAAAGGTGAAACGGATTTTGCTCGCCGACAGGTCGATCTGGATGACATTGTCGCCGCTTTCATCAAGCAGCTTGCGGATTTCGGCAACGCATTTGCGCGGCACGATGATGTCGGGCATATTTTCCGCACCAGCAGGGCGTGGCAAGGTCACGCGGGCCAAGCGGTGACCATCGGTCGCTGCGGCTTTCAAAACGGGTTCGGCATCGTCGGTAACGTGCAGGAAAATGCCGTTGAGATAATAACGCGTTTCTTCGGTCGAAATCGCAAAGCGCGTTTTATCGATGATCTGGATCAACGCGCTTGCAGAGATTTCAAACGAGGTGGGCAAGTCACCTTCGGCAATTGTCGGAAAATCGTCACGTGGAAGGGTCGCGAGCGAGAAACGGGCGCGGCCAGCATTCACGGCCATGCGGCCATCGGCGGCGTGCAGTTGCACTTGCGAACCATCGGGCAACTTGCGGGCGATTTCGAACAATGTGTGCGCGGAAACCGTTGTTGCGCCGGGGGTTTCGACATCGGCAGCAAAAGTTTCAACGACCTGCAAATCAAGGTCGGTCGCGGTCAACTTGATCTTGCCGCCTTCGCTTGCTTCGATAAGGACATTGGACAATATCGGAATGGTGTTGCGTCGTTCCACCACGGACTGGACGTGGCTCAGGCTTTTCAGCAGCGTCGCGCGTTCGATCGTGGCTCTCATTCACATTCCCCTTGTCGGGCCGGCTGGTCCGCAAACCAGCCAAAAAACCCAATTAATATACCGAATCTTCCATAACCGCTTTGACCGTTAGGGCAAGCCGATAGCTTTTGCCTCCAACAATATCCTGTGGAATAAGGGCTATATGGGAATTTCAACACACAATCGACGGCTTTTCATCGCGCGGCATGGTGAAACAGTGTTTAACAAAGTGGCACGGATGCAAGGTCAGGCCGAATTGCATACGCCGTTGACATGGGAGGGCTGCGTCCAGGCGCGTGAGATGGGCCGTGCGTTGGCGGAATATCTCGGACCGGACGCAACGCCGCAGCTTTGGGCATCCACCGCAGGCCGCGCGCTGCAAACGCTCGCCTTAATTGCGGAAGAAATTGATGCGGATTGGCACGAGACCAACCGCGACGACCGTTTGCTTGAAATCGACGTTGGACGTTGGTCAAGCCGAACCTATGCCGACATTGCGGCTGAAATCGGCCCAATCGTCGACGCCGAACATAAATTGTTTTCGGTTCGGCCCGACGGCGGTGAATATTATGAAGATGTGGCGCATCGTCTGTCGCACTGGCTTGGCGAATTGTCCTTTGATCAGGATATGCTCATCATTTGTCATGGGATGACCGCGCGGGTGCTGCGCGGGTTGCTGCTTGGGATCGAACCGATGGCGCAGTTTGGCGCGCCCATTGCGCCCAGTCTGGCCCAAGGTAGCATGGTCATGATCTGCGACGGTGTCGAAGCTTTGGTCATCGATGGCAGCGGGCAGGGCGAGCGCGCGTGAAAGAGGCTGCGTGGCTGTTATATATGGTTATGATATCCGCGCCCGTGTCCGCCAAAGAGCGCTTGGGCGTATATCAA
This sequence comes from Sphingorhabdus sp., assembly GCF_023910635.1. GTDB lineage: Bacteria > Pseudomonadota > Alphaproteobacteria > Sphingomonadales > Sphingomonadaceae > Sphingorhabdus_B. The sequence continues at coordinate 23,045 of NZ_JAAVVZ010000004.1, read as the reverse complement.
AGCTGGGCTGCGTTTCACGAGCCACAGACGCCCCGTTGCTACGCGATTGCCGCGCCTGAAGAAAGTTTACGCACGCCGACGCAGCCAGCGTTTTTATCGGTTGGTTTTTGGCCGAATCGCAACGTTAGGCAGCAGCTATATGTGCGTCTCTCCCGGAACCGGGCGTCCAATGGCGATGTGACCTTAAGCGCCGGTGGGCGACGTTTCAGATTGCAGGCCGTAGGCAACACGGCGTGGGCAGTGGACAGGCGGATGGATCTGGCGATTGTCTCCGCCATACGTGCTGCAAAGTCGCTGAGCATTGAGACGATTGGAGAAAACGGAAAGTCAATTGTTGATATCTATAGTCTTCGTGGCGCACCAAGCGCCATTGATGCGGCCGCATTGCGATGCGCTCAAATATAAAATTAAGTTAAAGTCGAATTGACTCACTGGAACGCCGCAGGTCTGTTACAAAAGTTCACATTTGATATTTGTTCGAATACGAATTGCGCCTGGGTATGGCTCTCGTCCCGCGAACCTCCAGTTCACAACGGCTATATGCCATGGAAAAACCACTGAACCGTTTGCCCGAGCATGCCGACAATATGTCGGTCGCATTAATATCGTCATCTTTTTCACCGCTTATTTTGTTGCGTGAGGATCTTACGATTATCGCAGCCAGCAAGTCCTTTTGCTTAGCATTTGACGTCGATTGTGCGGGCGTTACGGGCAAAAAGCTGGCCGACTTGGGCGGGGGTGAATGGAACGTGCGACAGTTGAACGCGCTGTTGCAAGCGACGGTGTCGGGCAAAGCTGCAATTGATGTCTATGAAATGGACCTCGTGCGGCCGGAAAAGGGAACGCTGCGCCTTTTGATAAACGCCCATACGCTGGATTATTTTGAAGCCGAAAGCATTCGTGTCGTGCTTGCCATCACCGATGTCACATCGCAGCGATTGGCCGATAAAGTGCGCGATGATCTTGTCCGCGAAAAACAGTTGTTGCTCAACGAAATACAGCACCGCGTCGCGAATAGCCTTCAGATTATCGCGAGCGTCCTGCTGCAAAGCGCTCGCAAGGTGCAGTCGAGCGAAACCCGCGAGCATTTGCGCGACGCGCATAACCGCGTGATGTCGATCGCAATGCTGCAAAAGCACCTGTCATCGACCGCTGTCGATAATGTAGGCCTCAAAAATTACTTTGCGGATTTGTGCAATAGTATTGGCGCATCAATGATCGGCGACCCCGGGCGGATAAAACTCACAACGCAATGTGATGACAGCGTCGTTGACCCAGATACGTCGGTCAGCCTTGGCTTGGTTGTCACCGAACTGGTGATCAATGCGCTAAAGCATGCCTTTCCGGGCCGGACCCAACACGGGTCGATCAAGGTAGGCTTCACATCAGATGGCAAGGCATGGACACTTGTCGTTGCTGATGACGGCATCGGCATGCCCAAGGATGAAGAAGACCGAAAACCAGGCCTGGGCACAGGTATTGTCGAGGCATTGGCAAGCCAGTTGGGGGCAATTGTCACGATTTCGGATCAGGCACCGGGGACACAGGTTTCTGTGGTCCGTACCGCGTAAGCCGCCACGCTGGCTTTTCGCGGAAATTATTACTATAGGCGCGGCTAACATGCAGATTCCCGGCCATATCGACCCCGTTGTCACCCCGCGCGCCATTACGCCGCGCAATGATGGACGCATTGACCTCATGGGGTTGAGCCATCTCCAAATTCGGCAGTTGTTTGAAGAATCGCAGTTGGATGAAAAGGCGGCAAAGCTCCGGTCAAAGCAGGTGTTCCATTGGATCTACCATCGCGGCGTGACCGATTTTGAAGCGATGACCGATATTTCCAAAACGATGCGGCCTTGGCTCGCCGACCGTTTTGTCATTGGCAGGCCAGAAGTGGTCGAGGCGCAGGTGTCGACAGACGGCACGCGCAAATGGCTTTTGCGTACCGATGATGCGCAGGATTATGAAATGGTGTTCATCCCCGATGCGGATCGCGGGACTTTGTGTATTTCGAGCCAGGTTGGCTGCACGCTCAATTGCCGGTTCTGCCATACCGGCACGATGCGGCTGGTGCGCAATCTGACGCCCGGCGAAATCGTTGGTCAAGTGATGCTCGCACGCGATGCGCTTGGCGAATGGCCAAAGGGAAATATGGCCTTTGCGTCGGCCAACGAAGATGACGACGACGACGTCGGCCATTATACGGCCGATGGCCGCATGCTGACCAATATCGTGCTGATGGGCATGGGGGAGCCGCTCTATAATTTTGACAATGTCCGTGACGCGATGAAGGTTGTCATGCATGGCGATGGCCTTGGCCTGTCGCGCCGCCGGATTACGCTGTCGACGTCAGGTGTCGTGCCGATGATGGCGCGCGCAGGCGAGGAGATTAACGTCAACCTCGCGGTATCCTTGCATGGAGTCACCAAAGAGGTGCGTGACGAGCTGGTGCCCTTGAACCGCAAATATGGCATTGATGAATTGCTGCGCGCTTGCGCAGAATATCCGGGTATCAGCAACGCGCGGCGGATTACGTTTGAATATGTGATGCTGAAGGGCAAAAACGACAGTGACGAGGACGCGCGCCAGCTAGTGAGCCTCATCCGGCAGTATAAACTTCCTGCCAAGGTCAACCTGATCCCTTTCAATCCATGGCCCGGCGCAGACTATGAATGTTCTGACTCCGAACGGATTAAGCGTTTTTCCAGCATTATTTTTGAAGCTGGCATCAGCGCGCCCATCCGCACGCCACGTGGCCGCGACATCATGGCGGCTTGCGGGCAATTGAAATCCTCTAGCGAGAAGAAAAGCCGCGCCGAGCTTGACCGCCTCGCCGAAGAAAAACAGGCGGCTTTGGGCTAGGCCATGAGCTTTACGTGGTGGCGATATCCGACACGTCGATTTGCGGTCGATGGGCTGGCGTTTAGCGTTTCCAGCCGGGCACGCGGCGATGGTTTGCATTCGGCTTTATCCATGCAGGGTGTGACGCAAGCTGCGGACCACACACCGTCCTTTGGCCCCGAATCTGTCCGCAACCATCTGTTGCGGGTGACGCTCCCCGATGGACGTTTGTTGGAGGTGGAACTGGGTTATATGGGCCTATGGACCACTGGCATTGTCGCGCGTGTTAATGGCGTTCTGGTGTATGAAAGCCATAAAGGACGCGTTCCGGTCTACCCCGAAAAATATCAGAGCACGGCGGTGCAGCATAGCAGCTTTGGCGAAATCGTGAAGACAACGCAAAGCGCACAAGGCACGCATAGCGGCGTATTCGCGCGCCACAACCGCCTGCCTTTTGCCATTGATGTGGCCACTGGTTTATTATTCTACGTCATAGCCAAAATGACCGATTTACAAACCGCCGCCTTGGTTGGTGTTGTCGTCGGCTTTGGCCTTGTCGCGTTCCAACGCATCACAAAAATAGATGTCACGGGCGGCCTTGCTTTGTTTGGCATCCTCATGCTTTGCATATCGGCGGGCCTTGCAGTCTGGTTGAATGACGAGGAATGGATAAAGCTGCGCGGTACAATCACAGGATTGATTGCCGCCAGCTTCTTCATCATCGATGGTGCGCGCGGAGGGCGGTATATCGGCAAAGGCTTGGCGCGCTATATGCCATATTCGGATATTCATGCGGGTCGCTTTGCAATCGTCATGGGCGTGATCGGGCTGTTTATGGCGGCGTTGAATTATGGCGCTGCAAAGTTGCTGACCACTGACAATTGGCTGTTCTACAAAACCTTCGTCGATAATTTTATCGTTATTGGCCTTGTCCTGCTTGCCATGCGCTATGCCCGGGCAAAGCCAACAGTTTAAACGAAAATCGCGACCGATTGCATACCCGTTAGCACCGCTTCGCCGCGGCTGTTCCAGACTGTCATATATTGGCTGCTTGCGCCGTTGGCGGCGTGGTGCGTTTCGCTGGATAGATACCACCAGCCATTTTCGGTGGTTGGCGCATCGGTCAACATATTGATCTGCCAGTTCATGGAGCTCACCATGCCCTTTTCGGTCATGAGTCCCATGGCCGACGGCGGCAGGGCGTCACCGATACAGATGAGCTCGGCAATTGAGTCCAGCCCTTGATGCTCGGTCAGCCGATGCCAGCTTGCGAGCCGATTGGTCGCCATCCCAAGCTCCAGTCGTTTGTCTGGATATTGCATATGACCCGTGAAAAACTCTGGTGGGCCGCTGCGCGCATTATCGGTCGTTGGGATAAGCGGGAAGTCCGGAGCCGGGATATTCACATAATCCAAATGGCTGTGCCTGCGGTTCATGAAAATGAAATTGCATGTCAGGCCAACGCCATCTGCCCCTGAAATCACCGCCTGAATAAACGCGGTGTTTTTCCCACGCCGCAGAATATGCGCGCCAACCTCTATCTCGCCCGCCAGAGGCCCCACAAACGCAATCTGAGCCGATTGTAGAGGGGGAAGATCATCCGCTGCCAGCTTCGCCGCGTGATAGGCCAGAGCGGAGCTCAGGCCGCCATAGGCCGTGCGTCCCTGATGCCAGCTTGGCGGAATGGAGATTGTGTGAGTCGTGGCGCCGGGTGAAAACTGGGCGAGAAGCGATGCTAGGTTCATGCCTTTGGCTTAGCGATGGAAAATCAATGCCGCAAGCCGCGGACGAAAACTGGCTTGCGTTGGAATGCGTTGCGTGTTGAACCCTGTGATATCGCCAAAGGGAGACATCCGATTTATAACTGGATCGACGATCTGCTGCAGAATGGAAAGGCTATCCCGCCCGACACAATGTCGGCAAGTCTTGCCTCCCGGATATTGCGTGCCGCAGTTGCAGAGGGCGCGAACAAGCGAGAGCTTATTTCCGCCATTGGCCTTGATGAAACAAAGCTGCGCAACCCCTTAAGCCGGATTTCCGCGCCAGTCGCGTTGCGTTATTTTAAAACATTGCAGACCTATTTTAACGATCCAGCGGTGCACCTGCGGCTTGGCGACAAGGCCGCGATGCAGAACTTCTCTGACTTTGGCTATGTCACGCGTCTCGAACTCGATCTTGCCTCCGTGATTCGGGCGCATGCGCGTATTCAACCGCTGCGGCAGAATATGGTGCGGACGACCTTCCACTCAGATGGCAAGCCACCGTTTTTTATCTGGGATTACGCACCCGACCGCGTGCAGAGTTACGCCAGTTTTGTTGAGTTTTCAGTAATGGCCTTCGCGCGCTTGTCGCGGCAGGTGCTGAACGAACCACCTCTGCTTCAGGCTGTGCATTTTCAGCATCAGCCCCAATTTGGCACGGCTATTTATGACGCTGCTTTTGGTTGTCCGGTAGAATTCGGAATGCCGCAAACGCGTTTGGAAATCGCTGGGCGTCAGGTATTTCGTCCGTCACCGTTCGCCAATCAGGCGCTGCTTGATGCAGAGTCGCAACGGTATGAGCTTCCGGCCAAGTGGATGTTTGCAGGCAAAACCCAATTGGCCTTCAGCTATTTCTATCTTACAAGTGAGTTGGACAAATCACCGCCGACGTTGGACCGAATGGCCGCGTCCTTTGGCATGAGCGAACGGACACTGCGGCGTAAACTGGTGGAGGACGGCCTGTCCTTCCGAGATCTGCTCCACCTTGTCCGTAAGGATATGTGCCAACTATATTTCATGGAAGATACGCGCTCACTTGGCGAGATCGCCTTGTTGCTCGGCTATAGCGATCTAAGCGCATTTACGCGGGCGCATAAAAACTGGACCGGAAGCCCCCCAAGCCGACGTTAAGCGGCAGCTATTGTGCCGGTTAAACTTAGAACGCTCATGAATGAAGACATCGCCAAGGAAAATATGGTGGGCGTAGCAAGGATTGAACTTGCGACCCCTGCGATGTCAACACAGTGCTCTACCACTGAGCTATACGCCCACTCTGCGGGAGCCTCTAGCTGGGCTTGCCTTATCATTCAAGCCTATTTCAGTTCGCCGAAACTTTCCTTTGCAAACAAGCGTTCGACTTTGAGAACAAGATCCTTGAGATGGAAGGGTTTGGAAAGGAAGTTGGCGTTTGGCCTGTTGGCTTTCTCATTCTTGTCGCCGCACTCAAATGTTGCCGATGAATGTAAACATCACCGACGGCTGAAACGGCCACAACGCCTGCATAATCGCGCAGTTTTATTTTTTCCCATTTTGCCGAGAATCTGCCAATCATGCGGCTGCAAAATTCAGAGAGAAGCATGGCACCGACGGATATAGATGGATTCGCAAGATGGGGAACGGATGCACCATCCGTCCCTGTACTGCTGTCCGTGCCGCATGCCGGGCGTGATTATCCATCGGAGCTGTTGGATGCGTTAAGGCTGCCGCCTGCGGTCCTGCTGCGGCTTGAGGACAGATATGCCGACATATTGACGCGGCGCTGTGTCCAGTTGGGATATCCTGTCATTATGGCGCGCCGTGCGCGGGCGTGGATTGATTTGAACCGCGACGAGCAGGATATTGACACAGAAATGGTTCAAGGGGCGCTGCGAAGTGATTATCCCCCACCAGGGGTCAAGCAACGCGGTGGTCTTGGCCTGATTCCCCGAAGATTGTCAGGTGAGGGTGAACTGTGGAAACGGCAATTTACCTTGGATGAGGTGGAGCACCGGATATCGTCGTTCCACCGACCTTATCATGAGGCAGTTGCGGATGTGCTTGAACAAATGCGGCTGCGGTTTGGCGTTGCTATATTGCTTGACCTGCACAGCATGCCGCCGATCCGTGGCGTAACTTCTGGACCAGCGCCTCAATTTGTCATTGGGGACCGTTTCGGCAAAAGTGCAGCGTCACGATATGCCGAGTTGTTAATGGCGCGGTTGCAATCCCAAGGGTTTAACGCCGCGCTTAACCATCCTTATGCTGGCGCGTATATTCTCCGCCGCCACGCGCGGCCAGGTGCGAACATTCATGCCATTCAGTTGGAAGTTGACCGGTCGCTGTATCTCGACCCCGATTTGCGCCATCCTGGCGCGGGTTCGGACCGCATGAACGCCATGATACCTGCTCTAGTGGCGGCGCTTGCCGACGAAGCTTTGGGTTCCGCGATCCTGATTGCTGCGGAATGATGATAAAAAACCACCCCGGATTGTTCCGGGGTGGCCTAGGTTCAGGGAGTTGATGCCTTCACAGACATCGGTGGACGGAAACGGGAGGGGATGATTCCGTCCACCTAAGAGAATGGGGCATTGCTATTACAGTTTCAAGACCTAGGCCGAAAACAAGTGCAGTTTGCCGACCAGCCGCCCGATGGTTGCGAGGAATTGTGCGTTAGCCTGTGCTGCGACCATGTCAGGGCCACATGCGCTGAAGGAATGGCATGCGGTCGATGAACTGATGTTTCAACGCACCCAAGACATGTAGCCCGATCAGAATGATAAGAGGCGTGGCAAGAAATTCATGACCTTCTTGTGCAAAGTCGGCAAGCGCCGCGTTTTTGCCGACGGCCATATCAACAGTGAATAGACCGAAAAAGTCCACTGGCGCCGCTTTGCCATTGGCACCGATCATGAGCCAGCCAGTCAATGGCATGACGATCATCAGAATGTAGAAAAGAATATGCACGGTTCGTCCTGCCGTCGCTTGAAAGCCGGCCAGTTGACCAGGTAGCGGCGGAGGGCGATGGCCAAGGCGCCATAAAATGCGGCCAATGGTAAGGGTTAGAATGGAAATACCAATGGCCTTGTGCGCGCTCATATACACCGCGCGCGTTGCCCGAGGCAGATCTTCAGCTAAAGTAGCCAATAATATATTGGCCACAATCAATGTCGCGATAGCCCAATGAAACAGGATTGCGATTTTGCCATATTTGCCCATGCCGTCACTCCCCAAAATAGGTCGCTTGACGGCATGAAGCGATCGATTGGCTTAGTTCGAAGGCAGTTCCGTCACTTGCGGTACCTTACCTTGAGCGACCTGAACTGCAAAGATTTCCCGCATTAATTGCAAAGAGAATAAATGTGCATGGATCAGCGCAAGAATACCATTTTGGTTCAACTTGCGAACGGCATCGCCACGAAGCTTGCGCAATTTGTCTTCATCTATCATCTTAAAACCACGATAGATGAAGGGCTGCTCCTGGCCTTCTTGCTGAATGGATACTTCACCATCCATGAGAAGGTCGAGCTTTTTGATTTCCTCAACAAAGGCGTGCGTTTGCGCACCAGCATTTTCAAAGTCTTCGCAGAATTTCAAAATCGCTTTTGTATTATCGCTTGGCTTGCCGTCTTCAAACAAAGGCAAGCCTTCTTCAAATTCGCCAACTGCACCGGACGTTGGGTCAAAGCACAACGACAATTCTTCGGTGTCCGGGCGCAGTTTCGCCAGCAGGAACGGATAGCGACGGACATATGCAGGGATGTAAACGGGGCGATCAAAGTGCCCTTCTTCGTTCATGAAAGTGTTCACGCCTTCATTCATGCCCATTAAGACGAGCGGTACGGGGTTTTCCGATGCGGAGAAGATGATTGGATAGGTGCGCGACGCAGGCACAAATTCTTCAATCGTCAACGGAATGGCATGTTGGCCCTCAAGAAATTTAGCGTTTTCGAGCATGCGTGACTTCCACGTCACATGATCGTTGCTGCTCAACGGCACCAGGTCGTTGTACAAAAGCGGGAGGTTGGCGGCTTGGGGCGCGGTGGCCATATGTAACTCCATCGTTGAATTTTAATAAAGAAATTTTGAAGGCGCCGTTTAAGCGGACAGCCGGGTTTACGCAAGAGGAACAAGCTTGCCCGGGTTCATAATTCCCAGCGGATCAAGCGCATTTTTAATGGCCCGCAATGCGGCAAGCCGCGCGGGCTCTGCTAGACGTTCGAACTCGGCGATTTTGGCCTGTCCAATACCATGTTCGGCGGACAGCGAACCGCCATACGCGCGCACGCGGTCGTAGACATGCGACGTGATTGCTTTGCCGTCTCCTTCATACCAGGATGTCATATCCATTCCGGCCGGGGCCTTGACATGAAAATGGATATTGCCGTCGCCCAAATGCCCAAAGGCAAGCGTTTTGGTGCCGGGATAGGTGCTTTCAATCACAGGGGATTCATCCTCTATGAAACGGGCCATCGCCGACACGGGGACGCTGATATCATGTTGAAGCGCAGGCCCCTCCGCGCGCTCAGCCTCTGCAATGGAATCGCGGATTTTCCAGAATGCTTCGGCTTGCGCGTCGCTACTCGCAATGGTTGCGTTGCCCAGTAGATTTTCATGCACGGCCTTTTCCAACAGGTGCGTGGCCAGTTCGCCGGGGGGCGTCTGCCCTGGATCATCCTGCACAAATTCCATCAGCGCGTGCCAGCCATGCGTGGTATCCAAGGGCGGCCGGGTTCCGGCGATATGGGTTGTCACGGCATTCAGCGCGCGCTGTGGCAGGATTTCGAAGCCTTCCAAGCGTTCCCGGCCGTGCCGCTGCATGAACAATAGCAAGTCATATGCTTGGGCAGGGCTGTCAACACCGGCCCACACGACGCAGCGATCTATCAGGGCCGGGACCGTGTGTAAGACTGCCTTGGTGACGATACCAATCGTCCCCTCTGCACCAATCAGCAGTTGTTTCAGATCATAGCCGCGATTGTCTTTTTTCAACGGGGCCATTGCGTCGTAGATGGAACCATCGGGCAAGACCGCCTCAAGGCCGGCCACGAGCATCCGCATGGTGCCGTGGCGGAGTACCTGAGTTCCGCCGGCATTGGTTGAAATCAACCCGCCGACGGTGGCAGAGCCCTTTCCGCCCAAGGTCAGCGGAAAGCGGCGTCCAATCGCCGCTGCGGCTTCGTGCAAATTCTGTAGAATAACACCCGCATCACAGCATATTAGCCCATCTTCCGCGTCCATCGTGGTTATGTTGTTCATGCGCCGCAAAGACAGGATTAGCTGCTGACCGCTCTTATCCGGCGTTGCGCCAGCGACCATCCCGCTATTACCGCCTTGCGGAACCAGAGAAATCCGGTGCTTGGCCGCTAGCCTCACCACCGCGGCAACTTCGTGCGTATTGGCTGGCGAAAGCAGGGCAGGGGCTGCGCCTGTAAATCGGCCGCGCCAGTCGGTCAGCCAAGGCGCAATCACGTCGGTTTCGTCCGCATAGCCCTTCGGTCCCAATATGGCGCGAAATTTCGATAAAATCTTTACATCTGGCACAGTTTTTTCCATTGTCCGCGACGGCCCTAGCTTGCAATTCATGGTAGGTTCAACCCTATCGGGTAAAGCGATCCGAACTTCAACTTCATACCGGAATGTTTCTTGCGCGTACTATTGGCAATCTTCCTTTTTGCGGTCGCATGGACAACATTGTCGCATAAGGCTTTTGCGCACTTTAAGGTTGCCGCGATCGATAGTTCGTTCATGCCCTTGTTGGGGTTAAAGACCCACTTTAATCAGGTGCGTATTGACCAAAGTGTCATTGTTCGATTTCCTGCCCCGGGTTCAGAGCCAGTAACGGCGGGTGCGCAGCGACAGTCCGTTGGCAAGATCAAATATAAAGAAAAAAAGATCGGCAAATGCCTTTGGGTCAACAGGCTTGGCGGTTCGCGCCCTGGTCCTGACCGCAGTCTGGATTTGGTGACGCGCGACGGCATTCTGATTCGTGCATATTTGGGTGACGGCTGCCTTGCCCGCGAATTTTACGCCGGCACCTATATGGAACGGTCGTATGACGGCAAATTATGCGTCAATCGCGATCTTTTGCATGCACGCACCGGCGCCAAATGCGATATCGATAAATTCAGGTTGCTGATCCCGCGCTAGCGTCCGTTCCATCGGGCATGTATCTTGACATTTCTTGCGGTAGCGACCAATGGCCACGCTCGTCCCTGAGAATTTGTTTCTGGTGGCGCTGCGCCATTTTTTTCCGGAACACCATATGCGTTTTGCCGATATCGGCCTGTCTGACGAATTGTTGAGAGCCTTGAGCGAGGCTGGCTATGACACGCCAACCCCAATTCAGGCTGCAGCTATTCCGCAAGTCCAGATGATGCGCGACATCATCGCTATTGCCCAAACAGGGACGGGCAAGACGGCAAGCTTCGTTCTCCCGATGATTGACGTGCTGGCCAATGGCCGCGCGCGCGCGCGGATGCCGCGCAGCCTGATATTGGAGCCAACACGCGAACTGGCCGCGCAAGTTGCAGAGAATTTTGAAAAATACGGCCAATATCATAAGCTGTCGATGGCGCTTCTGATTGGTGGCGTACAAATGGGGGACCAGGTCAAGGCGCTTGAAAAGGGCGTTGACGTTTTGATTGCTACCCCCGGCCGGTTGATGGACTTGTTCGAACGCGGCAAGATTTTGCTGACTGGCTGCGAAATGCTCGTCATCGACGAGGCGGACCGTATGCTCGACATGGGCTTTATTCCCGATATTGAACATATCTGCACAAAACTGCCAACAACGCGCCAGACTTTGTTATTTTCGGCAACGATGCCGCCACCCATTAAAAAGCTGGCGGACAAGTTCCTGTCGAACCCCAAATATATCGAAGTGGCACGTCCGGCGACGGCGAACGTCAATATCGAACAGTTTTTGGTCAACGTGTCGCCTATGAAAAAGCGTGAGGTTTTGCGCGACCTGTTGCGGACCGAAAAAGTGTCGAACGCGATAATCTTCTGTAATCGCAAGACGACTGTACGCGAATTGAACACAAGCCTTCAACGGCACGGCCTTCGGTCTGGCGAAATTCACGGTGACATTGACCAGGCGTCGCGTCAGAAGCAGTTGGAAGCGTTCAAGAATGGCGACATTGACTTGCTCGTGGCATCCGACGTCGCGGCACGCGGGCTTGACGTTAAGGGTGTTAGCCATGTGTTTAACTTCGATGCGCCATGGCATCCCGATGACTATATTCACCGCATTGGCCGCACGGGCCGTGCCGGCGCGAAGGGCAAGGCATTTACATTTGTCACAAAGGCCGACGAAGAAGCGATTGAAAGCATTGAAAAGCTGATCGGCAATAAGATTGCGCGTCTGGGCAAAATAGAAGCACCCGTCGAGGGCGAAGAACGCGCGCCTGCAAAGCGGGGGCGCCGAACACCTTCGGCTAAGGCCAAGGAAACGCGGTCTGACACGCCTGAGGCAGCAGCCGAAGCGCCAGAGCCAGTGCGTGAGAAAGCTGTCGCCAAACCAGCGCGTGAGAAGTCAGCGCCTAAGGCTGAAGTCGCTAAGCCAGACCAGTCGAATGGGGCAGATGCAGGCGACGATGGCTGGAATGGGCCGATGCCGGGTTTCCTGAGCGTGGGTTTCGGTAGTTAAGCTGCACCGCATACGGCGCGATTAGGCGCGTTTTTTCAATATGATATTTCTATCGTCATTCTGAAACAAGTTCAGGATGAGGATAGATTCCAAGAACAGACACTTAGCCTTCAATCCTCAAAAAAAGGGCCCGCATCGCTGCGAGCCCTTTTCCATTTAAGTGAGCGAAGTTCCTAGAACTTGCCGCGCAATGTGATGCCATAGGTCCGCGGTTCGGCAAGGAACTGCGAGAAGATCTGGCGGCCACCGGGATATTGTGGATCCACAAATGGTGCTGAACTTTGGCCCGCCTGGAATGGCGAGTTGAATGCGACCTGCGCATAATCCTGATTGAAGATATTTTGGCCCCAAAGCTCAATGCCCCAGGCTTCGTCAGGACCGCGCAGACCGATACGCGCGTTGAATACCGCGAAACCATCTTGCTCTTTCTGTGCGAACAGGTCGGACCCGGTGTTGTAATCGCTGGTCATGCGACCGTCGATGTAGACAAGGCCGCTCATGCCATTGCTGCCAATGTCCGGCGTCCATGTGACGCTGGAGGTGGCAACGAGTTCAGGTGCGTTCGATAGATTGTCGCCCGGCAATTTGCGCAGTGCGAGATCCAACGGCGCGCCGTTCTTCGTCCCAATCAGGTCATCCCGATAGGTCGTCTTGGCATAGGTCAGACCCGCCGCCATGCGGAAGTTGCGTGCAGGCGTGAGCGATGCTTCAAGCTCAAGGCCTTGCGTGCGAACACCATAAGTGATGTCGGCCTTGGCGCAGCTGCCGGTTGTATTGCTAAGGTCTGTGTCCGCGTTTGAGCCGCCAACAAGGTTATCACAACCGTTGACATTCTGAACGAGGAAGACAGTGCCGTTGAAGGTATTCAGCTGGAAGCTGCTGAAGTCCGAACGGAATGCCGAAACGCTTAGGCCAAATGGACCATTTGAGAATTTCGCACCCAGTTCGTAGCTGTCCACCAGTTCTGGATCGAACTGGAGATTGCCGACCAAAGCCTGCGCACCGCCAACCGAAGCAAAGGTTGGAACTGGCGATTTCAGGGCCGACCGGTCAAGGTTGAAACCGCCTGCTTTATATCCGCGTGCAAAGCTCGTGTAGAGCAGAAGATCATCGATAGGCTTCCAAGAGAGGATGGCAGTCCCGGTGATTTGATCTTCGTTGCGGTTATCACGGATCGAAACGCCGTTGAGTTCAGCGGTCGAGTTGCCCTGACAGGAAAGGCCAATTATGCCGCCTGCCGTTGCGCCAAGAGGCCCTGCAAGCAGCGGTCCAAGTGCCGCCTGATTTGCGGTGCAGACCGTATTGTCGTTACCGAAGGTTGCATCAAATTTCTTCTTGTCCTTGGTATAGCGAAGGCCAAGAGTTAGATCGACAGTATCGGTGATGTGCACGATGTTATGCGTAAACACAGCCCAGTTCGTTCCGTTCTGGAAATACCGGTCATTGGTCGTGCCGACGTTGTTCATAGTGTCGAGACGGTCAAGCCCTGCAAGGATAGCAGGACCACCAGCACCAAGCGCGGTAAATCCTCCGGCAATGGCGCCGCGAACGGGCGCGCTGAGACATGCCTGGCCAGACGGCAGATAACCCGAAGCTAGGCTGCCACCGGAAACAATGCGGCAATTTGCAAAGCGGCCATATTGGTTACCGAAGCGCAGATTGTCGCGCACCGTCAATTTTTCATTGGCAAAGAAGCCGCCGACCAACCAGTCAAGCTTGCCGTCAAATGCCTCACCTTGCAGACGCAGTTCCTGCGTGAAGGTGTGGAACTGACGATAGGCATCGTCGCTTGGTGCGCGATAGAGGATGTCGACTTCGCCATAATCGGTGTCAGACGCCTGACCCGAACGATACTGGCGGTACGCGGTGATCGAGGTCAAAGTTGCGCCGCCAAAGTCATAATCGATCTGGCCGGAGAAACCGTAATCCTTGGTCTCGCCGCTGAACACGCGGTTCGGACTAACCGACACATTGCGTCCGAAGCCCTGGTTGAACGCTGCCAATGGCTGACCCAAGTCGCGCAACACGTTGATGATGTTGTTGGATGATGCTGTTGAAGCTACGCCCGTCGTGCTTGGATTGTTGAGGTCGCCAATAAATTGATTGACGGTCCGATCAACATAAGTTGCCGCGCAGCATTCTTCTGTGCGGAAGGTGTAGTCACCAATTAGACGGATCGACAGCGCGTCAGTGGGTTCAAACAACAATTGCCCACGTAGGAAGTAACGGTCGCGGTTATTGACGTCGCGGCCATTTTGGTCATCGCGATAGAAACCGTCCCGCTTTACATACACGCCGTCAACACGGAATGCCAATTGCTCCGAAATCGGGCCAGTAAAGCTTGTCGCGGCGCGCATGAAGTCATAATTGCCGTAGGTCAGCTCGCCGCTGCCACCGAAGGTGAAGCTTGGCTTTTTCGAATAGATGCTGATCAGACCAGCCGAAGAGTTTCGTCCACCCAACGTGCCTTGTGGGCCGCGTTGCACTTCGACGCGGTCAATCTCGCCAAGTTCGTTCAGGCCAATGCCCGAACGCGAACGGTAAACGCCATCGATGAACACGGGAACCGAGCTTTCAAGGCCGGGGTTATCGCCCACGGTGCCAATTCCGCGAATACGGGCCGAGCCATTAGCTTCTGTTCCGGTTGAGGACACCAGCAAAGATGGCGCGACTTGGTTAAGCTGACGAATGTCATTCGCGCCACTGTTTTGCAGCGTTTCGGCGTTAACAGCAGAAATCGCGACAGGAACGTCGGAAAGCAGCTGGCTACGGCCTTGCGCCGTCACAACAATTTCTGCGTCGGCATTTTCTTCGGCTTGAGGCGCTTCTTGTGCGAATGCCATGCCGGGCACGGCAAGTGCGAGGCAGGCGGCGGATAGTCTCAATGCACGGTTGAGGGATTTGTCACGTCGCAACATATTTTCTCTCCTAATTGACACATTTTGTGACAATTTAGCGAAAGGGCGCACGAATGTCATTGGCGTTAACCGCAAAAATCATTAAATTATTATTGTGCGTCAAAATTGCAACATTAGTGGCTTTGACGTCGCGGAAACCGTGCGTTTTGGATTACAGTTCTCGCGCGCCATACACAAAATGCTGCGCAGCATTTTGCGTTAGAGCTTAACGAGCATTTTGCCGGTGTTTTCGCCGCTGAACAGTCCGATGAAAGCTTCAGGGGTTTTTTCCAGACCGTCCTTCACGGTCTCGCGGCCTTTCACAGCGCCCGATTGAATGAGGGCCGACATGTCCGCATTAAACTCTGGTACTTGGGCGTAGAAATCAGGGTAGAGGAAGCCTTTAATCATGATCCTTTTGCCAATGATCATCGGTAGATACTGCATAGGTTGCGCCTTGAAGTCGTTGTAGACATCAATCATGCCGCAAATGGCGAAGCGCGCCCATTCCTTTGATGTGGCAAGCGCGGCGTCAAAATGTTCGCCGCCAACATTGTCGAAATACACGTCAATACCGGTTTCGCCCATATCCTTTAGCGCAGTCATTAACTGCGGAAGCACCTTGCCGGATTTATAGTCAATCACGGCGTCCGCACCCAGTTCTTTTACCCACGCGCATTTGTCGGCACCACCGGCCGAGCCAATGACTTTCATGCCCTTGGCTTTGGCAATTTGGGTCACTGTGGAGCCTACGGCGCCGGCCGCAGCCGACACGAAGATCACTTCGCCAGCCTTGGCTTCAGCAACTTTAAGCAGGCCGAACCATGCGGTGCCGCCGGGCATGCCGATGATGCTTAACCAATGTTGGTCTGGCACGCCAAGGTCAGGCAGTTTCACCGGCGGCATTCCGGCAGGAGGCGTTTTGCCGCCGCCAAAGACGACTGTGTCACGCCAGCCCGCCATGTGCAGCACCTTTGCGCCAACGGGAAAATCGGCATTGTTGCTTTCGGTCACAGTGCCAACTGCGCCGCCAGTCATGGGTTCGCCCAACATGAACGGGTCGGCATAGCTTTTTGCATCGTTCATGCGTCCACGCATATAGGGATCGACCGACAGCCAGCCATTGGTTACCCGAAACTCATCCGCGCCAAGGGGCGCGTCGGGATGTTCAACAATGGCAAAATTGCTGTTGTTCGGAAGCCCAACTGGGCGGCTAGCCAATGTCCATGCGCGCATTATCGTTTCTCTCCGTTCATTTTTTCGTCTGCAGCATTTGCTGCAGCATTTTTATAGACAGGCCGTCCGCCCACCCACGTTTCCTTGACGGTTGCATGACGCAATTCTCGGAGGCTTGCAAGCAAAGGGTCGACATCTATTAAGATGAAGTCGGCATAATGCCCTGGCGTCAGCGAACCAAATTTGCCCTCTGCAAAAGCAGCATAGGCCGCGCCTGTCGTAAAACCGGCAAGCGCCTGTTCGCGTGACACGCGCTCTTCTGGCCGCCAGCCGCCAAAGGGTTGGCCTTCGGCATCTTCGCGCGTTATCGCGGCGGCAAGGCCAGCAAAGGGATCCGCCGATTCCACCGGCACGTCGGAACCAAAAGCGAGTTTGCCCCCGGCGCGTGCAATCGACTGCCACGCATAGGCACCGTTCAGCCGTTCTGGCCCAAGCCGTGCTTCAGCCATAAGCCGGTCGGATGTCTGGTGCACCGGCTGCATCGAGGAAATGATGCCATATTTTCCAAGCTTTTGCAGATCGGCGGGATCAACGATTTGGACATGTTCAATCCGCCAGCGTTGATCACCCTTGTAGGTTTCGGACAATTCCTCAATCGCGCTGATGACTTCCGCATTGGCGGCGTCGCCAATGGCATGAACGGCGGTCTGGAAGCCATCCATGGATGCGCGGACCATCAGGTTGCGAATTTCCGCGCTGGCGAGAAATTGGAGGCCTGTCTGGCCCGGTGCATCAGCATAAGGTTTTTTCAACCACGCCCCTCGGCTGCCCAAGGCGCCATCGAGATATAGCTTCACCCCGCCAAGCCGGAGCTTGTCATTATACAGCCATGGGCTTGGCCGCGGACCGGCAATGGCGACCATATTGTCGATGCCGCCAGCATATGCGAAGATCCGCAACGTCAACCAGCCAGCATCGCCTGCGCGGCGATAGCTTTGCCAATCGTCCATAGTTGTGCCCATGTCGGCAATGGCGGTGATGCCTAAGCTATGGAGTTTCTTCTGCGCCTCTCCCAAGGCAATATCGCGTTCTAGCGGCTTGGGTGCGGGCACAAATTTGCCAACCAGAACCGCTGCGGCGTCAACAAATATGCCGGTTGGCTTTCCGCTGATAAGTTCGATACGCCCACCTGGCGGAGATTTTGTTGTCGCATTTACGCCAGCGATGTCCATGGCGCGACTGTTTGCCCAGCCCGCATGGCCATCGACCCGCTCAAGCCAGACGGGACGGTCGCTGACGGCGGCATCAAGGTCTTGGGCCGTCGGGAAACGACCAAGGCCCCATTTTTCCTGGTTCCAACCGCGACCAATAATCCAGCGGCGTTCGGGATATTTTGCGGCATAGGCCTTGATCGCGGCTTGTGCCTCGGAAAGGCTGTTGGTCGCAGAAAGGTCGAGAGTCAGCAATTGGAAGCCAAGGCCCATGACATGGCCATGCGCATCAATCAGACCGGGTAACAATGTCGCGCCGCGTCCGTCCAAGCGGAAATCGAGTTGCTTGGGAAGCTTATCCTTTTTGGTGAGCAGCTCCGTCACCTTACCGTCGCTACCCACCAGCATGGCGTTAAAGCGGATGACCTTGCCATCCTCGTCGAGCGTGATGCCGTTAACGTTTTCGACAAGCCCATCGGCGCATGCGGGCGATGCGGCAGTGCTCGCGAACAGGGCGATCGCGCATAATTTCAGAAATAGCCATGTCTTGTTTGACACAAACGGGGCTTGGAACGAGGATGGAGCTTTACGACCGAACGCCATGGATAATGCGGGTTTTTTCATCCTTTAGGCAATCTTTTCACAATCGCACTGGTATCTAGCCTACCCCCGCCCATATGCTGCACATCGGCGTAAAACTGATCAATTATTGCAGTGATGGGTAAAGTCGCGCCGACCGCGCGGGCTTCTTCGAATGCTAATCCAAGGTCCTTGCGCATCCAATCGACCGCAAAGCCGAAATCGAACTTATCCTCTGCCATCGTCGCCCAGCGATTATCCATTTGCCAGCTTTGCGCCGCGCCGCCGGAAATGGCTTCATATACCTTTTCAACGTCCAGTTCAGCGGACTGCGCAAAACGCAGCGCCTCCGACAAGGATTGTATAACGCCAGCAAAGGCGATTTGATTGCACATTTTCGTGATCTGACCCGTGCCGGGACCGCCTACATGTACGATACGTTTGGAGTAAGCCGCGATAATAAGTGAAGCTGCCGCAACAGAAGATTCGGTCCCGCCACACATGATGGACAAGGTGCCGTTCTCTGCGCCCGCCTGCCCGCCGGTCACGGGCGCGTCGACGATCAATAACCCCCGTGATTTCGCCTCCACGCCGAGCTGCCGCGCAATCCGTGCGGAAACCGTTGTATGGTCAATATACAGGCTGCCCTTGGTCATCGCCGAGAATGCCCCGTCGCGGCCAAGCGTCACGCCCGACAGGTCGTCATCCGTGCCGACACAGCTAATGACGACCTCGGCGTCTTTGGCCGCGTCTGCTGGCGAGGTGGCAAGCGTGCCGCCATAAGCTTCGGCCCATTTTTCGGCCTTGGCACGCGAACGGTTATACACCGTCAAATCATGCCCCGCCTGTTTGAGATGCCGTGCCATCGGGCCGCCCATGACGCCCAATCCGATAAAAGCTATTCTGGTCATTATTTGGTCTTAATGTCTGTTTTCAGTTAACACCAGATGCGTTAGGGCCTTTTATATGTCTGACTTATTGACCCTGGACCATGTCCGCGCCGCCCATGACCGTATTCGCGATTCCATCGTGGCAACACCGACCCTGCACAGCCAGACTTTGTCGAAGCTGACGGGCGCAAATATTTACCTGAAGTTTGAAAACTTGCAGTTTACGGCAGCCTATAAGGAGCGCGGCGCGCTGAACGCGATCCTTCTGCTTTCGGAAGAACAACGCAACAAGGGCGTGATCGCGGCGTCGGCGGGGAACCATGCGCAGGGGCTGAGCTATCATGGTACCCGCCTTGGCATTCCAGTGACCATCGTCATGCCAGTGCCAACGCCAACGGTTAAGGTCATGCAGACTGAGAGTGTTGGCGGCAAAGTTGTGCTGTTTGGTGAGACTTTTGACGACGCCTACAAACATGCACGGCAGCTTGAGGCCGAGCAGGGGTTGACCTTTGTGCATCCTTTTGATGACCCCAATGTTGCCGCAGGGCAGGGCACTGTTGCGCTTGAAATGCTCGAGAGCATCCCGTCCCTTGATATGTTGGTAGTACCTATTGGCGGCGGCGGCTTGCTATCTGGCATGGGGACGGCCGCGCGCGCGTTGAAGCCCGATATCGGCCTCATCGGCGTTCAAGCCGAGCTTTACCCATCCATGTATGCTTTGCTGAATAATCTGCAGATGCCATGCGAAGGCGACACTTTGGCGGAAGGCATAGCGGTCAAAATACCCGGCACATTCACCAGCGAAGTCATCCGCGAACTGGTCGACGAAATTGTACTTGTGAATGAGGCGGAATTGGAAACTGCGGTCAGCCTACTGCTGCAGATTGAAAAGACCGTTGCCGAAGGTGCCGGTGCGGCGGGCCTTGCTGCGGTGATGGCCTATCCTGAGAAATTTTCAGGCAAGAATGTTGGTGTCGTCTTGTGCGGCGGTAATATCGATACGCGGTTGTTAGCAAACGTCCTTTTGCGTGACCTTGCGCGGTCCGGTCGTTTGGCGCGTTTGCGTTTGACCCTTCAGGACCGCCCCGGCGCGCTGTACAAGGTGATGCGTTTGTTCAACGAGCATAACATCAACATCATCGAAATTTACCATCAGCGGATTTTTACGACCCTGCCAGCCAAGGGGTTGATCACCGACATTGAATGCGAAGCGCGGGATGCCAATCAATTACAAGGACTTGTTGATGGTTTGAATGTTGCTGGCTACAAGGTCGAGCGGGTAGAGCTGAACAAATAATCACGCATCGCAAGAAAGATGGTAAATACGCTTTCCAGCATTGGTTGAGGTGTGCATAAAAGGTAAATAATAGATTAAAGGCCAAGGCTGCCCAGCGGAGAGAATATGAGCGCACCAGTCCGTTTTCCGCGATTTTTTGTAACCAGCCCTGGCCCTTGTCCTTATCTACCGGGCAGAACCGAACGGAAAGTCTTTACCGAGCTCAACGGCAACCATGCCGATGAACTGAACGAAGCGCTTGGTCGTATTGGTTTTCGCCGCAGTCAGAATGTCGCTTACCGGCCAAGTTGCCCGGAATGTAAGGCCTGCGTATCGGTGCGCGTGCGCACGGACGAATTCCGGCCTAACGCCACACAGCGCCGAATTTTGCGGCGCAACGCCGATCTGGTTGTTAGCGCCTGCCGCCCTTGGTCAACGACCGAGCAATATGACCTTTTAAGCCGTTATCTTTCGTCCCGCCATCCCGACGGTGGCATGGCGAATATGGATGATATGGATTATGCGGACATGGTCGAACAATCGCCCGTGCGCAGCCAAGTTATTGAATACCGGACTTCGCCCCGATTCGGCCGGATTGGCGAATTGGTCGGCGCGTGCCTGACCGATCAGCAGAGCGACGGCATGTCGATGATCTACAGCTTTTACAATCCCGAGATTGCGGGCCGATCTGGTCTTGGCAACTTCATCATCATGGACCATATTTTGCGCGCAAAGGCCGCAGGGCTTCCTTATGTCTATTTGGGATATTGGGTGAATGGTGCGGAACGGATGCATTATAAGACCCGCTATAGGCCGTTGGAGCGCCTTGGGCCTGATGGGTGGGAATGTTTCGATCCCGATACTGAAGTGCTATTGAACCGGCCGTGAGGCTGCGCCGTTCAACCAAACAGTATCAGGACGAAGGCATTGAGAGGTGCCGTCAAATTCTGTCCGCAATCATTCGTGCAAGCAGCTCAACACCCTTTGCGTCTTCGGCATCAAAGCGGTTCAGTGTTGGGCTGTCGAGGTCAATCACCGCGATAACTGTGCCATTACGCCTCACAGGCACCACCAGTTCCGACGCGCTATTGGCATCGCAGGCAATATGGCCGGGGAAGTCGTGGACGTCTTCCACCAACTGCGTCTCGCCCGATTGCGCCGCGGTCCCACATACACCTTTGCCAAAGGGTATCCGAATGCAGGCTGCCTTGCCCTGAAAGGGCCCAAGGACAAGTTCGCCATCGACCACGCGGTAGAAACCCGTCCAGTTTACGTCCGGCAGATATTCCCAAAGCAAGGCGGCGATATTCGCCATATTGGCGACGGCATCAGGCTCACCGCTGGTCAACGCATCGGCAGAGCGGACCATTTCTGCGTACACTTCGGATTTAGGTACTGTGGTATCAATTTCAAACGTGTACATTTTCTTGCCTTCTCAATCGAAACTGACCTTGCCACGGTTTTTCTTGATCGTGGATCGGCCCTTTTTGGCATCAACCCGCCGTGCCTTGGCGGCTTTGCTTGGTTTGGTGGCGACGCGGCGGGGTTGGCGGATATGTGCGCGGTCGATCAGATCGATCACACGCGCACGGGCATCCTGGCGGTTGGCCTCCCGCGTGCGGTGACTGCGGGCTGTGACAATCAGTTCACCCGATATCGTCATCTTGCTACCCGCGAGGATTTTTAACTGACGGAAGGCATAAGGTTGCAGACCCAGCGCATAGACATCGACACGCAATTGACAGGCGGTGGCGACCTTGTTGACATTCTGCCCGCCCGGCCCGGTGGAGGCCAAGAAGGTTTCTTCAAGATATTCTTCGGGAAGGTCAAAGGCCATAATGACGGCTGTAACAGCCATCGCCACATTTTGCCAATATCACACGCATGGATTAACGCGAGTCTACCAGAACGATTTCGGCGTCTTCCATGGCCGTGATCATGACCTTACCTTCGCCGATTGCCACACCGTCGCGGGCATTCGCGCGCTGCCCGTCGATTTCAATCGCGCCGGTTGCCGCCACCATATAGGCATGCCGCTTTGCGCCGACAGCATATTCCAGGCTGTCGCCCGCTTTGATGGTCGCGCCGAGCACGCGGGCGTCGGTGCGGATGGGCAGGGCGTCATTATCTTCGTCAAAGCCGCTGGCAAGGATTTGCCATGCGCCCGACCTTTCACCCTTGGGAAATGGCTTTGCGCCCCAGCTTGGCGCGCCGCCGGTTCGGTTGGGTATGATCCATATCTGGAAAAGCGTGGTTGGTTCATTCTCCAGATTATATTCGGCATGCCGGATACCGCTGCCCGCGCTCATGACCTGCACATCGCCCGCCGCCGTGCGACCTTCATTGCCAAGACTGTCCTTGTGCGTAATCGCGCCAGTGCGGACATAAGTGATGATTTCCATATCGGCATGCGGATGGGGAGGAAAGCCCGACTGCGGCGCAATCACGTCATCATTCCACACGCGGATTGCACCCCAGTCCATCCGTGCAGCGTCGTGATAACTGCCGAATGAAAAATGGTGATGTGCGTCAAGCCAGCCAAGGTTCGCCGCACCGAGCGTTTCAAAAGGACGAATTTCAAACTTGGTCTTTATGTCGGTCATGTCACGAACGCCTTTAGCAGGGTGTTTTTGATGTGCTTAGGGTCAAGGCCACTTAAATCCACCTTCGCGGCGTCAAAATGGCCTCAAACCGCGAAGATGGGTTTAAGTGGTCCTGACCCTAGCACTACTTTGGCAGATTTGTAATTTAGGGGATTCCCTTTTTGTAGGATCGGTGATTCATAGGG
>NZ_JAAVVZ010000030.1 GCF_023910635.1 Sphingorhabdus sp. | reverse complement strand
CCGTTCGGGTCGGCGTCAGGTGCCCCGATGATCAGATCGTCAAAGCCATCATTGTTCACATCGCCCGCAGAGCTGACGGAGAAGCCCGAACGGTCATCTGCCGATGCGCCGTTGATCACAAAGCCGCCAGTGCCGCTTATAATCGCAGACAGTTGAGGGGCAGTGGCAAGATCGAACCCCTTCGGCGCAGCGGGAGCTGTCACGTCGACCGTTATGGCCAGTGCAGCAGATGCTGCGCTCACATTGCCCACAGCGTCTATTGCCTTGGCGGTGATCGCGCGCGCGCCAGGGGCTAGTGTCACATCCAAACTGAATGCACCAGATGCGTCTGCAGTTGTGCTGCCAAGCGAGGTCGCGCCGTTGAACAATTCAACGCGGACATTGGCCTCGGCCTGCCCAGTGATCGTCAAGCCTGAGGTCTGGCTCGTTACATTGTCGCTATTGCTCAACCCCGTGTCATCGACGGCAGCCAAATCAAGACCAGTCGGCGCAGCGACCGGGACAGTGTTAATGATAACAGGAGGTGCGGCGACCCAAACACTTGGGTTTCCGGCAGCATCAATGGTGCGCGCCTCAATAACGACGCCCGTCGCATCCGCTGGAATATCACCGCCGGCAAAAGTGACCGACCAGACGCCAGTGCCGCTACTCGTCAGCGATTTCGGGGTGCCGCCGCCGATTCTGACCTCCACTACGGTGGAGATTGGCGCAGTCCCCGAAATGGTAACCCCGGCATTTTTTTCCACCGCATTGATAATGTTATCAACGGCTATTGGCGAGATGATCACGGGAATTTGGGGCTCGGTCAGGTCCACTTCGACATTGCGGGTCCTCGTGCCGCTGACATTGCCACTCACATCGGTTTGAAACGCCGTGATGGAACGCGCTGCACCCTCTGCCGCGACTTGACTAGTCGTAAAATTGGCCGTCCAGACACCTGACCCATTCGCATCGACGACACGCGTTGTTGATCCAAATGTCACCTCGACCTTTGCATTGGCGCTCGCCTTGCCAGTCACCGTGACGCCGGCCGCACGTTCGGCAATGCTGATCCTGTCATCACCCGCAACCTCATCAATGATAGGAGGCTGGAGCGCCGCGGTCAGCGTGGTTACACTGCGCGTGCCATCCACCGCATTGGCATTACCCGCAGCATCGGTCGCCCGCGCCGTGATGGTGGAGATGCCGTCGGATGGTTGTTCGGCACTCGTAAAGATTGCGCTCCAAGCGCCAAGCGTGCTGGCGGTAACATTTTTGACAATATCATTCCATGTTACACGAACCGCTAAACCCACCTCCGCCGTGCCATTGACGGTGATGTTGCCAGCGCGTTCGGTCACGTTGATCAGATCGTCACCCGCCACTGTGGAAATCACAGGCGTAGCGGGCACGACAGTGTCGATGCGGATATCTTGCTTCGCCACGTCACTGATATTGCCAGCTTGGTCGGTTGATTGCGCCGTAACCGTGGTCAGATTTGTGTCGTTAGGAATTTCCGCAGTCGAGAAAGTGGCAACCCAAACACCAGATTGGTTGGTCGAGGCGGGCCGCGAGATTCCACCCAATGTTACCACGACATTGGCACCCGGTTCTGCTTGCCCAGTGACGGTTACATTCGCCGACTTTTCAGCAGCATTGATAACATTGTCCGTCGCAACGGGGGCGATTGTCAGATTCTGGTTAACCGTATCAATGGTGAAGCTACGGGTGGCGGATTCACTGGCATTGCCCGAGGCGTCGGTCGCAATCGCGGTCACATTTGCCGTGCCGTCTGCCGGGATCTGTGCAGGCGTGAACGACGCGCTCCATGTGCCGGTCGCGGAAGCTTTGGCAGAGCGGATGATCGTCCCAAAAGTGATTTCGATCGACGCATTCGGCTCCGCCGTACCGCGGATGAAAACTCCGTTCTGCTTTTCCGCCGCATTGATGATGTTGTCCGTTGCGACGTTCAGAATGACGGGCTTTGCCGGCGGCTGCGCGTCGACTGTCACCGTGCGTGTCCCTGCTGCGCTTACATTGCCCGCAGCGTCAGATTGTGTAACAGTCACCAAAATTTCGCCGACCTCGGGCACTTGCGAACTGGGAATGCTGACGCTCCAATTGCCCAATGTATCGGCCTTCGCTGTGCGCACAAAATTGCCAAATGTGAGGCTAATATTGGCTAGCGCTTCGGCCGTACCCTGAATCTGGACACCCGCAAGCTTTTCCGACGGACCGATCAGATCATCGCCCGCCACCAGCTTAATGATCGGCAGGCCCGGTGCGGAAGAGTCAATCTGGATCGAACGCGTTACCGCGGCGCTGGAGTTGCCAAACGAATCTTTTGCCAGCACCGAAACAGACGAATTGCCATCGGCCGGGATTTCAGACGCCAAAAATGCCGTTGTCCATGTCCCCGCAGCGTCAACGAGCACGTTTTTGGTGACACTGCCAAATGTCAAAAACACCGTGCTGCCGGCTTCACCTGTACCGGCAAAGGCAACACCTGCTGTCTTTTCCACACCGTTAATTGCATTGTCGCCCGAAACCACATTTAACGAGGGCGCAGCAGGCGGTGCAATTTTAAGCGTGACCAGACGCGAGGCGGTGGCCGATGCCGCATTTGGCAACGTGGCCTGTGCCTGAATGACCTTCACACCATCTGCACCAAGCGCGGAAATATCGGCAGCGGAAAGCGTGTAGCTCCATGAAGTGCCGCTGACGCTCGCCTCAGATGTCTTGGTTCCCATTAGAACCGTAACGCCCGTAGCGCCCGAAGAAACCGTACCCGAAAGAGTGAGGTTAGCGACCTCAGTCCCGGCGATGATGTTATCTGTGGCAATTGCGTTAATTGTCACCTGCGTCACAGGTGACGACGCCGCCAAGCTATCAGAGATCAAGTTTTGCAGCGAACCTTGGACCTTGTCTTCGGCCGCAGTGGCCCCGCGCATCAGCAACACTTGACCTGGGTTATCAAGCTGGCCTTTGTTGCCATCGACATTGACTGACTGGCTGAGGTTAGTGATCGTCGTCTGACTGTTCCCGGCGTTTATGCTATCTAGGCCTGACAGGGCAGCCAGGACCGCGCCAACCTTTTCACCAGGTGTTAAACCATCGTCCGAGTTGTAGCCATCTGAGTTTGTCGCGACGACAGACGTTGTCGTGATATCAATCCCCGAAAGACCGAAGGCTTGTGCAGTCGCGGTGTTGGCATTTGTTGCCGCCGCTGCGTTCGCAATCGTTCCACTTCCGTCTGCCGCCAAACCAGCCTTGATCGCCGCGATGGTCGTCAGCGGATTGATGTTCATCGTAACCGATGTGCCCTCCACTACCGTTACGGCGAGCAGAACAGCGTTAAGATCTGTCGCGACCCCAGTTGCTTCGTCGAGATAATCCGCGCTGATCGTGCTATCTACGACCCGTGCAAAAATCACATCTCCTGCCACGATAGGCAGTTCTTTGGCAATGAAGCTACCATCCGCGTTTACCTTGATACCCGAAACGAGAAGCGTCCCGTTGGCACGATAAATGTCGACCGACAGGCCGTTGCCGGATTGGACGGGGCCAGCCACAATCTGACCCAACACGTCAATGGCGGGCGTAACTTTAACATTGCTGATGGCTGAAGCTGCTGACATATTGCCGTTCGCATCGCGTGCGGTTGCCGTCACGGGATACGCGGTAGGAACAGGGTTGGGAACTTCGTTCGGTTTGTATTTGACAGACCATCCACCACCCGCATCAGCAACGTCAGTTTTACTGACCCCAGCAAAACTTACGGTAACAGTGCTACCTGCTTCTGCTGTCCCGGTAAATTCAACCCCAGTCGCCTTCTCTGTCGGACCCACAATGCGTTCTGCAGCAGAGCCTGCAATTACAGGAGATCCTGGCGCCGTTGCATCAATCTGCACGGTCCTCGTTGCCGGGTCGCTTGAAACGCCTGCGGTCGACTTTACAATCGCGCTGATCGTTGTGCCTGTGGCATCTGCGGGCACTTCTTTGTCTGTAAAACTAGCCGACCAACGGCCTGCACTATCCGCCGTTACCGTTTTGGACGTGCTACCCCAGTTAACAGTTACGCTTGCATTGGCCTCCGCGATCCCGCTTACCGCAACTCCGGCAGTCGCATCCTTCTCGGCTGCGTTGACCTTATCGTCATTGGCGACAACGTTGATCACCGGTGTCGCTGGCTTGACGTTCACAGGCGTGTCAGTGCCGCCCGCCGTCGCCGACGCACCGCCACCGCCGCCGCCAAGGACGCCCCCCAACACGCCGCCCACCACTGGTGTCCCAATGGCCAGCCAGGTCTTTAATCCGCCACCCGAAGACGGCGCTGCGGCCCCCGACGTTCCAACGGCTTGCGGCGCTTGCACCACAATCGCCGCATTGTCAGCGGACGCCTGAGGCCCCGTCAAAGCAACAGAAGAAAGCTCCGCAGCGCCTGCGGATTGAAGCAGCTCCTGTCCCGAAACCTGATCGCCGTCGCTAAACTCAACAGAAAAGCCGTTATCCAGAAGAGACTGGACCGCGCCATCCCGGATGAAAACGGTTCGACCATCCTCAAGAACGAAAACAATGTCAGTATCAATGACTTTGGTTTGCTTTACATTCGCCCTAAGAATATTGACTTTAACAATATTCTTAGCAGGAGCTACAGTCGATCCATTTAAATTTTGCGCCATGTTGGGTTCCTGATTAATTATTAAAGACTATGAGTAATAATATCTTCAACATTTTATATTTTTATATTTGTTAAGCCGATAGTTATTTGGGCCGCCTAAGTGGCCCCCAAAAATATATTAAGCTAAAATCACACCACCAGAGATGAGTTGATTTGGGTTTGTCGTCGGCAGGGATACATTTTCTAAGAAAATGGTCTGCGTGACGGTCCCTGCCCCGGCACCATCGATATCAATGGTCAAAAGGGTGCCCGTTTTTCCAGCATCCCAACCTGTTGCACCAGGCAGGGTCACTCCATTCTGCACGGACATCCATTGAGATATGTCGGATGTGCCAGCTTGATATCCCACGAGCAAAGCCCTCAGGTCCAACTTGTCACCGCTTGTGCCATTCCACGCGGAAAAGTCCCGGATGACATCGGTAGCACCAAGGCCGGCATCGCCCGATCCCCAGACAAAAATGTCATTATCAAGGCCCTGCGTAATCCCGCTGCCAAGACCATAAAGGACATCATTGCCTTGGCCACCTCTGATGGTGTCATTGCCATACCCACCAATCAAAAGATCGGACCCGGTCGTGCCCGTCAGGCTATCATCAAGGTTCACAGAAAGGCTGGTCGGTACAAAGAAAATCTGAGCGGCCTTCGCCACAGAGGAAATTGTGCCGTCACTCACCGCCACGTTAAAGGTCGGTGCGTTGACAGAGTTGTCATGTACAAATGTTACCAGTCCATCTTGGACATCTTTGAGCGTAAATTGGGTGATAGCCAACCCACCCTTGCGGAATGCGCCATTTGTCAGACCGGAAATGGTAATGCTCGTAGAAGTGGCGCTCACCTCATTGGCCGATAATGCAAAAATGTCCTTCGTTACGATAAGCTCGGCCCCTTTGGTCAACGCCATATATGGCGTCGCCGCAACCTGAACCGTGGCTGTTGAAGAGGCCACATTGTTTGCCGCGTCTGACACTGTTATCGTGGCGGTTCGAGCCCCATCTGCAGGCACCTGCGCTGATGTGAACACGGCAGACCAAGCGCCAGTGCCATTCGCATTTACAGTCTTGGACGATGCACCCCATTGGACCACAACCTGCGCATTGGCTTCCGCCGTACCCGCGAAGGTCACGCCTTGCGCCTGCTCCAGAATGTCCACAACCTGATCCGTTGCAACGACAGACAGCTGAGCTGCGGCCGGTGCGACCGTATCGATCACAAAGCTCGCCGTGCTAATTTGGCTACTGCCGCTAACGTCTTCTCTGGCGGTAGCCGACACATTCACAATGCCATCACCCAACGCCGTCAGATCGTTCGCCGTCAAAACAACAGCCTGCGTTGCGCCAGTTGCCGTCAAAGGTTTGGAGATGGTTCCGTTAGCAGTTGTAAACACAACGAGGATGGACGAGCCCACCTCTGCAGACACAGTTACCGCACCAGACGACCCGGTTGCAATGGCGAGGTTTTGAGCAGCCGCCGCCGTTACCAGCGTAGGCGCTGCGGGAGGCGTCGCATCCACATTAACTTGCCGCGAACCGGTTACGCCATTTGCCGTTGCTGTCACCGTGTAGGCACCGTCGGCTGGTATTTCGGCACTCCCAAAACTTGTAGTCCAACTACCTTGCGCATTGGCAGTTACAGTTTTGCCGGGATTGCTGCCCCATGCCACTATGACGGCGCTATCGGCAACAGCCACACCGGAAACGCGAACACCGGCGGCTTTTTCCGATGCACCAACCACGTTATCGCCCGCGATGACTGCGATAACTGGCGCTGATGTTTGCGCCGTCGCAACCGTGATCAATCGACTGGCCGTAGCGCTGATATTACCAGCCGCATCCGTTGCAGTGACGGCCACCAGTCGGTCACCATCTGCAGGAACGTTGGTGCTTGCGAATGTTGCTGACCAATTGCCAGCGGCATCCGCATTCACGGTCTCAGAACGGCCGCCAAATGTAGCCGTAACGACGGCCCTCGCTTCTGCGCGTCCGGACACCACCACGCCAGCGGTTTTTTCCGCTAACGTAACAATGTCGTCACCGGCGATAGCGCTGATTTGTGTATTATCCGGCGCCCGCGTGTCAATCACAACCGGCGTGTTGACCTCATTGGATTTGTTTCCAACCGCGTCGGTCACCGACACAGTAATCGACGAGGTAATCGGAGAACTTCCATCGGATGGTATGTCAGCCGAACTGAAGTTCGCAGACCACTGGCCAGCCTGATTTGATGACACAGTTTGGACCTTAGTGCCCCAGCTAACAGCCACTGTTGAATTAGCCTCGGCAAGACCGCTAACCGTTACGCCAGCAGTTTTCTCGGCTGCGTTTACACGTCCGTCGCCAGACACAGTAGCAACGGATGGTGCCGCAACAATGGTATCTATCAACACAGTGCGCGGCAACGAAGCCACACTCGTATTTCCGATGCCGTTTGTGACCGTTGCGGTAATGGCCGTCGATCCATCTGCCGGTATGTCCGATGCACTGAAAAGGGCAGACCAATTTCCATTGCCATCTGCGTCTACTGTCTTGGACGCGGAACCCCATTGCACAACGACCTTACCGTTTGCAACAGCGGTTCCGGAAACCGAAACACCCGCTTGCTTTTCTGCACCGTTGACAATGTCGTTCGTTGAAACCGCCGCGATCTGCGGGGCCGAAGGACGCACTGTATCAACCGAAACAGGGAGGCGAATAACTCCGTCGCTGACATTACCCGCAATATCGGTTTGAACTGCTTGGATGTCATATTGGCCATCGACTGGAACCTGCGATGGCAGATAATCAACGGACCAAGCACCATCTTGTCCAGCGTTGACGGTCTTACTCACCGCGCCCCAAGTGACGAGAACAGACGCATTGGCTTCCGCAAAGCCGGAAATTGCGACCCCACTTGCTTGCTCGGCAATGTTAACAACACCGTCATTCGCCACCTGCGATATCGACAAGCCAAGGGCAGACGTGTCCACAACCAATTTTTTGGTTATGGGCGAGCTTGCGCCGATGTTTCCAGCGGCGTCCTTTTGACGCACCAATACGGTGTTTGCTTCATAGACGCCTTGGAGCAATCCAAAGCTGGTCCCCGAGCCTTCACTCCAGGTTTCACCTGAGTTGATCGAATATTCCCAGTCGCCGTTTGACTCTAAATTGCTAATGTTGACAGTACCGTCTTTGGTAACGCCGTCCGTATCCAACGACCCGGTGTCAGATAGTTGTAAACCCAGCGCGCTTGGAGCATCCGTATCGATTGTAATAGGCGTTGCTGGGGGGGTTATGCTGTTTCCTGCAACATCGGTCGCTGTTACGGAAATTGAACGACTACCATCCGCAGGTACTTCGGAAGAAAGAAATGTGACCGCCCATTTCCCGTCCGCGCCAACGGGTGCGACAGTTTTAACCACTGAACCCCAAGTCACAACGACAGAAGAGCCAGCCTCAAACATGCCCGTTACTGTGACGCCCGCCGTCTTGTCGGCAAGGTTGACAACATTATTACGGGCGACGTCGTCAATCACGAGATCTTCTGCGCCGGTATCAATCTGAATGGCAGTAGCATTTGAATATGCGACGCTTTCATTCTCGGCAGCATCAGTCTGCCGCACCCGAATCTGTCCAATTGCATATTTACCATCATCAAGAAGGAAGGTCGTTCCGCTTCCAGGTTCCCAACTTGCACCGCCATCGGAAGAATAGCTCCAGCTTGCGCCAGGCTCCACACCAAGAACCCTGAAGTTACCGTTCTTCGTGATTTGATCCGAAGGAGACTGTCCTGTATCAACCTCCAAGCTGACGTTAGGCGTCAATGGAACGTCCGAGTCAATCGTGATAGGAAGCGTCGAAATTGGGCTGATATTGCCAACAGAATCTGTTGCCCTTGCTTGAATAATCGTCGTCGAACCATCGGCCGGTACATCCCCAGCCGCAAATGTTACGGTCCAAACACCCGTCGAAGACGCATTGGTAGTTTTCGCGGATAGACCCCAAGTTACATCTACTTTGCTGCCCGCCTCTGCTGTGCCTGACACAACAACACCAGCAGACTTTTCCAGCGCATTCACAACGTTATTCTGCGCTACCGTATTGATCAAAACTGGGTCTGGGCTGGTGGTGTCAATTACAACTGGCCGGCTCGAAGAACCAAATTTAGCGCCCGATGCATCAACGATTGTTGCCGTAATTGTCGTATTTCCGTCTGCCGGAAGATCCGCAAGATCAAATTGCGCGGTCCAATTCCCAAGCGGATCGGCTTCCACCGTCGCAGTTGCGGATCCCCAGACGATGCGAACCAGGGCATTGGCCGGGGCGAGGCCTTTCAACGCTATCCCGTTTGCACTGTCAGCAGCATTGACTACGTCGTCGCCCATGACGGGCAGAATAACAGGCGCAGTAAGGGTGCCATAAAGAGTAACATCTCGCGTTGCAATATCGCTCAAGTTACCAACAGAATCTTCCGCTTGGACCGTGATAGAGCGCATGCCCTGCGCCGGAATCTCAGAGGCTAAAAGGGGGATCTTCCATTCACCAAGATCGTTGGCAACGGCTGAATATTGAGCGCCATTTCCCCAACTGAGAAGGACTTTAACCCCAGGATCAGTCATCCCAGTCAAATCAATGCCATTTACAACTTCAGGCGCGCCAAGCACGTCATCTTGGCTCAGCACATCAATGGTTGGCTTTTTAGGCGGCGTCGTAGCGACGGAGACATTGCGGGTTACAGCCTGCCCAGCATTGTTATTAACGTCGGTTGCAACGACTGAGACAGTCGTGTTTCCGGTCGCTGGCACTTGAGCGGACGGAACCGTCAACGTCCAGACACCAGCAAGATCAGCTTGCGTCGATAACTCCGCGCCGCCCCAATTCAACCGAATGGATGATTTTGCCTCGGCAGTACCGGAAATGACCACGCCAGCCAATTTGTCGGCTACATTGACAACATCATTCCCTGAAATCATATTGATGGTGGCATCGGGTCCAGCGGTGTCGAGCAGGATTGCCCGCGACGAAGTGACGGATTGCCCCTGCCCCAATACAGCCGTGGCAACCAAGATTTTTGCGCCATCCGCTCCCAAGGAAGAGGCATCAGAAGCGGAAAGGGCGTATGACCAAGTTCCATCGGTTATGGTAGCATTTGCGGTCCAACTGCCAAGGCTGAGAACCACCGAAGTTGCCCCTGTTGCCACAGTTCCTGTAAGGACAAGTCCATTAAGTTCGGATGCGGAAACGACATTGTCACTCGCGACAGATGCGATGCTCAGGTCAACTGACTGCTGCGTCGCTGCCAACAGATTGGAGATTGCAGCCTCAAGCTTTCCATCGGTACGTAGCGAGGCCGCTAAGGCACCATTGAGAAGAGCCGCCTGGCCCTCTGCGCTGAGTGCCTGACCAGAAACACCGATCTGTGCAGCCAAAAATGTCAAAGACGTTTGCGAGTTACCTTCATTTGTTGAGTCAAGACCGGAAAGCGCAGCCAGAACTGCGCCAAGCTTTTCGCCTGAACTCAATCCATCCGACGGGGCATAGCTACCGCCATTGGTCGGGACAGGGGCCACATTCACATTGTCGAGGCCAAGGGCCTTTGCCACAAGTGTATTGGCATTCAGAACTGCATCAGCATTGCTGATAGTCCCGCTGCCATCGGCACTGAGACCAGCCTTGATCGCCGCCAAAGTGGTCACAGGGTTAACCTGCGCCTGAATTGGAGCAGACAGGTCCGAAACGATCACGGTGGCAAAAAGCGCAGCGTTAAGGTCTTTGGCGGCGCCTGTCGCCTCGTCAGAATAGTCGGCACCTGTGCCGGAGTCAGTGACCTTCGCAATCAGCACATCGCCAAGCTTTGCCGGAACACGGATCGAAAAACTTCCGTCATTTGCAACGGTGACACCTGACTGAAGAAGTGTACCTGTGCTGGTAAAAATGGACACGGTCAGGCCGTGGCCCGCAACCAGCGGGCCAGCGACGATATTACCTTGAACGAGGAGACTGGTATCGACAGTTACGGCCCGCTGTGCCTCGGCAGATACATTTCCGGCCAGATCGGTCAATGTGACCCGTACTGTCGTTGCGCCATCGGCGGGCACATCTGTCGATGCAAACTGGACACTCCATGCGCCAGACAAATTGACAGTCGCGGTCTTCGTAACCGTGCCCCAAACAACAGAAACACTGCTACCGGCTTCACCTGTACCACTCAAGGTCACACCCGCAGCCTTTTCCGCAGCGCTGACGGTGCCATCCCCTGCGACCTGCGCAATAGTGGCCACCGAAGGTGCCGTGGCGTCAACGGTGACGGCACCTGCTGGTTTACCCGTCGCGCTTACATTGCCCGCAGTATCCTTTTGACGGACCAAAACTGATCCATCTGCATATGTCCCGGCGCTGAGTGTAAAGCTTGTCCCGCTGCCCGACTGCCAGCTTGTTCCGCCATTGGTCGAATATTCCCAAGTCGCGCCCGTTTCGAGGCCACCAACATCGATGCGACCGTTGCTTGTGATGCGATCAGTGGAAGAGCTGCCTGTGTCGGTTGGAAGCGAAACCGTAGGTGCGGTGGGTGCCGTTGTATCCTTGGGAGGTTCGGGAGTGGGCGACGAGCCGCTGCCTCCAGCTAGGGCCAAGCCGGCGCCAACTACAGCAAGACCACCGACCACATATAAAAGGCTGCTACCGCCGCCGCCGCCAGATGCCTTGTCTTCGCCCTTTGCGTTCGCAGACTGATCCTGACCATCTGCATAGTCCAAATCCTGCTGGGTCGGAGCCACCTTCTTGCCCCGGCGCTTGCCTTTGGACTGCTTACTTACACCCAATGGATCAACCAAAGTGCCTACCGCTTGGACCGGGAGCTGAACTGACGACGGATAGTCGGGAACAGCAACGCTTTGCGACGAAGCCTGGCGACCATTGTGATCAGATGTAAGATTTTGGTTGTTAATGTCAGTCATGCTTTAATTCCCTGATATTCGTTATCAACGTTCGCCAAGCGAGTTGGATAAGGTTTTCGTTATTGGAGTGGTGAGGTAACTAAGGACGGTGCGCGTCCGGCTGCGAACTTCCACGGTCGCGGTCATTCCAGCGTTAATTTTCACTTTGCTCGCTGCGTTTAATTTTGGATCGAGGCGTACAAGAACCCGATAATAAACCGTCTCCGAACCCTGCGGGCCGGGCTCGGTCAGCGTGTCCGGACTGATATAGTCCACCCGGCCTTCAAGACTGCCGTAAAGTCCGGAATCATAAGCATCGAGCTTCACTGTCGCCGGAAGACCAACCCGAAGCGACGAAACGTCGGTAGGTAGATATTTAGCCTCCACAATCAGATTTCCGGATGTCGGAAGAATTTGTAGGATAGGCTCACCCTGCCGAACTGCGGCACCCGGGGTGGTGACATCAATGGATTTCACCTGCCCGTCGAGCGGTGCACGCAAGTCCGTCATTTGCAAAACAGCGGTGCGTTCGCGAAGCAATTCCTCTTGCGCGGCCAGATCTTCCTCTGCCTTCACCATTTCGGCTTGGGCATCCTGAAAAAAGCGATTGCGCAAGGAAACAATCTGACCGTCTAATTCGGCGCGAGACCGCTTTAGACGGATCACTTCAGCCTGACCGACGTCTCCGGACGCCAGCAGCGGCTCGGAAATTGCCAATTCCTGCGCGGCAAGATTCCGGTTTGTTTCCAACGCGCCAATGCCCTCGCGCAGCGCCTGACGTCGACGCTGAAACAACTGCCTCTGGTTTTCCTTAAACACGGGCCACGCATCAAGTTCAGGTGGGAATGTGAGGCCTTCACCATAAACTTCGGCACGCAATCTTGCGAGCGCAGCCTTAAGCGCAGCTACTTTATTCTGGCTATCGTCATAGGCTGCCATGACTCGGCTTTGGTCCAACCGCGCAAGCAGTTGCCCCTTTTTGACCATCTGCCCTTCGCGAACAAACATTTCGGCCAGCACGCCATTATCGGTGGCTTCGATCATCTGCGTGCGCTCAACCGCAATCACCTGACCGCGCGCGCGCACGAGCTGATCAATCTCTGCAAATCCGGCCCATAGGATGATAGCCGAAATCGCCAACAGCGATGACACCACAATAACAACTGCACGGGACGGGTTACGCAGCGCCGAACCAAGGCCGCCAGCCTTCGAGCGCTTGGATTTTGAACGATGTTCGATCATATTCATGATGGTGCCTATACAGAAGAGCGCAAATTTGAGCTGGTGGTGACAACGCCGCTCTGCTGTTGCTGTGCAGCAGCGGCTCTTTGACGCAACGCGTCCAGAACCTTGTCCTTTGGACCATCCAGTGCGACGCCTTGAGGGGTTAAAACGACAAGCCGATCCACAAGGTCAAGCAAGCGTGCTTTGTGCGTGACGAGAACAAGCGTCTGGCCCGATCGAACATGCTGTTTCAGCGCCATAAGGCACCGCTCCTCGGTGCCTTCGTCCATAGACGATGTCGGTTCATCTAGCAGCCACAGTGAAGACTGGCACAACAGCAGACGCGTGAGCGCCACAAGCTGCTTTTGCCCGCCAGACAGGCCCTCGCCGCCTTCCGAAATGCGGACATCCAATCCTTCCGGACGTCCGGCAATCTGTTCCGCCAGTCCCGTGGTTTGGATCGCGGCCATCAGCAAATCTTCTGCGACATAAGGGAGGCCAAGGGTCAAGTTTTGCCGCAACGTCCCGCTAATCAATCTCGTGGTCTGCGGCAAATATCCGATCAACTCTGACCGCCGATCCGAAGCGATATGCTGGACATCCATGCCGTCGAGGCACACCACGCCCTTCGACGCCTTTATAACGCCGGCAAAAAGCTTCAAAAGCGTGCTCTTCCCAGACCCGACCGATCCAATAACTCCGACCCGCTCGCCCGGTTGAACCGTAAAGCCGTTCAACGCGAAGGGTGTTGTCTGCCCCCGCCAAGCAAATTCAACGTTGCGGACCTCAAGCTTACCCTGAACAAATGTCGGAGACAGTGACTGAAGAATTCCATGATTGTCGCGTTCAAGTTCAAACAGCTTCTCAAGATGGTCGAGCGCAATTTTTGAATTACCCCACTGTACAAGCAGGCCCGGCAAAGCTGCGACCGGACCGAGGACCCGACCCGATATTATCGAACAGGCGATAATCGCCCCTACCGTCATTGTTCGGCCGTCCACGGCCAAATAGGCTCCAGTGGCGACAAGTAAAACATAGCTAAGCTGCTGCATGAGGCCGGAAAAATGCGCAGCATAATCATTGAGCTGCTTGAGCTTCATCGTTTCATTAGCGCTTTCCCGCGATAGGGCGTTCCAGCGGCCCTGCAGCAACCACCCTGCCCCCGCTGCCTTCACCGATTCTGCGGACTGAATCGTTTCAACAAGGACACCTTGGCGCATATTGGCGACCGACATTTCATTGGTCGCATGTCTGGCAATTGCGCGCCGCAGGGAAAGGCCGCCAGCAGCAGCAATCACAAAGGCAATGGCCGGGACCATAGCCACGGTAAATCCACCAATCATCCAGATGATCAGCAGAAAGAAAACGGCAAAGGGCAGGTCCGTTGCCAGATAGATAATTCTGGCCAGGGCAAAGGCACGTACGGTTTCAAAACCACGCACCTGCGCCGCCAATGTCCCAAGACTTGGCGGCATTTGGTCCAA
Source organism: Sphingorhabdus sp. (assembly GCF_023910635.1). Taxonomy (GTDB): domain Bacteria; phylum Pseudomonadota; class Alphaproteobacteria; order Sphingomonadales; family Sphingomonadaceae; genus Sphingorhabdus_B. The sequence continues at coordinate 13,683 of NZ_JAAVVZ010000030.1, read as the reverse complement.
GCGAACCGACAACAGTCGCGCGTAGACAGAAACCGAGGCGTCCACATCAATCGCGTTGATGGCCCGATCCATAATGGCCGAGCGCGCCAGTTTCAGTCCCAGTTCGACCACAATCGCAATGACAACGCCGACCGTTAAGACGATCAAAGTTGACAGGCCACCCTGCCCAATGACGCGGTCATAGACTTGCATCGAATACAGCGAAGTCGCCAATAACAATATCGAACTCAGTGTTGTCGCAACGGCGGCTAAGGGTACCCAAGCCCGATCCTTGCCCAATATTGTCTCGAACAACTCCTCTGCAGTTTGTAGCGCAGCCTTTTTGCGGGCGGGCGATGCAGGCAAGAACAGTGTTCCCGCAGGCCACGAGCCGAATTGCTGGCGACCAGCACGCGTTTCCACTAGCCATTCACCAGGACCACCTGCTGCGTACACAAAGGCATAGCCATGGTCAGGAATAAGGGCGACCGCGGGTAGCGCGATCGATGCCAGCTCTGTCGTCCAGTCCCCTGCCTCAATGTTCAGTTTTTCGAACAGCTCAAGAAGTGCGACCTGATGAAAATCAGGTTCATCTTCCAACAGAAAATGCCGGGCCAGCGTAACTGAATCCCGGCTCAACAGCCGATAGTCTGTAACACCGGCGGAAACGAGTTGCTGGCTCAGCCATATGAGCCCTTCGTGCGAAAAAGACGCATCGCGGGTCGATGAAACGACGACCGGAAGTCCATCGTCGTCCGCATCGTCCATCATCGTTACTAAGCCGACACTTCCAGAGGCATCTACCATATAATCTGGCCTGTCTGGAGCTGCAGGCGATAGTCTGCAACGAGATATTGGACTTCTGCATCCGCAAGAGCGCGCTCATTTTCTGTGACTTCGCGCACGACGTTCAAAAGGTCGAGCCAACTGCGCTTCCCCGCAAGGAAAAGGCGGTTGTAAGATCCAAAAGTCTCTTCCTGAAGCATGAGGTTTAAGCGCAAGGATTCGACCAGCCGAGACGCAGCATCCCGCGTTTCTAAGTCGGTGCGGACAGAAGCCCGAATATCTTCCCGCGCCGCATCTAAAGAAAGTTGGGCGCCTTCGGCCTGCGCCCTTGCCGCATCTACGCGTGACAAAGACGACAAGCCAGACCCGAAGCTATATTGCAGGCCAAATAGAACACGGCTGGCAGGAAAAGCAGAAGTGTCATAACGCCCATTATCAATGCGCTGCTCAAACTTGCCATAGAGCGTTGGTTTCATGGCATTGAGGGCGCGTACGCTGTCGATGTTTGCCACTTCAACATCGCCGCGCGCGCGTTTCAGAACAGGGCTGTAGCTGAGGCTTTGTTCAACCGGATCCTGCGCGACTGAGGGGTCATCAGGCAATGTCTGTGCGAGCATCGTTGGCAAGACAACGTCTTGCATCGTCAAAGGCGCACCGAGAAGTTCGCTTAACCCAGCAAGCGCAGCGTTCTGGCGCGCCGTGAGGCTTACGATATTATTTTCCGACTGGCGTATGCGGGTCAGAACGAGGTTGAGATCCACAGGTGCAGAAACGCCGGCTGTCACACGGCGACCGATCATCTCCTCCAATGCGCCCAACCGGTTCAAATCTTGGCGAAACACGTCGAGGGATCGGGATGCTGACAACAGCTGCCCAAACAAATCTAACACCCGAAAGCTCAGCACATATTGCGCCTCTTCCACCCGCACATTCGCAAGGCTTGCACGGGACTTTGCGGCCTTAAGATCGGATTCCAGCCTTCCAAAACTGTAAATGGGCTGAGAGACAGAGGCGATCAGTTGACGATCTTTTCCACTGGTCTCCACCCCTACTGCGGGGGCGGGGAAGAATTGCCAACGCGCTGCGGCAACATCAAAACCTGCGGCCGTGGCTGCGGCAGATTGCGAACGAATACGCGGGTTTCGCGCCGCCACTTCACTTACCAGCCGCTCGAACGTCCATGCAGGCTGGGTTTCGTCGGTGGCGACCTCTGTTCCAACAGCATCAGCTGTTACAGCCTCATCCGCTACTAAAGCCTCGTCCGCTGCTACGGCTTCATCAGCCGCCACCTGCGCGGCCACAGCGCTTGGCGCCGCCCAGAGTGTGGAAAAAACCAGCCCGCCGAGCAACGGCGCAAGTAGACGCACCTGAGACAGACCGCCGAACAAAGAAACGGGGCTGAGCAAAGAGCAGGCCGAACCGTAAAAACTAAGCCCAGCCGGAAAAACTTTCGTAAAAACTCGGACCAACTTAACCCTCCAAAGCCCCCCGGGCATCAAAACAATCGAAATGCATTGATCTATACGTCGCGGTAACCAGAATGTTTATTGCCGACAGTAGCGGCAAAAAAATTCCCCCTTCAGTTCTCTACTTCCAAAATCTGGGCTATGATTTTGGACCCCGGCGCGAAAAACAATGCAATCGAATGACACTCTAATCAGACCCTTCGACCTAGAGCGGGGGCGTCTTCGCCCTCATTCACCTCAAAAACAACTAATCCATTGATAGATTAACTAGTTTTTTGGGGAAGAATTCGTTCGAAAGGTTAATTTGTTATATACTTTAGGATATATAACTAATCTTATAGATTAGTTCATTGTCCAAAGGTTTATCCAAATTGGAGCAGTCTTTTGAGGCCAACACCTGTAGGAAGAAAAGGCTCGCCCGACACAGGCCGCGTTATAGCTACTGAGACGCAGCACAAGAGAGCAATCACATATCCGTGCGGTGGCCGTCTTATCACTAGTTTAACTAAAGCAAAAATAGGGTCACTACCTATCAAATTAACTCTCGAGGTAGGAGGCCATTTTGTTCAGTGCAACGCCGCAATGGACAAAATAGGTCAAGTCCCAACGACACCAAAATGGTTCAAATCCCTCGCCATTTTGACGCCGCGAAGGTGAGTTTCAGTGGTCCTAACCCTAAGCTGCCAGCCTATTCCCGTTTTAGCAGATGCCAAATTGCAGAATAAGCTGACTAATCGACGATACGCCAAGCTTTTGCATCAGGTTGCGACGATGAACTTTCACTGTTGCTTCTGACACGCCCAGTTCATGCGCAATTTGCTTTGCGAGTTTGCCACTGCAAAGTGCCACGAAAATCTCTCGCTCTCGCGGCGACAATGCATTGACATGACTCAGTTTTTGCGTGCGTCGTTGCAATTCGAGTTCACGCTGCCGCAAATCCTGCATGGCGACGCTTATGGCGTCCAACAGATCCTGCTCGCGAACGGGCTTGGTTAGAAAATCGACAGCTTTTGCTTTCATCGCCTTGACGGCCATTTCAACATCGCCATGGCCAGTGATGAAGATCACGGGTGCGACGCTTCCCATCTCAGTCAGCCTTCGCTGAATTTCCAGGCCACCAATACCGCGCAGTCGTACGTCGAGGACGATGCAACCTGAAAGCCCGCCCTGTGCGGCAAGTAAAAATACCTCACCATCATCGAACAATTCTACGTCATAGTCTATCGACCGCAACATGACCGCCAGCGAAGAGCGAAACGCAAGGTCGTTATCAACAACATAAATTTTTCGGTTGAAGTCGCTCATTTCACTCCGCATCCCGTTTGCATTGTGTCGCATATCAAGGCGTTTGCCCGCTACCAAATGCATTCTTCGAAGATGGTAGAGTTATTACACCGTTTTACAAAATGTTGCGCGCTTAATGGCCGCTAAATATCCGCATTAAGGATCACGAGACGCAACTTAAGCTTTATGGCGCGATCGCTATATAGGGTGTGGCAGGCACGCTACCTCCTGATCACCGCAACGTCGAAAATTTCCGTAACAGCACCATCAATGCGGAACCACTCGGTGCAGACGCCTTTCGCCAGGTCGATAATCTGGACCCCGCACCAAGCTTCGCTTTCAACATCGCGCAGCTTTTGATGCAAGGTAACGTCTTCCACGGTCCCGAAGCGCGGCTTGGACAGGCCGACAAAAGCAAAGTCATTATAGATGACCAGCTCGCGGGCAAAGCCTGGGCAAAACACGCGCGGCTCGAATGTGCCCCTACCCGAAGCGGCACCCGCAACCACGCCAAGTTCGCCTGTGCCGGAATTAAGCACCCAAAGATCGCCCTTGTGTAAGCGAGGCGCGTGTGGCTTTGACAGTCCCTCGCAAATAATCTTACCGGTGCGTGCATCAATGACCACGCCGCCGTGATATTCGCGGTCCAGCCAGCCATCGATCGTATCGGAACGAATAATTGCACTGACATAGGCCGGCTGACCGCCCTCCATCGCGAGACCATTAATCTGGCACCGGTCCTCGTCCGCCAAAGCCGGGATAAAGGGCGGCCGCCAAGGGCCGCGATAGCTGTGGTGCGGAAGCTCGGTCGCAAAGAGCGCAGACGCGTTCGTTCCATCATTGAGGTATATATCCAAGGGTTGACCCAAGGCGAACTGATGCACCGCCCCGTCGCCTTCGGCAGTATGCCCAAGCGTATATAGCAAGCCCGATTGATAAGACGAAAACAGGATCGAAACGCCTTGCGCGGCAAGAAACGCCGACAGCTCGTCCGACTGGCGGAATGTCGTGACCTCATCCTGCTTGGCGACATCGACATTCATTATGGGGTTAACATAATTCAAAATGCATACCTTATGGCCAAGCATGCGCCACGGCCGCTGATGTTAAAGAAACCGACATATCTTTAGTTATACACTAAAAGGTTAACATTTCTTTAACGTCATGCCAAATAAATAACTGTCATTTTTGAGAGCATAACATGTAATTTACAGTGCGTTACGAATTGAAGTTCGCTACCCTGCTGAGCAACGCCCGTTTGGCAGCGCTCGCCTGCGGAAAAGCGTCGTTGCGCGCAGGTCATGGACGGAAAATCACATTTGGCCGTGAACGCATGCGTATCGCGCTTAAAGCCGATGGTCGCCCCAGCGCAGCGCTAACTGGCCAAGCGCGACAGGCTCCAGCCTGCGCTGGAGCGACGGCGGGACTGGGGGATTAGACATTTTGCCTCCTTACCGTCACCCTGAACTTGTTTTGGCTCTGCCAGCCTTCGGCTCCAGGGTCCATTTATCAGCCGAAAACGGTCTATGTGGCACGATGGATGCTGAAACGAGTTCAGCATGACGTTTGGGAGAAACGTGCTCTCTTATCACCGTCGCCGCAGCGCAGGCTGGGGCCTATCCCGTCTATCGGCGAAGCGCAGCGCTAACCGGCGCGGCGCGATCGGCACCAGCCTGCGCTGCGGCGACCTATCCTTGACCTGATTTTTCGGAAAAACTTGGTGCACCCAACTGGATTCGAACCAGTGGCCCCCAGATTAGGAATTTTAGGGTATAGCATATTCGGCATTTCTCGTGGCTTCCTTGATATTCCAAAAATGCCTGATTTGCCTCATATTTCACGTATCGAGACATTTTGACATTCCCTGACATTGCACTATGGTGATTACACGGTGCTTACACAGGATATGAAATGGCGACGGGCTACATTACGAAACGAGCGGTTGACGCCTTGAAAGCAGCCAGCGGGCAACTGTTCTTCTGGGATGCTGGGGATGGTGCGATCAAAGGCTTTGGCGTCCGCGTCACACCGGCTGGCGTAAAATCCTATGTTTACCAGTATCGGCTTGGCGGGCGCGGTGCAGCGGTCCGGCGCTATACCATCGGGCGGCATGGCGAATTCACCCCCGACAGTGCGAGAGCGCGTGCAATCGAACTGGCAGAACAGGTGCGCCGCAACATCGATCCCCTTGAAACAGAGGCAGGCCAGAGAAAGGATCGGGACGAAAAAGCTCAAGAGGCTCGCGATTTGGCCTTCGCTGCCTATGCCGCCCGCTTTCTGAAAATGCACGTCGAGCCGAACACACCAGACAGCTACGGCTTTGCAGAATCGATTGTGCGTTTGCATGTTTCGCCCGTGCTAGACCGCAAGCCCCTGCCAGAGATAACCCGCCGCGATATAGTGGTGGTGATTGACAGGATCGACGCCGCGCAACCGTCTGTACGCCGCAATTGCTTCGCCGTCATGCGAAAGCTGTTCAATTGGGCGCGGGCGCGTGGCGACATTAAACGGTCGCCACTGGAGGGGATGGAACCACCGCCCCTTGTCCAGTCACGCGACAGAGTTTTGAGCGATACCGAATTGACGCTGGCCTACCGCGCCGCCCAAACAATCGCCTATCCATTTGGACCGCTCTTTGAATTGCTGTTTGCAACGGGGCAGCGGCGCGACGAAGTGGCAGGGCTGGATTGGAGCGAACTGGACCGCACGGCGGGCCTTTGGACGTTGCCAAGGGAACGGGCCAAAAATGATGCGTCCAATATCATCCCGCTAAACCGGCTGGCCATTGCCGCGCTGGATCGGGCGGCTGGCAGGGGATTGGACGCCAGCACCGATTGGCCGCGCAGCGGTTTGGTATTCACGACCACCGGCAAAACGTCCGTATCAGGCTATAGCAGGGCCAAGGCGAAGCTGGACGCCCGCATGGCCGAACTGGCCATAGAAGGTACCACAGAGGCCGCTCCAGTCACAATCAAGCCTTGGCGGGTGCACGATGCCCGCCGGACGCTGGCAACGGGCCTACAGCGGCTTGGCGTCCGCTTTGAAGTGACAGAGGCGGTGCTAAATCACGTATCGGGCAGCCGTAGCGGGATTGCAGGCGTGTATCAGCGCCACGGCTGGGGACCGGAAAAGCGGGCCGCGCTGGACGCATGGGGGACGCATATTGAGGGATTACTCAATCCAGCCGAAAGCACGGGCAATGTCGTGCCTTTGCGCCGCGATGCCTAGGCTGCAACTCCAACGCATTCACGCTATCACAATATGCTTGCAAATATCTCAAGATAGCGTAAAGTGCTAGCATGAATAGCAAACAGGCCAAGATGCTAAAGGCGGTGTTTGCTGATCCTGTTTCGGCGTCGCTGGAATGGAAGGCGATTGAGAATTTGCTGATCGCGGTCGGTTGCCGGGTGATTGAAGGCAGCGGATCGCGGGTGCGTTTTGAAAAGGACGGGATGCTAGAAGCTTTCCACCGTCCCCATCCCGCCAAAGAGGCCAAGCAATATCAGGTGCGCGCCGCCCGGGCATATCTGGTCAGGTTAGGAGTGAAACCATGAGCGATATTTTGAGCTATAACGGCTATACCGCCAAAATCGAATTTGATGCCGAAGACCGCATTTTCTTTGGCCGTTTGGCCGGGATCAATGATGGCATTGGCTTTCATGCCGATACCGTCGAAGACCTGATCGCCGCCTTTCAAGAGGCAGTCGATGACTATATCGAAACATGCGCCAAAATCGGCAAAGCGCCCGAAAAGCCCTATTCTGGCAAGCTTATGTTTCGCGTCGATCCAGAGGTTCATGCCCAAGCTGCCCTTGCCGCCAAGCTGAAAGGCCAAAGCCTGAATGCGTGGGCAGCGGGTGTATTGCGTGATGCGGCACGCGCAACGACTGGCGGCGCGGTGGCGGTTTGAGGATCGGGAAGCTGCTGGTGAAATGTTGGAAACCGTAAATTGGCCGCTTGTAAATCCGGACGGCACACCGTGCTTGGATGAAAACGGCGAGCAGCGTTGGCGAACGACCACACAGCTTTGGACTATGTCAGACGGTATCGAATGCGAAATTCCGGACCGATATCGTCAAGCGACGCTTGAAATGTCGCGTGACCATTTCTTTCAAAACAATCAACACCATTGGCACGAAGAGCAGAACAGCAAATTTCTCTGGACGCGTGACTGTTTCATAGCGGCCTGCGAAGAAGCTCGCTCTATTGATTGGGATGCTGAAAAAAACAGAGCATTTGATAAAAAGCAGCTACGCGAACAGGTTGCTGATTTCACAAAAGCTATTCGGGTATTTCGCAAAGCACTCGATAAAGCACCGTTTCAGTTAGGCGCGCCTCAAAAGCTGACTCATTTGTTCCATCAAATGTATCTGCACTATTCCGATGAAAATCAGGAGCAATGGCTGCCAGACTTGGTGGACAACATGACCAGCGGGCTAACATCTCGGAATCCATTGGCGGCTCTGGACGGTCTTGCGGAATACTATGACGGCTGGAGAGACTTAGGGAGAGGCTATTTTCAATATGGCATGATTGGCTACGAAAAACTGCCAAAGAGGCTTCCTGATAAACAAGTCGCATTGGCAATGATATTGGCGGATTGGTTCACGTCCTGCCGCCCCGATGGTGAACAAGTCCGTCAAATTTACCTACCAAAGGCTGCCACTCTCTCTGTAGACACACCGTGGGAGATGATTCGATTATTTGTCGATGCAGCCTTTAAGGAGCCTTCCAAAAGCAAAAATCTGCAAAGGCGGGTCCAAGCTGCAATCAATGCTGGTGCTAAAATCGGCCTAAGGGCTGGCTGAATAAAAGCCGCCAATTTTTCTTCGTTTTGTTCACTCAGCGCACCAGTCCCAGTCTGGTGCGAATGAAATTCTTTGTCATGCTTAGGGCTGCTTCAACGCAACGTAAGGATGATTGAACATGACAGAATTGATAAATGCCAAACAAACAGCACAGCATTTGTGCATCATAGAAGGGACTTTGGCGAAGTGGCGTTTGACGGGTGAAGGTCCCAAATTTTTGCGGGTAGGTCGCAGGATCGCTTACGATCCCCGCGACGTCCAAACTTGGCTGGACGCCCGCCGCGTATCCAGCACTTCGCAGGAGGCGGCATGATGGACCGTCTCGAAACAAAGACGGAGGCCGTTGCACCGGCCTCCGTTGGGCCCATCTCGACAATCGGCAGCCCCGCCATTTACCCCTTGCCAACCGAATATCGCAAGCCAATTCGCTTTCGCATTGGCGACAGGGTCATAAAGCTGACAGGCGGTCGGGCGTTGGTGTTGGACCGGCTTATCGCGGCTGGACCGGCCGGGATTGATCGGGCCGCAACGCTGCAATGGGTTGCCAATCTGGCAGACACCATCGCTGCATTACGAACGGCTGGAATCGCAATTGAGACGCGGAAAGGCCAAGCCGCCAACTATTCCATTGCCTGCAATGTCGAAAAAATTGGTGGTGCAGCATGATCGTTCTCGAAATCCGATTTGGCGGAAACCTATGGCGCGTGGAATCTTCCAACTTCAATGGCAATGCGCGGGTGAGTATCTGGCCTTACTACGCTCACCATGACGGCAGCATGAAGCCCGGACGGGGTGGCTTGCAAGTGCCTGTAGAGCAAGTAGACGCCTTTGTTAAAGCCATTGCAGATGCAGCCCACCGGCTGCGCTGACGGGCAACAGAGGGGCAGTGTTACGGCGCTGTCCCTCACATCATTCCGGCAAACTTGAAACTTGCGACCGATGGTCCAAACCTATCCCATGCGCCCCGAAAAAAAGCGCAGAAAGCCGTCTAGTGGCAAAACTGGCACGACGCTTGCTTTTATAGATCAGGATAAGAGTGAGTGCACGTTGACGCAACACATGCCCTTTCCGGCTGGGGCGGGGCGCGCAACAGGGCTGACAGAGTGAGCAATTCCCTGACACTCGCAAAGGCACAGGCAATTATTGGCGGCGCGTATCAGGCGCGAAAAATCGGGCTGCCCTTCAATCGCTTCGTCACCATTCACTTTGAGCGCGCCGGATTAAACGATGCAGATGCAGCGACGGCGATTGGCAAGATCATGAAACTTGCGACAGACTGGACACGAAAGCAGGGGCAAGTGATTTCGTATGCGTGGGTGCGCGAAAATGACACTGGCAACGGCAGCAAGGGTAGCCATGTCCACATCCTTTGCCATTGCCCCGATGCCCTGCCAATTGGCCGTATGTGGCAGCGGTGGCTGCGCAAGGCAACGGGTAGGCCATATCGAGCGAGGGCCATAAAGAGTGAGCGCATCGGCGGCACACTTAACGCCTATGCCACGACCCCAGCCGCCTATTTGCAAAATCTGGATAGGGTGTTGGCCTATATATGCAAAGGCGTTGCACCAGCCGACGCTATTGCTCTGGGTTTGCCCCGACAGGAATCGGGCGGACGAATCATTGGTAAGCGCGCAGGATTGTCGCAAAACATCGGCAGCAAAACGCGGGTCCTAACCGCCACTTGATTGACACGCATAGCGGTAAGGAACCGCAAAATCCCTTAGGCGTCGCGGCGTCCGGCTACGTTATTGTTAGAAGTTTCAGTTTCGCTCCAAATCTTTCTTGGTGCTTACACAGTGATTACATATCTAGAATTCGAGCCACTGCCTTCCTCAGAAATTTAAGCAAATCATTGAAATATATGGTGCACCCAACTGGATTCGAACCAGTGGCCCCCAGATTAGGAATCTGATGCTCTATCCTGCTGAGCTATGGGTGCAACGCCCGCGGTCATAGCTGCGCGCAATCGGACGGTCAATTTTTTGCCGAGGGCGGGACGACCGGAAACAACAAAGGCGCAACGCCGACGCCTTCTTCAACCAACGCCTTTGCCTCATCACTGCTGGTTTCACCGTGAATGAGGCGATCGGGTTCTTCGCCATAATATATGGCGCGCGCGGTTTCGGCGAAGTTGCCGCCCACCCATTGCGAGTTATCCAGCATCTCGGATTGCGCGCGGGCCAATTTTTGAACCAGTTCCGCCATTGCCGGGGGCAGGATGGCATTTGCGGGTGCATCCGCCACCGTTTCGACTGCGGCGGGGGCTACCGAAGGCAGAAGGGCGGGCCGTTGGTTGCCCTTGCGCGGCACATTGGGCACCGACAGCGCCTTTTGAATCATGCCGTCATTGCACGCCGGGCAAGCGAGCAGACCGCTGGATTTCTGCGCATCAAAATCGGCAGAGGACGCGAACCAGCCTTCGAACTGGTGTCCGTTGCTGCAGTTCAGGTCAAATGTGATCATTACGCGCCGCTGGCTCCCAGCAAGCTATCCAGTTTTCCTTGGGCATCAAGCGCACGCAAGTCATCCGACCCGCCAATCGCGACGTCATTGATGAAAATCTGCGGCACGGTTTGTGCACCCGGCGCACGTGCGACCATCTCGGCGCGCTTTGCGCCGCCCATCGTGACGTCATATTCGGTATAACTGACGCCCTTGCCATCCAAAAGATGCTTGGCGCGCACACAATAAGGGCAAGCGAATTTGGTGTAGATTTCAACTGTTGTTGTCATAGAACTGAAATGGTGATCCCAGTCCTGCAAGTCAAGCGTCGAACGATACCCCCGCGTCGGCTTGCGTCTTGCCGCTGCGCAAGGCACGCGCCCAACAGAATATCTGCACCCAGTCTGCGCCGCCACGTTTCAGCACCGCGACGCAGCCGTCGCTGGTTGCGCCCGTGGTCAGGACGTCGTCGATCAGGATGATTTTGCGCCCTTTCAATTTGCCCTTATATTTTGGATGCAGGGTAAAGGCGCTTCCCACGGCCTGTCTGCGGCGTTTGTGGTCCAAACCTCGCATGCTCGGCGTGCGCTTATGCCGCAATAATATATCGGGCACAAAGGTGATGCCGGTTAAGGCCGCGAGCTGTTTGCCGATCAGCGCCGACTGGTTGAAGCTACGCGACCAGATCCGTGTCCAATGCAACGGCACGGGCGTGATGATGACTTGGTCCGTCTCGTCCGGCACATGGCGCAACAATTGCTGCGCAATGACACGCGCTAAGCCGATTTTGCCACCATATTTTAACCGCAGCGCCACGCGCGCCGATAGATCGTCATATTTTACGGCGGCCCGGATGCCGTCATGTCGGGGCGGGTTTGCGATGCAGGCCGCGCAATAAGCGTCCGCACCACGGTCAAAGTCAAAGGGGGCTGCGCATCCCCGACACCAAGGCGGCCCCATAAATTCCAGCTTTTGCCAGCAGGAGACGCAGAACGGGCCGCCCGCTGCGGTAATAGTGCCGCAACAGGGGCAGCGTTCGGGCAAAACCCAATTCAACATCATATGGAAAATGTGGCTGCCTTTTGCCATATCGCACTTGTCGGACAAAGCTTGGGTCTGCACAAGGGCGCAAATGAACAATGAATTATATCCACCGGAAATTTTTGACCGCCGCCGCCGTCATGCCCTGCGCGCGCGGGCCGCTGGGCGTTCGGGTGATGATTTCCTGTGGCACCATATCGCGCAAGATATAGCAGAGCGGCTGTCTGCGGTTACGCGCACGTTCGAACATGCCCTGATCATCGGGCCCATCGGACGATGGCAAGCGCAAATCCTGCGGCCAAATGTCCCCTGCACGCTTGCCCCGCTCCGCGACAAAGGGGCCGAGAGTGACGCGCCAGTTGCGTTGGAAGAAGACCGCCTGCCCTTCACGCCGGGCAGCTTTGACCTGGTGATTTCGGCAGGAACGCTGGATAGCGTCAACGACTTGCCCGGATCGCTTATTCAAATCCGCCGTATCTTGCGGCCCGATGGATTGTTCCTTGGCCATATGTTCGGCGCTGGAACCTTAGCTATGCTGAAAGCGATGTTGCTGGAGGCGGATGCCGATCGGGTGACGCCGCATATCCACCCACAGATTGACTTGCGCAGCGCAGCAGATCTCATCGTTCGCGCTGGATTCTCTTTGCCTGTCGCGGATCAGGACACTACCGCCGTACGTTATGGTGACTGGCGCTCGATTGTGTCAGATATACGCGATGCTGGGATAGGCAATGCACTTGCCGGACCGCGTAACTATCTGGGCAAAGACATAGCCACACGGCTTGAATATGCCTTTGCCGCCCGCGCCGATGCCAAAGCTAAGGTTACAGAAAGCTTTGCGCATATCTATTTGAGCGGATGGGCACCGTCCGAAAACCAACCCCGACCCGCCAAAAGGGGCAGCGGGCAGGTTTCGCTCGCGGACATATTGTCGAAGGATCAAGCGGGCTAAATCCCCAGCAACTTGCGGACCAGAGGATAATCGGCGGGCGGCATAGGCAAATCCGCCATGTCTTGCGGTAAAGTCCATTGGATATCGGACGCATAGATCGCGGTGGGCACACCCAACCATGTGGTGCAGCGATAAAGCAGAAGCACAAGATTTCGTTCGCCCAATGGTTCGCTGGCGAAGGTTTCGGGCACCAAATCCTGCGCGGCAACGATGATACCAAGCTCCTCCTCAAGCTCTCGCACAAGAGCGTTTTCTGGCGATTCGCCAACATCCACTTTGCCGCCGGGGAATTCCCATAAACCGCCCATTTGGGCATGCATGGGCCGCTTTTGCAGCAGAATCTCTCCGCTCTCGTTAGTCAACGCGGCAGCCACCACAAACAATATACTCCGACTATTTTCCATATTCCCACCACGCTGCAAGCATTTGTTAACTTGTGTGTGAGATTTTAACGATGCTCGCAACCAGGGAATGAAGTGAGACCGAACATGTTGGAATTAATTCATTGCATCAAAAAATGCGACCAGGGCGCGACGGCAGTAGAATATAGTCTGATCGCTTCATTAATTGTTATTACAATAATTGTAGCATTAACACAGGTGTCAACAAATAATACGGATATTTGGAACACATTATCCGATAAAATAGTCGCAACTAGTAATTAATTTTCACATTAACTAAATATAAATTATTTTAATTTATTTATTCTTTGACGACTTTTTTAAGAAGTCGTCCGGGGTATAAAAATAGACTGGAGACCAAAAATGAAATTTAGCACAAAATTCTTCAAGAATGAAGACGGCGCGACCGCAATTGAATATGGCTTGATCGCCGCTTTGATCGCTGTTGCCGCCATCACGGCCATGACGAGCCTTGGCGAGAACCTGTCGGGTACGTTTACCAATGTAGGCGATAAGCTCGAAAC
>NZ_JAAVVZ010000029.1 GCF_023910635.1 Sphingorhabdus sp. | reverse complement strand
GCTTCTCCCTTCCAGAAAAAGCATTGAATCAGATATCAATCACTTTGGGAATCCAATTTATGAGTATGTGACCTAGGCAGGTTTATAATTATGGCGTTTTTGTCGCCACGCCATCCAGCCAGATTTTGACATCATCGGCGCTCTTTTCAGGAATTTCCTCCATCGGGATGTGGCCGACATTGGGGTAAATGACCAGTTTCGCCTGCGGTATGGCTTCAGCGAACCATTTGGCCGAGCTGACGGGGATTAAATTGTCTTCTGCGCCCCATAAGATCAAAACTGGCACCTTTATCGCCGAGAGCCGTTCTTTTGTGCCAGGTGCCATGCTCTTGGGACTTGAAAAGCGTTTCATGGTTGCGTCGCGGTTGCCGGGGTAGCGGTTTAATTCCCAGTATCGATCAATGAGTTTGTCGTTGATTTTGGATTGAACGCTCATCGACGTTTTGACGCTCGATTCAAAAATGCTGCGGGGGGCAATGAAGCGTGCGGCTTCTTTTATCACCGGCATGCGCATCAGCCGGAATCCAAGTGGCATTTCTCCGGACCTTGCATATGGCTGTCCACTGGCGTCAACCAACAACAAAGCTTCGACCTTCTCCGGATGCTCCAATGCATATAACCACGACACGCCGCCGCCCATCGAATTGCCACCGATCACTGCCTTATCAACATTTAGCTTGGCCAATAAACGGTCAACGACGCTAACATAAGATGCATTGTCGTAGACGCCTGCTGGGTTATTTCCAGTCATGCCATGTCCAGGAAGATCAAGCGAAATAACGCGATAGTTTTTGCCCAAAATCGCAACCCACTGCTCCCATGTATGCAGCGATGCGTTTGAGCCGTGAATAAGAACGAGCGGTTGTCCGTCCGGCCTTCCTTCGTCGCGATAATGCACGCGCAGGCCAGGCTCCAATTCGGCAAAGCGCGAAGCGGAGTTACTATATTTGCGCTCCATCTGGGCGGCCTGCGTGTCAGGCGCATAGCCCCAGAAAAACAGCGCAGCCAGGGCGGCAAGCAATAAAATGAAGAGCCATTTGATCAAACGTAGCATTTCTTCCCCCAATGATTGCTCCGGAATGCACGGGTGGTGCGGCGCGTGCAAGTCCAAACGCGCATTGTCGCTTGCCGATATGGCAAACTTCGCCTAATGCTGCAGCACGACATTCAGGCCGCTCCGTAAGGGGCGGCCCTTATTATTGGAGCAAATGAAATGGCCACCCCTTTGATGCCACATGCGACCGCCGCTTGGTTGGTCGACAACACGGGTTTGAGCTTCTCGCAAATCGCCGAGTTCTGCGGTATTCATATCCTTGAAGTGCAGGCCATGGCTGATGACATGACTGGATCGAAATATACCGGACGTGATCCTGTTCACGCTGGTGAACTGGCGATGGAAGAAATTGAAAAGGGTCAGGCGGATGAGGACTATGTCCTCAAAATGTCAAAGGGTCCGGATCAGGTTCGTCGCACAAAAGGCCCGCGGTATACACCAGTATCGAAGCGTCAGGACAAGCCAGATGGTATTGCTTGGTTGTTGCGCAATCACCCTGAAATTTCGGATGGTGCGATCTGCAAGCTAATCGGTACGACGCGCAATACAATTGCCGCCATTCGTGAGCGTAGCCACTGGAACATTGCTGAAATTCAGGCGAAGGACCCAGTGACGCTTGGTCTGACATCGCAGCGCGAGCTGGATGCGATAGTGAATCGCGCTGCAAAGAAAGCCGGTATCGACAATACAGCTGCCAACGACGCGCGCCTTGGAACCGATCGTGACGCTTTGATCGAAGAATTGCGCGCAGAACGAACCGAAGCTGCACGTCGCGCAGAAGCTGCGTTGAACGGCGAAGACGAAAATGTTGGCAAGGCAGAATTGACCGCCGACACTTTGTTCAAAAAAGCTGGCGAATAATCGAAACGTGATGATTGCCTTAATCGCTTGATTAAGGCACGGCGGGGGGATGGCAATTTCCACACCCCCCGCATATGACGCATCGCTTGCCGACCATGGTTTTGAAGCAAGAGAGCTGAAGGGGCTAACCTACCCCTTAGGCGAACACGCCCCGCAATATGGCGAAATTTACCCAATAGCGCCCGATATGGGTTGGACGCGGATGCCCGTCCCCGGCAACTTGGCGCATATCAATCTATGGCTGTTGGATGAGGCGAACGGCGGATATGCCATTGCCGATACCGGCCTGTTCATGCCAGCGACGATTGATCAATGGAAGGCGATGTTTGCAGGCGTGCTGGCCGAGCGCGCACTCAAGCGGATTTTCGTAACGCATTTCCATCCAGACCATGTGGGCTGCGCTGGTTGGTTGGCAAACAAGTTCAAAGTGCCGATCTGGATGAACCGCACCGAATGGCTGATGGCGCGGATGCTTACGAGCGAACAGTTAGAACAGCCGCCCGAGGAAGTCCTCAACAACCGTCGATTTGCCGGCTTTGACGAGGCGCGCATTGAAAAGCTGCGTAAAGCAGGTTGGGGCGGCTTTGCGCGCGCGGTGTCGCGGTTGCCAACGGGACATGTGCGCATGGATGACGGGCAAGTTGTCCGCGTCGGGCGGCGCGACTGGACCGTCATGACTGGCGGTGGCCATACACCTGAGCATGCGAGCCTGGTCGATTTTGATAACAATATGATTATCGCCGGCGACCAGATTTTGCCGCGCATCACATCGAACGTATCGGTCATGGACAGCGAGCCGGAGGCCGATCCGTTGGGTGAATGGCTGGCGTCCATTGCGAGATTCCGCGCGGCTTTGCCCGCAGATATGTTGGTGCTGCCTGCGCATGGGGAGCCATTTACCGGTGTGCATGTCCGTCTGGACAAGCTTGCCTCGGGACATCATGAACGGCTTGATAAGCTTGAGCGCGAATTGCGTACCACCGAAATGCGGGCCGTCGATACTTTTAGCCTTTTATTCGACCGCGAAATTGATGACACCGTGTATGGCTTAGCTACGGGTGAGGCGCAGGCACATCTGCGGCATTTGCATTTTGCCGGACGGATAAAATGTGAAATTCGCGATGGCGTTGGTTGGTATCACGCGGCATAATGTCTGCATGACACAGAGCATTTGGAACGACCATTATTTTCATCCTGCCAAATGGGACCAGCAATTTCCCGCATTGGCACTGCATGACATGTTTTTTCAATCGGCAGAGCGCATGGGCCGCGCTGCAATGGCCGACTTCATGGGCCGCAAATATAGTTATGCCGAGGTCGCTGCCATGGTTCGGCGCGTAGCCCGCGGGTTGCAGGACAAAGGCATTGGCAAGGGTGACCATATTGGCCTGTTCCTGCCCAATGTGCCGCACTATATTGCAGCTTATTATGGCGCCTTGGCAGCGGGGGCGACGGTTGTGAATTTTTCGCCGCTCTACACCGTTGATGAACTCGCGCACCAGGTTGCCGACAGCGGCACTTCCATTTTGTTCACGGTCTCTGCGGCGGCGCTTCTGCCCACGGCGATGAAGGTGCTCGACAATAGCAGTCTGAAAGAATTGATCGTAGGAAGCGTTTCAGAAGCTTTGCCAAAAGCGAAAAGCTGGGCTTACCGTCTGTTCAAACGCAGCGAGATTGCGGCGATACCCTCTGATAGCCGCGTGTCAACTTTTGCCCATCTGGTTGCAAATGAAGGCAATTATGCGATTCAGCCATGCGCACCCGAAAAAGATATTGCGCAGTTGCAATATACGGGCGGCACTACCGGCACCCCCAAAGGCGCAATGTTAAGTCATCAGAATATCACGGCCAATGCGCGGCAGATTAACATGCTTGATCCGCACAGTAGAATGAATCATCCTGATGGACCATTGGACGATCGTATTCTTGGTGTCCTGCCGTTTTTCCATGTCTTCGCAAATGCAACTGTCCTCAATCGCACAGTTGCCAATGGTGGTGAAATTGTCATGTTGCCCCGATTTGAGGCAAAGGCGGCTTTGGCAGCGATTGCCCGCGCAAAGGTAACTTCGCTTCCTGGCGTGCCGACCATGTATCAAGCCTTGCTGGATTGCCCGGACCTTGCAAAGACCGATTTCAGTAGCCTTCGCGCCTGTATTTCGGGCGGCGCGCCCTTGGCCGGTGAACTGAAAAAGCGGTTTGAAGCAGCGACTGGAGCCGTCGTTATCGAAGGCTATGGCTTAACCGAAAGCTCAGGCGTGGTCTCGTGCAACCCCTATGAGGGCATGAACAAGATTGGCAGCATCGGGCAACCTGTCCCTGGAACCGATGTCCGGCTTGTTGACAAGGAGGACCCGGATAAGCCCGCTCTACCCGGCGAACCTGGTGAGCTTATATTTTCTGGTCCACAGGTTATGTGCGGATATTGGAAGCGGCCAGAGGCGGATGCAGAAGTGTTTCTCGGCAAATATCTGCGCACAGGCGACGTCGCGACGATTGACGAAGATGGCTTTATCTTCATCGTTGACCGGTTGAAGGATATGATCGCCGTTGGCGGGTTTAAGGTGTTCCCAAGCCAAGTTGAAGATGTGCTTTACCAACATCCTGCGGTCAAGGAAGCGCTCGTCATTGGCGTTGCTGATGCGTATCTGGGCGAAATTCCGCGCGCCTTTGTGACATTGTCCAATGGTGCGACCGAAGATGGCGCGGCGCTTGCGGCGTGGCTCAACCCGAAATTGGGTAAACATGAACGCGTTCAGGGTGTCACGATCATGGATGTCTTGCCAAAAACAATGATCGGCAAGCTTGACCGCAAAGCGTTGCGGATGTCGCTGGGTTCGTAGGCTTTGGTCTGCGATGGAAGGGGATACTGCTCTCATCCGCAAGATAATCCATGTCGACATGGATGCATTTTACGCCAGTGTTGAGCAGCGAGATAACCCTGACCTGCGCGGAAAGCCTGTCGCCGTAGGTGGTTCATCCAAGCGTGGTGTAGTTGCTGCGGCAAGCTATGAAGCGCGCGCGTTCGGTGTACGCTCGGCCATGCCTTCGGTCACGGCGCAAAGGCAATGCCCCGACCTGATTTTCGTCAAACCAAGGTTTGAGGCCTACAAAGCGGTATCCCTGCAAATTCGCGAAATATTCGCGCGGCACACCGACCTCATTCAACCGCTGTCGTTGGATGAGGCCTATCTTGATGTTACCCATGACAAGCAGGGCATCGGGTCAGCGGTGAAGATTGCCAAGGCTATCCGCGCGGCTATCCGCGACGAGACGGGCCTTACCGCGAGCGCTGGTGTAAGCTATAACAAGTTCATTGCAAAGCTGGCCAGCGACCAGAATAAGCCCGATGGAATGTGCGTCATTTTGCCGGATCAAGGCCCGGAATTCGTAGCTAGCCTTCCGGTCCGCCGTTTTCACGGTGTCGGGCCGCGCACCGCTGAGAAGATGGCAAAGCTTGGCGTAAATACGGGCGCGGACCTTTCGCTCAAGGATGAGGCGTGGCTGGCGCAGCATTTTGGTAGTTGGGGCGGCTATCTTTTCTGGGCCGCGCGCGGAATTGACCACCGTCCTGTCAACGCAAATGCTGTGCGTAAATCTATCGGGGCGGAAAGCACCTATTTCAACGACAAAAGCAGTGAGCCAGAATTGCGCGATGCATTGGAAGAAATAGTCGATATCGTTTGGGACCGCATTGACCGGTATCAGGCAGAGGGCAGGACATTAGTGCTGAAGGTGCGCTATTCGGACTTCCGAACGATCACGCGCTCCCGAACCGTTGGGCAGGCCTTGTCGGATCGTGCGACCATCGCGCAAGTTGGGCATGCGTTGCTTGATCAAATTTTACCGGCCGAAATGGGGGTTCGGCTTCTTGGGCTGACACTTTCCGGTCTGGTAGAACATAATGAAATCGCTCAAGGGACAACGCCGCAGGGACAATTTACATTTGATTGATTGAAAATTGAAATATTTTGTTATATATCATGAAACTGTTATACTAATGCAATACAGGATGTGAGATGGCGCGCCCGCAGACAGACATTGATGCCGGAAGAACTGCATTACTTGAGGTTGTCGATGACTTGGTCCGCAAGCGCGGGGCGGTAGATATCTCAATGACGGATCTGGCGGCTGCGGCTGGCATGTCGCCATCCAATCTATATCGTTTTTTCGACAATAAAGAAGCGTTGCTTGAGGCTGTGGCCGAGAGTTTTTTTGCCGAAAAAATCCGGATAATGGTTGAGGTAACCGAATCCGACTTGCCTGTTCAGGAAAAGATGTACCAATATTTTGCGCGGCGTTACCTTGCGATGGTTGAGCAATATGAGGCCGAACCAGACCTGCTGAAAAGTTACCTCGAAATTGGCCAACAATATTTTGAGGTTGTGCGCGGCTATGTTGATCTGGGAGATCATTATCTTTCCCTGATCGTCGCAGAAGCCATGGAGCAGGGCTATTTTGCAGGCCTCTCGATTGATGAGACCGTGTCATTAATCAACCAGATGGTGCAGTGCTACGTACACCCGGAGGCGCTTTTTAGCATTGGCACTGTTAAGTTGAGGGTGGAGAAGCTTGCAAAGATTGTTGAGACAATTTTTCGAGGGCTAGGCAAAAACACAACCGTGGAAACGCGCGGACAACCCCATATCAGAATCGTTTCGTAAACCTAGGGTCAGGACCTATTAAATCCACCTTCGCGGCGTCAAAATGGCAAAGATATCGAAGGAAAATGGCCGCCGCAGGCAGTAATTCTGCCTGCAAGGGCATTTTGTTTCGATATCGAAGCCATTTTGGCGTCCTTCGGATTTGACCCATACTGTCCATTGCTACGTTGGCAAAGCTAGACTTAGAACCACTAAGCCTGCGCTTTGCCGCCTTGCACTGAACAAAATGGCCTCAAACCGCGAAGGTGGATTTAATAGGTCCTGACCCTAGCTGTTTAGTCCCGGCATTTGATGGTGTATTATTCAGCCATCAATGGAAGGACTCGCTATGGGACAAATTCTACACGGGAGCGCCCGCACGACAGCGGCGGTCCGTCGAGCAATACAACATAGTCAAGAGAGCCTGATTGTGCTTTCGAAGCGTTACAGCATTAACCCCAAGACGGTAGCCAAATGGAAGCGGCGCACGTCTGTCACCGATCATCCTACTGGCCCCAAGGATGCCAAGTCCACCGTCCTGACTATCGAGGAAGAAGCCATCGTCGTCGCCTTTCGTCGGCACACGCTGCTGCCGCTGGATGATTGCCTCTACGCCTTGCAGGCAACGATCCCGAACCTGACGCGCTCATCTCTGCACCGCTGTTTGCAGCGCCACGGGATCAGCCGATTGCCCGAAGTGACGGGAGACAAGGAACCGAAGAAGAAGTTCAAGACATACCCCATTGGCTACTTCCACATCGACATCGCCGAAGTGCGGACTGCCGAAGGCAAGCTGTACTTGTATGTGGGAATCGACCGCACCAGCAAGTTCGTCTTCGTCCAACTCGTCGCCAAGGCAAATAGGATGACAGCCTCAGCCTTCCTGGTCGCCCTGATCAAAGCCGTGCCCTACAAAATCCACACCGTGCTGACCGACAATGGCATCCAGTTCACCTTCCCGCCGCGATACGCCAAGGGCCCGACTGCGACCTGTATGTCGCACATGTTCGATCTGCGCTGCGATGAGAACGGGATCGAGCACCGGCTTACCAAAATCAAGCATCCCTGGACCAATGGCCAGGTCGAACGGATGAACCGGACAATCAAGGAGGCCACCGTCAAACGCTATCACTATGACAGCCATGCCCAGCTGACTACCCACCTCCAAGACTTCATTGATGCCTACAATTACGGGCGGCGACTGAAAACACTCAAGGGCCTAACACCCTTCGAATACATCTGCAAAATATGGACAAGCGAACCAGAAAGATTTAGCCTAAACCCAACCCATCAAATGCCGGGACTAAACACCTAGCTAGATCCGTGCTACCTCTTTAGCGCATAATCACTTTTACAATGTTATGGCGCTGATTTAAGCACATGATTAAATCAGAAGGGAGGGAGCGTATCATGCTTGTAGACAATGCGGTGTTTCCATCAATGGAGCAGGCTTCGTCATTTTTCGGCGGTCCAGAGAACGGGCCCTTTGCCATGGTCAATTTGCTGAAGTTTAAAGACAAAGCGGAATATGCTGATGGCAGCGATTCCGATCTCTCGGGTGCTGAGGCTTATGCCCGCTACGGTAAGGCTATTCAGGCCTGCTTGGATGCTGTCGGTGGCCGCCAAATTTATGCCGGCGCAGTTACCGGGATGATGATCGGTGAAGTTGAGGACCTATGGGACATGGTCGCTTTGGTCGAATATCCGTCACTCGCGGCGATGCAGAAAATGGTGTCTTCGCCTGAATATCAAGCCATTGAGTCCCACCGTAAAGCTGGGCTTGCCGGCCAATTAAACATTCGCACCAGCCAGATTGGACGTTGATATGAAGCCCATGAAGAACCGCATGACCGACCTGCTCGGCGTCGAATATCCAATCATTCAGGCGCCAATGGGCTGGATTGCGCGGGCGCAACTGGCATCGGCGGTATCGAACGCGGGTGGTCTTGGCATCATCGAAACATCCTCGGGGCAATTGGATGAAGTGTGCGCCGAAATCATCAAGATGCGCGAACTTACTGATAAGCCCTTCGGTGTGAACATCGCACAAGCCTTTGTGCGTGATCCTGGCATCGTAGATTTTGTCGTCGACCAAGGCATCAAGTTTGTCACCACATCGGCGGGCGACCCTAACAAATATTGCGGTCCATTAAAGGCGGCGGGGCTTACAGTGTTTCACGTCGTGCCGACACTGGCGGGCGCGTTGAAAGCCATTGATGCCGGCGTTGACGGCCTTGTGGTTGAAGGCGGCGAAGGCGGAGGTTTCAAAAATCCGAAGGACGTCGCGCTGATGGTCCTGCTGCCGCTCATCCGCAGCAAAGTTGACGTGCCTATTGTGGCCGCTGGCGGAATCGTCTGCGGACGGACAATGGTAGCCGCATTCGCTCTTGGCGCAGAGGCTGTGCAAATGGGCACACGGATGGTCAGCGCTGCGGAATCACCTGTGCATCATAACTGGAAAGACGCCATCATCAACGCGAAGGAGACCGATACGCTGTTCCTTAACCGCCACGGGCCTGGGCCAGCATTGCGCGCCTTGCGCACTGAACGAACAACAAAGCTGGACGTTGAGCCAACGGACAATATCATGGGCGAAATGCGCGGTGTGCTTGATTTGTATTTCGGCGGTGACATGGAGGCCGCGATAGCGCTTTCCGGGCAAGTGGCCGGACGCATTGATGCGGTGAAACCCGCCAAACAAATAATCAATGAGGTGATGGAGGAGTTTTATTCTGTCATGAATGATTTGCGACGCGATTATCTTTAGGATTTGACTTGGACCCGGTCCTTGAAGAGTTTCTGAGCGACCCTGCGGCGGATGTTTCGGCGCTGCACGATGTTGCGCGGATCAAGGCCATATTAGAGCAATGTGGGCGTGAAGGCCGTGCGATCAGTTACTCCGAGCTTTTGCTGAACCTTGGCTTCCGCTTCACGCGGCCCAAAATGCGAGCGGTATGCAAGACGCTGGATAAGATAGACCAGATCACCGCGCAAGACGGCGCACCTGCACTCGCGGTGCTTGTGGTGCGTGAAGGTGACGGCTTGCCCGGGCAGGGCTGGTGGACAGGGCGGACCGATTATCAGGGTGAATGGACAGGGCCACAAGCGCATGCCCATATCCGAAAGCTTCAGGGCGATGTGTTCGCATATTGGCAAGACAGACCACTTTGAACAACTCTGCGCGAACCATATAAAACAGGAATAATCATGCAACAGACAATAGATTTCTTGGATGAAAGCAGGGCGTTATGCGCGCTACTTACGCCGCTTTCCGAAGCAGAGTTTGAAATGCCAACCCAGTTCAAGGGTTGGACCATCAACAACATCATCCGCCATTTGCATGTCTGGAATATCGCCGTCGATTTATCCTTGCAAGACGAGGCCGCGCTTGGCGCGTTTGTCGCCGCGATGATGGCTGTGGTTCGCGGGGGTAAGCTGCCTGAGTTTGAGGCGAGCTATCTGGATGGCCTTTCGGGCCATGCATTGCGAAATGCTTGGATTGCGCACGCGGGAACTACCGCCGATGCATTTGCAAGCGCCGATCCCAAGCTTCGTCTCAAATGGGTTGGGCCTGACATGAGCGCGCTAAGTTCAATCACTGCGCGGTTAATGGAAACTTGGGCACATGGGCAGGCCGTATACGATGTGCTTGGCATGGAACGGCAGGACACTGATCGGATTGGAAATATCGTACGCCTTGGCGTGAACACGTGGGGCTTCACATGGAAAAATCGTCGCATCGAACCACCGGGCCAGATGCCGAAATTGCGCCTGTCCGCTCCATCCGGCGCGGTGTGGGAATATGGCGAGCCTTCCGAAAGTGGCATGATTTTCGGCAGCGCGACAGAATTTTGTCAGGTCGTTACCCAATGCCGCAACATTGCGGACACTGCGCTTGAAGTCACAGGTGAAGTCGCGCATCAATGGATGGCAGTCGCGCAATGCTTCGCTGGGCCGCCACAGGACCCGCCGATAAAAGGCACACGGCATCGCGCCGATAAGGGAGTTTGAGTATCATGAAGAAGGTCGTTTTTGTCTCCATAGGTGCCTTGTTGCTGGCAACTTCGCCCTTGGCAGCGCAGCCCGCCGATGTTGTCACAGTGATCCATGCTGGAAAGCTGCTCGATAAGCCCGGCAGCGCGCCGCGTGGACCATCCACCGTCATTATTCGCAATGGTAAAATCGCGGAAATTTTGTCTGGCCATCAACAGGGACCAGCAGGCGCGACGCTTATTGATCTGAAAGACAAATTTGTTCTCCCGGGCTTAATCGACAGCCATGTGCATCTGAATAGCGACGCTGGCGGTAATGCAGCGTTGATTGAGGCCGTTACCGACAGCCCAGCACGCGCCGCCTATCGCGCGGCCGGTAATGCGAAGAAAACGTTGATGGCTGGCTTTACTACAGTGCGCAACTTGGGCGATGGCACTGGCGCAACCTTGGCACTGCGCGATGCGGTTGCGGCGGGCGAACTCCCTGGTCCACGGATCATCGACGCTGGCCGCTCGATCTCAACGACCAGCGGGCATATGGACGCAACGCTATCGGTCTCCGAAGACCTACATGATAGCATCGGTCAGGAAAATCTGTGTGATGGCGTTGAAAGTTGCCGTCAGGCGATACGCAAACAAGTCCGGCGCGGCGTGGACGTCATCAAGATCGCAACGACAGGCGGTGTTAACAGCCGCATTGGCGCTGGACTTGGACGGCAATTATTTGATGACGAGGTGAAGGCGTTAGTTGATACCGCGCATCTTTACGGCAAGAAAGTTGCCGTGCATGCCCATGGCGACGACGGCGTCAACATCGCCTTGGCCGCAGGCGCGGACTCGATTGAGCACGGCACCATGATGACCGACGAGAGTATTAAATTGTTCAAGGCGGCGGGTGCATATTATGTGCCGACTCTGTCTACGGTAAATGGCTATCTTGAGCGGCTTGCCGCAAACCCCAATGCCTATCCGCCCGACGTGCTGGCGAAAGTGCAATGGCGGATTGGTGTGACCGGCAAGAGTCTTGCCAAGGCCTATCCCGCAGGCGTAAAAATTGCGTTTGGCACAGATGCCGGTGTTTCCAAACATGGCCGGAATGCAGACGAGTTTGAATTAATGGTCAAGCATGGCATGCCCGCTAGCGCCGCCATTCAGGCCGCGACAATGAATGCAGCGACCTTATTGGGCGTTGAAAAAGAAGTTGGCTCGTTGGAACCCGGTAAAGCGGCAGATTTGATCGCCGTAGCAGGTGACCCCATAGCGGACATCACTATTTTGAAAACGGTGCGTTTTGTTATGAAGGACGGACGGGTTTTTAAGGCTGAATGATGATTCCCTTTTGCGGATCGGTCCGGCCTTGAAGGGTTTCCAGAAAGGCGGTTGCGGCAGCCTCTAATCCCGCATGGGTCTCAATTTCCACAACGCCATCGGCTGCGGTTAGGAAGCTTTTCCAACTGCGGCCGACGGCTTCGCCAAAGCCCTTTGGACCCAGTTCCTGAATCGTTGCAACGGCGTGATCGGGTGCGAAGAACAGGATGGGCTTCGGCCCCGGCATTTCGCCGCCACTTGCGCCAGCACTGTTTGGGCCTCGCGCGTCAACATGGGTAGCCCCGACCAAGCAGCTATATGTTAAATGGCTTGCCAATGTTTCGTGAACGCTACGAAGCAGGCGCGAGTTGCCTGCAAAATCGACGCATACCGAAGCGGTCTTGGGCAAGGTGTCGACTGCATCATAGGACATGACTTCGTCGTACAGGCCAGTCCCGATGACAAAGTCCACATTGCCCTTCGAGGTCAGGCCGATACGCTTGATACCAGGCGATAAATCCTTCGCAACGCTCGCAAGGCCCATGGCCGTTTTGGATGAAGCGCTGGTGATGAGCAGGTTTTCTGCGCCAAACCAGCTTTCTCGGCGAAGCATGGCTTCAATGAGGAACCCGGTTTTGAACAAAGGCCCGAATAACATGCGCTCTGCTTCTTTTGCGGGGTCATGTTCCGGGTCCGCAGCAAGGCGGCTATATTGGTTATATATGGGGCTCATGGGTTGGCGGTGCGCAGCCATGTCGGTGAAGCCTCCCGCGCTCACCTTGCCGGGTAGGACATCAAGATGCGTTCCCATCGGTAAATATCCATATACGCGCTCACCGACCGCAATATCGGGGCAATGTGATTTTTCAACGACTGCATGGCCCCACATCGGCACGACACCAAAATCCCCATCCGCCGGAAAAAAATTCCAATATCCAAACATGTCACCGATGACGGCGTAAGTGATGTTGTTCGCGGTGACGGAGAAGCTTTCGATCCGCAAACGAACAGCGCCTTCGCCGAGCGACGGCGATGCCGCTTCATGCACCTGCGTCTGCGTCAGCGCTTGTTTGTTTACCCAGATTGTCGTTGCCATGGTCGGTTCTCCTGCGGTGGGCATAACGGGCGGATGTTATGCATTCAATAGCGTCAATTGTTCACATTGATGTGATTATCCGCTTTGACAATCACATCACAATGTGAAAAAGACGAATCATGAGCACACAATTGATCACTAAACTTCGTAGCCTCGTCAACGACGGTGGCTTGTCACGGTCCGGCTTGGCCCGCGCCGCTGGCCTTCATGCCAACACCTTGCGCGACTTGGATGAGCAGGGCTGGAACCCGACCGCTGAGACGTTACGTAAGTTGGAAAGCTATTTATTCTCCAACGATGACACGCCTGCGCTCGTGCCGATTGAGGAAATCATTGAAGAGGCGCGCAATGGCCGTATGTATATTCTCGTCGATGATGAGGATCGTGAAAATGAGGGGGACCTGATTATCCCTGCGCAAATGGCAACGCCAGACGCGATCAATTTCATGGCCACGCATGGCCGTGGCCTCATCTGTCTTTCCATGACCAAAATGCGCTGCGAACAGCTTGGCCTGACGCCCATGGCGCGGGAAAACCGCGAAAGCATGCAGACCGCCTTTACCGTGTCCATAGAAGCGCGTGAGGGCGTTACGACAGGCATCAGCGCCGCAGACCGCGCGCGCACCATTTCCGTTGCTGTGGATGCCTCCATGGGCCCAGACGATATTGTTTCGCCGGGGCACGTCTTTCCACTGACGGCACGCGATGGCGGCGTTCTTGTGCGCGCTGGCCATACGGAGGCCGCTGTCGATATCAGCAGGCTTGCTGGTCTCAACCCGTCGGGCGTGATTTGTGAAATCATGAAAGACGATGGCACAATGGCGCGGATGGACGACCTTGTTGCCTTTGCCCGCATGCATAACCTGAAAATGGGCACGATTCGCGATTTGATCGCCTATCGCCGCAAGCATGACCATTTGATCGAAAAGCGTGCGGAGATGAAGTTCAACAGCCGCTGGGGCGGGGACTGGACCGCTATGACCTTTTATAACAAGGCGACGGGTGATGAGACGATCGCTTTGGTAAAGGGGCGCATTGACCCTGAAAAACCGAGTTTGGTGCGCATGCACACCATGTCGATGTTCGTTGACGTGTTTGGCGAAGAAAACGAGCGTTCTGGCCTGCTGTCCCGCTCGATGGAGGCCATTGCGGACGAAGGCGCTGGCGTTATTGTGGTCATCAACAAGCCAATGAAAAACGTCGTTTCCCGGTTCATGCAACTGCGCGCCGAGGGCAAGCAAGCTGGAGCGCCGGAGATCGAGGAATTGCGCGACTATGGCGGCGGTGCGCAAATTCTTACTGAACTTGGCGTCCACGATATGATGTTGCTCACCAACACGCACCACACGCTGGTCGGCCTTGAAGGCTATGGCCTTTCCATTGTAGGCGAAAGGCCTATTCCCGGCACTGGAGGCGAATAATGGCAAAGTTTCTTATCGTTGAAGCACGGTTTTATGACCATCTGAACGACATGCTCGTGTCAGGTGCGAAGGCTGCGTTGAAGGCCAAGGGGCATGAGGTTGAGGTTATTACTGTGCCCGGCGCGCTCGAAATTCCCGGCACCATTGCAATGGCCGCAGAGGCGCAGATGTATGACGGCTTTGTCGCCATCGGCGTTGTTATTCGCGGGGAAACCTATCATTTTGAAATCGTCGCTGGCGAAAGCGCGCGCGGTATCATGGCGTTGACGATGGACGGCATCGCCATTGGCAATGGGATATTGACCGTTGAAAACGAAGAGCAAGCCATTGTGCGCGCTGACCCCAAGCAAAAGGACAAGGGCGGGGAGGCGGCCATTGCGGCGATGGCCTTGTTGGCGTTACAAAGTAAATTCGGGTGACCAAAAATTGGGTTGCGTAATAAAGTTGCGCATTCCTTTTCCTGCTTTGCGCGTTATATACTTCCCAAGTATAGTAATTTTGTCGCCCCGAACCTGGTTCAGGGTCCATCGCGCCTCTAAGGGCCGGGCTTGAGAGGAAAAATGGATGCTGAAACAAGTTCAGCATGACGGAGTGTCTGCGTGAGCGCGCCCGTCCTGCCAACGTCGATAAACCCCGACTCCGAGGAGGTTAAGGCGCGCAGTGCCCACAATCGGGCGTTGCGCGATGCGCTTTGGGCAAAGGTGGCCGAAGCGGCGCTGGGTGGTAATGAGAAGTCGCGTGAACGGCACACGTCGCGTGGCAAATTGCTGCCAAGGGAGCGCGTCGAACGCCTGCTGGATAGCGGTTCGCCTTTCCTAGAAATCGGCCAGCTTGCAGCGTGCGACCTGTATGATAGCGAAATTCCCGGTGCTGGCCTGATCACGGGAATAGGCCGCGTTTCGGGCCGCCAGTGCATGATTGTCTGCAATGACGCCACGGTAAAGGGTGGCACTTATTACCCAATGACCGTCAAAAAGCATTTGCGGGCCCAAGAAATTGCCGAGGCAAACCACTTGCCGTGCATCTATCTGGTCGATAGCGGCGGGGCGAACCTGCCGCATCAGGACGAGGTTTTTCCCGACCGTGACCATTTCGGGCGCATCTTCTTCAACCAAGCCAATATGAGCGCCAAGGGCATTCCCCAAATCGCGTGCGTCATGGGAAGCTGCACCGCAGGCGGGGCTTATGTGCCCGCCATGTCCGACGAAAGCGTTATTGTCCGCAATCAAGGAACGATTTTCCTCGCTGGCCCGCCGTTGGTCAAGGCTGCGACGGGGGAAGAGATTAGCGCGGAGGATCTCGGCGGCGGCGACCTACATGGTCGGAAGTCGGGCGTGGTCGATCATGTCGCGGAGAATGACGAACATGCGCTGACGATTGTGCGCGATATCATTTCGCATTTGGGCGGAGCGTGTTCCCCAGCGCAGGCTGGGGCCCAGACACCGTCAGGCTGGACCCCGGCCTGCGCCGGGGCACGCGAGCCGCGCCCGCCAAAATATGACGCGGACGAACTCTACGGCGTTATCCCCGACGATGTGCGCGCGCCTTATGACGTCCACGAGGTCATTGCGCGGTTGGTTGACGGCAGCGAGTTTCATGAGTTCAAAGCGCTTTATGGCACCACGCTCGTCTGTGGTTTCGCGCATATCTGGGGCATGCCCGTCGCGATCCTCGCCAATAACGGCGTGTTATTCTCGGAAAGCGCGGTCAAGGGCGCGCATTTCATTGAGCTTGCCTGCCAGCGCCGGATACCGTTGCTGTTCTTGCAAAACATCAGCGGCTTCATGGTCGGCGGCAAATATGAGGCGGAGGGCATCGCCAAGCATGGCGCAAAACTCGTCACCGCCGTCGCCACCGCGAGCGTGCCCAAGATCACCGTGCTTATCGGAGGCAGCTTTGGCGCGGGCAATTACGGCATGTGCGGGCGGGCTTATTCGCCACGCTTCTTGTTCACTTGGCCCAATGCGCGGATTTCGGTGATGGGCGGCGAGCAAGCTGCCTCCGTCCTCGCCACCGTCCACCGCGATGCGGAAAAATGGACGCCGGAGGAAGCCGAAGCCTTCAAGTCCCCAATCCGTCAGAAATATGAAGATGAAGGCAACCCTTATTACGCAACCTCGCGTCTGTGGGATGACGGCATTATTGACCCTGCACAAACCCGCGATGTGCTTGGGCTGGCGTTAGCGGCGGCATTGAACGCGCCGATCGAGGAGGCACCCCGCTTTGGGGTGTTCCGGATGTGAGGATTTGCAGCCAAATCCTCCCCGGCACGGGGAGGGGGACCATCCGAAGGATGGTGGAGGGGCACGGGAGGAGTTGCGTACGGTTGAGGGGGAGGCCGCCGCCGATGGTGCCCCTCCACCAGCTTCGCTGGTCCCCCTCCCCCGATGGGGGAGGAATTATGATCCAATCGCTCCTTATCGCCAATCGTGGCGAGATCGCCTGCCGGATCATCCGCACCAAAATCCTCCCCGGCACGGGGAGGGGGACCATGCGTAGCATGGTGGAGGGGCACGGGAGGAGTTGCGTACGGTTGATGGGGAGGCAGTCGCCGATGGTGCCCCTCCACCAGCTTCGCTGGTCCCCCTCCCCCGGTGGGGGAGGAATGCTGTGATTACCGGTCCGACCGATACGCTTAAGCGTGCCAGAAAATTGCGCAGCGAAATGAGCTTGCCCGAAACGATATTGTGGCGTGAACTGCGAAAGCGACCGGGTGGTTTCAAATACCGTAGGCAGCATCCCGCTGGCCGATATATTCTCGATTTCTATTGTGCCGCTGCCAGACTTGCGATTGAAGTCGATGGGCATTCGCATGATGGTCAGGTCGCGGCGAAAGCAGATGCCGCACGGGGAGATTTCTTGCGGTCGCAAGGAGCGGCGACGTTGCGCGTTCCGGTGAGTGCGATTTTGGGCAATTTGGAAGGTGCTGTTTTGCGGATATTAGAGGTTTGTGAGGACAGGGTTGTAAAGTTGGCTGCGCGGCGAGGGCAGGAGACTTTGCGCGTGCCCCTCCAATATCCTTCGGATGGTCCCGCTGTTGCTGCGCAACGCCTTCGGCTCCCCCGTGCCGGGGAGGAATTATGATCCAATCGCTCCTCATCGCCAATCGCGGCGAAGTTGCCTGCCGGATTATCCGCACGGCGCAGGCCATGGGCATTCGCACGGTTGCGGTCTATTCGGATGCCGATGCCAAGGCGCTGCATGTGCGAGAAGCGGACGAGGCGGTGCATATCGGGGCGTCTCCGGCGCGGGAGAGCTATCTCTGCGCTGAGAAGATTATCGCGGCTGCGCTCGCCACGAAAGCAGAGGCGATCCATCCCGGCTATGGTTTCCTCTCCGAGAATGCGGAGTTCGCGCAGGAGGTGATTGATGCCGGGCTGATCTGGGTTGGGCCAGCGCCTGCCAGCATTACCGCGATGGGCCTGAAAGATGCGGCCAAGACATTGATGGCCGAAGCAGGCGTGCCCGTCACCCCCGGCTATATGGGCGCAAATCAAGACCCGGCGTTCCTCGGGCAACAAGCCGCCGAGATCGGCTATCCTGTGCTGATTAAGGCCGTGGCGGGTGGTGGCGGTAAGGGGATGCGTAAGGTTGATGACGCAGGCGACTTTGCCGATGCGCTCGCCTCTTGCCAGCGTGAGGCGACCGCTTCGTTCGGAAACGCCCATGTCTTGATCGAGAAATATATCCAACGCCCGCGCCATATCGAGGTGCAGGTGTTTGGCGACACCCATGGCAACATCGTCCATCTGTTCGAACGCGACTGCTCGCTCCAGCGCCGTCACCAGAAAGTGATTGAGGAAGCCCCTGCGCCGGGGGTGACGCCATACACCCGCGAGCTGATTTGCGGAGCTGCTGTTCGCGCAGCAAAGGCCGTAAATTACGTTGGTGCCGGAACGATAGAATTCATCGCCGATTCTTCCAAGGGCTTCATCGATTCGGACCTCGTGTGGTTCATGGAAATGAACACCCGGTTGCAGGTCGAACATCCCGTCACTGAGGAGATTACAGGTGTCGATCTGGTCGAATGGCAAATTCGCGTAGCGAGCGGCGAGCCACTTCCGCTTCGGCAGGACGAGCTGAGCATTGATGGTCATGCCATCGAAGCGAGACTCTATGCCGAAGACCCGGCGAAAGGATTTTTGCCGAGCGTTGGCAGGCTGGAGTTTTTCGAGCTCGATGGCAGTGTCCGTATCGACAGTGGCGTGTGTCAGGGGTCCGAAGTCTCGCCATTTTATGACCCGATGATTGCCAAAATGATCGCCCATGATTTGGACCGCGAAGGCGCGATACGGTCGCTCGCATGGGCTTTAAATGACAGCAAAATATGGCCGGTTAAAAACAACGCCGCGTTTCTTATCAACGCGCTTGAACATCCGGATTTTGCCTCGGGCAATGTCGATACCGGTCTGCTGCAGCGCGCGGGCGAGGCGTTGATTCCTGACGAGGCCCCCGACAAGCATTATTTGGCGCGGAGCGCAGAGCAGTATACCAATCAGGCAGTTGCGGGCTTTCGTCTCAACCGGAATCGCAATCACAAGGCTGTCTTGTCGGTCGATGGAGTTGCGACAATAGTCGAAATTCCGATACTTGAGTATGTCGATCCCAGGCCATTCGTTTTTAGCCAAGACCCGCCAAAGGGCTTCTTCCAGACTGGTAATGGTCAGACTTGGTGGGTCGAACCTTATCGCTATGCAGGCGGCGCGCATGCTTCAGCCCATGACGGCGATATCCTCTCCCCCATGCCGGGCCGCATCATTGCCGTCGATATCGCTGCGGGCCAAACCGTTAATAAGGGTCAGAAACTCCTCACGCTCGAAGCGATGAAGATGGAGCATAGCCTCATTGCGCCGTTTGACGGGGTCGTGGCGGAACTCAATGCCGTGGCTGGCGCGCAGGTGCAGGTTGAGGCGTTGTTAGTGCGGATTGCGGTGGTGGAGTAGTTATGATTCACAGCCACACCCGTCACCCTGAACTTGTTTCAGGGTCTATTCATCGGCCTCGACCGGTGGTTTGTGAGGTACGATGGACCCTGAAACAAGTTCAGGGTGACGGTTTTGTGCGAGGTTTAGCGTAATGGCAGGCAAATACTTCAACCAATGGCAAATTGGCGACACCATCGCCCATGAAATTCGCCGCACGGTGACGGAGACAGACAATCTTTTGTTCTCGGTCATGACCCACAATCCGCAACCGCTGCACATTGATACGGAGGCTGGCGCGCAGGTGCAGGTTGAGGCATTGTTGGTGCGGATTGCGGTGGTGGAGTAGTTATGATTCACAGTCACACCCGTCACCCTGAACTTGTTTCAGGGTCCATCGTGCCTCAAAACCAATGGTCTAGGCCGATAAATAGACCCTGAAACAAGTTCAGGGTGACGGAACATTTTAGGGAATTGCTGATGGCAGGTAAATACTTCAACCAATGGCAAATTGGCGACACCATCGCCCACGAAATTCGCCGCACGGTGACGGAGACGGACAATCTTTTGTTCTCGGTCATGACCCACAATCCGCAACCGCTGCATATCGACGCGGAGGCGGCGAAGGCCAGTGAGTTTGGGCAAATCCTCGTCAACGGCACCTTCACTTTTGCGCTGATGGTTGGGCTATCGGTGGGCGACACGACGCTTGGCACGCTGGTCGCCAATCTGGGTTATGATAAGTTGGTGATGCCAAAACCGGTGTTTATCGGCGATACGTTGCGCGCCGAGACCGAGGTCATTGCGCTCAAGGAGAGCAAATCACGGCCGGACGCAGGGGTTGTGACGTTTCTGCACCGATGCCTCAATCAGCGTAACGAACTTGTATGCCAAACTGAGCGTGCCGCGTTGCTAAAGAAAGCGCTGACTGATACCTAGACCATAGTGCTGAGCCTGTCGAAGCACGCCCCACCGATAAGCGCCCTTCGACAGGCTCAGGGCTTCGGTGAAGTTGAAAGGCGTCGCCCGCATGAAACTACGCTCGCTCCTTTTCGTCCCGGGTGACCGGCCTGATCGCTTTGCCAAGGCCGCCGCCAGCGGCGCTGATGCCATTATCATCGACCTTGAAGACTCAGTCGGGTTAGAGCGCAAAATTGCCGCACGCGAGGCGGCGGCGGAATATCTTTCTGGCGACCGGCCAGTGCCCGTGTTCGTCCGTGTGAACCCGCAGGATAGCCATATGACGCACGACGATCTCGCGTCAGTCCTGCCCTATATACCAGATGCTATTGTCTTGCCCAAGGCAGAAGGCGCGCGCTCGGTCAATTGGCTACGCGCCGAAGCTGCGGCAGTGGCCGATAGTCAGGATGGCGAGGCGCCACCCATCTTGCCCATCGCGACCGAAACGCCAGGCGCGGTGTTTGACCTCGGTAGCTTGCGTGACGTCGCAGTTTATTTGGCGGGTGTCAGCTGGGGGGCGGAGGATTTGCCCGCTTCGGTAGGAGCTGCGACGTCGCGAGAGGCGGACGGCAGCTATACCGCGCCATATGAAATGGTCCGGTCGCTCACGCTTTTTGCGGCCCATGCCGCAGGTGTTGCCGCGATTGATACGGTGTTTCCGAACATAAGTGATCAAGATGGTCTTGCCGCCTATGTGGCCCGCGCCGCGCGCGATGGCTTTAGTGGCATGCTCGCCATTCATCCGTCGCAGGTTGCCGCCATCAACGCTGGCTTTACGCCTTCTTCGGCGCAGATCGCCCATGCCCAATCAATCGTTGATGCGTTCGCAGCCAACCCCGGAGCGGGTGTGCTGCAACTGGACGGCAAAATGATCGACGCGCCGCATTTGAAAGCGGCGCTGTCGATCTTAAAACGCGTTTAGGTCGTCAAAATAATGCGTCGCTCCAGCGTAGGCTGGAGCCTATCTCGCCTTGCAGTCAGACTGACAGACGTGATGGGCCCCAGCCTGCGCTGGGGCGACGGGTCAACTGAACCGGCGTTATGCCTAAGCCGCCAGCTTCCGCAACACGTAGTGCAGAATCCCACCGTTCATGAAATATTCGACTTCGTTCGCGGTGTCGATGCGGCACAAAGTGTCGAAATTGAACGTTGATCCGTCCTTGCGCGTGACCATAACGGTCACGGTCTGGCGCGGCTGGAGCATTCCGACGCTGGTGATTGTGAAGCTATCATCGGCTGTCAGACCAAGCGTTGTCCGGCTTTCACCGTCCATGAATTGCAATGGCAATACGCCCATGCCAACCAAGTTCGAACGGTGGATGCGTTCGAAGCTTTCGACGATGACGGCGCGGACGCCGAGTAGGTTGGTGCCCTTGGCGGCCCAATCGCGCGAAGAGCCGGTGCCATATTCCTTGCCGGCGATGACCACTAAGGGCGTGCCGTCGGCTTTATGCTTCATCGCGGCGTCGTAGATGGGCATGACTTCGCCCTTATACTTGCTCATGCCGCCTTCGATGCCGGGGACCATTTCGTTTTTGATGCGGATATTGGCGAAGGTACCGCGCATCATGACTTCATGATGGCCGCGTCGCGCGCCGTAGCTGTTGAAGTCTGCCTTGCTAACCTGATGTTCTAAAAGGAACTTTCCGGCAGGGCTGTCCGCCTTTATGCTTCCGGCGGGCGAAATATGGTCGGTGGTGATGGAATCGCCCAAGATCGCCAGCGGCTTTGCCTCGATGATGTCCATCACCGGCGCGGGCGTCATGCTCATCCCTTCAAAATAAGGGGGATTGGCGACATAGGTCGACCCGGCGCGCCATGTATAGGTATCCGAACCTTCGACCTGGATCTTCTGCCAATGCGCATCGCCTTCATAGACCGTCGCATAACGCGCGGTGAACATCGAACGGTCGATGTTTGCGGTCATGACATCATGCACCTCTTGGTTGGTGGGCCAGATGTCGCGCAGAAACACGTCGCTACCGTCGGTTGCTTGCCCGATGGGCGTCGTGGTGAAGTCTTCGGTCACGGTGCCCTTGAGCGCATAAGCGACCACCAAAGGCGGCGAGGCCAGGAAATTCGCGCGCACATCGGGCGACACGCGGCCTTCAAAGTTGCGGTTGCCCGAAATGACAGAGGCAGCGACAATGTCATGGCCGTTAATCGCTGCCGAAATCGGCTCCGCCAATGGCCCCGAATTGCCGATGCAGGTGGTGCAGCCATAGCCGACCAAGTTAAAACCAACCGCATCCAGATCCGCCGTCAGGCCCGCCCGATCCAGATAATCGGTTACAACCTGTGACCCCGGCGCAAGCGATGTCTTCACCCATGGCTTGGGCCGCAAGCCAAAGGCATTGGCCTTGCGCGCTACCAAACCAGCGGCAACCAATACGCTTGGGTTCGAGGTGTTGGTGCAGCTTGTAATCGCGGCAATCACGACATCGCCATCGCCAATATCATGCGTCTTGCCCTCAACCGCGACGCGCTTTGCGCTGTCATGCTTGTAGACGTTGATGAGGTCGTCGTTGAACACATTGTCGACTTGGGTCAGGATAACCTTGTCCTGCGGCCGCTTCGGTCCAGCTAGCGAAGGCACCACCGATGCCATATCCAGCTCCAACGTATCGGTGAAAATCGGGTCGGCCATATCGGCATAAGCCCAAAGCCCTTGTTCCTTGGCATACGCCTCCACAAGCGCAATCTGGTCCTCATCACGGCCGGTCAGGCGCAGATATTCGATGGTCTTTTCATCAATGCCAAAAAAGCCACAGGTCGCGCCATATTCGGGCGCCATGTTGGCCAATGTCGCTCGGTCGGCAAGGCTAAGCGACGCAAGGCCGGGGCCATAATATTCGACAAAGCGGCCAACCACGCCCTTGGCGCGCAGCATTTGCGTTGCGGTCAACACAAGGTCAGTCGCGGTCACGCCCTCGGCCAATACACCGGTCAGCTTGAAGCCGACGACTTCGGGGATCAACATCGACACCGGCTGCCCCAGCATCGCGGCCTCAGCCTCAATCCCGCCCACGCCCCAGCCCAGCACGCCAAGGCCATTGATCATCGTCGTATGGCTGTCTGTGCCTACGCAGGTGTCGGGGTAGGCTATCGTCACGCCGTCTTCGCCAGTGCTCGTCCAAACGGCCTGCGCAATATGCTCCAGATTGACCTGATGGCAAATGCCGGTGCCGGGGGGAACAGCCTTGAAATTGTTCAGCGACTTGGAACCCCATTTCAAAAAGTCATAGCGTTCGGCATTGCGTTGATATTCTATTTCGACATTCTGCTCCGCCGCCTTGGGATGGCCGAATTCATCGACCATGAGGCTATGGTCAATAACCAGATGGACGGGGACCAGCGGATTGATCTTCGACGGGTCCGCCTTCAACGCGGTCATCGCATCGCGCATCGCGGCGAGATCGACCACGCACGGCACGCCAGTGAAATCCTGCAACAAAACGCGGGCAGGGCGATATTGAATTTCGCGGTCTGACTTTGCGTCTTTCTGCCAATCGATCAACGCCTGCACATCCTGCACCGACACGGTAAAGCCGCCATCTTCAAAACGGAGCAGGTTTTCGAGCAATACCTTCATCGAAAACGGCAAACGCGACACATCGCCCAATTTCTCCGAGACCTTTTTGATCGAGAAATAATCCACCGTCTTACCGCCAGCGGTCAAGGAGGAACGGGTTTGCAGGCTGTCTAATCCGATTGCGGTCATGGTGATATTGTCCCTTAAAATTTGGGCTTTCGGCCGGATGGGGAAGACAACACGGTTGCCGCTATCTACGGCCAATAAACGCGCGTCAAACCAGCACAAAAGCGGGAGAGTCGTTTGCTGGCCGGGCCTTAGCGCTTATGGGGTGGGGGTGCAAGTGGCGGACAATGAAAAGATATTGGATAATGATACCGCATAAGGTATCATCATTCAAATGACGAGAGTAGAAAATGATGGTCCAGAAAATGACTGAATATGCAATCATGGTCGAACCCTTGGCGCAGGCCGATGGCGGCGGCTGGTTGGCAAGCGTTCCGGCGCTGCCCGGCTGCATCGGCGATGGTGAGACGCCCGAAGAAGCGCTGGCCGATGCCGAACGCGCGATTGGCGAATGGATGGACGCGGCAAAGGCACTTGGCCGCGAATTGCCGGGACCATCATCGCTCGGCCAATGGCGTCAACGCGTGCCGCGTTCCTTGCATGAGAAGCTCAAGATCGTCGCCGCGCGCGAGGGCGTTTCGTTGAACAGCTATGTGGCGAATGTGTTGGCGGAGAATGTGGGGCGGGTGGGGTAGAGGGGTATCCTTTATTCAACTAAGTCTAGTGAGACTTGCGAACCCTCTCATTGTGCCGTTATACGCGGTAAGCCTATTGACGCTCGATAGAAATTGGAACCCGAATGATTGTCCGAAATCTTAAACTCAGAAATTGGCGGAATTTCCGCGAGGCAGACGTCCCGTTGGCAGAAACAACATATCTCCTCGGTGCAAATGCGGCAGGTAAATCTAACCTCTTAGATGTATTCCGATTTTTACGAGACATCAGCAAAGCGCAAGGGGGAGGGCTCCAGAAAGCTATTGCCGATCGCGGAGGTATCTCGAAATTGAGGTGCCTACATGCGCGCAGTGCTCCAGAGGTTAGCATTGAACTCGAAATTGAAGCTGGAGACAACAACTGGAATTACACGATTGCATTCAAGCCAGAAGGTAAAGGTGCTCAACGAATTATCATATCAAAAGAGGAAGTTCGCAAAAACGGCAAGGTTATAATTTCTCGCCCGGATGACGGAGACAAGAAAGATCAAACTCGGCTAACTCAGACACATCTTGAACAAATTCAAGCGAATGAAGAGTTCCGCGAAATCGCAGAATTTTTTGGAGAAACCACATATCTGCACTTAGTCCCGCAACTGTTGAAATTTGGCGATAGAATAGGGGGCCATGTTCTTGAAGATGACCCTTTCGGGCAGGGTTTTCTTGAGCGGATTGCGCGTGCGACCGCACGATCGAGGGACTCTCGTTTAACGAAAATCGGCAAAGCACTACAAGCAGCGGTTCCGCAGTTTGAAGAGCTAGCCTTTGAAAAAGATGCAGTGAATGGCAGGCCTCATTTAAAGGCACGATACAAACACCATAGGCCAAACGCCGGGTGGCAGAGAGAGGATCAGTTTTCTGACGGCACGCTTCGTTTGCTGGGGTTGCTATGGTCTTTGCTGGACGGAAACTCATTGCTGCTACTTGAAGAACCGGAGTTGTCTCTCAATGATGCAATAGTATCGCAAATTCCTCTCATGCTGGAAAAAATTCAGCGAGCGAGCAAGCGAAAACGCCAAACTATCATTACTACTCATAGCGTGGCACTGCTTAGCAATCCTGGTATTGATGCGAACGGAGTTTTATTGATCGAGAGTGGAGCGAACGGTTCCACGGTTAGAAAACTCGGCGACGAAGAGTCTAAATCGATAGCTGATGGATTTTCTGTCGCAGAGGTTGCTCTTCCAGTCACTCGACCAAAAACAGCAGAGCAATTGGGTTTCTGGTAGTGCCTTATATTACTATTGCGACTGAGGATGAGCTAAGCGAAGCAGTAGGCCTTCGTTTGGTGGAAGATATACTTCCCACATTTGAAGTCGCAAACATGCTACGTCGCGGCGGCAATGGTTATCTGAAACGGAAATGCTTAGACTTTAATAGAATGGCACTTAGGCACCCGGTGTTTTTAATGACCGATTTAGATGATACGCAATGTGCCAGCGCTTTGATTAATAGCTGGTTTGGTCAGGTGCCCAAAAATGCAAATCTGATATTCCGTGTTGCAGTTCGAGAGGTTGAATCGTGGCTGCTTGCTGACCACCAAGGGATGGCAACGTTGCTTGAACGAGGTGCAAACAATATCACTCTGAATCCGGATCATTTACCGGACCCAAAACAGTACCTCCTTCGATGCGCCAAAAGAGCACCAAGAGATGTGAAGAACGACCTAATTCGTTCCAAGGGGGCATTGGCTTCACAGGGACTGGGCTACAACTCACGTCTGTGCTCATTTGTGAGAGAGATATGGGCCCCCGAACAAGCTTCACAGAGATCTGATAGCCTTAGGCGAGCGGTGGAAAGGTTAAGAGAGGTTGACCAATGATCGACAGAATCAAAACAAGTTCAGCATGACGCAGGTATTTTGTGGGCGGGACTGGTTGGCGTGCTGAGTGGGCAGCACAAACCTACGTCGCACCAGCGCAGGATGGTGCCCATAACGTCTTTCCGGCTAGCCCAACAGGCGCGATAGGCCCCAGGCTGCGCTGGGGCGACGGGGAGCGGACGCAGCGGTTTTTTGATAGTTTGGCGCATACCGGATGAAGCGGCGCGGATTTAACCGACGATTAGCCGTGCCGTAGCTTGTCCGTCACCTCATCTAGGCTGCCGCGCACGCGCAGCAATTGGTCCTTTCCAAATACGATCAAGCATTCATCATGTGCATTGTCGGCGACGCGGACGAACTGCACGATTTCGGGATTGATCGAGATTTTTTGGCCGCGCACATCGGTCATGGTGACAAAGGGGATCATGCATTTTCCTTAACATAAGCGCCGGCGCGGCGGACTGTCGCGCGCGCTTATGGTGTGCCTATCATGTTTCTCATTCGTCCGCGAGGCGTGATGGGCCTCAGCCTGCGCTGGGGCGATATGGGGGCTGGCATTTTTCGCGCGGTCGGGTCAGGAGATTGTAACACCTGCATCCTGCAGATACTGAATTATCCGTTGGCGCGACGCCGGGACGACGATGACATTGCTCAGCTTGTCATCCGCCGTCTTGCTTTGCTGGGGCGTGGTGGCTGCAAACAGGTCCCAATAGCGCGCGGCTTTAGCACGCTGCCCCTTGCTTGCGGCAATCAAGGCCTCTGTCAGGTAAAAATTGGAACGGTTATAACCTGATAAGGGCAATTCCGCGGCATAAATTTCGTCAATTTTTTCTAGCCGGTTCTGTGATATCGCCGCCAAGACCAACTGAAGTCGCGCCCTTGCGAAGTAGGGACTTTGTGCTTGGAGGGCCTGATCGAGCAGTTTTTCCGCGTCAGGATAATTACAAATGGGCGCGAGGCCGGCAAGTATGGCCGAAAACGCCGAGCTGTTCGGGTTCGCTGTCATGGTCCGCTGTGTGTACAAACGTGCGGTGGGGCAATCCTGCTTCAAATAAGACAGGTTGGCGACCGCAAAATTGGCCCAGCCATCATTGGGGTCGACAATGATCGCAGCGCGCGCAAACTCTATGCCGCGGGCATAGGCAGCATCCACATCTGCTACCGCGCTTTTGCGTTCCATTTCGAATAAGGCGCGGACACCGAGAATTGTGCCACGGATATGTGGTTCAAGCACTGGCTTTTGCAGACAGGCGGCAACTTTGTTCTCTAATATGTCGCCATGGTATCGCGAAAATTCGAAATATTTTAGGAGGCAGGGATAGCCGCCATCATTCCTGTTACGCGTCTGCACCGCCTCATAAGACGCAATGACACCTTGCCCGCCATTGATCTCTCCCATGATAGGAACAAGTGCAGCGCGCAATTTTTCGGGATCGGGCGGGATGATCAAGATGCGCGACCAGATCATGATATCAGCCTGCACATCGTCAATATTCAGATATAATGTGACATCGTCTTCGTCCGTTACGAGCCGCGAATAGAGGCGATAGACGTGGGGTCTATCGTTGAGTTCTGCGGCTGAAGCAGGTCCGGTGCCGATCCGGACGCGCGATATTTTGAAGCGGTTGAGATCATCGGCGAGAAAGCTGGCGATGCGGCGCGAGGATTGCCCCGCCTGTGGGTTTTTGCCGATGTCGATGGGAATGATTTCCAGGATCGGGCTGCGATAGACTGAGACGGCTGTGGGCTTTTTTTGCGTGAAATAAGCGGCTGCGGCACCGAGGGAAATGACGGCGAGGATAAGGAAAGGCACGAGAAAAGAACGGCGATAAAAGGGAATTGACGACTGTGCTGAACCTGCTGGCGGCGATGCATGCGCGGTGTCTTCCGCAACCGAGGGTTCTTGTGCGTTTGGTAAGGGCGTCAGCTTTGGATAGGCAAGTTCGCGCGCATCCAAATGGACGACATAAGAACCCGGCAACAGGTAAATGCAGCCACCGGCGCTTGGCGCATGTTGCACGTAATAACTTTCCAGCGTTTTGCGCAGCCGTCCCATTTGGACGCGGGCCGAACTGTCCGATGCGGAATCGAAATCTTTCTTGCGACCCAATGCATCGACCGCAACAATGAATGATTTTAACGTGCTAGCGCGACCGGCAATCGTTTCGTCGATTAAATAGCGCAGCAAACCCGACAAAACGGGCGAACGTTGAAACACGGCGCTGGATAAAACGACGTCACGCTCCTCATTAACCATAACCGCAAACTTTGGATCGGTATCTTTATCTTTAAATGTAATCGGAGGTCTCCTGCGTCACGATTTCATACAGCAGGTTAAGTGCGTGCACACTGCTGGGACCGTTACATGGTAAATGTAACGGCGGTTCAATGTATCATTTGCCTCATGTGATAAACGCAGTGCAGACCAACAAGTTCCGGATAGAAAAGGCGATTATCCCCGAAGCCTAGATGTTACCTGAACGTTACTTCTGTCCATTGTAAACAGATGTATATCGAAGGTTAGGAACCCGAGTTCGGTGATAAACAATGATTCCCCCGGTCATGTTGGTCCTTAATCGGGAGGGTTAAATTGCCAATTCCCCTCAGTTGGCGTGTGTTGTCCCAGACTCGGGTTCTGCCATGATTGATGCGTTAATCGCGGATCGTGGCGGGGGTTACGCCGAAACGTCCATCGGGTCGCAACCTGATGAAATTAAGTTGATGCATTCGGCGTTATCAAATCTTGCCGCTTACCCCCAGCGGCTTTAATCTTTTCAACCTGCCTGTAATCTTCTCGGCCAAATGTTCAGCGTCGATCAAACGCGGCCATGAACCTTGTCATCGGTGTTGTGGCAGGCGATACAAAAATAAATGCCCGAAGTGATTGAGATGTTATCTTTATTTTCTGCGCTTTTCGGCAAAAGGCGTTAAAAAATGTGGAGAATCACTTTGGGGGGAAATGCATGATGTGCCGCTTTCTGCTCGCCGCATTGCTGTTGACGGGATCGGCATTTGCCCAAACACCGCCGCCCGTTGCGGCAACCGCGCCAGCCGCGCCACCAAGCGTGGAGGCATTTGCCAGCCTGCCATTTGTGGAGCGCGCTGAGCTGTCGCCCGATGGCAATCATATCGCCGGGATATTCGGCGTACCCGATGGGACGCAGCCGGGGCGCATCCAATGGGTGAACAATGACAATATCATCGTGTCGCTGACGGGACTTTTGCCTATTGAGGGGGACCGATGGTATATAACGCGTCTGCTTGCGGTTAATCGGCTCAGCGGCAAATTTACCAAGCTGTTGTGGGATTTGAATGGTCAGAATGCCGGCGATGTTCTGTCGGTGCCCAATGATGGCAGCAACGAAATATTGGTCGCGGCGCAAGCGACGATTTACAGCAA
>NZ_JAAVVZ010000028.1 GCF_023910635.1 Sphingorhabdus sp. | reverse complement strand
TTTTCATCGCTGTCCGAACCATGCACTGTGTTGGCTTCGATGCTTTCGGCCAATTCCTTGCGGATGGTGCCGGGTTCCGCATTTTCGGGGTTTGTCGCGCCCATGATGTCGCGGTTGCGCTGCATGGCGTCTTCGCCTTCAAGCACTTGAACGACCACTGGCCCGCTGATCATGAATTCGACGAGTTCGCCAAAGAACGGGCGTTCTTTGTGCACGGCGTAAAAGCCTTCGGCTTGTGCACGCGACATATGAATGCGCTTTGAAGCCACAACGCGCAGGCCGGCTTCTTCAAGCATCTTGGTCACGGCACCTGTCAGGTTGCGGCGTGTTGCGTCGGGCTTGATGATCGAAAATGTGCGTGTAACCGCCATGGGATGCTCCAAAGATATAGGGGTGAATTTGGCGCGCATCTAACGATGCTTGGCTTTTTGTGCAAGCTTTATGGGCCTTGTACCCATTTGCCGCCATCCTGTTTCCAGTAACGCCGTTCCACGCCATCGCTTAAGCTTCGCCACGCGGCGCGCGCATTGTCCGTATGGCTGGGCGGAAAAAGGTAAAAAATGCGATCGAATTCTTTTTCAATCGGACGCCAATTTCCATCGGCAATGGCCACAAAACCCGCTTTATTTGCAGCTTCGGCAACATGGGACAGCAATATGGGTTGCAGGGCATCCTCTGCCTCGCCTGCCTTGGCGTGCGCCAGAAAGCTGTCCGCCTTTGCCGTCCAAAGCGCGGACGATATGGCGTCCAATTGCGCTTCGTCGTCACTGACAATCAATAACCGCCCGTCATCGTCCAATATACGCTGGGCAATGATGGGAAGTATCTTTTCAGCAGGATCGCGGGTGAGCTGATAGAAATCGACCTGCATGATGCGACTAAATCAGCCTTCGAAATTGTCGGCGACGAAGCGATCAAGCAAGCGCACGCCAAATCCGGTTGCGCCCTTGTCCCATACGGGA
The DNA here is from genome assembly GCF_023910635.1 of Sphingorhabdus sp. Lineage (GTDB taxonomy): Bacteria > Pseudomonadota > Alphaproteobacteria > Sphingomonadales > Sphingomonadaceae > Sphingorhabdus_B. The sequence continues at coordinate 29,388 of NZ_JAAVVZ010000028.1, read as the reverse complement.
CCCGGCTTGTCGGCCCACACGGTCCCCGCAATATCAAGATGCGCCCATTTGACGCCGTCCTTGATAAAGCGGCCCAAGAATTGCGCGGCGGTAATGGAACCTGCGCCTTTCCCGCCGATATTCTTCATATCGGCAATCGGGCTGTCGATCATCTTGTCATAAGCCTTCGACAAGGGGAACCGCCACAGCGGGTCGCCTGATGCCTTACCCGCTGCCGTGAGCTTATCGGCAAGTTCATCACTGTTCGAGAATAGCCCTGCATATTCACTGCCAAGCGACACAATGATCGCGCCCGTCAGTGTCGCCAAATCGACGATATATTCTGGGTTATACTTCTGCTGCACCCAATGCAGCGCGTCGCACAAAACAAGGCGGCCCTCTGCATCGGTGTTCAGCACCTCAATCGTTTGGCCCGACATTGACGTGACGACGTCACCGGGACGTTGCGCATTACCGTCCGGCATGTTCTCCACAAGGCCGCAGACGCCGACGACATAGGCCTTGGCCTTGCGTCCCGCCAATGCCTTCATGGCACCTGCAACAGCGCCCGCGCCACCCATATCCCATTTCATATCTTCCATGCCTGCGGCTGGCTTGATGGAAATACCACCTGTGTCGAACGTCACACCCTTGCCGACCAATGCAACTGGCCGTTGCTGAGCGCCGCCAGTGCCGTCCCACTTCATTACCAGCAGGCGCGCTGGGCGACGAGATCCTTGCGCCACGCCCAGAAGCGCCCCCATGCCAAGCGCCGCCATATCCTGATCATCCAGCACGCTGATTTCGACGCCCAGTTCTTTCAAATGCTGGCACCGCTCAACGAAGCTCTCGGGATAAATGATATTAGCGGGTTCAGTCACCAATTCCTTAGTCAGGGCAACGCCTTCGGCCACCGCATGATAACTTGTCCAATGTGCGCTGGCCTCTTTAGGCGCAGCAACGACGGTGAACGAGTCCACAGTCGGCTTTGACGTTTCGGGCAATTTGGTGCGATATTTGTCCATCCGCCAATTGCGCAGCGTTGCGCCAAAAGCGACCTCTGCCGCGTGTTGCGCCGTCAAATTAGCCCCATGAATGGCAATGTGCTTTGCGCCCGATGTCTGCACCTTGGCGATAATGTCTCCGCCAGCTTTCTGGTAATCAGCCGCCTCATCTTCCGCCACGCCCAGTAGCATGATGCGCACCAACTTACCGTCTTGTTCGTTGATCAACAGAAAACTTTGTCCAGCAGCACCCTCAAACCGTGCAAGCTTTGCGGTTGCGCGAATAATGTCCGTTTTTTCCAAGGGAAATTCGAAACCGGCAAAATTGCCTTTGGTAACGATAAATGCGATCACGTCGGCATCCTGCGGGCGCGCATGGGTAAAATTGATTTTCATGGAAATAAACAGCCTTTCCGCCGAGTGTTATGTTTGTCGTTTCTATAGGCCTATTACCGGTTCCGGTTAAAGCAAAAGATGATATGAATATGCGAGCGCTTAAACCCAAATAATGCCATGCGTGGCAACATGGGTGGACCCGCGGCAATAGCGGCGATAAAGGGCATATCGGTTTTTATGATTATTCCTGCCCCTCGGCCCGCCCTTTTTCGTTTCCTGCTTATGCCGATATTGCTCGGATGCGGCGCGTTGCCGACAGTCGCGATGGCCCAAACCGCAGCATCCGCCGAAACAACGCCGCAGCCCAGCGACCCGATTGGGTTTTCTGCTGCGGATCTCGAATATGATCCGAATACCGAAGTCGTAACGGCCAAAGGCAACGTAATTGCCAATCGCGACGGTTATGTCGTGCGCGCAGATACCATCGTATGGAACCGCACGACTGGCCAAGTTGTGGCCGAGGGAAATATCCGCACGGTCGGACCAGAAGGTGACGTTGCTTATGGTGACAAAGTCGAGCTTACCGACGCCCTAAAAGACGGCGTTATCAACAATATGCTGGTGGTGCTGGCCGACAAGAGCCGCCTCGCCGCCAATCGTGGCGCACGCAAAGATGGCGTCTATACGCTAAACTACGCCGCCTACACCGCGTGTAAGGTAGAAACCGCCGATGGCTGCCCGAAAAAGCCAAGCTGGGAGGTAAAGGCGGTCAAAGTCGTCTATGACCCCGCCAAGAAACGTGTTGATTACGAAGGCGCGCGTATCGAGCTTTTTGGGTTACCCGTTATACCGTTACCGTTTTTATCGCACCCTGTCGGTACAAAGGCGGGCAGCGGCTTTCTCGTTCCAAGCATCGGTTTCTCCCGCAACAACGGCGTTGAGTTGGAGCAATCTTATTATTGGCGCATCACCCAAAATCGGGATGTAACCGGATCAGTCACTGCATTTTCCGATGCGGCACCTTTGGGCCGCGTGAATTTTCGGTCATTGGAAAAATACGGCGCGGTCGACCTGACGGCATATGGCACATATAGTGACCGCATTAGCACAAGCGGAGTTGAAAGCTCCGTTGGGAAAAATGTGTTTCGTGGATATCTGGAGGGCGCTGGCCGGTTTCAATTCGACCCATCCTGGTCATTTTCGGCATCCGGTCGCTATGCATCCGATCGGACATTCCTTCGGCGCTATGACATAAGCCGCGACGACAGGCTGCGTTCGACATTTTCGGCAGAGCGGATCGGCGACAAAAGCTACTTTTCATTGGCAGGCTGGGCTGTGCAGACTTTGCGTACAGGCGACCCACAAGGGCTTGCGCCTATTGCGCTGCCCGAAATAGATTACCGCTTGCGTATGGATGCCCCGGTGGTTGGAGGAACTTTTCAGCTTCAGGCCAACAGCCTAGCCATTGCCCGCACGGAGGGACAAGACACGCAACGGGCCTTTGCCTCCGCCAAGTGGGACTTGCGGACAATTAATGGCCTTGGTCAAGAAGTGAACTTTACTATGCTTGCGCGTGGCGATGTCTACAACAGCGACAATAATGCAAGCACGCTTACGGCAATTTACCGCGGTGAAACCGGCTGGCAAACGCGCAGCATATTTGCAGCGGCGGCAGACGTTAAATGGCCTTTCGTAGGAAAGGCCTTTGGCGGTACGCAGATTTTTACGCCACGCGTTCAGGTCGTGGCAGCGCCGTCCATTAGCAATCTGAAGATTCCAAACGAAGATTCGCGGGCGGTCGACCTTGAGGATAGCAATCTTTTCGCGCTGAACCGGTTTCCCGGCTATGACCGGTTTGAAGACGATTATCGCATAACCTATGGCTTCGACTGGGCCTTGCGGAAGACCAATTTTACGGCCGATGTCAATTTGGGCCAAAGCTACCGCTTATCCAACCGGGCTTCGATCTTCCCCGACGGGACAGGACTTTCGGACAAGGCATCAGACATTGTCGGCCGTTCAGAATTTCGCTTTAAAGATATCGTAAAGCTAACGCACCGTTTCAGACTGGATAAGGACAATTTGGCCATCCGGCGTAACGAAGTCGACGCCACGATTGGTTCACGCGGAACCTATTTGCAGGCGGGCTACCTACAGTTGAACCGCAATATTGGTCCGACGCTAGAAGATTTGAATGACCGGGAAGAAATTCGTCTCGCTGGGCGTGTCCGTGTTGCGCGCTACTGGTCGGTTTTTGGATCGACCATTCTTGACCTTACCGATGCCAACGAAGACCCCTCAATCCTCTCGGATGGGTTCGACCCCATCCGGCACAGGCTTGGCGTCTCCTATGATGACGATTGCTTATCATTAAGCCTAACGTGGCGCCGCGACTATCAGCCTGTGGGCGATTCCCAGCGCGGTAACAGCTTCCTGTTCCGTCTGGCATTTCGCAATCTGGGTGTGTAAGGCGTCATTAAGAAATATTCTGACGGGTTTCTAGCCGCTCATCTGCTGTTCAGCAGGCATTGGCTACTTGGCCGTCCGAACCTGATACTGTATTGGATCAATATCAATGAAGTTATTCACGCGCTTGTCCTTCGCTGCCGTGCTCGTTTCCGCCACGGCACTGACACCGCTAATTGCGCAAACGGCCTCTGATGCTATCGCCCCTGAGTCCAATTTGGATATACCCGAAGGACAACAGTTGTTCGGCAAAAACGACCCCAATGTGCGTCGTGCAACTGCGCAGGTGAATGGTGAAATCATCACTGGCACGGACATTGATCACCGCCTTGCGCTTATCGTCGCTGCGAATGACAACAAATTACCGCCAGAAGAACTCGCCCGTTTTCGCGCACAAATCTTGACCAATTTGATCGATGAAACATTGCAGATCCAAGAGGCGGCGGCCAATGAAATTGAAGTCACCGAAGCTGAAGTAAACCAATATTTCGACCGTGTCGCGCGACAGAACTTCAACCGCCCAGCAAACGAGGTCGAAAAATATCTGGTATCCATTGGTGCGTCGGTCGCAACACTCAAGCGCCAAATTAAGGGCGAGCTTTCCTGGAGCCGACTGCTTTCGCGCAATGTACGTCCATCTGCGAATGTAAGCGACGACGAAGTTAACGCTATCATTGAACGCATTAAGGCAACCAAGGGCACCACTGAATATCGCTTGGGCGAAATTTATTTGGCGGCGACGCCTGAAACATTGCCGTCAGTGCAGGAAGGCGCCAAAAAAATAATTGATCAATTGCGCCAAGGCGGCAACTTCGTAGCTTACGCGCGGCAGTTTTCTGAAGCATCCACTGCGTCTGTCGGCGGTGATCTGGGTTGGTTGTCGCTCGCGCAATTGCCACAGTCGCTGGCCACGGCAGCAGCAAGTATGAACAGTAACGAGGTTAAAGCCGTGGGATCGCCTGGCGGTATCTCTATCCTTTTACTGATTGATAAACGCCAGGTGGCGACCTCTGATCCACGAGACTCCGTGTTAAGCTTGAAGCAAATTGCAATCAACTTCCCGAAGGGCACATCTGAAGCGCAGGTGACGCCATTGATCAAAAGGTTCAGCGAGGAAACGCAACAAATCTCCGGCTGCGGTGTCGCGGACGAGATGGCGCGCAAACTTGGCGCCGATGTGGTTAACCGAGACGGTATCAAAATCCGCGAATTACCTGCTCCATTGCAGCAGGTTATGCTCGATTTACAGGTTGGCCAATCAACACCACCTTATGGTTCTTTGGAAGATGGCGTTCGCGTATTCGTCCTGTGTGGTCGCGACGCACCACAAGAGGCGGCGTCGGAGAGTTTTGACGAAATCATGTCGCGATTGGAAGAAGAGCGCGTGAACAAGCGCGCCCGCATCTACCTGCGCGATTTACGCCGCGACGCCGTTATCGAATATAACTGATGCCGTCGGGCCGACTGGAACTGCCGCTGGCCGTTTCGGTCGGTGATCCGGCTGGAATCGGACCGGAAATTATTGGAAAAGCATGGGAAGCTCGCCACGCCTCTGTCTTGGCGCCTTTCTTTGCCATTGGCGACATTGGAAGTTTCGCGCCGCACTGGGACGGCCCAGTTGTCCGCATTGAGAACCCGGCGGATACCTTCAAGCATTTTGATAGCGCGTTGCCGGTCATTCAATTGCATAACTGCTTATCGGTTGTTCCAGGACGTCCCGACCTTGATGGCGCGCATTGTGCGTATCAGGCGTTGGAAATGGCGATTGGCTTTGCCCGGGCAGGGAGCGCCGCCGCCTTGGTCACTGGCCCTGTTTCCAAATCGCAGCTTTATGCCGTTGGGTTTACGCACCCCGGCCAAACCGAATTCATTGCCGAACGCTGCGGCGTAGCCAAGAATAATGCGGTCATGATGCTCGCTGGCCCGGACCTGCGCGTGGTCCCGATGACGACCCATATTCCGCTTGCCGAAGTCGCGGCAAAGCTGGACGGAAGGTTGATCCGTCAACGATTGCGCGCCACAGCAAAGGGATTGCAGCGTAATTTTGGTATCGAAAATCCACGGCTCGCGGTCGCTGGTTTCAACCCCCATGCCGGAGAATTGGGCAATATGGGTCGCGAAGAGCTAGAAATATTTGAACCCGCCATTGCGCAGATCAGGAGCGAAGGTTTCAATGTCATTGGCCCCCTGCCCGCCGACACCATGTTTCATGCCGAGGCACGCGCGCAATATGACGCCGCCTTATGCGCCTATCATGACCAAGCGCTTATTCCACTGAAAACACTGTATTTCCACGATGCTGTCAACATCACTCTTGGATTGCCCGTCGTCAGGACATCGCCGGACCATGGCACGGCTTTCGGTATAGCTGGCCAAAATAAGGCACTGCCATATTCCATGATTGCAGCAATCAAAATGGCGGAGTCAGCGGCATTATACCGCCTTGCCGCCGCCGATGGTGGTTGATGACGGTTTCACTGCCCCCACTTAGGGAGGTCATTGCCCGCCATGGCCTGTCGGCCAGCAAGGCACTTGGCCAAAACTTCCTTTTTGATGAGAAACTGCTTGATCGTATCGCGGCCATTCCCGGCCCATTGGCGGGCGAAGTTGTGTATGAAGTAGGCCCCGGCCCCGGTGGCCTCACACGGGCACTGTTGCGCGCCGGTGCACATGTTGTTGCCGTAGAGCGCGACCATCGCTGCTTACCAGCGCTCGCCGATCTGGCGGAGGCATTTCCCGGCCAATTGCGCGTGATTGAGGGCGATGCCCTCAAAATCGATCCCTTTGCCGAAATCGGCGCGCCCTTTCACATCGTTTCCAACCTGCCCTATAATGTGGGCACCGCGCTGGCCGTTGGCTGGCTTGGCGGCAATGCATGGCCACCAACATGGAAAAGCCTCACGCTTATGTTCCAACGCGAAGTTGCTGACAGGATAGTGTCCTCCCCTGGCACCGGCGCATTTGGCCGCCTGGCCATATTGGCGCAGTGGCGTTCGAATGCGTCAATTGCAATGCCAGTCCATCGCTCCGCTTTTACCCCGCCGCCAAAGGTCATGTCCGCCGTAGTGCACATCACACCCAAGGAAGCGGCAAACGGGGTCAAAATGTCGGTGTTGGAAAATCTGACGGGTGCCGCCTTCGGGCAGAGGCGCAAAATGCTCCGGCAAAGTCTCAAAGGCGTTCCCGGCGCTTTGGAGGCACTCCACAGAACTGGAATTGCCGAAGATCGCCGCCCTGAAACAATCAGCATAGCCGAATGGTGCGCGCTCGCACGGGAAATTGGATAACCCAATACGCTAGGGGTGGTCCTTTTATGCGACCAAAGCTAAGATCGTTTCATGCATACACTAACCGACAGCGAACGACAGGTTCTTGAAACAATTCAACAGCGGCCCATGCTTGACCAAGTAGAAAGCTGGTCCGCGGTGAACAGCGGTTCCGGCAATCTCGATGGCTTGGCGACGACCGCAAAAATGCTGGCTGATGCGTTTTCAGTTCTTCCTGGCGAAGTTACCCTGGTTAATCCCGAACCGGTCGACCGCGTGCTGGCCGACGGATCCATCAAAACTGTCGCGCATGGGCAGCATCTGTTGGTCACAGTGCGCCCTGATGCGCCGACACAATTGTTGTTTACGGGCCATATGGACACGGTTTTTCCTGCGGACCATGAATTTCAGAAGCTGCGCTGGTTGGATGACGGGGTGCTCAATGGCCCCGGTGTTGCCGACATGAAAGGCGGTATTTCCGTCATGCTCGCCGCATTGCGCGCGGTTGAACTTTCGGCAAGCCTATCGCGTACGGGGTATCAAGTCCTTATCAACAGCGATGAGGAAGTTGGCTCACCTTCATCAGCGAAGCTCCTAACCGAGCTTGCGCGGAACAAGTTGGCAGCGTTAACCTATGAACCTGCACTGCCCGACGGCACGCTGGCCGGGGCACGTGGCGGGAGTGGCAATTTCTCAATCATTTTTTCAGGCTTGTCAGCACATGCCGGGCGCAACCCCGATGATGGCCGCAATGCGTTATTGGCGGCGGCGGATCTCGCGCTTCGGCTCAAGCGGCTCTCGCGCGAAGGGCTTTCGGTCAACCCTGCCAAAATCGATGGTGGCGGGCCGAATAATGTAGTGCCCAACCACGCCATCTTGCGCGTTAACTTCCGACCACGTACGCCGGAGATTGTAACACAGACCGAGGCAGATTTGCACCGGATCATCGCCGACATCGAACGCGAACATGACGTGCGTGCCCATCTGCATGGCAGTTTTGGCCGCCCACCCAAGCCAATTGACGACGGAGCCGCCAAGCTATTTGCCCTCGTAAAGCAAACTGGCGCTGATCTTGGCCTATCCATCGCCTGGCGTTCCAGCGGCGGCGTGTGTGATGGTAATAACATCGCGGCATGCGGCGTCCCGGCGGTCGATACGATGGGCGTTCGCGGCGGCAATATTCACAGCAAAGATGAATTCCTCATCGTCGAAAGCCTAACAGAGCGCGCGCAATTGTCCGCACTGACCATCATGCGTTTATCAGAAAAAGGGGCTTTATGACTTTCCTGATCCGTCCGGCAAATATGGGCGATTTGCAACCGATTTACGAAATGGCGAAACGCACCGGCGGTGGTTTCACCAACTTGCCACCGGACAAGGAAGCGTTGTCGGCAAAGCTGCAACGGTCTGCCGCTGGATTTGACCGCGTGGGGGATGATGTTGCAGACGACCTGTATGTGTTCGTGTTGCAGAACAGCATCACCGGCGAAGTGCGCGGCACCTGCCAAATCTTTGGCAAGGTTGGGCAGACATGGCCGTTTTACAGCTATCGCATTGGCGCGCTAACCCAGCATAGTGTGGAATTGGAACGCACATTCCGTGCGGACATCTTAAACCTCTCGACCGATCTGGAGGGCGCCACAGAAGTCGGCGGTTTGTTCCTGCACCCCGGTGAACGCGCTGGTGGGCTAGGCCTGTTGATTGCGCGCAGCCGTTATCTTTTCATTCGCAATCACCGCCAAAGGTTCGCAAACAGAACTATTGCCGAATTACGCGGCGTGATCGACGAGGCTGGCGGCTCTCCTTTCTGGGATGGCGTGGCCGGACGCTTTTTCGGGATGAGCTTTCAAGAGGCCGACGAATTCAACGCGAAATTCGGCAACCAATTCATTGCCGACCTCATGCCCAAGCATCCAGTATATATCGCCATGCTTCAGGAAAGCGCAAAAGCCGTGATTGGCGTGCCACACCCTTCTGGCCGCGCGGCCATGCGTATGCTGGAAAATGAAGGTTTCGGGTGGGAAAATTATATCGACATTTTTGACGGTGGCCCAACGATGACCGCCCGCACTGACCAGATCCGGAGTATCCGCGAGGCAAAGGATGTGACGATAACGGAGATAAGCAATTCCGCACGCGAACAGAAGGGCTACCAAAAGAAGTTGCTTACATTGGGCCGCTTGCACGCATTTAAGGCCGCTTATGGCTGGATTGATGATCGCGGCGATGACGTCATCATTGATGCAGAATGTGCGCGGGCGCTGAATATTTCGGTTGGCGATCAGGTTACTTATGTGGAGCGGTCTTAATGGCTTTGGTAGAAATCAATTTTGACGGAATTATAGGGCCAAGCCATAATTATGCCGGGCTAAGCCTTGGCAATTTGGCTTCGTCAAACAACGCTGGCGCGGCATCTTACCCCAAAGCTGCGGCGTTACAGGGCATTGAGAAGATGCGCGCCAACATTGGTCTTGGTCTGGCGCAAGGGTTTTTCATGCCGCTTGATCGGCCAAACCAGAACTGGCTCAGCGGGCTTGCAACCAACATGCAATCGGCCGAGCCACATATCCGCGCTGCCGCTTTTTCGGCTTCTGCAATGTGGGCGGCCAATGCGGCGACTGTTTCGCCCGGGCCAGACACGGCGGACGGCAAATGCCATTTGTCGGCTGCAAATTTGCTCACGATGGCGCACCGAAGCCATGAGTGGACAGGGACGCTGGCGCAGTTGCAGTTGGCCTTTGCTAATGAACAGCATTTTGCGGTGCATGGCCCAGTTCCAGCGCCATTTGGCGACGAGGGTGCAGCCAATTTCATGCGCTTATGCGCATCGCATGATGCAGCGGGTGTCGAAATATTTGTCTATGGCAAAACCGGCGGCCCCTTCCCTGCGCGACAGCATATTGAGGCTTCAAAGGCCATAGCGCGCGCGCACCGGCTTGACCAGGCCAAAACTTTGTTTGTGCAGCAGTCCGAAGTTGCCATCGCCGCTGGCGCGTTTCACAATGATGTCGTTGCCGTGGCAAATGAACGCGTGCTTTTCACGCATGAACATGCGTTTGAGTACCCAGAGCAGACCTATGCCGATGTTAAACGGCTTATGCCTGCGGCAGAAATCATCATCGTCCCAGCAGACCGCGTTAGCCTTGCAGACGCCATTCAAAGCTATTTGTTCAATGCGCAGTTAGTCACCTTGCCCGACGGCGGCATGGCGCTTATTTTGCCCAGCGAAGCGCAAGAAAATGCCCGAGTTTGGGGCTGGCTGACTGAAATGGTCGATGGCAATGGCCCCATCCGCAAGCTTGTACCAGTGGACGTGCGCCAATCAATGGCAAATGGCGGCGGCCCGGCCTGCCTGCGCCTGCGGGTTGTTGCCGATCCCGCAACGGTTGACCCGCGCTTTATCGCCGATGCGGCAAAGCTGGACGCCATAGCGGAAATTGTTGCCGCGCATTGGCCAGAGAGCATCACGCCCGACCAGCTTGGCGACGCCGATTTGCTGGTTAAGGTCCGGTCGGCTCGTTTGGCGTTGTTGGAGGCCACCGACCTCATTACGCTCGCCTGACGGTCCAGATTTCTAACAACGCGCGGGGATTGGACCATTGAGGCGAGAGCATCAATCCGGCACGCGCATATAAAAAGGGTCCCGGATTCTGTTGCCCGGCTCCGGGGGGCCGCTGTAACCTTTCTGTTGCCCGGCCGGTTCGGCCGCGTTCTTTTAGTGTAAGTTTAGACCGTGAGGCCCAAAATTACGCTGCGAGAGCAAGTGCTGAGTTATCGTTTGCACCTATTGGTTATGAACCATTTCACGGCTTATTCATGCCGGGCAAAAACAATGCTTTTCAACGCACGTCGATCCTAGTTCAGCCCCTCCAAGACCTCTGACAAACAGAGATTTTGGTGGAGCTGCCGGGTACCGCCCCCGGGTCCGCTGCACCTATTGCACATCGCAATTTATCACCATAGCCGGGCGAACCCGGCACCGACCCATATAGGCCCTTTTTCATGAATGGGAAGTGAAGGCGGTTACAGACCCTGCATATTTCGGCTTTCCGCCGGAACATGGACAACCAACCCGTCAAGTTCGGGCGTCAGGATGATTTGGCAAGACAGGCGGCTCGTGCGTCGTGCGCCACTGGCAAGGTCAAGCATATCCTCCTCATCCTCAACCGCGCGGGGGAGCCTGTCGAACCAATCCTTATCAATGATCACATGGCAGGTGGAACATGCCATTTGTCCTTCGCAGGTGCCCTCCAAAGGCTGCCCAGCGGCTTGCGCGACGTCGAGCAGGTTCCGACCATCGACTGCTTGGACCTCTTGCGATTCGCCGTCGGCACTGATGAACGTGACTGTGATCATAACATCGCCTCTGCTGCTCGGTTGATTGCCTCTGCCGCAATATCAATCTCTTCAGCCGTCGTATAGCGGCCAAAGCCCAAGCGGATGGAAGATTTTGCCTGCGCATCAGTGAGGCCGATTGCGCGTAACACATGGCTTGGGCGACCGGAGCCACTGGCACAAGCGCTCCCCGCAGAAAATGCGATGTTCCGGCATTCGGAAATCAGTCGCGCCGCGTCAACGCCTTCGCGGCGAAGGTTGAGGTTGCCTTTATAGCGTTCAGCCGTTGCGCCATTAATGGTCCAGTCAGCGAACGCTGCCAAAGCGCGGTCCCATAGGGCGGAGACATGCACGGCGTCGATTGCCATCCGCTCCGCTGCCAATTTCGCCGCAGCGCCAAAGCCTGCGCATAAAGCAGGTGAGAGCGTGCCAGAGCGCATGCCTTGCTCTTGCCCCCCGCCCAGCATTTGTGGGGTAAGTGACACGCCATCGCGCACCCACAAAGCGCCGATGCCCTTTGGCCCATGAATTTTATGCGCGGATATTGCGATCATGTCGGGGCCATCGGGAATAGGCATCCGGCCAAAAGCTTGCACGGCATCGCACAGGAAAAGCTTGTTTTGGGCGTGGGCGGCAGCGGCGAGATCGGCAATAGGTTGAATGGTTCCAATCTCGTTGTTGATAAGCATGATGGCCAATAGTTCCTCCCCAGCATGGGGAGGGGGACCACGCAAAGCGGGGTGGAGGGGGTCTGCAGCAATATGTGGCGGTTTGTCTCCCGCCCCCTCCGTCACGCCTGCGGCGTGCCACCTCCCCGTTTCGGGGAGGATTTGTAGAGCGCCTTCTTCAGTCACGGCTAGCACCTGACCATGCCGCGCATGCACGCAATCCAGAACCGCAGCATGCTCGGTCGCAGCTGCGCTCACCGGCAGACCAGCTCCCATAATCGCCAGATTAATCGCTTCTGTCGCGCCGGAGGTAAAGATAACGCGCCCGCCGGGTGGCAACAAAGCCGCCACCTGATCACGGGCGACTTCAACCGCCGCTGCCGCCGCTCTGCCCGCTGCATGCGCGCTGTGCGGGTTTGCAAATCCGGTCTTTAGCCAAGGCTCCATTGCCGCAAAGGCTTCGGGCGCGAGCGGCGTCGTGGCTTGATAGTCCAGATATATCATGCGGCTTTTGCGCGGGCGGCGATGCTGCGCCAGACATCGATGAAGCGCGCGACCTCAGCGTCATTAGTGTCAACGCCAAAGCTGACGCGGATGACTTCGGACGCGGATATATCATCCCATCCCATCGCGCCAAGCACATGGCTGGTTTTTAGCGTCCCAGACGAGCAGGCGCTACCCGCAGAAACCGCGATCCCCGCCATGTCAAAGTTGATAAGCTGGCTCGATGCGGCAACGCCTGGCATATGGTAACTGCCGATGGTCGCTAGCCGGTTGCTTTCCGACGCAATTACAACGCCGCCAGATTCGACAACAGCGTCTTCCAATATTTTGCGGAGGCGGACCGCGTTTTCCATCCACAAAAACCCCGCCTCAAGCGCCACTGCAAATCCGATTGCAGCAGGCAAATTCTCCGTCCCACGTCTATAGCCTTGCTCTTGACCACCCGTCGGTGACAATAATCCAAGATTGCGCACGAGCAATGCGCCCATGCCCGGCGGCCCGCCCAATTTATGCGCCGAGACCGCAATCATATCAGCATCGGGAAGCGGCAGTTTCCCAGCGCTCTGCGAACAATCGGCGAAGAATATGCCGCCAACGTCCCGCACAGCGCCCGCAATCTGCGCCATGGGTTGGATAACGCCAGTTTCATTGTTCACCGATTGAATGGCATATCGTGCGTTGCCAATAATCGCACCCATATCGACTTGTCCAATATCCCCTACCGGCAAACGGTTCGGCCCAGCCACCGCCAGCACCGCATCATGCTCCACCGCACTCGCCACCGCCGCTGTTCCCCGAAGCCCAAGAGCAATCGCTTCGCTGGCTCCGCTCGTCAGGATGACTTCGCCATCCCAATCCAGCGCGGCTGCAATCCGCCTGCGTGCGTCCTCTAGCGCAAAGCGGGCCACCCTGCCCTCTTGATGCGGCGATGACGGATTGGCCCAACGCACCAATGCATCGGCCATCGCCGCGCGCGCCGCCGGAATGACCGGCGTTGTGGCGGCATGATCAAGATAGATGCGGGTTTGGTCGGGCATAGTTTCCATGACAGTTGCGAAAATCGCCACTGCTTCTATATAGCGCTTCCAGTTCCTGCAAAGCCCGAACCGTCGGGTAAAGCTCGGCACACACTCTTAGAATCGAAATTTTATATGCCCGCCATTGCTATTCCCGGTCCAGAAGGCCGCCTCGAAGCCCGTTTTTCGCCGCCACCGCGCCCACGAGCACCAATTGCAATGATACTGCATCCGCACCCGCAAGCGGGCGGAACAATGAACGACCGCATCACGCAACAGCTTTACAAAACCTTTGTGGCGCGCGGTTTTGGCGTCTTACGCTTCAACTTTCGTGGCGTTGGCCGAAGCGAAGGCGAATTTGACAATGGTATCGGTGAATTGTCGGACGCAGCGTCCGCGCTCGATTGGGTCCAAAGCTTCCACCCCGAAGCTTCCACCACATGGATAGCCGGTTTCAGCTTTGGCGCGTGGATCGGAATGCAACTTTTGATGCGCCGCCCGGAAATCCGTGGCTTCATCTCGGTTGCGCCTCCAGCCAACATGTATGATTTCAGCTTTCTGGCGCCTTGCCCTTCATCGGGTATCATCATTCAGGGCGTGAATGACGAGGTCGTGAACCCGAATGCGGTGCAAAAGCTGGTAGACAAACTCCGCACCCAGCGGCACATCACCATTCATCATGACGAAATTCCCCGCGCAAACCATTTCTTCGAAAATGAAATGGATTTGCTGATGGCATCGGTGAACGGCTATCTCGATTTCCGGTTGGACCCGAACTGTCCTATTAAGTGATTTTTTCGCGCAGGGGCGCAGAGGACGCGGAGAGGTATTGATCCAACGTCACCCTAAACTTGTTTCAGGGTCTTATTTCTGAGAACGCTCAGTATTAAGATTCTGAAACAAGTTCAGAATGACGTCAGCTTTTGCAATCTCCGCGCCCTCTGCGCCCCTGCGTGAACAAATCAGGGCTGCTCAACTGCGCCAGTTACCAATGATTGGCCTTTTTCATCCGGCACCACCCATATCGCCACATTGGCGCAGATAACCAAGGCCGCAGCGACCATTAGCCACATTTGCTGGCTCGCGCCGTCCCGCCGCCAGCGTTTCCATGCCCCATAGAGCAGCAGGAAAGCCGACAGCATGGCGATGGACAATAAGGCATTAAGCATGATCGCACCCATAAAGACGGTGGATAAGCTGCGCAATCACGGAAATTCGGCATGGCCTTTTACGGCGTGGTCCCATAGGGGGAAGTAGTTCGACTCAAGCTGCTACAGGATGTGCCATGCGTATCGCCATCGCCTCAGATCATGCCGCTCTCGCGCTGAAATCAGCGCTAGCTGAATATTTGCGCGCTGCCGGACATGATGTCGCCGACCTTGGCCCCCATGACGAAGCTTCAGTGGACTATCCCGATTACGGATATACGCTTGCAAGCGCGATAGCCGATGGTTCGGCGGAACGCGGCGTTGCCTTATGTGGGTCCGGGATTGGTATTTCTATCGCCGTGAACCGCAACCCTGCCGCGCGCGCCGCTCTTGTGTCTGAACCACTGTCGGCCCGCCTGTCCCGCGAACATAATGATGCCAATGTCATTGCCATGGGCGCACGCCTGATCGGAATTGAAATGGCAAAGGCGTGTATTGATGCATTTCTCTCAACCGAATTTGGTGGCGACCGGCACCAACGGCGCGTTGATAAATTATCCAACCCCATCATGACCAAGGAACCAGCATGAGCACGCGCCCCGCACACGATCTTTCCGATGTTCAGCCCGACGGCTTTTTCACACGTGGCTTGGCTGAAACCGATGCCGAAGTGTTTGCCGGCCTTACCCATGAACTGGACCGCGAGCAGAACCAGATTGAGCTGATTGCGTCCGAAAACATTGTGTCGAAAGCTGTGCTTGAGGCGCAGGGGTCGGTCTTCACCAATAAATATGCTGAGGGTTATCCCGGCAAGCGTTATTATCAGGGTTGCGCGCCCTCGGACGAAGTTGAAACATTAGCCATAGAACGCGCCAAGAAGCTGTTCAACGCTGGCTTTGCCAACGTCCAGCCGCATTCCGGCGCACAGGCCAATGGCGCGGTCATGCTGGCGCTCGTGAAACCAGGCGACACAATTTTGGGCATGAGCCTTGATGCAGGGGGCCATTTAACGCACGGCGCAAAGGCGGCCATGTCAGGCAAGTGGTTCAACGCGGTGCAGTTTGGCGTGAATCCAGAAACCCACTTGATTGATTTTGACGAAGTTGAGCGGCTTGCCAAGGAACATCGACCAAAAATCATCATTGCCGGGGGTTCTGCGTATCCGCGTATCATTGATTTCGCGCGCTTCCGCGCCATTGCTGACGAAGTCGGCGCGATCTTCCATGTTGATATGGCGCACTTTGCTGGCTTGGTTGCTGGCGGCGTTCACCCCAACCCGCTTGAGCATGCGCATGTCGTAACCAACACCACACATAAGACGCTCCGTGGACCGCGTGGAGGCATGATTATGACCAATGACGAGGCTATCGCCAAGAAGATCAACTCTGCGGTCTTCCCAGGCCTTCAGGGCGGCCCATTGATGCATGTCATTGCTGCCAAGGCTGTCGCCTTTGGCGAGGCCCTTCGCCCCGATTTCAAAACCTATGCCGCAGCGACGATTGCCAATGCGAAGGTTCTGGCCGCAACACTGCATGAACGCGGTGCTAATTTGGTTTCCGGCGGCACCGATACGCATTTGGCTTTGGTCGACCTGACTCCCCTCGGCATTACCGGACGCGATGCCGACGAGGCGTTGGAGCGCGCGGCTATCACCTGCAACAAAAACGGCATTCCCAATGATCCGCTGCCGCCGATGAAAACCAGCGGTATCCGGGTTGGTTCGCCTGCCGGAACGACACGCGGCTTTGGCGTAGTTGAATTCCGGGAGATTGGTCACATGATCTCTGACGTGCTTGAAGGCTTGCGTCAAAAGGGCGAGCACGGCGACGCGGCGGTCGAGGCCGAGGTCCGCCTTCGTGTCCGCGAATTGTGCAGCCGCTTCCCAATTTACCCGTCTTGAACTATAGAGGTGACTTACCCAATTAGGGTCAGGACCACGTAAATCCACATTCGTGGCGTCAAAATGGCGAAGATATCGAAGGAAAATGGCCGCTGCAGGCAGTTTTTCTGCCTGCAAGGGCATTTTGCTTTGAGATCGAAGCCATTTTGGCGTCCGAAGGATTTGACCCATTTTGCCCAGGGCGTCTTTGGCAAGCTTGGACTTAGAACCACTAAGTCCCGCGCTTGCCGCATAGCCCTGAGCAAAATGGACTCAAACCACGAAGGTGGATTTACATGGTCCTGACCCTGATACACAGAAGGGAATTTGACTATGGGATATTGTAACGAGTGTAACGCAGAATATGGCGAGGGTGCCAAATTTTGTCCGAATTGCGGTGCAAAGACACCTGAGCAGCTCGCTGCAGAAAGCATACCCAATCAGGCCCGACATTATGTCGGTGAAGCAGCCGATGAGCTTTGGGGCGCGACCAAGGACGCCTTTCACACCGGCAAGCATCTCGCCGATCAAGACACCGTCAAGAAAGTCGCTGGCGGCGCAGCCATTGGAGCAGCCGCAGGCATTATCGCCCCAATCGGACTTGCCACGGGCGCGTTGATTGGTGCAGGTATCGTCGCGTACAGGCATGTGAACAAGAAAAAGAATCAGGAAAAATAATTGCGCTGCCCATTTTGCGGACATGACGATAGCCAGGTAAAGGACAGCCGTCCGACTGAAGACAATAGCGCGATCCGCCGTCGGCGGCAGTGTGAGGGTTGCGGCGGGCGCTTCACAACCTTTGAGCGTATTCAGCTGCGTGAGCTGGTGGTGATCAAAAGCGAAGGTAAGCGCGAGCCGTTCGACCGGGAGAAGCTGGAACGTTCGCTGTCGGTCGCGTGCCGAAAGCGCCCTGTGGACAATACGCAAATCGAAAAACTCGCCTCTGCGATCCAGCGACAGCTTGAAACCCTGGGCGAAAGCGAAATCGAAACCAAGCGCATTGGCGAATTCGTCATGGATGGGTTGAAGGCGCTTGATAGCGTTGCTTATATCCGCTTCGCGTCGGTGTATAAGGACTTTAGCGAAGCCAAGGATTTTGAGGATTTCGCCGGGAGTGTGGTCGAAGCGGCGCTAAAATGAGCACACCGCCCATCATCATTCTTTGCCGTCCGCAATTGGGCGAAAATATTGGCAAGGCGGCCCGTGCCATGCTCAACTTCGGCCTTACCGAAATGCGTCTTGTCGCCCCACGCGACGGATGGCCCAACCCCAATGCAGGTCCAGCGGCATCGGGCGCGGACATTGTGTTAGCGAATGCCCAGGTTTTTCCGACGCTGGCGGAGGCAACCGCAGACATTGCGCATGTCTATGCCACAACGGTGCGCAAGCGCGGTGTGACGAAGCCGGTTATCACGCCCGAAGTGGCCGCCCGAGAGGTTCTGAGCAACACAGGGCGAAGCGCGATATTGTTCGGGGCCGAGCGATCAGGCCTGGAAAGCGACGAAGTCAATGTTGCCCGCGCCATCATCACGGTGCCGATTAATCCTGAATTTGGTTCGCTGAACTTGGCGCAAGCGGTCATCCTGTGCGCGTATGAATGGTCGAAAACGCAGACGCTAGCGAGCCCGCCCAAAACGGATTTGGAACCACCTGCCACGCAGTTCGAATTGGACGGCCTGATTGCACAGTTAGACATTATGCTGGAGCCGTTGAATTATTTCACGCCCATTGACCGCGCACCAGTCACCCGCCGCACATTGCGCAATTTGCTGACGAAGCCAGCATGGAATGCGCTTGAGGTAAGGACATTACGCGGCGTGCTCACAACGTTGAACAAACGGCGACCGCCCGAAGGTTAGGGTCAGGCGCGCGTGGCGTCCCATATATTGAGTTCGTAGGCGATAGAAGCTTCAACCAAACGCTCCCACAGGTCAGCAACGACTTCGACGGGAATGCCCAAGCCACTTGCCGCGTCGTGGACGTTTTTGAGAACCTGTTGCTTGCGTGCTTCGTCGCGGACGGCGTTGCGTTCTGTTTTAATACGGGCGGCGGCATCCATATAGGCGAAGCGCACAGCCAGAAGCTCGACCAATTGCGCATCAACCCGATCAACGCCCGCACGCACTTGGGTCATATCATTGCACTTGACGGGTTCAACTGGGCTGACTGATCTGATCATGGCCGCGCCTTTACGATTCCGCCACCGTAAAGTCGAGCCAGATGTTGACATAACGCCCATCAACGGCCATAGGCGCCGCTTCGCAATCGACCCTGCATTCCGGTGAAGCAGGTGTCCGGCACATCTCAGATGTGTCGCGCGGTACCGGAAACAACGTTGTTAGCAATTGGAGACTGAATATGTCGATGCGCAAAAGCTCGAAGTATAAACTTGACCGCCGGATGGGCGAAAACATCTGGGGCCGTCCAAAATCCCCTGTAAATAAGCGCGAATATGGCCCAGGCCAGCATGGTCAGCGCCGCAAAGGCAAGCTGTCTGATTACGGCATCCAACTGCGCGCCAAGCAGAAGCTCAAGGGCTATTATGGCGACGTAACTGAAAAGCAGTTCAAGCGCGCCTATCAAGAAGCCAGCAACATGAAGGGCGATACGTCGCAGAACCTTATCGGTCTGCTGGAGCGTCGTTTGGACATGGTCGTATACCGCGCCAAGTTCGCACCAACCATTTTTGCGGCACGCCAGATCGTCAGCCATGGCCATATCCGTGTCAATGGCGTGAAGTGCAACATCGCCAGCCGTCAGGTTGCCGTTGGCGACGTCATCAGCCTGGGGCCGAAGGCCAAGGAAATGGCGTTGGTTATCGAAGCGCAAGGCCTCGCCGAACGTGACATTCCTGAATATGTTGCCGTTGATGGCAACGACAAGGTAACCTTCGCGCGCGTGCCCACGCTTGATGAAGTGCCTTATCCCGTGAAGATGGAACCAAATCTGGTCGTCGAATTCTATTCGCGTTAATCTTCCACGCAAATTTACGAAAAAGGCGGTCCATGTGGCCGCCTTTTTTTATGCGCGGCAACCATGTCGGCCCGCGAAAGTTTCTCAATAAGCCACCCGTCGCCCCAGCGGAGGCTGGGGTCTATCCCGTCTCGCAGTATCAACCAATATAGTTTTTGCTGCACTGCACAGACAGACCTCACCCTACGCTGATTTGACGGCAACGGGGCGCATTCACAACGCACAGCCTTTTTCATTTGAGCCGCGCGAACGGGTCTGGCACAGTGACCGTTATAATGTTTCCTTTAGGAGAATTTGATGCGCCTACTGTCCTTGGCTCTTATTTCTGCGCTCACCCTCACCTCTGCATGCCAGAAAGCGGCATCGCCGGATATGGACACTGCGGTTTTGCCCCAGATCGAGGTCCCTGCTTTGTCGGAAAAGACAATGCAGGACGTCACCCGCGAGTTGTCGCTCGATACATATCAGGGGCGCGCTCCTGGGTCTATTGGCGAAGAAAAGACGGTCGCATATTTGATTTCAAAGTTCAAAGCGGCAGGACTTGAACCGGGAAATAATGGCAGTTGGACGCAGGACGTCCCCCTGATCGAAATCACTGCGAAAAACGTCTCGGCCTTAAGCATTGCCGACCGGAACGGAAAGGCCATGTCCTTTGCCTATGGCAGTGAATATGTCATCGGCAGCTATCGCGAGGCACCCAAAACCGACATCAAGCAAAGCGACATGGTTTTCGTCGGCCATGGCATCGTCGCCCCAGAAAAGGGTTGGAACGATTATGCGGGCGTTGATGTGAAGGGCAAGACCGTCGTCGTGATGGTAAACGACCCTGATTTTGAAAATAAAAGCCTTGATGGTCCCTTCGGTGGCAAAGCCATGACCTATTATGGCCGCTGGACTTACAAATATGAAGAAGCAGCGCGTCAGGGTGCGGCGGCCGTTTTGATCATCCACGACACTGCACCTGCCGCTTATGGTTGGAATGTCGTCAATTCTAGTTGGACAGGCACGCAGTTCCTCGCACAATCCAAAGATGGCGGCAAAAGCCAGACTCAAGCCAATGGCTGGATACAGAAATCCGTCGCCAAGGACATTTTCGCCGCAGCCGGCCAGAACCTTGAAAAGCAAATGGCCGCGGCAAAGCAAAAGGGTTTCAAGGCAGTGCCCTTGAACCTTACGGCGTCGCTTAGCTTTGAAAATGAGATTGCGCGCAAGGCCAGCAAGAATGTGATCGGTGTGATGAAGGGCACAAAACGGCCCGACGAATATGTGCTTTACACCGCGCATTGGGACCATCTGGGGCGCTGCACGGCGGCGGCGGATGGCGATGACATCTGCAACGGCGCCGTTGACAATGCCACCGGGACAGCGGCGCTCGTTGCGCTTGCAGAAGGCTACACCAAAGCTGGCGCGCCAGACCGGTCGGTCGTGTTCCTTGCGGTCACTGCCGAAGAAAGCGGCCTGCTCGGTTCCAAATATTATGCCGAAAACCCTATATTCCCGCTGTCCCAGACCGTTGGCGGCGTAAATATGGATGCGTTTTCGATGTCCGGCCCTGCCAAGAACCTGACCGTCATTGGCAAGGGCAAGTCGCAACTTGACACTTATTTGGAAGCAGCGGCGAAATCAGAAGGCCGCACACCCGAAATGGAGCCGACCCCGGAAAAAGGATTCTATTATCGTTCCGACCATTTCAGCTTCGCCAAGCTTGGCGTGCCGATGGTCTATTTTGAAGGCGGCGATGACCTGATCATTGGCGGAAAAGCAGCGGCCAAGGCAGCCGCAGATGATTATGAAAAGAACCGATATCACGCCCCCGGCGATGAATTTGACGAAAATTGGGATTGGTCAGGCGTGATGTCCGATCTGAAACTTTATTACCGTGTTGGCCGGATGCTTGCGATGACCAATGCATGGCCGAACTGGAACGAGGGAGATGAATTCCGCGCCGTTCGCGACAAAAGCCGCAGCGGCAGATAATCCATGGCGTTTCGTATGCCCGCAGAATGGGCACCCCATGAATCGGTCTGGATTGGCTTTCCCAGCTCCGTCAAGGCTTGGGGTGAACCACTGCATCGCGCCCAGCAGCAGATTGCCGCATTTGCCAATGCCGTCCATGCCTCTGGCCGTGGCGAGCGTGTCCATTTAATTGCAGGAAGCGCCGAAGCCGCCACGATTGCCACCGATCTTGTGGACAGCGGGGTTCATGTAGAACAGCGCCAAATAGGCGACATCTGGCTGCGCGACACGGGCTGTATCATTGTGCGGGACGGCAATCTGCGCATCGCCCGCGATTTTGGCTTTAATGGCTGGGGTGGCCGTTTCGATTATCCGGGCGATCTCACTATCGGCCATGAACTGGCCGCCGAAGCCGGGTTTGAAGTGAAGAAGCTTGATTGGATATTGGAAGGCGGCTCAATCGATGTGGACGGCGAAGGCCTTGCCGCGACCACCGTCGACTGCTTGTTGAACCCGAACCGTAATCCTGCACTCAATAAGGAAGCGATTGAATCGCGGCTTCGCGATGAACTTGGGATACAAAGATTGCTTTGGCTGGGCGACGGCTTGGCGAATGATCACACCGATGGCCATATCGACAATCTCGCCCGCTTTGTGGGTGTAAACCATATCCTCATTCCGCAAGGCGCAGGGCCCGATGACCCCAATGAAGCCGTTTTTGAAGATGCCCGAAAACGCGCGGAAGCATTTGGCTGTCGGGTCAGCCTCATGCCTTCGGTCGGGCGCTTCGTGCAAGATGGCGAAGTCGTTCCGGCAAGCTATATGAATTTCTACATCGGCAATGCCGCAATTGTCGTGCCGATCTATGGCGTGGGGAATGACGATGCAGCTATTGCCACTTTGGCGTCATTGTTCCCGGACCGACAAGTTGTCGGTGTCATGGCGGACGCAGTATTGACTGGCGGCGGCAGCTTTCATTGCTCCAGCCAACAAGTGCCAATTTAATTCTGTTTAAATTTTACACTCGGATATTATATCCATCATTCAACCCAGAAGAGGATTTCTCATGAAAAAAGCTTTTCTATTCGCCCTCGCCGCCGCCACTTTGGCAGTTCCCGCGCTCGCTGACCACCATGGCGCCAAGAAGGCAGACCATGACAAAATGCATAAGGCGCATCAGGAACGGCTTGCGAAGATACTTGCCGACCC
Source organism: Sphingorhabdus sp. (assembly GCF_023910635.1). Lineage (GTDB taxonomy): Bacteria > Pseudomonadota > Alphaproteobacteria > Sphingomonadales > Sphingomonadaceae > Sphingorhabdus_B. The sequence continues at coordinate 6,649 of NZ_JAAVVZ010000028.1, read as the reverse complement.
CGCCCGCGCCAATGACGCAAAGCGCGACCAGTATCGCCACCCTGCAGAGACATTTGAATTTTTCCGTCTTCACCCCGATCATGTGATTGGTGAATATGCCCCCGGCGGCGAATGGGTATCGCGCATCCTTGGCCGCTATATCAACGAAAATGGCAAATATACTGGCCTGTATTTCGGAACAAAAACCTTTTTCAGTGACCAGCAAAAGCAAGGTCTTGCCGCAGCTATTGGTAAATTTCCTTCCGACGTTGCCGCCGTATCCGGTCGGCCAGCCGCCGATTTCAATGCTTTTTCCTTAAGCGAAACTCCCGAAGGCGCGAAAGGAACGTTCGACCGCATATTGATCATGCGCATGATGCATAACATCATGAACTGGAACATCGCCGACGCCGAAATAAAGGCTATGCGTGACCTGCTGAAGCCAGATGGCCTTATCGGCATCGAACAGCATCGCGCCAAGGCAGATGCACCCTATAGCTACACCAATGGCAGCAAAGGCTATATGCGCGAAGCCGACATCATCAACTTCATGGAAATAAATGGCTTTGAACTTGTCGCCAAGAGCGAAGTGAACGCCAACCCCAAGGACAGCGCAAACTGGCCCGATGGCGTGTGGACATTGCCGCCTGCGCTGCGTTTGAAGGATGTCGATCGCGCGAAATATGAAGGCATTGGTGAATCCGATCGGATGACATTGTTGTTCAAAAAACGCGATTGATGATTTTGCGGCGGCAGCCGCGCAGAACAAAACATGCAAAATATGCGGTTTGGCGACAATCATGATTGCAGCGCGTTTCGGGGTGCGGCTATAGACGCGGCATGACCAGAGATATCACCGTTGCCGCGTTGCAACTGCCTTTGTCGGCTAGCGAAGCTGAAAACATTGATGCCGTCAGCGACCTTGTGTCGCAGGCATCCGACCTTGGCGCGCAAATCATCCTGCCGCCCGAACTGTTTTCAGGGCCTTATTTCTGCAAAACGCAAGAGGAAGCGCATTTCGCGCTTGCGCGGCCAACCTTGGAGCATCCTGCGGTCAAGGCCATGGCTAAGCTGGCCAAGCGCCTTAATGTTGCTATCCCCGCCAGCTTCTTCGAACGCGACGGCGCGCATTTCTACAACAGCATCGCGATGATCGACGCCAGTGGCGAAATCATGGGCGTGTATCGCAAGAGCCATATTCCCGACGGCCCCGGCTATCAGGAGAAATATTATTTCCGTCCCGGCAATACGGGGTTCAAGGTCTGGGACGTCTTCGGCACGCGCATTGGCGTCGGCATCTGCTGGGACCAATGGTACCCCGAATGCGCACGCGCAATGGCGTTGATGGGCGCTGAATTGTTATTCTATCCCACAGCCATCGGTGCAGAGCCGCAGGATGCGACATTGGACACACGGCATATGTGGCGGCGGGCGATGATTGGCCATGCGGTATCGAACTGTATGCCCGTCATTGCGGCTAACCGGGTCGGCAGCGAAGACGACCATGGTCAGACGGCGCAAAAATTCTACGGCACCAGCTTCATCGCCAATGAATGGGGCGATGTGGTCTGCGACCACGACGACGCTGAAACCGGCATATTAGTGTCGACATTTGACCTAGACCAAGCCCGCGCGCACCGTGCCAGCATGGGCTTCTTCCGCGACCGTAGGCCCGCATTATACACCCGCCTTGCGCAGGATATTTGATCTGTCGCATCTCTATCTCATTGGCATAGGTTCAAATCAGCCACATCCCGTCATTGGCACACCAAACCGCATCATTCCGCACGCGATAGCCGCGCTGGAGATGGATGACATTGATGTGTTCGCACATTCGGCCATCATCCAGTCAAGCCCGATGGGGCCATCGTCACGCCGCTTTGCCAATGCCGCTGCGGTCGTGGCAACCGCGCTTGAGCCACCTGCCCTGCTGGCCCGCCTGCATGACATCGAAAGCCATTTCGGACGCGTCCGTCGCGGCCAAAGTTGGCGCGCGCGGGTGTTGGACCTCGACATTCTTTTATGGTCCGGCGGCAACTGGGCCGACAGCAATCCAGCGCTTTTCATTCCGCATCCTGGCCTGCGGTCACGCGGCTTTGTCCTGACGCCTGCGGCCATGATTGCCCCCGATTGGCGCGACCCTGTGTCGGGCCTTAATATTCGTCACCTGCAATCACGATTTAACCGACCAAAGGCGCTTGACCGCACCCCCCACCGCCATTAGGGGGAGCGCTCTCCTTTGAACCCATGATGGTTCAAAGCGGGGGCCCTTAGCTCAGTCGGTAGAGCAACTGACTTTTAATCAGTAGGTCGCTGGTTCGAACCCAGCAGGGCTCACCATAGCTTGGTTCTGGCATGGTGTGGAAAATCCTGACATAAATCACATAATGATAGGATTAGGACCACGTAAATCCACCTTCGGCTTCGATCTCGCAAGCAAAATGCGATTGTGGGGATGAAGCACCCGTCACCGGAATTCCTTTACGGTGCCTAAGTTTACAAACATATACCCAAAACGCGATATTTCTGTAAACTTACCTCGACTTTGCGACGTTGGCTTATGCGGTGCGAAAGCCGGGATGGGATTAAACAGGTTCAAAGAACCAGTCCCGCAACAATCGCGGGAGTAACACACAGAATCTCAAAAAAAATCCTACATTGCAAGCGAAACCTATTTTGGGGATGACGCTTTTGTCTCGGTAATCGAAAGCGAAATAAGTCCTCCCCGGCACGGGGGAGCCGTAGGCGTTGCGGAGCAACAGCGGGACCGTCGCAGACGGTGGAGGGGCACGTTCAGGGTATCACCGCGCCAGAAGGTCAGGATAGCCAGAGCGTGCCCCTCCCCCATGCTTCGCATGGTCCCCCTCCTTATTCTGGGGAGGATTTGCAACCACCACCCGTCGCCCCAGCGCAGGCTGGGGCCTATCGCGCCTGTCGATCTCGCCAGACACACGTGATAGGCACCAGCCTACGCTGGTGCGACGGTGTTTTTTGCTGAATGGGTTATTCGGCGGATGACGCACCTGCCACCGGAATTCCCTAAATCACCCCTCCCCTTCAGGGGAGGGGAGCGCAGCAGCTCTGTCCCCCGGACAGAGCCAAAAGCCGCGCTGGGTGGGGTCCATCGGCGTTGCGTAAACCTATATACCCCACCCCAACCCCTCCCCTAAAGGGGAGGGGCTTAACCTCGCACCACGCCTGAAGGGGAGGGGCTTAATTTCGTAATATGCAACGCAGCAAGATTATTTCGGGGATGACGCACCTGTCACCGGAATTCGCACCGTAACTCCCAGCGTGCAATAATTTAGTGCACTGTCACCGTAACTCCGGCACGGGGGAGCCGTAGGCGTTGCGGAGCAACAGCGGGACCGTCGTAGACGGTGGAGGGGCACGTTCAGGGTATCACCACGCCAGAAGGTCAGGATAGCCAGAGCGTGCCCCTCCCCCATGCTTCGCATGGTCCCCCTCCCCGTGCCGGGGAGGATTTGCAACCACCCCACACCTCACCCGTCGCCCCAGCGCAGGCTTGGGCCTATCGCGCCATCCGCCCAATAGCCGCGGTCCGTGGTCACAAGCACGGCTTTGCCGGTAGAAACGAATCCTCTTGCCAGCAGCATCGTGGTAGCGCTACTTTGACCTCCGACAGCCGGATTGGGAGAGGGGCGCAGTGTTTTTGGGCATCGACGTCGGCACGTCCGGCGTGAAGGCGGTGATCGTGGCGCCGTCGGGGACCGTGCTGGCGCAGGCCACCGCGCCGCTTTCCGTTTCGCGTCCTGCGTCGCTCTGGTCGGAACAGTGCGCGGATGACTGGTGGTCAGCCACCGATGCAGCAGTGCTGGCGCTCGATCCTTCATTGCGCTCCAGCGTCCTGGGCATTGGCCTTGCGGGGCAGATGCACGGCGCGACCTTGCTCGGCGCAGACGACCGGCCCTTGCGCCCGGCGATCCTGTGGAACGACGGCCGCAGCTTTGCCGAGTGCGCCGAACTGGAGCGCGACGAACCACGCACGCGCGCCATTACCGGCAATATCGCTATGCCCGGCTTCACCGCGCCCAAGCTGGCGTGGGTGCGCAAGAACGAGCCGGACATCTTTGCGCAAGTGCGAACTGTCCTGTTGCCAAAGGATTACGTCCGCCTGTGCATGACGGGCGACAAAGCCTCCGACATGGCGGACAGCGCCGGTACGCTGTGGCTCGATGTGGCCAAGCGCGGCTGGAGCGACGCGATGCTCGCTGCCTGCGGCCTCATAGAATGCCAGATGCCGAAACTGCATGAAGGCACAGATGCTACGGGACGGTTGCGCCCGCAAGTCGCCGCCCGTTGGGGCATGGCCGCCGTGCCTGTGGCAGCAGGCGGCGGTGACAATGCCGCCGGCGCGGTGGGGGTCGGTGTGGTCGGCGATGGCGACGCATTCCTTTCGCTCGGCACCTCGGGCGTCATTTTCGTTGCCACCAGTGCGTTTTGCCCCAATCCCGCTCGCGCTGTGCACGCGTTTTGTCACGCTGTGCCCGATATGTGGCACCAGATGAGCGTGCATCTGTCGGCTGCATCCTGCATAGACTGGGCCGCGAAGCTGGCCGGAATCGACGGACCCGCCGCCTTCTTTGCTCTTGCCGAACAGGCCGGACCCGACGCCGGGCAGGAACTGTTCCTGCCTTATCTTTCCGGCGAACGCACCCCGCACAATGATCCGCATGTGCGCGGCGCTTTCCTCGGACTTGGCAATGAAACCAGCCCGGGCCGCCTCGCCGCTGCCGTGCTTGAGGGCGTTGCCTTTGCCCATGCCGACGGGCTGGATGCCCTGCGCGAAGCAGGCACGCAGTTCTCCTCACTGTCGGTCATCGGCGGCGGCGCGCGTTCGTCCAGTTGGGGGCGGATCATCTCCGCGGCGCTCGGCGTGCAACTGGTTTATCTTGAGGGCGGCGAAGTCGGCCCGGCGCTGGGTGCGGCGCGGCTCGCCCAGATCGCGGTGACCGGTGATAGCGTGGCCGACGTGTGCGTCCGTCCGCCGGTAAGCCACATCATCGAACCCGATCCCGCCCTTGCAGAAGCGCTGGCCCCCAAGCTTGCGCGCTTCCGCGCCGCCTATCCACTCATTTCGCAAATCTAGGAGTAAACCTCATGTCCGCAGACTATTTCGCACCTTTCGACACCGTCCGTTACGAGGGCCCCGACAGTGCCAACGACCTCGCCTATCGCTGGTACGACAAGGAGCGCGTCATACTAGGCAAGCGGATGGAAGACCATCTGCGCGTGGCGGTGTGCTTTTGGCATACGTTCTGCTGGCCGGGCAGCGATGTGTTCGGTGCGGGCACTTTCAGCCGCCCTTGGCACACGGGCGCCAACGATGCCTTGGCTGCAAAGGCCAAGCGCGAGGCGGCGCTGGCGTTCGTTGAAAAGCTCGATGTGCCGTTTTACTGCTTCCACGATGTAGATGTGATGGCCGATGCCGATAACACCGCCGCGTTCCGCCGCAGCTTTGCCGAGGCAGTGGACCATCTGGAAGCCTTGCAGACCCAGCATGGCCGCAAGCTGTTGTGGGGCACGGCCAACCTATTCAGCCACCCGCGCTACATGGCGGGGGCTGCCACGAATCCCGATCCAGAAGTCTTTGCCTGGGCGGCGCTTCAGGTGCGTGATGCTCTGGAAGCGACACATCGTCTGGGCGGCGCGAATTATGTGCTGTGGGGCGGCCGCGAAGGTTACGACACCATCCTCAACACCGACGTCGGCATCGAGCAGGAAAACTTCGGCCGGTTCCTCAATCTGGTGGTCGAGCATAAGCACAAGATTGGCTACACTGGCACGATCCTGATCGAACCCAAACCGCACGAGCCGACCAAGCATCAGTATGATTTCGACACGCAGACCGTATATGGCTTCCTCAAGCGCTTCGGCCTGGAAAACGAAGTCCGCGTCAATATCGAGGCCAACCACGCCACACTGGGCGGCCATACGTTCGAGCATGAAATCGCCATGGCGCGCGCGCTGGGAATTTTCGGTTCAATCGATGCCAATCGCGGCGACCACCAAAACGGCTGGGACACCGACCAGTTCCCCAACTCGGTTGAGGAATTGACGCTGGCGATGCTGGAAATCGTCCGCGCCGGCGGCTTCACCACAGGTGGTTTCAATTTCGATGCCAAAGTGCGCCGCCAGAGCATTGACGCCGAAGACCTGTTCCACGGCCATATCGGCGGGATCGACACCCTTGCCCATGCACTGGTCAAGGCCGCCGCGATCATTGAAGACGGCAAAGTCGACGCCTTCCGCAAGGCGCGTTACACCGATTGGCAAGGTGAATTGGGGCAGGCAATCCATGCGCCGCAAGCCTCGCTGGCGTCAATCGCAGATCTAGCCATCAGCCGCGACCTGAAACCTAGACCCAAGTCGGGGCGTCAGGAATGGCTTGAAAACACAATCAATCGCTTCTGAACGCGGGAATTTCGGTCGAAATTCCGACAACGGGCCCGTCAGCCCCGAAATAACCCTGCATTGCGTCCGCATTTGCCTTGCTGCGTAACATGATGCGAAATACCCCGATCGGCTGTGACAAAACACGTGCAATCAGAGCAGGTTAACGAAGAGCCGATAAATGTCAATTTCGGGATCAATGCACCTGCCACCGAATTGCCCAAATCACCCCTCCCCTTCAGGGGAGGGGAAGGGG
>NZ_JAAVVZ010000027.1 GCF_023910635.1 Sphingorhabdus sp. | reverse complement strand
ATTTCGCCCTCACCCACGATCGGGTGATAGAGCTGCGAAATTTGGTAGCCCTGCGGCAAATCGGCGTAGAAATAATTCTTGCGGTCAAAGCGTGACCAGCGGTTGATCTGCGCATTGATCGCCATGCCCGTGCGCACGGCCTGACGCAGGCATTCGCGGTTGGGCACGGGCAACATGCCCGGCATGGCCGCGTCGACAAGACTAACATGGCTGTTCGGCTCCGCACCGAACTCGGCCGATGCGCCCGAAAAAAGCTTGGAATGGCTCGTGACCTGCGCGTGGACCTCAAGGCCAATCACGACCTCCCATGCGCCGCTGTTTCCTTGGATGCGGTATTCACTCATCTTCTTGCTTTCAAATGTTCGGCAGTTGCCAGCATTTCTTCTCGTAGCATGTCGGATGCAGCTCCTCTAATATCCGCCTTCTCGCAGATATTGATGATTACCTCCGAGTATTCAGGATATTTCCTTAGCTCGTACGCAGCCGCCATTTTTGACGCGATGCTGCCACCTTGCTGTCCCAAATGGTCCATAATTTGAAAAAAGCGCTGATATTGCTGGTGATGAACTTCTTGTCGTTTCGCTAAACTATAGGTCACGGCAGAATAGGCTAACGCCATAAGCGGAACTACGATTCCTCCCCAAGCGATCCATTCTTCTGCGCCAGTGAGGCCCATCACCACCACTCTCCGGCTTCCGCCGTAAATTCTGAACGCTGCTCAATCGCAAGGCCGGCATTCAACACCGCCTGTTCATCCAGCGCCTTACCAATAATCTGAAGCCCCAATGGCAAGCCTTCTTTGCTCAGGCCGCCGGGAACGGACATTGCGGGCAGACCAGCCAGCGAGGCAGGCACAGCGAACACGTCGTTCAGATACATGGACAGCGGGTCAGCGTTTTTCTCACCCAATCCGAACGCCGCGCTTGGTGCGGTTGGCGCGAGGATGAGGTCGCAACTTACCCATGCGTTGTGAAAATCGCGCGCGATCAAGGCGCGGACCTTTTGCGCTTGTGTGTAATAGGCGTCGTAGAAACCGGCGCTTAGCACATAAGTGCCGATCATGATACGGCGGCGGACTTCTTCGCCAAAGCCAGCGGCGCGGGTCGCGGCATACATGTCTTGCAAGCCAGCACCCTCCGGCAAGTCGCGCAGACCGAAGCGCACACCGTCATAGCGCGCAAGGTTCGATGACGCTTCTGCAGGGGCGATGATATAATAAGCAGGCAGCGCGTATTTGGTGTGCGGCAGGCTGATGTCCACGATTTGTGCGCCTGCATCCTTCAACCAGGCGATGCCATTGTCCCACATGCTGGCGATATCTTCGTCGATGCCGTCGAGGCGATATTCGCGTGGAATACCGATACGCTTGCCCTTCAGGTCGCTGTTCAGGCCAGCCTCCCAATTAGGCACAGGCAAATCGAGCGAGGTCGAATCCTTAGGGTCAAAACCCGCCATCGCCTCCAACATGATCGCGCAATCGCGCACGTCGCGCGCCATAGGGCCAGCTTGGTCCAAGGAGCTGGCAAAGGCGACAACGCCCCAGCGCGAACAACGGCCATAGGTTGGCTTGATACCGCTAATGCCCACAAAGGCCGCAGGCTGGCGAATCGAGCCGCCTGTGTCGGTTCCGGTGGCTGCAGGGCACAAACGCGCGGCAATGGCGGATGACGAACCGCCTGACGACCCACCGGGCGCTAATGCGGCATTGCTGCCGTCGTTGCGACGCCACGGCGAAATGACATTGCCGAAATAGCTCGTCTCGTTCGAAGAACCCATCGCGAATTGGTCCATGTTCAGCTTGCCGAGCATCCCTGCCCCAGCGTTCCAAAGATTCGCAGAGACGGTCGATTCATAGGTCGGCACAAAGCCTTCCAATATATGGCTTGCCGCGGTTGTCTGCACGCCTTGGGTGCAGAACAAATCCTTCATGCCAATCGGCACACCAGCCATTTTGCCGAGCGGCTTGCCTGCCGCACGGTCGGCGTCGACGGCTTGAGCGGCTTCGATAGCCTTTTCGGGTGTTTCCACGATGAAGGCGTTGAGCGCTTTTGCGTTAGCGACGTTAGAGTTGAAGGCTTCGGCCACTTCAACAGCCGAGAAATCACCAGCGGCGACGCCTGAGCGGATCGCAGCTACCCCGAGTTTTGTAAGCTCACTCATTCGACCACTCCGTCATGCTGAACTTGTTTCAGCATCCATCGTGCAGCACGACCAGAGCTTGAAAGGATGGATAGACCCTGAAACAAGTTCAGGGTGACGGAAGGGTAGGAAGTCAAGTGGCGTTCCATCACTCAATCACCTTCGGCACGCCAAAGAAGCTGCCTTCCTTGGCTGGTGCGTTGGCGAGCACTTTGTCGCGCACATCGCCATCGGTCACAACATCATCGCGTAGGCGCAGCTTATTGGGGATGACGGCCGTCATCGGCTCGACGCCGGTGACGTCGACCTCTCCCAATTGCTCCACCCAGGCCAAAATGCCATTGAGCTCGCCGACCATCTTGTCAGCCTCAGCATCGCTAATCGCGATACGCGAAAGCCGTGCGATTTTGTTCACGGTATCTTTATCTACAGACATGCTATTCCTTGTGGTCGGAATCGACAAGCGATCCCTTCGTGCCGCTAGCATTGCGCCTGCATTGCTTCAACGGAAAAGCTTAGAGTCAGGGACGCTTAAATTCGCCTTCGAGGCGTCAAAATGGATTTAAGTGATCCTGAACCTAAGCGTTGCGCAAATACCAATCATAATCAATGCTGGGCACTTGTCCGAAATAGCGGTCCTGCTCCACGCGCTTTACGATGGTGAACATGTCAACAAAGCGGTCGCCCAGATAGTCCCGTAGCAATTTGGAGCCATGGAACCGGTCGACTGCGGCAAACCAATTGCTTGGCGGCTTGTCATCGCCTGACCCGTCACGATCATAGCCATTGCCCACAACCGCTGGGCCGGGGTCAATCTGGTTTGTGATACCATGATGCATGCCCGACAATACGCCCGCCACCGCAAGATATGGGTTGGCGTCGGCCCCGCAGGCGCGATGTTCGACATGGCGGCTTGATGGCGGACCGGCCGGAATACGGAAGGATACAGTGCGATTATTGACGCCCCAAGTGGGGGCAACCGGCGCGTAGCTGTTTGCTTTAAACCGGCGGTAGCTATTCGCATGCGGCGCAAAAAGCGCGAAGCAATCGCCAACGCTGGCGATCATCCCGCCTATTGCATGGCGTAACATAAGCGTGCCTTCGGGATCGTCGGCGGCGAAGAGGTTATTGCCGTCTTTGTCGTTCATCGACACGTGAATATGCATGCCGGAGCCAGCTTGTCCGGCAAATGGCTTTGCCATGAACGTCGCCTCAAGCCCATGCGCCTGCGCCACCGCCTTCACGACGCGTTTGTACATGATCGCATCATCACAGGCGCGCAGCACATCGGGCTTGTAGCGCAAGGTCAACTCGCACTGGCCCGGCGCAAATTCGGATATCGCCGATTCCAACGGAAGCCCCTGAATATCGCAGCTTTCGTATAATTCGTCGAAAAAGGGACGGAAATCGTCGAGCTCGCGCAGGCCATAGACTTCAACCATTTGCGGGGTTTCATTATTATATTCTGGCCGCGCTGGACGGATGGACCCATCGCGTGCGCGCTTTGGATCCAGCAAGTAAAACTCAAGCTCCACCGCCAAAGCGGGCGTCAGGCCCATTTCGGCAAAACGGTCCACGACAAGGCCAAGGACATGGCGCGGGTCAAGGTCGTGCGGTTGGCCATCCAGTTCATAAAAATCGACCATGAATTGCGCCGCATTGTCCCCCGCCCAAGGGGTGCGGACCAACGTGCCGGGAATTGGCTTCATCGAACGGTCGGCATCGCCATCTTCCCAAACCAGACCCGTTTCGACCGTGTCCTGCCCGGTGATATCGACCACAGCGATGGAACCGGGAAAAAAGCGGCCGATTTCGTAGACGGACAACACCTCATGCTGGCGCAGGCGCTTGCCGCGCGGGACGCCGCCAAAGTCGGTGTAGATCATCTCGATAGAATCGATATCAGGATGCGTCGCAAAAAACGCCTCTGCCTCGCTACGCGGCGCGATGGTCGCTGATGATATAGCTCGTTTGATTGTCATGATGTCACTTCCGTCCGCCCGAATTTTCAAATGCTAATAGCCCAGTCAGCGCATTGTTCAACTCTGCCGCGAGGCGGTCAACCTGCGCGGCTTGCGTCATCGGGCTGACCAGCATCATATTATGGAATGGCGCGAGCAAGATGCCGCGATTGGCGAGATACAGGTGGATCGTGCTTTCCAGTTCATGGTCCATCACTGCGCGCGCTTCACTACCATTGCGCGGCGGGGTGGCCGAACAGACCAATTCAACGCGCGCGCCAACATGGCTGACATGCCAATCCAGCCTATGCGCGGCAATCACCGCGTTCAATTGCGCCACCAGCCTGTCGGTAATCGAAAGCATGTGGGCATAAGCATCTCGCGTAATCACCTGCCCCACCATCGCGTGCATCGCGGTAATAGCAAGCGCATTGGCCGATAAGGTCGTGCCTATGCCGCTATGCCCCGGTGGACGCGACGCATTCAGCGCCGCCATCCGTTCGGCAATCTCCGCCGTAAATCCGTAAACCGCGCACGGCACACCGCCGCCGATGGATTTACCTACGACCAGTATGTCGGGCTGTGGGCCATGCGTGTTGCTGTGTCCGCCATAGCCGGATGAAATGGTATGCGTTTCGTCCAGCACCAAAATCGTGCCGGTTTGATCACATAGCTGGCGCAATTCCCTCAGGAACCCCGGCGCATCGCGCACCATACCGATGTTGGTCATCAACGGTTCGGCCAAGACGCAGGCGATGTCGCCACCGCGCAAAGCGGTCGTCAGCGCGTCCACATCGTTAAATTCGATTGTAACGGTCGTTGGCAGCAAGTCCTGCACTTGCCCTATCAAGCTTGGCCGGTTGACGGCGCGGCCATCACGCAAGTCAACGAAAACATCATCGACCGCGCCATGATAGCAGCCGTTGAAGACCAAAATCTTGTCGCGTCCCGTCATTCCGCGGCACCAACGAATGACGGCGCGGTTGGCTTCACTCGCTGTTGTTGTCACTTGCCACTGCGGCAGGCCAAACATGTCGGCGAGCATATTGCCCAATTCCGCGCCCTTCGCGGTGGGCAGCATATAGCTTAAACCTTGGCCTGCTTGTTCGGTTATGGCTTTGGCCAGCGGCGCTGGTGAGTGGCCAAACATGCTCGCCGTATCGCCAAGGCAGAAGTCGTCAAAAACCTGCCCGTCAATGCTCGTCAGCGTCGCGCCAGAAGCCGCCTGAGCGACGATCGGGAATGGGGTGGACCAATCGAGCATCCAATGAAACGGAACGCCTTGGAACCAGCCCTGCGCCTTTTCTGCCTGCGCCTTGGATTTCGGGTTTGCCGCGATGAAGCGCGCGACTTCGCGTTCGCGCATGTTGCTTATGGCTTGGCGGTCGATCATAAACGGTCCAGCATCGCATAATAGAGCAACCCAAGCGTCGCCAACGGCCGCGCGAGCCATTTTCCGCCGGGAAAGCGACTGTGCGGTAAGTTTGCAAAAACATCAAAGCGTGACATTGTGCCAACCACCGCCTCTGCCATCAATTCCCCCGCCAGCGTCGTGACCAGCGCGCCATGGCCAGAAAAACCGTGGGCGTAAAACAGTTTTCCCTTGCGCCCCATATGCGGCAGCCGGTTCATGGTAACGCCAACGGCTCCACCCCAGGCATAATCGATGGGAACATCAGCGAGTGAAGGAAACACCTCAGCAATGTGCTTACGCACAAACGCGCCAATGTCATTAGGTGGCGTCTGCACATATTTTTCACCACCGCCGAAAATGAGGCGCTTGTCAGCAGAGAGGCGGAAATAATTCAACACATAACGACAGTCCGCCACCGCCGCGTCGCTGGGGAGTAACTGGTCGGCATCAGGCAGCGGCGCAGTCGCGATATTATAGTTCATGATTGGGACGGTGTAGCTACGCAATTCCGGCGCGATACCCCCCGTCCAAGTGTCGGCTGCCATGATGACATGCTTAGCGGTCAAAGTTCCTGCCCCTGCCCGTATCTCGAGTTGCGTTCCTGTATCGACAGGTGTTTGGGCCGCCGTGTTTTCATATATCCGCACGCCAGCCTTTTGCGCCGCTTGTGCAAGCCCAAGCGCGTAATTCAAAGGATGGAAATGCCCGCCTTGGGGGTCATAAATACCGCCGTGATAACCACCGCCGTTGATATGGCGCCCGATATCCTGTGGCTGGACAATCTGCGCCTCCCAACCAAAATGCTGTGCCAAAAATGCGGCATCGCGCCGCATCGCATCGAAATGCGCTGGCCTGTAGGCCGCTTCCAAATGCCCCGCTTTTGCATCACACTGAATATGGTGCTCGGCGATCCGGTACTTGACCCGGTCGACCGCGCCATAAGCCAAATCGAATATAGCCTGCGCGCGTTCGCGGCCAAACTCTGCGTCGATTTCCTGCATCGACCAACGCAGGCCAGGGATGAGTTGACCACCATTGCGGCCAGATGCACCAAAGCCAATGGTCTGGGCCTCAAGCAATATAACCGAAAGGCCTTTTTCGGCACAGGCCAGCGCGGCGGAGAGGCCAGTAAATCCTCCGCCAATAACGGCTACGTCACAGTCTTCTGTAGAAGCCAACGCAGCTTGCGTTTCCCAAGCTTGTGCGGTCGCGGCGTAATAACTTTGGTTGAGGTCACTCGACCCGCTCATTTTCATTCGTCACCCAGAGCTTGTTTCACCTCTGGTGACTGGCGTTCCAGGGTCCATTTATCAGCAAAAGGCGATGGTCGGCTTTGCGAAATGGATGCTGAAAGTCGTTCAGCATGACGATGAAAGAGCGATGTGCAAACGCGATTCACGTTACACCCGCAATAACAAATGCTCGCGTTCCCAGCTTGAGACCACCGACTGGTAATTGAACAATTCATAATCCTTGACCGCGTAGAAGATGTCGAAAAACTCTTCTCCAAGCAGATTGCGCACTGGCTTGCAGGCGCTGAACCGGTCCAACGCGGCCTCCAACGTGCGGGGCAAGGTGCGGGCGCGGTTGTAGGCGCTGCCGGTGATGGCCTTGGCAGGAACCATCCGCTCCACCATACCAATATAGCCGCAGACCAACGACGCCGCCATCGCGAGATAGGGGTTGGAGTCTGCGCCCGGCAAGCGGTTTTCAACGCGGCGGTTGGCCTTGTCCGAAATTGGCACGCGGAAACCGCAGCTTCGATTGTCCTCGCCCCATTGGACGTTGATGGGCGCGGCGCTATCGGGCCGCATCCGGCGGAAGCTGTTCACATTAGGCGCCCAGAGCGGCGATATCTGCGGCATGAACTTCACGAGACCCGCTATATAACTGCGGAATAAAGCACTGTCCTTGCCATTGGCGTTGGAGAAAAGGTTTCTGCCAGTTTCAGCGTCAACCACCGATTGGTGGATATGCATTGCGCTGCCGGGCTGTCCTGCCATCGGGTTCGCCATGAAGGTGGCATAAACGCCATGCTGTTTGGCAACTGCGCGGACGGTGCGCTTGAACAGAAACACTTGGTCCGCCAGCTTTAACGGGTCGCCATGAATGAAGTTGACCTCAAGCTGCGCTGCACCCATTTCGTGGATCATCGTGTCGATATCGAGGCCCATCAACTCACAATCATCATAGATGTGGTCGATAATGTCCTCATATTCGTTCATCGCCTCCAACCCATAAGGCTGGCTTGCGGTTTCTGCGCGTCCGCTGGAGCCGGTAGGCGGCACTAATGGAAAGTCGGGGTCGACATTTTGGCTCACAAGGTAAAACTCGACCTCAGGTGCTATAATGGGCTTCCACCCACGCTCGGCATACATGTTGAGTACTTTTTTCAATATCGTGCGCGGGGCGATTTCGACCTCGCTTCCGTCGCCATGCAGCACATCAGCGATCACGAAAGCAGTCGGTGATTTGAAGCCCGGCGCGACGCAGATTGTGTCGGGATCAGCGATCAAGATTTTGTCCGGATCCTTGTCCCAAATGTCCGCAATGTCTTCGGGATAATGGCCATCAATAGTGCAGATGAAAACACTGCCCGGTATGCGCAGCGATTTGTCACGGACAGATGACAGGAACTTCTTCGCAGGCAGAACCTTGCCGCGCTGCACGCCGTTAATGTCGGGGACGATGCACTCAACCTCATCGATTTTGTGCTCAGCGATCCAATTCGCAAGATTGACAGACATTGTTTTTCACCAGTTTTTTGGAATACTGATAAGCGCATGCCGGACTTGAAAGGTCAAGCCCGGCATATGTCTTTTTTACACCAGTCCGCGTTTTTGCAGGGCCGAAAACATTTGAAGCGGAATCAGAAGCCGTAGCTTACCGAGAACACAACGCCAGCCGAGCTATCCTTGGGGGCGAAGATCGTCCGGCGGTTGGTGTCGACATAAGAGGCGCCAAGTGTAAAACCGGAAACAGCGGCGGTCAGGCCAAGTGACCAATCAACTTTTTCGCTACCAGCGGTGAACGCGCCATCTTCTATGCCCATTGATCCGACAATCGAAATGGGGGAATTTGGCAGCGCGATGGTAGCGTTTGTGCCAAAATAGATATTGTCGTCATTGCCAGTATTATCCTGACTTGGGACATAGCTCAATTGCACACCGACGGTTGCCGGGCCAAAGGTTGAACCAAGCTTTCCAGTGAATTCAACATAATTGAGGCCCGAAACACCCGGATAGAGATAATAAGTCGCGCCAATGTCATATGTCATGTCTTCGCCACCGGCAAAACCGGCGTAAAGGTCAACCTCAACATCGTCCCCTGCGTTTTCGGAGAGATTGGAGCCCCAAGCACCGACGTACAGGCCGGATTCGTGCTTTACGGTCAGATATGGCTGGACTGCAAAGTCCTTATCGGAAAGCGAAACGCCGCGGAACCGATAGTCAGATACAACAGCCACGCCGCCCGTCAGGGTGATTGGGCCAGCCGCTTCTTCATCTGCTTCTTGCGCGAAGGCAGGTGCCGACATTGCTATCGCGCTTATAGCGACGCTCATGCTTGCCAGCTTCAAAATGGAATTACGCATAATTTTACCCCTTCTTAGGTACAGTAGATACTAGGCCGATATCCGCGCACTGCGCCGTTATCGGCAGATGCCGTTCTCTTCCCGCTAAATCTATTTGCCCACGCAATGGTCAGATTTATTTTGCCAGAGCTTTATTGTGCAACTGCACACAAACATCAAAGCGTGCGCCAAGCAAGCAATTTTGTGCCAATGCCATTGTCCTTTTTAAGCGATGTGACAAAACAGTCACAGTCACCGTCTGAGACAAGACACTGATATCAGCGAACTAGGGGCAGGACCGGATCAGAATAAAATTGCGACGACCACGACGAGCAAAATCAAACCGCCAATGCTGATACCAACTGTTCTTCCCATGGCAAATCTCCGTTTCCTGACACTGAAACAGGATTATTGCGGACAAGTTCCACAGGAATTCATGACCTCATCGTTTTCTAAGCCATGTTATAGCTGTGTTATGTGTCAAAAAGTCGCGGAGGAACGGCTCGGTTTACCACTTCGCGCAACGCAAATGCGGTTTCGATCCGCGCGACCCGGGGCAAGCGGGCAATTTCCTGCCGGTGGATGATTTCATAATCCTCGATCGATGCGGCACGCACGACCAGCAGATAATCATTCCGCCCGCTCATGAGGTGGCACCGGATGGTCGACGGACTGTTGACAACCGCAGCCTCAAACGCAGCCATCGCCTCCTCGCTTTGGCTGTCGAGGGTGATTGTCACCATCACAGTCGCCCCTAACCCCAATTTGCGTAAGTTCACGTCGGCACGATAGCCGCGCAATATGCCTTCATCTTCCAACGCTTTTTGCCGACGCGCCGCCGCGCTTGGGGATAGTCCAGCGGCATCACCCAGTTCCATCTGAGTCGCGCGGCCATTTGTCACTAACGCACCCAATAATTTACGGTCCGCCCGATCAAGTTGCATATTATTTTCATCCAATACGAGAAATACGACGAATATATGCATCAAATGTCCAGATAAGTCGAATCTTTGCGGAGTTTCGGCATCACGACAATGCTAATCTTTATCAACTTATATTTAGGAGCAAAAATTATGCGTGTTGGCGTCCCGAGCGAAATCAAGGTTCATGAATATCGCGTTGGCCTAACCCCCGGTGCCGTGCGCGAATATGTGGCCGCTGGTCATCAGGTGGTGGTGCAATCAGGCGCGGGCGCAGGCATCATGGCAAATGACGACGCCTATCGCGCCGCCGGGGCAGAAATCGCCGCAACAGCGGAGGAAATTTTCGC
The DNA here is from genome assembly GCF_023910635.1 of Sphingorhabdus sp. Lineage (GTDB taxonomy): Bacteria > Pseudomonadota > Alphaproteobacteria > Sphingomonadales > Sphingomonadaceae > Sphingorhabdus_B. The sequence continues at coordinate 20,860 of NZ_JAAVVZ010000027.1, read as the reverse complement.
GCGTTGCGACATGATCGTTAAGGTCAAGGAGCCTCAACCAAGCGAATGGGTGCAGCTTCGCCCCGGCCAATTGCTCTTCACCTATTTACATCTTGCACCCGATCCAGAGCAAGCAAAGGGCCTGATCGCCAGCGGATGCACCGCCATTGCGTATGAAACCGTGACCGATGATCGTGGCGCCCTACCCCTATTGGCACCCATGAGCGAAGTTGCCGGTCGCCTCGCGATTGAAGCCGCTGGCCAAGCCATGCGCCGCAGCGAAGGTGGCGCAGGCATATTGCTCGGCGGCGTCCCCGGTGTTCCGGCTGGCCGCGTCACGGTATTGGGCGGCGGCGTTGTTGGCACGCATGCGGCACGGATGGCCGTTGGCCTTGGCGCGGAGGTCACCATCGTTGACCGTTCGATCCCGCGCCTGCGCCAACTCGATGAGATGTTCAACGGACGGGTACGCACGCGGTATTCGACGCTTGAAACCATCGACCATGAAATCAGCATTGCCGACGCCGTCATTGGCGCAGTGCTTATTCCGGGTGCAAGCGCTCCACGCCTTGTGACCCGCGAAATGCTGAAGCGGATGAAGCCCGGTGCGGTCTTGGTCGATGTCGCTATTGACCAGGGCGGTTGCTTTGAAACATCGCGCCCCACCACGCATGCCGAACCCACCTATGTCGTTGACGGCATTATTCATTATTGCGTTGCAAACATGCCAGGTGCCGTCCCACAGACCAGCGCGGCCGCGCTCAACAACGCGACCCTGCCTTATGGCCTAGCGCTTGCGCAGAAGGGCGTTGTGGCGCTGGACAGCAGCACAGAAACCGGACGCGGCTTGCTGGCGGGTTTGAACGTGCATCAGGGTAAAGTAACCAGCCAAGCCGTTGCGGAAAGCCTCAACCTTGCATTTGTTGCGCCCGAAACGGCCCTCACTGCGTGACTTGACCGCTTGCCAGTGCTAAACACACTGCATGGGTAAAGAGGGACGAATTACCGCACATCAAATTGCGGCCATGCTTGGGGTATCGCAGCCCACGGTGTCACGTGCCTTGCGCGGGGATAAGAAAGTCAATGAAACCACGCGTGCGCGCATCGTCGCGCTCGCAAACGAACTCAATTACTCGGTTGACCACAACGCCCTTCGCCTGCGCACGCAGCAGACATATTCGATCGCGCTTGTCATCCTGTGTCGGCAGGGTGAAAATAGAGCGCGAATAAACCCTTTTTATCTGTCTTTATTGGGCTGCATTGCGGCATCAGCCGCCGAACGCGGCTATAATCTCATCATCTCATTTCAGGATTCCCCAGCAAATTTCTTTGCCAATTACACCGGCAGCCGACAGGCCGATGGCCTCATCGTCATTGGCAGCGGTCAGAATATCGCAGGTTGGCAGTTTTTCGGCGAATATGCCCGGCACAAAACGCCGATGATCTGCTGGGGCGCCAGCAAAGAAGACCTGATTTCGATCAAAAGCGACAATGTGCAAGGCGCACGACTGGCCATTGACCATTTGTTGCAACAGGGGTGTAAACATATTGCCTATATTGGTCCCACCCATAGCGAGCAGCCCCAGTTTCAGGACCGGCTGACAACCTATATGGCGCACATGTCGGCCAAGGCTATGCAGCCCATTTGCCCACCGCTCCCCGAAAACGCCGTGCGTGAAGACCAAGGCTATGCCGCAGTCCAGGGCCTCATCCGGGACAAAATTGCGTTCGACGGCTTGTTCTGTGCGAATGATTTTATCGCGCTGGGTGCCATGCGCGCGCTGGACGAGCATGATATTGCCGTAGGCAAGGATGTGCGCGTCATCGGGTTTGATGGAATCGCGATGGGCGCTTATGCGCAGCCGCCGCTGACAACAATTGAGCAGGATTATGTTCAAGCAGGCGAAATGCTGGTCAAAGCGTTAATCGCCGCGCTCAAAGGCGAAGCGCCAAGCATCGCCCCTGTACCGGTCAGGCTGCTCACACGCGGAACAGCCTAAAGCTGGGGTGATTTACGCGGCGCGCGCTACCTTCAAGATACATGCTACGAAGCCTTCAGGGTCATCCTCTTAAAAAAATGTCCGCCATGCAAGCTGCGGTGATATCATCCGTCAAAATGCCGAACGCGGCGCATGTGGTCCCGGGTCAATTCTGCGATCAGGATGTTGCCCGTCATGCGGCGGTGGACCTTGATTGCACCAGATTGTCCACGACCGACGGATCCGCGAGGGTGGAGATATCTCCTAAATTAGACACATCCCCCTCGGCAATCTTTCGCAATATCCGGCGCATTATTTTTCCGGACCGCGTTTTCGGCAAAGCTGGGGCAAAATGGATGACATCTGGCGTTGCGATCGGGCCGATTTCATGGCGCACCCATTTGATGAGGTCAGCCCGTATGTCCGCTGACTCCACCTCATGCGCATTGAGCGTAACATAAGCGTAAATGCCCTGCCCTTTAATGTCGTGCGGGAAGCCGACAACCGCCGCCTCAGCGACTTTGGCATGGGCAACGAGAGCGCTTTCGACTTCGGCAGTGCCCATGCGGTGGCCCGAAACATTGATCACGTCGTCAACCCGTCCCGTAATCCAATAATCACCGTCCGCATCTCGCCTACATCCATCGCCAGTGAAATATTTTCCGGGATAGGTCGTGAAATAAGTTTGGAAAAACCGTTCATGATCACCCCACACAGTCCGCATCTGACCCGGCCAGCTATCGACGATACACAAATTGCCATCGGTCGCGCCTTCCAGCAATGTGCCGTCGCCGTCGACAAGCACCGGCTGCACGCCGAACATCGGCTTTGACGCTGCGCCCGGTTTCAACGCGTGCGCGCCCGGTAAAGGTGTCATCATGGTCGCGCCGGTTTCGGTCTGCCAATAGGTGTCCACGATGGGGCAGCGGCCTTCGCCGACGACATGATAATACCATTCCCATGCCTCAGGATTTATCGGTTCCCCGACCGATCCCAGCAAATGCAGCGAACTGCGCGAGGTCTTCTTCACCCACGCATCGCCTTCACGCATGAGTGATCGCAGGGCCGTGGGCGCACCGTAGAAAATATTGACCTGATGGCGGTCAACAATTTGCCAAAACCGGCTGTGGTCGGGATAATTAGGCACCCCTTCAAACATAACGGTCGTCGCACCATTGGCGAGCGGGCCATACACGACATAGCTATGGCCAGTGACCCAGCCAATGTCGGCGGCACACCAATATATTTCGCCCGGCATATAGTTGAACACATAATGATGCGTCATCGCTGCCCATACCAGATACCCGCCGGTTGTGTGCAACACGCCCTTTGGTTTTCCGGTGGACCCCGACGTGTACAATATGAACAGCGGGTCTTCTGCGCCCATGATTTCGGGCGCGCAATCGCTAGGGACACCCATGCGGACATCTTGATACCAGACATCGCGCCCCCCCTGCATGACGATGTCGTTTCCGACATGGCGCACCACAAGGCACGCCTTGACCGACGCGCAATGCGTCAGCGCCGCATCCACATTCTGCTTCAACGGCACCAGCTTCCCGCCACGCATGCCAGCGTCCGCCGTGATGACAATATTGGAATCGCAATCCTGAATCCGCCCCGCAAGCGCTTCAGGCGAAAAGCCGCCAAATACGATAGAATGGATTGCCCCAATGCGCGTGCAGGCGAGCATGGCCATCGCGGCTTCGGGAATCATCGGCATATAGATGGTGATGCGGTCGCCCTTTTGTGCGCCTAAAGCCTTCAAGGCGTTGGCCATCAGGCATACTTCGGCGTGCAGCTCGCCAAAAGTGACCCGCCGTTGCTGCGACGGATCATCGCCTTCCCAGATGATGGCGATGTCATCTTTGCGTTCGGGCAAATGCCGATCAATGCAGTTGGCAGAGACGTTCAACGCGCCACCCTCAAACCATTTGATGCCGAAATCAGCTTCGTGAAAACTGGTATTCTTCACTTTGGTAAATGGTGTCATCCAGTCGAGGCGCTTGGCCTCTTGTCGCCAGAAGCTATCCGGATCACTGACCGATTGGGCATAAGCAGCGTTGTAACCGTCCGCCGTGACAAACGCCTTTTTCTTCCAATCATCCGAAACAGGATAGATTTCCGACATTTTGCCTTCTCCCTAAAATTGCCATGTCTACGTCAGCATAATGCCGCCTGCACCCATCTGCACCCCCGGGTTAAGTCGGGCGACGATAACATCCTCTACACATGGGGCCAGCAAAAGCCGAAGGGGAAAAGGGTCATAGGCAATATGAAATTGGTCACTTGGGTGCGTGCGCGATAGGTGGGACCGAAATTGGGGCATTGGAACACGGCGCTGCGATTCTCCTTTCGACGCCTACACCGCGTCAGCCCAGCCCGCGCAGATAGCCAATAATCAGGGCGTCGAGCTCTGCCAGCCAATCGTCTTTAGCGGCCGGTGGAAGCTTAATAGCCGCCGAGAAGGCCGCATGCGCGGTCGTGATCACAAGTTTGCACACTGTCTCGAGCCGAGTTTGATGGGCGGACGCGATGAAGGGTTGCAGCGCCTGCCGCAGGTTAAGGGCAACTTGGTCATCTTCGCCAAAGGTATAGCCTGTCCCGGCAAAGACACGGTCAGAAGCTTCTGCAAGAACCACATAAGCAGGATTGGCTTCATAAAAGGTCAAAAATGGTTCGAGAAAATCGCGGGCCGCCCGCTCAATTGACCCCGGTGGAACGGCCAGTTGGCGCTGCAGGTTGCTTTGCGCAATCGCTTCAATCTCGGCACCGAATCTTTCCACCAAGGCGGTTAAGAGGGCGGCGCGATTGGGAAAGAATTGGTAGAGCGTGCCGGGCGAGGCGGCTGCCTGCTTGGCAACCATATCCATTTTTAGCCCTTCTGCCCCATGCACCAGAATCAAGTCTGCTGCCGCATCCAAAAGGGTGCCTACGCGGCGATGACCACGGTCTTGGCTGGGTGCTTTGGCTTTAGGCGCAGCGTTAACCGTCATCATTTCAACTCGCAATCAAAACAGCGTTGACAATACAAGATTATTCTCATATTTGCAAACACGAGATTAGTATCATATTTTGGAGAGAGGCCAATGACCGCCATTAATCGCCGCACCCTAATCGGGGGCCTTGCAGCTTCAACCGTGGCTTTTTCGGTCCGTGCCAGCACAGTCACCGATACCGATGTGATCATTATCGGCGCGGGCGTGGCAGGCATATCGGCGGCGCGTCAGCTTAAAGCCGCTGGCGTTCGAACTATCATTTTCGAAGCAAGAGACAGGATCGGTGGTCGCGTTTTGACCGATACCCAAACTTTGGGTCGAGCGTTTGATCGCGGCCCCTATTGGCTGCATAATAAAGCCACCAACCCCTTGGTGCCTTTGGCGCGGGAAGCAGGCATTGGCCTCGTCGAGAGCAGCTTTGAAAATGCCAACATCTTCAATCAAGGCGCACCTATTAACAATCCATCGTGGAAGGACGCGAAAGAGGCGTTTGTAGCCTGGGAAATGCGTCAACTTCTGCCCTTTGCCCGCATCAATGATCGGGCCTTGGGTGCAACCCTTCCCAATCCTACCCCTGCACAGCGCCATGTGGCCAATATCTTTGCCGTGGAAATGGGCGAGGACCCAAGCCTCGTCTCGCTGCAAGGCTATTACAATCTTGAAGCGGGCGAAGACCTAATCCCCACAGGCGGCATGGGGCCTCTCATACTAGGCCTGGCCAATGGGTTGGAAGTTCGCCTGAGCAGCCCCGTTTCGACACTGCGCTGGGATGGTGCACACGGCGTGACCGCTATCGGAAGCTTTGGGCAGGTGACCGCTCGAAAGGTCATCATCACGGTGCCCACCGGCGTTTTGGCGTCTGGTGCAATCCGGTTTGACCCTGCCCTACCTAGCGACAAACAAACCGCCCTTTCCAATTTGCCCATGGGTGCCCTCGAAAAAGTGGCCATGGTTCTGCCCGCGCCCATGCCAGACTTGCCCGAATATGCTCTCTCCAATAGCCATATCCAGCAAGGCCAATACCATGCCCTCTTTGTTGACCCGAGCAAACAGATGATTACGGCCCTGATACCGGGACCTGTATCGCGCGCCCTGCACGGGGAAGGCGCTGCTGCGCTCGAGGCCTTTGCCATGGACCTACTCAAAAACGTGATTGGATCACAGGTGCGCGTGCAAGCATTAAGCTCGACCAATTGGCAGGGTGACCCCCTCGCCTTAGGCTCTTACCCCCACCAGACGGTGGGCCACGCGAATGCGCGGAAGATCTACTCTCAATCAGTTGAAGATCGTCTGTTTTTCGCAGGTGATGGCGGTGATGATTCTCTTGCTGTGACCGTTGGTGGCGCGTGGCGGCAGGGTCAGAAGAACGCCCAAATCATCGCCAGACAACTTGGTGCAAAGCGGCGCTAAGCCACACGCCTCTAAAACAGACACATAAGTTGCGCGTATCTCGAAGCGCAATGGAGTCAGGACCTAATTGGGGGATGTCGCGACGACGCCAACATTATCCACCGTCGTGAGATGCAGAATAGGCGCAAATCACAAAGAGGAAAATAACGGAAGATTTTTAAACACTTTTACAAAGATAAATAAAAGCAAGATGTTAATCTGCGCAATTGGTGGACAGGGCTGGATTCGAACCAGCGTACGGAAAACCGGGCAGATTTACAGTCTGCTGCCTTTAACCACTCGGCCACCTGTCCACATCTTCGTGCGGGGCATCATGTGTTTGCATGAGGGCCGATCCCGCAGAAGAAGCAGCGCAATGGCGAAACGGCCCTTGCCTGTCAATGCCTCAAGTGGGAAAGGGCATCAGAACCTTCTCTTTTTCATGCACAGGTACATATAATGTCTTCACATAAGAGCCACCGACGCCGTGGCGCCGCCGTTACCAGTGGCAATCCCAAATTTTACGGACGGCACGCCGTTTATGCCGCGCTGGACAATCCCGAACGCCGCTTCATCAATTTATGGGGCACGCGGGAGGAAATCGGCAAGATTGTCGTGCCTGATGGCCTGACGGTGCAATATGCCGAAGTGAACGATCTGGCGCGTTTCGTGCCGAAAGACGCGCCGCATCAGGGCCTAGTGCTTGAGGTTGCGCCGCTGGAGGAGGTTTGGCTGACCGATGCACTCGCGTTGCCGAATGACGATAACCGGCCGTTGCTGATTCTCGACCAAGTCACCGATCCGCACAATGTCGGCGCGATATTCCGGACAGCGGCAGCCTTTGACGCGGTGGCTGTTGTGACGCAAGACCGGCACGCGCCTCCCGAATCGGGCGCATTGGCAAAGGCCGCGTCGGGCGGGCTGGAAATTACGCCATGGGTACGGGTGGTGAATCTGGCGCGTGCGCTGGAGGAGATTGCAGAGGCTGGATATTGGCGAATCGGCCTTTCCGGCCATGCAGAGGTGACGCTGGATCAGGCGCTGACACCGGGACGCAATGCACTGGTGCTGGGCGCAGAAGGCGACGGCATGCGGCGCAATATTGAGGAGCATTGCGACCAATTGGCGAAATTGCCGATCAGCGCACAGATGGAGTCGCTCAACGTGTCCAACGCCGCAGCCATCGCCTTATACGCAGCCACCGTCCGCCGCGGCGTATAAGCCGCATGGGCATTCCGACGAAAAAACTGCATGCTGCGCTTGATATGCTGGCCGCGATTGAGCCCGGCATCGCTGAGGCCATCATGGTCACAGGCTATCCTGACGAACGGATAAGTCAGCGGGGATACGCCACCTTGCTGCGCACGATTGTCGGACAACAGGTCAGCGTCGCGGCGGCGGCATCGGTCTGGAACAAGCTAGAGGCCCAACTGGGCGCGGAATGCCCACCCGAACAGTTGCTGGCGCAGGATTTCGATGCGTTGCGGGCCTGCGGCCTTAGTCGGCAGAAACAGGGCTATGCGCGGTCCCTGGCGGAGCTTGTGAGTTCAGGCGCATTGCCGCTCGATGCCCTGCCCGATGATGATGAGGAGGCGATTGCCTATCTTACGCAGGTCAAGGGCATTGGCCGCTGGTCCGCCGAGATATATTTGCTGTTTGCCGAAGGCCGCACCGACATTTGGCCAGCAGGCGACCTTGCGGTGCAAGAGGGCGTTGGTCGCTTGCTAAAGCTTGATGCGCGGCCATCGGAAAAGCAAATCCGCGTCATCGCCGACCGCTGGCGTCCACATCGCGGGGCCGCAGCGATATTCACATGGCATATTTATGCCAAGGGATTTCAGGCAATTTAGGGCTTAAGCCCTTTGTTCAGGCCCATGACCTCGATCAGAAAGGTCTTTGGCTTTTTGAAATAACGGCTTTGTCGGTTCACGCTCAGGCCAAGCAGCGCCGCAGCCTCCATCGCAAAATGCACGCAATTGCGTCGCCCTAAATGGTAACTTTTGCCAGGCAGATTACGCCATTTTTCAACGAAGGCCATAAACCGCATATATTCGGCATCCGATAACTGCACGGAGAAATGCGGCTGGCTAGCTGCGACATAATGCGCGCGCCTCGTTTCGACGATGCCCTTGACTGATCCCATCAATATGGCGGGAGATACGTTGACAGCGGTGAAGCCATAATTGGTGTCAACCGCCTCGCCCGTTGAATCAACCCTGCCTTTCAACCTCACAAAGGCGTGCGGAAAATTTTCGCCGAAATCATGGCTGTAAAAAGTTGCGACCACTTCGGCACGCACGGCCGCGGGAAACTGGCTTAAAATGGCGAAAATCAGAAGTACGCAATAGCGAAACATAGACGCTCCATAGATATTCAAGATGTATCCGCCCATGACCGCGCTTGCAATAAACAGTTGACGTTTTAGGCAAATTGATGTCGCTGACAGCCATGTGAGCACGAGAGGAAGCATCATTATGTCAGCAGCACAAAAAAGCATTTTCATTACAGGCGCCGCGTCCGGTCTTGGCCGCGAAGTCGCGCGGTATTTTGCAAACGTGGGTTGGTTTGTCGGTCTGGCGGACATTGATGAAAAAGGTTTGGACGAAACCGCCGCCTTGTTATCAAAGGGCCAATATTCGCGCCACAAGTTGGATGTCGCCGACCGCGCGCAATGGAAAAAGGCAGTTGCCGAGTTTGCCAAGCACACCAACGGCCATATGACCGTTTTGTTCAACAATGCAGGGATAGGTGCTGGCGGCCCAATCCAGGACATGACCGACGAAGATATTGACCGCATGATCGCGATCAACCTGACTGGCGTGATCAGCGGCACGCGGGCGTGTTTCGACCTGCTGAAGAACACGCCAGACGCATGCGTGCTCTACACCAGTTCTGCTGCGGGTATTTACGGGTCGGCAGGCTTAAGCGTTTATAGCGCCACCAAATTCGCGGTACGTGGGCTTGCCGAAGCGCATGACATTGAATGGCGTCCATACGGCATTAAATCCCGCAGCCTGATGCCCGGATTCATCGATACCAACATCATCGGCAATGTCGACGCCAGTAGCAACATGACGGGCAAGGAAAGACTTCAGTCAGCGGGCGTCGAAGTCAGCCCCGTTTCAATCATTGGCCCTGCGGCGTGGGAAGCCATTCACGGCGACAAGGTGCATACGCCAGTCAACAAACTGGCGAAGCAACTTGCCTTTTTCGCGCGCTGGTTTCCGAACCGTTTGCGCAAGCAATTGGGCCTATTGGGCGAAATTGGCGACATTGTGCATACGAAGCCGTGATTGCAGCCTAAGCCGTAATCGCGTCGATTTTGCCGGCAAGGTCAATATCGCGTTGCGACAGGCCATCCGCATCATGGGTGGTCAGCAAAATTTCGACGCGGTTATATACGTTGAACCATTCGGGATGATGGTCCGCTTTTTCGGCCAAAATCGCGACGCGAGTCATGAAGCCGAATGCCTCGGCAAAGTCGGCAAAGCGCAAAATACGGCGTATACCCTTGGCATCCGCGTCATACGTCCATTGCGGCAGTTGCCGCATTGCGGCATCGCGGACGGCGTCATCCAGTCTTGAAACGTGCATATCCTAAACCTGCTTTTGCAATTGAACGAATATCTGCCTAAGTCGCGATATGTCCTCGCGTCAAGCATCCTTGCCATCGCTTAGCCTTGACAATGTCGCGGTCATGCGCGGCAACCGCATATTGCTGCGCGGTCTATCGGTCGCGGCGCGCGCAGGCGACGTCATCTGGATCAGGGGCGCCAATGGATGTGGGAAATCCAGTTTGCTGCGCCTTGTCGCCGGATTGCTGACGGTGATGTCGGGGACGATCCATTCCGAAGGTCGCATGGCGCTTGCGGACGAAAATATGGCGCTGGATGCCAATGTGACAGTGGAGGCCGCACTCCGCTTTTGGGCAGACCTGGACGGCGCATCCGCCGACGCACGTCACGCGGCCTTAACCGATATGGATTTGCAAAACCTCGTTCATATCCCGGTCCGCTTTCTCTCGACGGGACAACGCAAGCGCGCCAGCATCGCGCGCGTCCTTGCGTCAAATGCAGATATTTGGTTGATGGATGAGCCCTATAATGGCCTCGACAGTGCAAGCTGCGCGCGTCTTGATCAGGCAATTATTGCCCGTGTGGCTTCGGGCGGGATCGTCCTTGTCGCCGCGCATCAGCCGCCCTCCATCAATGTCGCACATAGTTTAATACTCGACAGCCAAGGCGTTGCCATATGAAGGCCTTTATTGCTCTGGTCGCCCGTGAGGTGCGCTTGGCATGGACAGGCGGCGGTCTATGGCTTCCCGTGGTGTTTTATCTCGCCGTGGCCACATTATTCCCCTTTGTGACGGGGCCTGACAAGGCATTGCTCGCGCGGACTGGCGGCGGCATTTTGTGGGTCGCTGCACTGTTGGCGACGCTGCTTCCCATTGAACGGCTGATTTTGCCCGACCGCCAATCCGGCGTGCTGGATCAGCTTGCCCTGCGCGGTTGGTCCGATGAACTTGTCGCAACCGCCAAAATCGCAGGGCAAATAGTCGCTTTCGCTTTGCCACTGCTTTTAGCGACAATATTCGGCTCTGCGCTCATCGGTTTGCCGGAAGCGCAATTGGGCACTTTGCTCCTTGGCCTTGCGCTGGCTTTGCCTGCCTTGTCTGGCCTGTCCGTAATGATCGCGGCACTCACCGCTGGCCTAAGCGGTGCGAGCGCGCTTGGCGGGTTGTTGTTGGTGCCCATCACCATCCCGTTGCTCATCTTCGGCGCAGGTACCCTCGCCGAAGATCCCGGTAACGCGATGCAGTTGCTCGCGGCAACATCGCTGGCGATAACGGCGCTGTCCCCCTTTGCCGCAGGTGCCGCCCTGCGCGCGGGCAGAACTTAGGTTCAGGGTCTCTATTGCGCGGATATTTTCCGAGCATAGCCGTCCGCGACCATCGCCTCAACCATATCAAACAACTTTTCCGGGTCCTGCGCGCGCAACATAGGGATGTTGGCCTCCATCCCCTCGGCGATAACGATTTCGCGTTTGCCAGTCTGCACAGCCTCCCAAATGCGACTTGCGACCTTATCCGGGTCAATACCATTGTCGATCGCCGCGTCACTGATGCCGCGCACGGAGCCATCGGCGTTGAGCGCATTGCGTGAGACATTGGTTTTGACGGAACCGGGCGCGACGACAAGGACATTTACACCCTGCCCCGCCACTTCGCTGCGCAGCGCGTCGGCATAGCCGATCAAGCCATGTTTCGCCGCGCAATACGCCGTGCGCATCGGGATTCCCGCCTTGCCCGCCACGCTGGAGATCATCACAATCTGCCCGCTACCGCGCGCGACCATGTGCGATAGCAAGGCCTGAGTCAGCGCAATGGGCGCGAGCAGGTCGACATCGACAATCCGTTGATAAACCGAAAAATCGGTATCCAATGCTAGCGACCGTTGGGAGATGCCCGCATTGTTGACCAGCACATCGACATGGCCCTGAAACGCGATAGCTTCGGCCGCTTTGCCGGTTAGGCCATCATAATCCACCGTGTCGAATGGCAAAATCAAACAGCGTTCCGCTGCGCCCGTTTCTATTGCAACGCGCCGCAGTTCATCAACATTGCGCCCTGACAATATGGCATATCCGCCGCTGGCAACAAACGCCTTGGCCAAGGCCTCACCAATGCCCGACGATGCCCCTGTGATCCACGCGGTTTTGTTAGGTTGATCTGTCAATTTTGCTCTCCTTATCCCCCCTTTCCGTCAACGTAGGCTTGGCCGCTGTCAAGACATTCTGGCTTGCACTTTGTCGGCGATCGCACCACATGCGGGTTATGCTTATAGAAACCGAACTGACACCCAACCCTTCCACCATCAAATTCCTGCCCGGCCGTGCGGTCATGGACACAGGAACGCGCGACTTTGCTTCGCCCGAAGAGGCCGAAGCCTCTCCCTTGGCGGAAGCACTCTTCGCGCTTGGCGATGTGACAGGCGTGTTTTTCGGGCATTCCTTTATTTCCGTGACGGCAGCATCCGGCGTTGAGTGGGCAAACCTTAAGCCCGACGTGCTTGGCATATTGTTGGACCATTTCAGCGCCAACATGCCTTTGTTCAAACCAGCTACCGCTGGCTTCTCGGTGCCGTCTGGTGAAGCAGACTATCCGTTGGATGACCCTGCCGATGCCGATATCGTCGACCAGATCAAGGATTTGATCGAAACCCGCGTCCGCCCTGCGGTCGCCAATGATGGCGGCGACATCATCTATCGGGGTTTCCAGAAAGGCGTCGTTTTCCTGCAAATGCAGGGTGCGTGTGCAGGGTGCCCTTCTTCGTCCGCCACGCTGAAAAACGGGATCGAACAATTACTGAAGCATTATGTGCCCGAAGTCACAGAAGTACGCGCCGCATAAATATTAAATATTGCGAAAGTAAATATCATGTCAAAAGCTTTGAACGACGTTGCCCTTGATCAGCTTTTTCGTGAAGCGCGCAGTTATAATGGCTATCTGGATATGCCCGTGTCGCCCTTACAGTTGGAACAGATTTGGGACCTGATGAAATTTGGTCCGACATCGGCCAATTGCCTGCCTGCGCGGATCATTTGGTGCAGCAGCGAAGACGCAAAGCAAAAACTTGCCGCTTGCTGCATGCCAAGCAACGGCGAGAAAATCCTTCAGGCACCCGTGACCGCGATTATCGGAATGGACCTCGAATTCTACGAAAATCTGCCCGAATTATTCCCGCATGCCGACGCGCGAAGCTGGTTTGTCGGCAATGATGCGCTGATCGAAAAAACCACCTTCCGCAACAGCAGCTTGCAGGGCGCATATTTCATGCTCGCGGCGCGCGCACTTGGGCTTGATACAGGGCCAATGTCGGGATTCAACAATGCCGCGGTGGACGAGGCATTTTTTGCCGGTACTAAAGTGCAATCAAACTTCATTTGCACCTTGGGCTATGGCGACAAAGCGAGCATTTTCGAACGCAGCCCAAGGCCAGCGTTTGAGCGCTTTAACAGCATCCTCTGATCAAGCGGCCAACGAACGGTCATGCGGACATTGGTCATCGATACAGCGACGCGGGCGTGCTCGGTCGCTTTGTTCGATGACGACCATGTTATCGCGGCGGCGCATGAGGTCATTGGCCGCGGCCATGCCGAACGCTTGCTTCCCCTCATCGCTGCACTGCCCGGCAACGGCAAAGCGGACCAGGTCATGGTCAATGTCGGACCGGGCAGTTTTACAGGTATTCGTGTCGGTGTAGCCGCCGCAAAGGCTTTGGGCCTGGCATGGCACATTGATGTATCTGGTTATGGTTGCCTTGCTTTGGTGGCGGCGATGGGGCGTTCAAAGCTGCCCGAAGCCGCGGCAATAGACGTTGTCATGACTGGCGGCCATGGCGAGTATTTCTTTGAGGCTTTTGATGCGCTTGGGCATTCGCGTGCGCCTGCGCGCTCCGTCCTACCGGCAGATCTGTTTAGCCTTGCCACGGCCACTGTGGTGGCAGGCGACATTGATCCCCAACGTGCCGACCGCCATTGGCTGGAGCTACTACCCGATGCGCGCTATTGGACGCATTTGCGGGCCGACCATCCGCTTGCGGCAACGCCAATCTACGGCAGAGCGCCAGACGCAAAGCCCGCAGTCCTCCCAAAATGATTCGGGTGGTTGATGGCGACGCCGGAGATATTTCGGCCATGATGACAATCATGAACGATGCGTTCGACCCCAGATTTGGCGAAGCATGGACGGCTGCACAATGTCTATCAACTTTGGTGCTCCCCGATTGCCAGTTATTGCTTGCTAAAGACGTTGGAGACGTCTGCGGCTTTGCCATGAGCCGCTGGGTTCTTGACCATCAAGAGTTGTTGATGATTGGCGTCGCGCGGCGACTTCAGGGCCAAAACATCGGAAAACTGTTGTTATCCGAAACAATCCAACGTGCGCGCCAGGGGGGACGAACCAAAATCTTCCTTGAAGTTCGCGATGGTAACAATGCGCATGGTTTTTATCTTAAATCTGGATTTACCCCGATTGGGCGTCGTAAAAATTATTATAAAAATGCCGACGGTATAAGTCCCGATGCAATTACGCTGCTATTGGAACTATAGACGTAACGTCGATGTTTGGCTATTGGTTGACGATGTATCTTTAATCATGTAACCGCTTGTACACTATAAAAAACATAATAACTGGGTCCGGAGTTTGTAAAATGTCACAAGAAAGTAACGACGTCGCAGAACTGTTAATTACGTTAACGGCTGATATTGTCGCAGCGCATGTTAGCAACAACAGTGTTGCCGTGTCGGATGTATCGACTTTAATCTCTAACGTACACGCGGCACTGTCCGGAATTTCCGAACCAGCTATTGTGGTAGAAGCAGCTTTGGAACCAGCCGTTCCTATCCGTAATTCAATAAAGCGCGATTTCATCGTCTGTCTGGACGATGGTAAGAAGCTAAAAATGCTCAAGCGTCACCTTATGACGCATTATGGCATGACGCCGGATGATTATCGTGCGAAGTGGGGATTGCCCGCCGATTATCCAATGGTCGCTCCCGCTTATGCCGAGCAGCGTCGCGAGTTGGCCAAGGCCATTGGCCTTGGACGCGCGCCGGGTTCGGGCCGCAAGAAAAAAGTAAGATAAGCTTTTCGCTTAACCGCAAGAATATAAGGCCGGGACACTCCCGGCCTTTTTCTTTGACGAATCATGGGGCGGCACTAAATGTCTTGTCCAATGGATAGCAAAATTGACATTGAGGCGCTCTGTAACCAACGGGGCTTACGCATAACCGATCAACGGCGCGTCATCGCGCGCGTCATTTCCGATGCGACCGACCATCCCGATGTGGAGGAGCTTTACCGCCGTTCGTCGGCCATTGATCCCAAAATCTCGATTGCCACGGTATATCGCACCGTCCGCTTGTTTGAAGAGGCTGGTATATTGGACCGGCATGATTTCGGCGATGGCCGCGCGCGGTATGAGGCATCGCCCGAGGCGCATCACGACCATTTGATTGATGTCGAAACCGGCAAAGTCGTTGAATTTGTCGACCCTGAGCTTGAGGCATTGCAGAAAATCATTGCGGAACGGCTGGGCTATCGCTTGGTCGACCATCGTATGGAACTTTATGGCGTCGCCATCGACCGCAAGGATTGAACGACGCAACCCGGCGGCTTTTGTCACGGGGCAGTTCTTGTTTTTGACACGGCTGCTGCTGATGGCTGCAAGCCTGTCCTTTAGCTTGCTGTTACACAATGTCTGGCGGATAACCCGCAAACCGTCGCCTTGGCCGCGCTTGTTTTTGCTCTCAATCAGCTGGACCAGCGGCATTGCGACAGCCACCACTGGCACCCGCATACGCAATAATGTGTTCTATGCCGCAAACCACCATAGCTGGATCGATATTCCCATAATGTCTGGCGTTACGGGCTGCACTTTCGTGGCGAATGACGGCATCGAAGGCTGGCCTTTGATTGGCTGGCTGTGCAAAATCAACAACACCATCTTCGTCAATCGCGAAAACCGTGCCAGCGTTAGCAATCAAATTGACGATTTGCGCGCGGCCATGACGGGCGACCAGCCTGTGACCATCTTTCCCGAAGGCACGACGCATGATGGATCGGGGCTTTTGCCGTTCAAACCGTCTTTGTTCGCCGCTTTAGTCCCGCCGCCCGCTGGCATGCTCGTTCAACCTGTCTATCTCAATTATGGCCGCCACACGCCGCGCGTGGCCTGGGTTGGCGACGAAAAAGTGACAGAGAATTTCTGGCGACTTTTGTCTTATCTCAAACCGATAACCGCGACCCTGCATTTTCTGGAGCCATTTGATCCGCTCCATTATCCGGACCGCAAGGCCATTTCTGGCGAAGTGCGGGCGCGAATTGGCGCTGCGATGGAGGGTGGCGGCAACGCGGCGCGCATAGTATAGGCGCACCTTATGAGCATGGATTCCCCAAAAACCTATTCTATCAAAAATTACGGCTGTCAGATGAACGTCTATGATGGCGAGCGCATGGCCGAGATGTTCGAAAGCCAGGGCATGTCGCCTGCGGATGACAAGGCGAATGCCGACCTCGTCGTCCTCAACACATGCCACATTCGCGAAAAGGCATCGGAGAAGGTCTATTCCGAGATTGGCCGCCTGCGCCGCAAGGATGGGACCAGGCCGGTCATTGCCGTAGCTGGCTGCGTCGCGCAAGCCGAGGGCGGCGAGATCAGCCGCCGGGCACCCGAAGTCGACATCGTTGTTGGTCCGCAAGCTTATCACAACTTGCCCGATATATTGGCCGCAGTTGGACGCGGCGAACGTGTGGTTGACCTCGATCTGCCGGGCCTCGACAAATTTGGTAAGCTGCCTGCCCGCCGCAAACAGCCGCCATCGGCGTTTCTGACGGTTCAGGAAGGTTGCGACAAATTCTGCACCTATTGCGTCGTGCCCTACACCAGAGGCGCGGAAATTTCGCGCGGATGGGCCGAGTTGATCGATGAAGCAAAGGCGATAGTCGATGCTGGCGCGCGTGAAATCACGTTGCTTGGCCAGAATGTCAACGCATGGGATGGCGAAGATGACAAGGGCAAGCTGCAAGGCTTAGACGGCCTCATCCGCGCGCTCGACAAGATACCTGAGCTTCGCCGTATCCGATACATGACCAGCCATCCGAACGACATGACCGAAGGGCTGATTGCCGCGCATGGTGATGTTGAAAAACTGATGCCGTTCTTGCACTTGCCCGTGCAATCCGGCTCCAACCGCATCCTAAAAGCCATGAACCGTAGTCACAGCCGCGACAGTTACATGCGCATACTCGACCGCGTTCGGACTGTGCGGCCCGACATCGCCTTTTCCGGTGACTTCATCGTTGGTTTTCCCGGTGAGAGCGATGCCGATTTTGAGGACACATTAAGCCTCGTGCGCGAAGTCGGCCATGCGCAAGCCTATTCCTTCAAATATAGTCCACGCCCCGGCACGCCCGCCGCCGACATGTCCGACCAGATACCGATGGAAATCATGGACGAACGGCTGCAACGGCTTCAGGCGCAGATCGTGGCGGACCAGACTGCGTTCAATGATCGCACGGTCGGGCGCGCCACCGATGTCCTGTTGGAACGGCCCGGAAAATTTGCAGGGCAACTCATCGGCAAATCGCCTTGGCTTCAGTCGGTGCATGTCCTTGCGCCGGACCTTTCAATCGGCGATATCGTTACTGTGAAGATAACCGATTCTGGACCGCTTAGCCTGAAGGGTGAACCAACGATGAGAGCAGCCGCCTGAATGGCAAAAAAAGCCCAAGCGCAAGCCGGTGACTTGTCCCGGCTGGAGATGAGCTTCGACAAACCGCATTTGATTAACGCGGTTTTTGGCGAATTTGACCGCAATCTGGTTACGATTGAAAACCGCCTTGGGGTCTATATCTCGGCCCGTGGAAACCGCGTGCAGATTGAAGGCGAGGCTGGTGCCATTGGCCGCACCCGCGACGTTCTCAACGACATTTATTCCCGCCTATCGCGTGGACAGGAAATCGATACCGAAGCAGTGCAGTCCATCATCGCCATGACCGCTGAACCCACTTTAGAAGGCATTGTCCGCAAGGACGCGGCCGACGCGCCGGGTATCATGATCCGCACGCGCAAGAAGACATTGGTCCCGCGTTCGGCCACACAAATTCCGTATATGGAGGCATTGGCCCGCGACGAGATTATCTTTGCACTTGGGCCAGCGGGCACCGGTAAAACCTATCTAGCGGTGGCGCAGGCCGTGGCCATGTTGATTACCGGCGCGGTGCAACGGCTCATCCTCTCTCGCCCGGCGGTTGAGGCTGGCGAGCGGCTTGGTTTCTTGCCCGGCGATATGAAGGAAAAGGTCGATCCCTATCTGCGGCCGATTTACGATGCCTTGTACGATTGCTTGCCTGCCGAACAGGTCGAGCGGCGGATTGCGTCTGGCGAAATTGAAATCGCGCCCATCGCGTTCATGCGCGGGCGGACTTTGGCCGATGCCTTCATCATTTTGGATGAGGCGCAGAATACAACAGCGGCACAGATGAAGATGTTCCTCACCCGTTTCGGCATGAACAGCCGCATGGTCATTTGCGGAGATCCGCATCAGGTGGATATTCCAGGCGGTGAACGCATGTCCGGCCTGAATGACGCGGTGCAGCGCCTTGACGGTGTCGATGGCATAAGGACCATCCGTTTCAACAGCAGCGATGTTGTGCGCCATCCGCTCGTCGGAAAGATCGTCGACGCTTATGAGGGTGGGCATGATTGATGTCGAACTCGACATGGGCGTGGTTTGGGGCAACAGCGATTTCGGGCAGAGTGAAGTCGAAAAGGCCGTCGATGCAGCAGTCCGCTTTGCAGGCTTGCCGGGATTAGCGGAATATCCATCGCCGGTAGAAGTCAGCATCAAGCTCACCGATAACGCCGAAGTTCGGGCTTTAAACCGCGAATGGCGCGACAAGGATAAGCCGACTAATGTCCTGAGTTTCCCGATGTTGGAAGAGGATGCCTTACAACAGCTCCGTCACCCTAACCTTGCTTCCGGGTCTTACTTCTTATCAGACGCCGAGAAAATTAAGACCCTGAAACAAGTTCAGGGTGACGAACAGGAGATGGAGATGTTGCTCGGCGACATCATCCTTGCCTATGAAACCTGCGCTGCCGAGGCGAAAGAAAAAGACATTCCCGTTGCCCATCACGCGACGCATCTGGTCATCCATGGCATGCTACATTTGCTTGGCCATGACCATATCGAGGATGACGAAGCCGAATTGATGGAGGCGCTTGAGGTAAAAGCGCTTGCATCTATAGGCCTTAACAATCCATATAATGATTAAATCGACCATTAAGAGGCCAGTACGCTTCCATTATGCCTGAGGGTGACAGTTTTAGCGGTTCGAAAACCGCAACCGACGACGATAACGACGGACGAATATGGCAGCGGCTGAAGACCATGTTCTTTGGCCGCGACCACGGGCCGACCTTGCGCGAGCAGCTTGAAGAAGCGATTGCGGAGCATGAGGAAGATAGCGACGACAACGGACAATCGGACGCCGATGGCGACCTGACCGCCGTCGAGCGCACGATGCTGCGCAATTTACTCCATTTCAGCGAGCACCGCGTCGACGACGTCATGGTGCCGCGCAGCGACATTATCGCGATTGAAGAAAGCGCCGGCTTTGCCGATTGCATCGCCGCGTTCGCCGAGCATGGCCACAGCCGCCTGCCCGTTTACCGCGATACGTTGGACAGTATCATCGGCATGATCCACATTAAGGATGTGTTCGCGGTTCTGGCCTCAGATCAGGACCGTCCCCAAAGCCTTGAATCGTTCATTCGCCAACCACGATTCGTGCCGCAAAATATGAGCGTGCTTGCCCTGCTCGACGAAATGCGTCGCACGCGCACGCATTTGGCCATCGTACTGGATGAATATTCGGGAACCGAAGGCTTGGTAACGATTGAAGATTTGGTCGAAGAAATCGTCGGCGAAATCGAAGACGAACATGACGATGAACCCGAATTGCTGTTCACGCAAATGGCCCCCGATATCTGGGAAGCCGACGCGCGCGCGGAACTCGACGATCTGGCCGATGCCATTGACCCGAAGCTGGCGGAAGTGGATGAAGACGTAGATACACTTGGCGGCCTCGCCTTCGTCATCGCCGGCCAAGTCCCCGACATCAGCCAAATGCTGTTGCATGAGGCCAGCGGCTGGACTTTGGAAATATTGGAAGCCGACGAAAAACGCGTTACCCGAATCCGGCTCTACGCCCCTGCGTCCGACCGACCCGACGCAATTGCATAAGCACAGATGAGACCGACCGCATCCGTTTAAATCGTCACCCTGAACCAAGTTCAGGGTGACGGAGTGTGACTTTTCAAAATCACCACCACCCAGACCGTTCGGGTCGAGCGTAGTCGAAATGCCGATCTGTCTATGCTACCCCCTCGTCATCCCCGCCAATTTCGCCGCCCTGGTCCGCCAGCTTTCGGCCAGAGTCTCCAGCGTCGCGAGCGCCCGCAACTGTGATTTGGCCCCTTCTGCGCGATGCCCGCCGCCAATCAAAAGATGAAAGGTTCGGGCAACGGTCCAATCATGCTCTGCCGCGTGCACTTGTTGTATGCTGTCGCCGGGTGCCACTTCGCCTTCTTCAATCACGCGGAAATAGCCACCGCAACGGCCACTGTTTATGACTGCACCTGACAGGCCATGCACACCGAAATGATGATCAAGCTTCCAGCATGGTTGTCGGCCTTGCGCGACTTCGACAATAGCGCGCCCAAGGCGAAACTGATCGCCAATACGCACATTGTCCTCCAGAAGCCCGCACGCGCTGATGTTTTCGCCAAATGCGCCCGCTTGGTCGAGCAGAGGGTGGACAAATTTCTCCGCCGCAAAATGGGCAATCCATCTGGGATAATGTTCCGCGGGATAAAAATGCACCGCCTTGTCCGCGCCGCCGTGCACTATGGGATCGGCGACTTGATCTCCCTCAAAGCCATTCTTGCC
>NZ_JAAVVZ010000026.1 GCF_023910635.1 Sphingorhabdus sp. | reverse complement strand
GCGCTGTAGACCAAAGTTTTTTCGCCAGTGGTTTTGAATATCGCCTCTTCGATCGCGCCTTGGACCGAGGGGCCATGGTCCTGCCATTGCCAGCCCATATACGGGCCGCCGTCAAATTCGATGGTGAGCGCGAAGCGAGTCATTTGCGGGTAGCATATATGTTGGGGCGACGGGGATTTGGTTTCACGCAGCGGCGCAGAGGTCGCAGAGCAATGCTTCTCCCTGCGTCATGCTGAACTTGTTTCAGCATCCATCGTGCCACACAGACCGAAGGGACGAGACGGGAAATGGACCCTAGATCCGCTGGCGTGTTTGCACAAACAAGTTCAGGATGACGGGCATATCCGTTTACGCACCCCAATACCCCAAAATTGTCATTCCCGCGAAAGCGGGAATCCCTGGTCCGATATTGCCGCGCATAAAAGGATTTTAGTTCGCACGAAGACACGAAGACAGGGAGCAACCTCTTTGTGCCTTCGTGCCTTTGTGCGAACCTTTTTTCCGACAGTTCCGCCCATGTATTCCCGCTTTCGCGGGAATGACAAATCAAGGAGTTCACGCAGAGGCGCAGAGGTCGCGGAGGAATGCTTCTCCCTGCGTCATGCTGAACTTGTTTCAGCATCCATAGTGCCACACAGACCGAAGGGGTAAGAGGCAAATCTCTCTCCCCACAACCAACCTGCGCTGGAGCGACGAATTTGGGAGTGAGCGGGGTCATGTTAGGATCGTGCCAGTCGGAATCGCCTTGCCGCGCAGCAGGTCGGCGGTGGGCATCGCAGGCTTGCCTGCGCGTTGAATGCGCGTTGGACGGATGGCATGAACGCCGCAGGCGATGGTGAGTTGGTCGTCGATAATCTCGCCTGTTGCACCGTGGGCTGCGACGATGTCGACCGCCAAAACGCGATATCTCTCGCCGTCAAATTCGAACCATGCACCCGGCGCTGGGTTGAAAGCGCGGATTTGGCGCTCGACCGCCGCCGCGGACAGGGAAAAATCGAGCTTCGTTTCCGCCTTGTCGATCTTGGCGGCGTAGGTGACGCCTTCTTCCGGCTGCGCCACGCAGGGAAATGCCGCCAAATCGGTCAAAACCCGGACCATCAGCTCCGCGCCAAGCTCCGCCAGCTCCATAGTAAGCTGGCCCGTCGTCTGGTGCCCGATTTCGATTTCCGTCGTCGCGCGGACGGGGCCAGTATCCAGCCCCGCCTCCATCTGCATGACCATGACGCCGGTGGTGGCATCGCCAGCCAAAATCGCCCGCTGCACCGGCGCGGCTCCGCGCCAGCGGGGCAGCAATGATCCATGGACATTCAGGCAACCATGCGTAGGCGCGTCCAAGACCGCAGGCGGCAGTATGAGGCCATACGCAGCGACGATAGCAACATCGAGGCCCAGTGCAGCGAAATCAGCCTGTGCATCCTCCTGACGCAGCGACAAAGGGCATCGAACGAGCAGACCCAGTTCCTCGGCGCGTTGTTGCACGGCGGACGGGGTAAGTTTCTTGCCGCGATTGGCGGGGCGAGGGGGCTGCGTATAAACTGCGACCACATCATGCCCCGCCGCCGCCAACGCATCGAGCGTCGGCACGGCAAATTCTGGAGTTCCCATGAAGGCAAGACGCATCGTCACTTTTCCTTTGTTCAAAAGCCCCCTAAGACCCGGCGCATGGCATCGCAAGAAATAGACGCACTCGCGCACGCATTGTCGAAACTGCCGGGGCTTGGCCCTCGGTCGGCGCGCCGCGTCGTATTGCACCTTATGAAAAAGCGCGAGAGCGTCTTGCAACCGCTTTTACGCGCGTTGGAGCAGGTCGAACAAAGGCTGGTAGTGTGTGAAACCTGCGGCAATATCGACACAGGCAACCCATGCGGCATTTGCATCGATCCGCGCCGCGACATCCGGTCCATCTGTGTGGTCGAGGATGTATCCGACCTATGGGCGTTGGACCGTTCGCGTCTGTTTCCCGGGAAATATCATGTTCTGGGCGGTCGTTTGTCCGCGCTTGATGGTGTTCGGCCAGAGGACCTCAAGATAGACGGATTGGTTAGCCGCATTGCCCACGGTGGCATTGATGAGGTGGTGCTGGCGATGAACGCAACGCTTGAGGGGCAGACCACGGCGCATTATCTGGCCGAACGGCTGGAACAATTCCCTATCCGCTTGACCCAATTGGCGCATGGCGTGCCCGTGGGCGGGGAACTTGATTATCTCGACGATGGCACTTTGGCGCAAGCATTGCGTGCGCGACGACCCGTCGGTTGATTTATACAAAGACCGTCCCTATTTGCGACCCATGGCCATATTACCTATTCTTGAAGTGCCCGATGCGCGGTTGAAAATCATTTCGAAACCCGTTGAGAGCTTTGGTGATGATTTAAAAACGCTCGTCAATGACATGATCGAGACGATGTATGACGCGCCCGGCATTGGCTTGGCCGCCATTCAGGTGGGTGTGCCAAAGCGCCTGTTGGTTATCGACTTGCAGGAAGAGGCAATGGAGGGCGAAGAGCCCGTTCGCAACCCGCGCGTTTTTGTGAACCCCGAAATTCTGGACCCGTCCGACGAACATAGCCTGTATAATGAAGGTTGCTTGTCGGTCCCCGACCAATATGCCGAGGTCGAGCGCCCCGCCCAAATCCGGGCGCGCTGGCAGGACTTGGATGGTAAGCTGCATGAAGAGACCATGACTGGCCTGATGGCGACATGTCTACAGCATGAAATGGATCATCTGGAAGGCATATTGTTCATCGACCATCTGTCGCGCCTAAAGCGTCAGATGGTGTTGAAGAAGATCGAAAAGGCCCGCAAAATGGGCGGCGGTCATGTGCATGGCCCCGATTGCCGCCACTGATGCGGTAAGTTGCGCCTCCGCCCCAGGCGGGATGTCGTTATTTCACAAACTTTGACGGCGCCGCGCTGACGGTTACGAATTTGCCCGCCTGGATTTCCTGCACCTCAAGCATACGGTCGGTCATTCCATTAGGGTTGAAACGGAACGCGCCGTCAACACCGATGAAACCCTGAGGATCGGTCAACTGTCCTATGGGAAAGCGTGTGCCCGGACGCCAGTCGCGGGCGACGCGGGCCACCAGCAGCACCGAGTCATAGCCCAGGCTCGATAGACGCAATGGTGCTTTGCCAAATCGGGCGCGATATTTGGTGGCATATTGGGTGTAGAGCGTGTCCGATACACTTGCGAACCACGCGCCATACATGGGCGAACTACCCGCAAGCGTGCCGTCGATATTCCACAAATCGGTGCCCAAGATTTTGGCCGTGCGAAGCCCGCTGCGGCGCAGCGCAGGCACAATTGCCATCGCAGCGCGCCCGCTGTCGGCAACCAATATGGCGTCAATAGTGCCCATCTGTGCCAGACGACGGGCGGCGGCATCGGCAGACGCGGCGGTGCCATTAGATTCCTGAATGCCCACTAATATGCCGCCGGCGGCCCTTACGGCTGTCGTTATGTTCGATTGCGCACGTTGTCCGTAGACGTTCGATGAAACGACAGCGGCAAAGCGGTTCATGCCTTGTGACTTGGCATAAAGCACCACGCGTTCAATCGATTGGTTCGGTAAATGGCCAAGCAAGAACACATTCTGTCCGGCAACGCCCACATCGTTGGAAAAGCTGATGATGGGCACACCCGATGGACGCGCAATTTCTGCGACCTCGATGACATTGTCACTGCGCAGCGGGCCCAAGATGACCTTATTTCCATCCGCAATCGCGCGCTGTGTCGCGGCGGCCACACCAAGGCCGGTGTCATACGTAACCATGCGGATGTTGGTTACTTTGGTATCTGAAAGCGCCAGAGCCGTCGCATTGGCAATCGACTGCCCCACTTCGGCATCTGGACCGGTTACAGGCAACAAAAGGGCAACGCGGTGCATCCCGTCCGATGGCTCAGCAACTGCCGCTGGTGGGGCTTTGCTGCGCGGGACTGTGCTACAGGCCGCCAGCAAGATAAGCGACGCCAATATCAACAGCTTTGTGATCGGGCCTGCTAAAGCTTGCGGCTGCGCGCCCGTTACGGCAATGGATGCACTCATTTTGGGTTCCTTGGGAAGAAGCTGCATAATCCGATGACTTTCGAATCAGGCTTATATGTCGTTGCGACCCCCATCGGCAACCTTGCAGATATATCGCAAAGGGCAATCGACCTTCTGAAATCCGCAGAAATCGTCGCGGTTGAGGACAGCCGCGTCACGGGCAAATTACTGCATCACCTTGGCATTAAAAAGAAAATGCGCCGCTATAACGACCATAGCGGGGATATTGAGCGCGAGTCCTTGGTCGCCGCCGCGCGGGACGGTGTTGTCGCCTTGGTGTCGGACGCTGGCACGCCCTTAATCTCCGACCCCGGATATAAGCTTGTCCGCGCCGCACGTGACGCCGGCGTGCCGGTGTTCACCATTCCGGGCGCAAGTGCCGTGACGGCGGCTTTGTCGATCTGTGGCCTTCCAACAGACCGTTTCTTGTTTGCAGGGTTCCTGCCCAATAAAGCCAAAGCGCGGGTCGAGACATTGACCGAGCTGGGGCAAATCAAGGCGACATTGGTGTTTTACGAGGCCGGTCCGCGTCTGGCCGCAAGCTTGGCCGCCATCGCCGACACTTATGGCGACCGCGAAGTTGCCGTGGCCCGCGAACTGACCAAAAAGTTTGAAGAGGTTGTCACCGGAACGGCGGCAGAACTGGCGGCGCGCTATGCCGCACAGGAACCGAAAGGCGAAATCGTCCTGATCATTGGCCCGCCTGCCGGCGACGTGGCGACCGAGACGGGGGATGTCGATGCCGCGTTGCAAGAGGCGCTGGAAACTATGTCAGCCGCCAAGGCAGCGGGCGCGATTGCCAAGCGCTTTGGCCTGGAGCGCAATACGGTTTATGCACGCGCGACAGAGTTGAAGGCGCAGTGAAGCGCCTTGCCGCCGAAAAACGCGGACGGCGCGGGGAGGCTATTGCCGCTTGGTTCCTGCGGCTGAAAGGATGGCGCATTGTGGGCGTGCGCGTGAAAACCCCGCGTGGTGAGGTGGACTTAATCGCCCGGCGCGGAACGAGCATCGCCTTTGTCGAGGTAAAGGCACGGACAAAAGCCGTTGACCTTGCTACAGCGGTTGATGCCAGTCGGTTGCGCCGTGTGGCCGCTGCGGCAGAAATTCTGCTCCCCAAATATGGCAAAGAATGCGAAAATATGCAGATTGATGTAATTATGGTTGCGCCATGGCGATGGCCCAACCATTTGCCAAATGTCTGGCACGGATAGGAACTCGCGAAATGACAATCAAAATGGCGGTCCAGATGGACCCGATGGACGGCATCAACATCATTGGCGATTCCAGCTTTGCGCTGATGTTGGCAGGGCAAACGCGCGATTATGATATCTGGCATTATGATGTTGGTTCCTTGACGCTGGATGCCAATGATCGGCTGATGGCTTGGGCGCATCCGGTGCATGACCTGCAACGGGTCGAAGGCGCGCATTATCGTTTTGGCGCGCCGCAGAAGATTGATTTAGGCGCTGACATCGACGTGGTGTTGATGCGGCAGGACCCGCCTTTTCACGTCGGCTACATCACCGCCACCCATTTGCTTGAACGCATCGCGCATGAAACTTTGGTGGTCAACAACCCCGTCAGCGTCCGCAACGCGCCCGAAAAAGTGATGGTGCTCGATTATCGGCAGTATATGCCGCCGACAATCATCACCCGTTCGGCAGACGAAGTGAGCGACTTCCAAAAAATACATGGCGCGGTTGTTGTAAAGCCGCTGCACGGCAATGGTGGCAAAGCCATTTTCCGCATTGACGCCGACGGAAGCAATTTGGGTGCCTTGTTTGAGGTGTTCAACACTACTTGGCCCGAACCGCATATGGTACAGCCATTCCTGCCCGATGTGGCGCTGGGCGACAAACGTATCGTTATGATTGACGGCGAAGTGACTGGCGCGATTAACCGCCGTCCGGGCGAAGGCGAGTTCCGGTCCAACCTGGCCGTTGGCGGCAGCGCGGAGTGGACGCAGCTTACCAGCCGTGAGCTTGAGATATGCATGGCTATGGGCCCGCGTTTGAAGGAGCTTGGCCTGATATTTGTCGGCATTGATGTCATCGGTGGGCAGTGGCTGACCGAGATAAACGTGACCTCGCCCACGGGAATCGTCGCCATTGATCGTTTTAATGGCACGGACACACCATCGCGCATTCTCGACGTTATTGAACATAAATTGTCGGGGCAGAAATAATGGAAGATTGGATCATTCGCTTGGTCGAATGGGGCCATTATTGGGGTGTCGCGTTGTTGATGCTGCTCGAAACGATATTCCCGCCGATACCGTCCGAAGTCATCATGACCGTGGCTGGTGTATCATCGGCGCGCGGGACTATGAACCTTGCAGGGACAATTGCGGCTGGCACGGCAGGCGCGATGCTCGGCAACTGGATATGGTATTGGGTGGCGGTCAAATTTGGTGAGGCGCGGATGCATGTCTTCATCGACCGATACAGCCGTTGGTTGACGCTCGATTGGGATGAGGTGGAGCGCGGCCAAAGCCTGTTTCGCAAGCATGGATCGATCATCGTATTGATCGCGCGGATGTTGCCCACATTACGGTCGCTGATTTCGATACCCGCTGGCTTGTTCGGCATGACGTTTCGGCGTTTCATGATATTTTCGACGATTGGCACCGCCGGATGGACCTCGGCCTTGGCATGTGCGGGCTATTTTCTGGGATCGCAGTTCAAAGATGTGGAAAAATGGCTTGGGCCAGTTTCGACCTTAGTGATCGCAGCTATCGTCCTGACCTATGTTTGGCGATTACTGAGGTGGAAAGCTAAACCCGTGCTTATGCCCGAGGATGTGCGTTCTGATACTCATCCAAAAGCATAGCGGTATCGACAGCCGTATAAACCTGAGTCGACGACAGGCTGGCATGGCCCAATAGTTCCTGCAAGCTACGCAAGTCCGCCCCGCCCGCCAGCAAATGCGTGGCAAAGCTGTGGCGCAGCGCGTGCGGAGTTGTCCGGTCGGACAAGCCCAATCGCGTGCGTGCGCCCTGAACCGCGCGGCGAACCAATGCGGGCGATAATGGCCCGCCTTGTGCGCCGCGAAACAATGGCTGATCGGCACCGGCGGTATAAGGGCAGAGCGCGAGATATTCTTGAATGGCGGTCCGGACTTGCTCCAGCAAGGGCACGATACGCGTCTTGTTGCGCTTGCCTGTGACGCGCAACGTGCTGCCCAGCGGCAATATGTCGCCCATCAGGCCGGTCGCTTCGCTGACGCGCAGGCCGCTGCCATAGAGCAACAAAAGCAGCGCCCAATCGCGCGCGCCGATCCAAATATCCTTTGCATTTTCGGCGACGTCATCAGCCAGGGCCAGAACATCATCGGGGTTCACCGGGCGCGGAAGACTGCGCTGCACACGCGGCCCCTTCATCACAGGCAAAGTAACATCATCGCCCAAGGCAAAGCGTAAGAAATGCCGCGCTGCGGACAGTTCACGCGCCGTGGAACGATTAGTAAGGCCATCGCCGCGCCGGTCGGCCAAAAATGCGCGCATGTCTGCCGATGAAATCTTCTGCAGCGTCACGCGGGTAACTTCGCCGCCCCAATGGCGTTGCAGGAATCCCGACAGCCGGTCTGCCGTCGCGTAATAGGCGCGCACGCTATGCGGTGACATCCGGCGGTTGTCGGTCAGGAACGCGAGATATTCGGTGAGCAAGGAGGGCATAAATCTCATGCTATCAGGCGATGGCATCCGCCTCAATATTTACTATTTGCGGCAGGATGGCATCGAGCAATGGCATGCCTTGCGGTGTGACGGTGACATGATCTCCGACGCGCGCGATAAGGCCAAGCTGCGCGATTTTGTCGACTGCATCGATGTCGAGCAAGTCGGCGGCAGCGATGCCCGTGCGTTGCGACAGGCGGCCAAGGTCAATCCCTTCCGCCAGCCGCAATCCCATCAGCAAGCTTTCGGTGGCGCGTGTCGCCGCATCGAGATGGTCTTCGCTGCTGATGCCGTGGGTGTTGCGTTCGACGGCGGACAAAAAATTCTCCGGCTTTTTATGGCGCTGGGTTGCGGCGTTCAGCCGCCGCCCATGTGCGCCGGGGCCAATGCCGATATAATCATCATAGCGCCAATAGCTTAAATTATGGCGGCTTTCGCTCCCGTGGCGCGCATGGTTGCTGATTTCATAAGCCGGTATGCCTGCGGCGGATGTCATCTGTCCGGTCAGTTCATATAAGGTCGCGGCATCATCATCGTCGGCGGGGATGAAATGGCCCGTGCGCACCAAAGTTTCAAAGCGCGTGCCGGGTTCAATGGTAAGTTGATACAGCGACATATGATCGGTGCCGAAGGAAAGGGCGCGTTGCAGCTCGGCCCCCCACTGGCCGGCGGTTTGATCAGGTCGCGCGTAAATCAGGTCGATGTTGACGCGGCCAAAATGACGCTGCGCAATGGCCAGCGCTTCCTGGCTTTCCGCCACCGAATGCGCGCGGCCCAGAAATGCCAGCGCAGCATCATCCAGTGACTGAAGCCCAAGCGATACGCGGTTGACGCCTGCTGCTGCGAGGTCGGCAAAGCGCGCCGCCTCCACCGATGACGGGTTGGCTTCCAAAGTGATTTCGATGTTGTCCGCAAAGCCCCAATGCCGCTGCGCCGCGTCAATCAGCGCGGCAACGGTGGACGGCGGCATCAACGACGGCGTGCCCCCGCCAAAGAAGATGGAGGTCAGCTTACGATCTGCCGTGCGTCCCGCCTCATAGGCCATGTCCGCCAGCAATGCCGCGCACCACGCCGCATCGTCCACCGTGTCGCGGACATGGCTGTTGAAATCACAATAAGGGCATTTGGAAACGCAAAATGGCCAATGGATGTAAAGGGCGAGGGGTGGCTGCAATTGGCGTGTCATCGTCATCAGCCAACAAAGACCGTAGCCCTGAGCAGCAGCCGGGCATCGGCTGCGTCCGTCGAAGGGTGTGTTGCCGTCAGCCAAGATGCTATACTGAAAAGCGCCCTTCGACTTTCGTCAGCGCTGTCGCGCTGACGGCTCAGGGCAACGGTATATGATGGCACTGAGGCGTTCAAAACACCGCCGCAACCAATTTGCGGAATGCGTCCGCCCGGTGGCTCATGGCGTGTTTCTCTTGCGGGTCAAGTTCGGCAAAGGTCTCGCTGCGTCCGTCAGGCACGAACACAGGGTCATAACCAAAGCCAAGCAACCCGCGTGGCGGCCACGTCAGGCTGCCCTGCACACGGCCTTCGAAAATTTCCTGATGCCCGTCGGGCCATGCAAGCGCCAAAGTGCAGACGAAATACGCGCTCCGGTCGGTGTCGGGGCCAAGTTCGGCCAGCTTGCCCTCAACCTTGCCCATCGCCATATACCAGTCACGCCCCGGCCCGCCTTCGAACATTTGCGTTTCCGCCCAGTCGGCCGTGTAGACCCCCGGCGCACCGTCCAAGGCGGCAACGCATAGGCCGCTGTCATCGGCCAGCGCGGGAAGGCCGGAACCTTGCGCCGACGCATGGGCCTTGAGCGAAGCATTTTCGGCAAAGCTGGTGCCGGTTTCGTCAGGTTCAGGCAGGCCAAGTTCGCCCGCCGATACCGGTTCGATCCCAAAAGGCGCAAGCAAGGCACGGATTTCCCGGACCTTGCCCGCATTATGGCTGGCGATGACCAGCCTGCCGGGTTCGAGTTTGCGGTGATTCATATGAAACGTCGCCTCAAGCCATAGTGTCATCCCCGACTTGATCGGGGATCCATGGCCTAACCGTTCGGCCATGGGTTCCCGCTTTCGCGGGAATGACACAGAATTTAAGTGGTCCTGACCCTAAAGACTTCCTATTTAACCGCGTCGGACTGCGCCGCGAAAATCCGGTCTGTTCCCATCCGCGCGAGGCGGAGCAGGCGCAGCAGGCCTTCTTCGTCATAGGTCGCGCCTTCGGCGGTTGCTTGCACTTCGGCAATCTGGCCACCTTCGATCAGGACGAAATTCGCATCGGCATCTGCGTCGGAATCTTCGATATAATCAAGGTCCAACACAGGCGTGCCTTTGAAGATTCCGCAGCTTACCGCAGCAACCCGGCCGCTAATGGGATCTTCCTTAATCGCGCCCGACGCCAGCAGGCCGTTGACGGCAAGCCGTAAGGCAACCCAAGCGCCGGAAATCGCGGCGGTGCGTGTGCCGCCATCGGCTTGCAACACGTCGCAATCGATGGTGATTTGGTTTTCGCCCAGCTTCTTCAAATCCACGATGGAGCGTAACGAACGGCCGATAAGACGCTGAATTTCCTGAGTCCGGCCCGATTGCTTACCCTTGGCGGCTTCGCGCTGGCTGCGCGTATGCGTGGCGCGGGGCAGCATCGAATATTCCGCCGTGACCCAGCCTTCACCCTTGCCGCGCAACCATGGCGGAATACGATCTTCGACGCTGGCGGTCACTAGCACACGGGTGTCGCCAAAACCGATGAGGCAGCTACCTTCGGCATGTTTGGTGAAATGGGTTTCAATCGAAATGGCGCGCATTTCGTCTGGCGCACGGCCGGATGGACGCATGATAATCTCCTGATAATAAGTTGCCGCCCGCATTAGCCTGCCCCGCTTGCTTTGCAAGTGCGCGGTGCGCTACACTGTCGGGGTGAGCCAAACACCCATCTATGAATTGAATGACCGGACACGCGTGATTTTCCGGATGGTGGTGGAAAGCTATTTGGACAATGGCGCGCCCGTGGGATCGCGGACAGTTTCCAAATTTGCAGGGTTAAACCTATCGCCAGCCTCGATCCGCAATGTCATGCAGGATTTGGAGGAAGCGGGCTATCTCGCCTCACCGCACACAAGCGCCGGGCGCGTGCCAACCGAAAGCGGCCTGCGCCTGTTCGTGGACGGCATGATGCAATCGGCGGCACCATCGGTTGAGGAACAACGCGCGATTGAATCGCAAATCCGGGGCGAGGGGCCGATTGAAGAGGCGCTGGTCGCCGCAACTTCGGTACTGTCGGGTCTGTCCGCCTGCGCCGGTATCGTGCTTGTGCCAAAGCGTGACGCGGTCCTAAAGGCATTTAGCTTTGCCCGCCTGTCCCCGTCACAAGTGCTCGCGATCATGGTCGGGTCCGACAACAGCGTCGAAAACCGGCTGGTGTCGATTGACCCGGCAATCAACGAATCCATGTTATTGGAGGCCGCCAACTATATCACGGCCCGCCTTTCGGGATTGACGCTGTCCGAAGCGCTCGAGCGCCTCGACAGCGAAATTCGCGCTGAAAAGGCGGAGCTTGATGTCGCCAGCCAAAAACTGGTGCGCGATGGGCTGGCGATTTGGTCGCTCGATGCCAATGATCGGCCAGTGCTCATCGTGCGTGGGCAGTCGAACCTGATCGACGAAGCAGCAGCAGCCGACCTTGACCGCGTCCGGCAATTGCTTGACGAGCTAGAGAGCAAAGAGGAAATTGCGCGGCTGGTCGACAGCGCGCGTGAGGCACAATCGACGCGGATCTTCATCGGTTCGGAAAATAATCTTTTCTCGCTTTCGGGATCGTCGGTCATCGCCGCGCCCTATCGGGAGGCAGGGGGCAAGGTGGTTGGCGTCATTGGCGTCATTGGCCCGACACGCCTGAATTATGCGCGCATCGTGCCGATGGTCGATTTTACCGCGCAAGCGCTGAGCCGTTTAATTAAATAATGCGCGGGTTGATGAAATAAAATTGCTTTCTATATGCGAGACGCAACAAACGACCATGCAGTCGCAACGTAATTGGGTTAATCAGGTTTATGACAAAGAAGAAATCAGCCGCAGCCGATCCTGCTGTAGAACAAGAACTTGAGGGCGTGCCAGAGCATATGAAAGACGATACGCCAGAAGCAACCGACGCTGTCGATGCAAAGATTGCGGCGCTGGAAGAGGCGCTTGCCGCTGCACAGCAGGATGTTTTATACGCGCAGGCCGAAACGCAAAATGTGCGCCGCCGTATGGAGAAAGAGGCGCAGGACGCGCGCGCTTATGCCGCAACGGGTTTTGCCCGCGATGTGCTGTCCGTGTCCGACAATCTTTCGCGCGCCTTGGAAGCAATTCCGTCTGAAATGCGGGAGAGCGAGGCGATGAAACCACTCGTCATCGGCCTTGAGGCAACAGGCCGCGAGTTGGACAGCGTTTTTGCCAAAAACGGCATTACGCGCATTGCCGCGATGGGCATGCCGCTGGACCCCAATCAGCATCAGGCGATGGTTGAAATTCCAAGCACAGATGTCGCACCCGGCATCATCGTCGCCGAAATGCAGGCGGGGTATATGATCAAGGACCGCTTGCTGCGCCCTGCTTTGGTTGGGGTGGCAAAGGCGGCGGAGTAAGTTCGCCCACTTCTGAAATATTAAGTCCTGACCCTCGGCTGGGGGTGGCGTAAGTCAGCACGCTCCGCTATTGAGCGCGTCCCATGACCACAGCGGCAATCCCGACGGACCGTCATTCCCCTTGGCGCGATGAACTTCGCGCGACCCTGTCGCTTGCGTGGCCGTTGATCCTGACCAATCTGTCGATGTCGTTGATTGGCGCGACCGATGTGGTGATGGTGGGGTGGCTTGGGCCAACCGAGTTGGCGGCGGCGTCGCTTGGGTTCAACCTGTGCATGACGGCGGCGATTTTCTGCATGGGCCTGGTCACCGCGACCGCGCCGATGATGGCCAGCGAGCGCGGCGCAAAGGCGCATTCGGTGCGCGATATCCGCCGCACATTCCGGCAAGGATTGTGGGTCGCGGTTGCGATCATGATCCCGATCTGGCTGATCTTATGGCAGACCGAAGCCATATTGCTGACGCTTGGCCAGCAAGCCGAACTTGCGGCCAAGGCGCAAAGCTATGTGCGGGCCTATATGTGGTCGATCCTGCCATTTTTGTGGTTGATTATCGCGCGCAATTTCCTGTCAGCGTTGGAGCAGCCCATGTGGTCGCTCGTGATCGGTATCTTGGGCGTTTTTGCGAACGCGGCATTCAACTATGTCCTCATTTTCGGGAAATTGGGCGTGCCGGCCTTGGGCATAATCGGCGCTGGTATTGGCAGTATTCTCGCCAATATGTTCATGTTTTTGGGCATGGTGGCGGTGATTAGCTATCATCCCAAATTCCGGCGATATCATCTCTTCGGGCGTTGGTGGCGCAGCGACTGGCCACGGTTTCGGGCGCTGTGGAAACTGGGGTTACCGATTGGCGTGACGATGGGGTTGGAAGGCGGCGTGTTTGGCGTTGCGGTAATGCTCATGGGTTTAATCGACACCGCCTCGGTCGCGGCGCATGCCATCGCGCTTCAGGTCGCAAGCGTCACGTTCATGGTGCCCTTGGGCCTTGCGCAGGCTGCGACAGTGCGTGTGGGCATTGGCTATGGCCGGCGCGATCTTGCGCTTATCCGCCGCGCTGGTTGGACCAGCTTCGTCATGGGAACGGGTTTCATGGCGGCAATGGCGGTGCTGATGTGGCTGTCACCCGAATTGCTGATTTCGCTGTTCATTGACCGCGATGCCGCGATCAATGCGGAGGTCGTGCGACTGGCCGTCAGCTTCCTTGCCATTGCGGCCTTGTTCCAGATTGTCGATGGCGCGCAAGTCGTTGGCGCGGGCATGTTGCGCGGATTACATGACACACAAGTGCCCATGTTGTTTGCCGCCTTTGGCTATTGGGTGGTCGGCATTGGCGTCGGCGCATGGCTCGCGTTTTCGCAAGGGTGGAATGGCGTTGGCATTTGGGTCGGCTTGGCGACCGGGCTTGGCATTGTCGCGGTGCTGATGCTCGTGCGTTGGTCGATGCGCGCCCGGCTTGGGCTGCTGCCGTCAGAAGGGTAAAACGCCCTCATATTGCGACAGCGGCGGCGCGCCTGCGACCTTCGCGCCGTTGCGCAACAGGAATATATGCCGGACGATTTCGGCTTGCTGTTCCAACCCATATTGGTCGAGCTGCCACCCCGGCTTCAAGCTATAATCATAGCGGCAAAACGGATGCCGCCGAAGCGGCAAAAATATGCCCTTTTGGTGCTGCCACACATGCACCAGTTCGTGGATGAACAGGCCTTGCGCACTCAGGCTGGCGTCGCAAAAATCATCGCAGAACATATCGCCCTTGGGATGAAACCATAAATGGCCGTTCGGGGCCATGGTCACGCGGCGCGGCTGAAACCAAAAATATTTGCGGTTATGGATACGGATGCCAGCATAATCGAGCGCTGACCCGAAAACGGACTGTGCCAGCGCCCGTTCGCGGACGGTCAGGGGCCTGCCGGATTTGTGCGGGCCGAACATGTTCAACCATCAATTGCTTTCTTCTCGTCCGGGTCGCTGCCGTCGATTTCTTGTACCCGCGCCTTTACCACTATGCGGACATTGTTTGAAAACAGAAATTCGGTCTCAATCACGCCCAAGCGGCGGGGGATGACGTTGACGCCCCACATCATCACATGCTTACCGCCTTTTTTGAAGGCGACTTTCTCGCCAGAGGGAATAAGCACGCGGTCCATAGGCGCCATGGTCACGGCACCGGTTTTTGCATCCACCGTGACATCGTGCATTTCAACGCGAACGGCCGATGGTGAACTTACGCGCAGCAAATGCACATCCTCCGGCCCGCCATAGACGTTGAAATGCATGGCGGACGGATTGTCATCGACGGGCGACAGGGTCAGCGTTGCTTCCTTTACCTTCAACTGCGGCGTCGGGCCGCATGCACCCAGCAAAAGGGCAGCCGCAGCGGCGCTGAATATGCATATACGTCGGTTCATAACGTCCTCCTTTTGATGTTAGCTGTGGGCGCCGCAGCGGCCCAGCTATACAGAGTTTTCACTTAACTTTTTCCCTATCTAGGAACGCCGAAGTCTTGTGCCAAGAGAATTGGCTCCTATATCGCCGCTACACCGTCACGTTACGCGGAAACCCAGTGCCTGATAGGGCTGGTGCGAAATGTGACAGGGTAAAGTTCAATTTTTAAATTTTCGGGGTAAGTTTTTATGGCTAAAGTTATTGGTATCGACTTGGGCACGACAAACAGCTGCGTTGCGGTAATGGACGGCGGCAAGCCCAAGGTCATCGAAAATGCAGAAGGCGCACGGACAACGCCATCAATCGTGGCCTTTGCAAAGGATGGCGAGCGCCTTATCGGCCAGCCAGCCAAGCGTCAGGCCGTCACCAATCCGGAAAGCACGATTTACGCGGTGAAGCGCCTTATCGGCCGTCGCTTTGATGACCCTATGACCAAGAAGGATATGGGTCTCGTTCCTTACAGCATTGTCAAGGGTAAGACCGGCGATGCATGGGTCAAGGCAGGCGGCGAAGAATATTCGCCATCGCAAATTTCGGCATTCATCCTGCAAAAGATGAAGGAAACAGCGGAAGCCTATTTGGGCGAAACCGTCACGCAAGCGGTCATCACCGTTCCAGCCTATTTCAACGACGCCCAGCGTCAGGCCACAAAGGATGCTGGCCAGATTGCGGGTCTTGAAGTGCTGCGTATCATTAACGAGCCAACCGCTGCTGCGCTTGCCTATGGCATGGACAAGGACGAGAATAAAACCATCGCAGTCTATGACCTTGGCGGCGGCACGTTCGACATTTCGATCCTCGAAGTCGGCGACGGCGTGTTCGAGGTGAAATCGACCAATGGCGACACCTTCTTGGGCGGTGAAGATTTCGACAGCGTGCTCGTCGAGCATTTGGCAGCCGATTTCAACAAGGCCGAAGGCATTGACCTGACCAAGGACAAGCTTGCGCTGCAACGTTTGAAGGAAGCGGCTGAAAAGGCGAAGATCGAATTATCCTCGACACAGACGACGGAAGTCAACCTGCCGTTCATTACCGCTGACCAAAATGGTCCAAAGCACCTTGTGAAAACCATCACGCGTGCCGACCTTGAAAAATTGGTTGGTGACCTGATCAAGCGCACGCTTGAGCCTTGCAAAAAGGCTTTGGCCGATGCGGGTATCAAGGCCGATGCCATTGATGAAGTCGTGATGGTCGGCGGCATGACCCGCATGCCAAAGGTGCGCGACGTCGTGAAGAATTTCTTTGGCAAGGAGCCGCACACGGGCGTGAACCCTGATGAAGTTGTTGCCATGGGCGCAGCCATTCAGGCGGGCGTTTTGCAGGGCGACGTCAAGGACGTGTTGTTGCTCGACGTGACGCCACTCTCGCTAGGTATCGAAACGCTCGGCGGCGTATTTACGCGCATGATTGACCGTAACACGACGATCCCGACGAAGAAGAGCCAAGTATATTCGACTGCCGAAGACAATCAAAATGCCGTGACCATCCGCGTCTTCCAAGGCGAGCGTGAAATGGCGGCGGATAATAAGCTGTTGGGCAATTTCGATCTGGTCGGCATTCCACCCGCTCCCCGCGGCGTTCCGCAGGTTGAAGTGACCTTCGATATTGACGCCAACGGCCTCGTCAGCGTGACGGCCAAGGACAAGGGCACAGGCAAGGAACAGCAGATCAAAATTCAGGCATCGGGCGGTCTGTCTGATGCGGATATTGAACAGATGGTCCGTGATGCCGAAGCCTTTGCCGAAGAAGACAAGAAGCGTCGTGAATCGGCAGAAGCCAAGAACAATGCAGAAAGCCTTGTCCACTCCACCGAGAAGCAGTTGGAAGAGCATGGCGACAAGATTGACGCCGCGCTGAAGGGCGAAATCGAAGCGGCGGTGGCGGAAACCAAAACCGCCATTGAAGGCGGCGATGCAGAAGCGATGAAGGAAAAGGCAGCGGCCTTGGCCCAAATCGCGATGAAGCTTGGCGAAGCGATCTACAAGGAAGAGCAAGCCGCCGGAGCATCGGCAGGTGCCGCATCGGAAGAGGCACCAGCAGACGATAATGTTGTCGATGCAGAATTCTCCGAAGTCGAAGACGACAAGAAAGACTGATGTTGAATATTTCCGACCGTCGCTATCGAAACGCAGCGATGGTCGGGAAGACCGGGGGGTAGTCAGTCATGAATCTCGACATTGATTATTACGAATTGTTGGAAGTCGAGCGGACAGCGGATGAAAAGACGCTGAAAACCGCGTATCGCCGGATCGCGATGGAATGCCATCCCGACCGCAATCCCGGCTGCGACAAATCCGAAGCCAAGTTTAAGGCCATTAGTCAGGCCTATGACGTCCTGAAAGACCCGCAAAAGCGCGCAGCCTATGACCGGTTTGGCAAGGCGGCGTTTGAAAATGGCGGCATGGGCGGTGGCGGCGGTGGCCAAGGCGGCGCCGGTTTTGGGGACTTCTCCGATATCTTCGAGAGCTTTTTTGGCGACGCTTTTGGTGGCCGCCAGCGAGGCCCTGCGCGTGGTGCAGATTTACGCTACGATCTCGAAATCTCGCTCGACGAGGCCTTCCATGGCAAGGATGCCGAGATCACCATCGACGTCGCCACCGCATGCGGCACTTGCGAAGGCACTGGCGCGACGCCGGGGTCAGGCAAGCGTCGCTGCAACCTGTGCGCAGGCCATGGCAAGGTGCGAGCGCAGCAAGGTTTCTTTGTGGTCGAACGCACATGCCCGACCTGCCACGGTCGCGGCGAAGTCATTGAGTCCCCATGCCGGGTCTGCGGCGGCGAAGGCCGGGTGGATGAACGCAAGACCATCGCCGTCAATATTCCGCCCGGTGTTGACGAAGGCACGCGCATTCGGGTCGCGGGCCGGGGCGAGGCCGGGCCAAATGGCGCAGCGGCGGGTGATCTGTATATTTTCATCCATCTGTCGCGCCACAAGGTGTTCGAACGCGACGGCACGACATTGTTCTGCCGTGTGCCCGTAAGCTTCACCACAGCGGCGCTGGGTGGCCAAATCCGCATCCCGGGCCTCGATAGTGCCGAACATATCATCATTGTTCCAGAGGGCATACAGTCGGGCAAACAGCTTCGCCAGCGCGGGGCAGGTATGCCTGTGCTGCAAGGGCGAGGTCGCGGCGACATGGTCATCCAAATCGACGTGGAAACGCCGTCGAAGCTGTCTGCGCGGCAGAAGGAAATATTGCGGGAGTTCCGCGAAACCGAAACTGGCGAAGAATGTCCGCAATCAACCGGCTTTTTTGACAAGCTTAAAGGCATTTGGGACGACATCACCGATTAGGCTTTGCGGCATAGAAGGTCAGATCTGAATCTGGTCCACCTCGGTCCGTAAGGAATTTATCAGGGGCCGGATATGCGTCAGCCGGTCCTGCTCTTCATCCAATATCGCGTGAAACGCCCGTTTTTTGTAACTTTGCACGCGGGCCGGCGAAAATTCATGACTCGGCGGCAGTGACGATATAAGAATATCAATCATCCGTTCCGCGCCATGTAAACGGCCCCATAGATAGTCGTTTTCACGATAGGCGCGGCTGAAAAACGCACCGAAATTATTGAACTCTATGCCCTTTAACGTCGCCGCCGTGCCGCCCGTGCGGATGGAGGCGCAGTCGTCGGGGGATATGCGGTCCACTTTGACCGGGTCGAATTCGTCAAAGCCTTCATCCTGCAACAAAGGCAGCGTGGCGATGTCATAAAGTGCATAGCCCAAATAGCCGAGCAGTATGATCCGGCGTGCCCCAACGGGCAGGGTCAGCATGGCGTCGCATAATATTTTGTCGACTTTGCTGTCGGTCCGCACCAGATCGCGCTGTGCCGCAAGATGGTCCATCAAGCCTGCGGGATCGTCGATGCCAGATTTGGCGGCCATCGCAAAATCCAGCCCTAAAAATTCCGCCGTTTCCAGATCAAGAAACAAAGCGAGGCATTTGTAAATGGCGTCGCGCATTTTGGCGATGTCATCGTCCGGTACATTGATAACATTTTCGACCTCTTCGGTCAGATGCCGGGCGAGATAGCGCAGGCGACGGATGCGGAAGCGTAGGTCATGCGCGCGGAAAAAGGCAATTTGGCGTGCGGTGGCTTTACCCTTATGCGGCGGCATAAGGTCGAGATCCCGGTCCGCGACTTCGGTCCAAAGCGCGGCACGCAAGTCACGGAAAAACGTGGCTGATGCATCGGGCAAGCTGCGGCGCGCGGTGGCGATAACATCGTCAACGACGCCAGCGATTTTGAGGTGGTTATAGGCGCGATAACCGAACCCGGCGGCAACAATCGCCTTTTCCTGCGCCGACTGCCGCCATTTTTGCATGCGGCTTGCGGTTGGCTGGGTGAGGAACCATGTCTTGCCCAATAGCGTCTCTACCGTATTTTCAACTTCGCTCCGCAAGCTGTCGATGACACGTTGCATCCGTTCAATACGTTCCGAACGGCCCATGATTTTTTCCAGACTGTCACGAATAGGCTGTTCGCGCGGAATGTTGGACGTCGCCCCCAATATCGTCGAGAAAAACCCCGGTGGCTTGCGCGGCATATCGGCGGTGCCGTCTGTATTGCGTTTGCCAAATCGGAAACTGGGGCGGCCCGGCTTTGGATCGATATAGACAAAACGCCGGTCCACTTCGCGGCGCGCTGGGCGGTTGCGCAAGGCAGAGATCGCTTGGTTAAACGGCGCATTGGCCAAGACCGATCCGTCGATTAACATCGTATCTTCGGCGGCATTGGCGGCAAATTGCTGCGGCAATATGCGCTTCAAAAATATATTGCGGCCAAGCCATGGGACATTTTCTCGCGCCAGCAACCGGTCAAGTTCACGCACAGAAAATGGTGGGAAAGCGCCTGGGAAACTTGCCGTGGCGCGCGCCGCAAAAACCAGCTCGGCAATGTCGGCAAGCCCCGTTCGCCCGCGTGTTGAAAAATCGACAGTGATCCGATGTTCGGACTCTGTGACTTCTTCAGGACTGTTAAGACGCAGCACCCGATCATGCCCGTAATAGTCCGTTACGGTGACAAACAAATCCAGCGGCTGGCTTGCTGGTAAAAGTGGCGGTTCCGCTGCGCTCGCCGCCATTGCGTTCAGCGCGTCGAGCAACAGTTTCGAAAACACATTCCCGCCAAAGGGCGGCGCAAACCAGCGTGCGCGGACAAAGCGTGACAGCTTGGCCGCGACTTCCTCCTGCGCCTCTTTCGCGACCGTTCTTTCAACCGCCCCGCCGCGTCGGCGCAAGATCATCCACGCAATGGGCGTCGCCCAAAATTTGGTGAAGCGCGACAGCGGGCGGGCGTCAGGATCAAGCAGCACGTCGACGTCCGCCATTTCAAGCCACATATCGGTCAACGGTTCAAGCGATTGGCCCGTGACAATAGCCTGCGACAGGAAAATTCCGTTGATACCGCCCGCGCTTGACCCCGCAATGATGTCCGTCAAAACGCGCAGTTTTACGCCACTGACGCGTGACAACTCTGCAAGCAAATCATGATAGACAATCTCGCTGCGGCGGGAGGGCGGCGCACCGTCATGAAAAGCGCGGCTCGCGCGGACCATGTGCCAAATCTCGCGTGTGACGCCATGCATGTAAATGGCAAGGCTAACCCCGCCATAACAAATGAGCGCCAGTCTGAGTTCTTTTTCGCGCATATCAAATATGTGGCATTACCCTGCGTCACACGCAAGCGCTGATACTGGGTCCTGACCCTAAGCACTTATGTCTTGAGTTCTTGATTTGTTCTGTTAGTCACCGGCTATGGCAAAACCAAAGCGCAAATATGTGTGTCAGGCATGCGGGTCCGAATCCAACCGCTGGCAGGGGCAGTGCGATGATTGCGGCGAATGGAACACCTTGGCGGAAGAGGCCAAGGCAACTGTTTTTGAGCTGAAGCATCATCTGCATTCGGGCGGCCGTGCGGTCGAATTGTCCGGATTGAATACGGACATTAAACTGCCCGAACGTGCCTCGACCGGCATATCCGAATTTGACCGCGCATTGGGTGGCGGCCTTGTGCCGGGTTCAGCGACCTTGCTCGGTGGTGATCCGGGCATTGGTAAGTCGACATTACTGTTACAAGCTGCCGCGAACCTCGCACGGCGCGGCCTATCCGTTGCCTATATTTCGGGTGAAGAGGCTGTGGACCAAGTGCGCTTGCGGGCGCGTCGGCTTGGTCTTGGTGATGCGCCGGTGCAGCTTGCTGCTGCAACCTCTGTGCGCGATATCCTGACGACGATGGCACAAGGCGCGCCGCCCGCTTTATTGGTCATCGATTCGATTCAGACAATGCATAGCGACCTCATCGAAGGCGCGCCGGGCACCGTCAGCCAAGTCCGCGCGTCGGCGCAAGAGCTTATCCGCTTTGCCAAGGAACGCGGCACAGCGTTGATGCTCGTTGGTCATGTTACGAAGGACGGGACGATTGCAGGACCCCGCGTGCTGGAACATATGGTCGACACCGTATTGTCGTTCGAAGGCGAACGCAGCCATCAATATCGCATTTTGCGCGCGTCCAAGAACCGGTTTGGCGGGACCGACGAAATCGGTGTTTTTGCGATGGTTGAAGAAGGCTTGACCGAGGTCGGCAACCCAAGCGCATTGTTCCTGACCGACCGGGCCGAACAGGTTACAGGGGCAACGGTGTTTCCGGCGTTGGAAGGAACGCGGCCAGTGCTTGTGGAAATTCAGGCCCTGACCGTGCGGCTATCCAGTGGAGCAACACCGCGCCGCGCCGTTGTGGGCTGGGACAGCGGTCGGCTCGCGATGATATTGGCGGTGCTGGAGGCGCGATGCGGACTGAGTTTTTCAACCGCTGAGGTATATCTCAACATTGCGGGTGGCTATCGCATTTCCGACCCAGCCGCCGATCTTGCGGTTGCAGCGGCGTTGGTTTCGGCTTTGGCGGAACGGCCACTGCCGTCCGATGCTGTGCTGTTTGGCGAAGTGGCTTTGTCTGGTGAAATCCGTCCCGTGGCCCATGGTGCGTTGCGACTGAAGGAATCAGCGAAGCTCGGGTTCAGCCGCGCATTGGTACCGCCTTCGGTGAAAGGTCCGGCCGGCATTTCAACGCAAGAGTTCCGCACGCTTGCCAATCTCGTTGACCATATGCTGGGACGCCCCTAAATCCTCTTTGAACGGTTATAAGGGCAACAGGATCAGATGACAGCACTTGATATCATTGTCCTGTTCTTGCTGGGTAGCGGGGCCGCATTCGGCTTCTTACGCGGCTTTGTGCAAGAGGCTCTGTCGATGATTGCATGGGTGCTGATCATCTTGGCGGTTCGTATGTTCCACGCGCCTGCGACGGCGGCTTTGGCAGAGGCTGTGGGTTCTGACTCCGGCGCTGCGGTGCTTGCCTTTTTGGCACTGGTCATCGTGATCTTTGCCGTGGGTACATGGATTGCGAAATCGATTGGCGCTAAATCGCGCAAGTCCGTACTTGGCCCGATTGACCGCGTCCTTGGTTTTGGCTTCGGTATGCTCAAGGGCCTGATTATCGCGACCCTCGTTTTCCTGCTGTTCGTGATGGGATATGATTTGGCCTATGGCGCGGATGAGGGGCGGCCCGAATGGATGACTCGTTCGCGCACATATCCTTTGCTCAATGCCAGCGGCGATGCCATGTCCGAATTTGTCCGCGAACAACGCCTCGCTGCCGATCGTGACGCAGAAACGGCAAATTGATGGACTCCGCGCTCTACAATCGGGATATTTTGCGGTTGGCGACGTCTTTGGTCGCTGACCATCGCCTTGCTGCGCCGGATGGCAGCGCCGAAGTGCGTTCACCCTTATGCGGCAGCCGCATTCAGGCCGATATTGTGACCGACGCTGACGGAAAATTGCAGGGACTTGCATTACGCGCCAATGCCTGCGCGCTTGGACAGGCTTCCGCTGCGATTTTGATGCATAATGCTGTTGGAACAGCTATGACCGAAGTCGCAAAATTGCGCGATGGCGTGGCGCAGGCGTTACAGCGGGAGGGCGATATGCCAAGCTGCTGGCCGGAATTGGCATTGTTGGCAGCGGCAACTGATTATCCTTCGCGTCATGCCGCGATATTATTGCCTTATGATGCGATCCTCGCTGCTGCCGCGCAGGCCAAAGAGAAAGCCTGATGGAAGAAACATCACACCACCTCGTCGCTGATGTCATGTTAGGCGGGGTGGTGCTGCTCGGCGCGGCGTTGTTGGCGGTGCTGATTTTCAGGCGTCTCGGCCTTGGCGCGGTGCTTGGCTATCTGGTCGCGGGCATTGCCATTGGGCCTGACGGCCTAGCGCTGATTGACGCGCCAGAGACGATATTAGCCTATTCCGAAATCGGCATCATCTTGCTGCTGTTCCTCGTCGGGCTTGAGTTATCACCCAGCAGGCTTTGGCTGTTGCGGCGGGATATCCTGCTTTTCGGGCCGTTACAGGTCATCTTGTGCGGGCTTGGCATGTTTGCCGTCATCCATTTCGCAATGCCAAGTTTTAGCTGGCAAGCCGCCTTAGTTCTTGGGCTTCCGCTGGCTTTATCCTCCACCGCCCAGGTGTTGCCATTGCTGCAATCGCGCGGTCGGATGAAGACCGATTATGGAGAGAAAAGCTTCTCCATATTGTTATTTCAGGACATTTCCATTGTTCC
Organism: Sphingorhabdus sp.; assembly: GCF_023910635.1. GTDB lineage: Bacteria > Pseudomonadota > Alphaproteobacteria > Sphingomonadales > Sphingomonadaceae > Sphingorhabdus_B. The sequence continues at coordinate 8,663 of NZ_JAAVVZ010000026.1, read as the reverse complement.
CTTGTTGACGATCGTTGCTGCCTTGTCGCGCGCACCTGCGGAGGAGGGCGCGATTGAGGGGTGGTATCTGGTGTTATACGCCGTGCTGGCGATTGCGGGACTGGTGTTGGCCGGACGCTATCTGCTGTCGCCGCTCTTGCGGTTGGTCGGCAAGATTTCAGAGCGCGAATTGTTTATCGTCACGGGCCTATTCACCGTCTGCGTCAGCGCTGCGGTGATGCAAGCGATCGGTGTTTCGCCAGCCTTGGGCGCATTTGTCGCTGGCGTCATGTTGGCGGAATCCCCTTACCGGCATGAGTTGGAGGCCGATATTGATCCGTTCCGATCAATTTTACTCGGCCTGTTTTTCCTGGCTGTCGGCATGTTGCTTGATGTCGATGTAATCCTTTCGCAACCCTTTTTCGTGGCGGGTCTGGCGCTGGCGCTGATCACGGTGAAGATCGCCGTTATATATGCGCTTGGTCGGTGTTTTGGCCTTCAAGACAGACCGTCGATCATTATGGCGATGCTTTTGAGCCAAGGTGGGGAGTTTGCGTTCGTGTTGTTTGCCGCAGCGCAGCAGGCCCTGCTGATTGAACCGGAGGCCGCAAGCTTGTTTGGCGCGGTCGTCACGTTATCCATGGCGACGACGCCGTTCCTGATGATCTTTGCGGGCAAGCTTGCGGCACGAAAGGTCAGTGGCGATGTGCAGCTTGATGATCCGGAACTCGCGTCGCAAGCCAATGTCATTATCGTAGGGCATGGACGTTTCGGGCAACAGGTATCGCAGATCATGCAGGCGGCAGGGCGCTCAGTCACGTTGATTGACATAGATCCCCAGACCATCGACCTCAGTGAGGACTTTGGCTTCAAGGTTTTTTACGGCGATGGCACCCGCGTCGACTTGCTGAAGCGGGCAGGCGGCGAAGACGCGCAGGCGATATTCTTCTGCATTGACGACCGGTACATGACCGCAGAATCGCTGATGCCCGTGCGCGAAACATTCCCGCGCACAAAATTGTTCGTGCGGGCTTATGGCCGGGAGCAAGCCTTGTTATTGATGAAAGACAACGGCATCGACATCATGCGTGAGGTATTTGAATCCTCCATCCGGATGTCTGCCGACGCGTTGAAATATTTCGGTAATGATCGTGAAAAGATTCAAGACATTATCCTGGAGTTTCGACATCGTGACCGCAGCCGCATGAAAGCGCAGTTCACAACCGGTGACATGCATGCTGGAACCCGCCACAGTTTCGGCGGCGACGACTCTGACGACTTTCTGATAACGGACGACTAAACTTCGCTGTCGAGGAATGCTGCGACGTCGTCCAGTGCGACATCTTTGGACAAAAATGTCTGCCCGATACCGCGTGCGAGCAAGAAGGGCAGCGTGCCTCCGCTCATTTTCTTGTCATGCCGCATATAGTCGACCAAGGCCGCGCCATTTGCGGTGACCCCCGCGTCTGATAGCGTCGTGGGCAGGCCGGCCCGCTTTAGAAGCTTAGTAACCCGCTCGGCATCTTCTGCGGGGCAATGGCCCAGCCGCACCGAATACCGAAATGCTAAGGCCATGCCGGCGGCGACCGCTTCGCCGTGAAACAGCCGGTCGGAAAAGCCAGTGTCGGCCTCCAGCGCGTGGCCAAAAGTGTGCCCCAGGTTCAACAACGCCCGCGTGCCCGTGCGTTCGGTTTCGTCTGCGGCGACGATCCGCGCCTTGGATTGTACGGACCGGATGATGGCCTGCGCGCGGACATCAGGGTCACCCGCAAAAAAGCTGTCGAGATTATCCTCGCAAAAGTCAAAGAACGCAGCGTCATCAATCAGGCCGTATTTTACCACCTCGGCAAAACCCGCCGCGAGTTGGCGGGGTGGAAGTGTTAAAAGTAACTCTGGGTCGATCAACACCATCGCTGGTTGATGAAACGCCCCGACCAGATTTTTGCCTGCCGCGCTGTTGATGGCGGTCTTGCCGCCAACACTGCTGTCGACTTGGGCAAGCAGGGTCGTAGGTATCTGCACAAAGGCGCAGCCGCGCTTGATGATATGCGCGGCAAAGCCAGTAATGTCTCCAACTACGCCGCCGCCTAGCGCGACAATATGGTCGCTGCGTTCCACATGCTGTTCCAGCAACCAATCCGTAAGCTGCTCCAACTGCACCCAGCTTTTCCCCGCTTCGCCAGCGGGCAGTGTGAAATGCGCGCATGACAGCCCTGCGCCGCGCAAGGCCGATTCAAACTGCGGCAGAACGGCCTGAGTCACATTTTCGTCGGTTACCACAAGCAAATGGCGGTCGCGGGCATAAGGCGTTAAAATCGCGCCGACATCGGCCAGTAACCCGGCGCGGACATGAATGTCATAGGGGCAGTTGGACAGGTCGACGGATATCACGGTCATGCGCAAAGGGCCTTCAATATGTTTTCAACGGTCCGCACATGCGGCGAGGTATCGCTGCGAATGTGGAGATTGGCAGCGGCATATATGGGGTTACGCACCTTGCCAAGATCGGTCAGGACCGTGACGGGGTCCTTGCCTTTCAACAAAGGGCGGTGGTCCCGCCGCGACACGCGGTCGGCAAGCACTTGGACATCGGCATCAAGCCAGATCGATGTTGCGCGTTCCAAGATGAGTGCGCGGGTATCGTCGTTGACGAAAGCGCCGCCACCCGTTGCAATAACCTTCGGTTCGCCTTCGATGAGCCGGGCAATCACGCGGCGTTCACCATCGCGGAAATATCCCTCACCAAATTTTGCGAATATTTCTGTAATCGACAGACCCGCTGCCTTTTCAATTTCCTCATCGGCATCGGCGAACGGCACATCCAGACGGCCGGCAAGCCGTTTTCCGATGCTGGTTTTGCCAACGCCCATCATGCCGACAAGCACCACCGGACGGTCAATGACCAATGCGGGTTGCATGCCAAATTTACGTTTTATCTGTTCGTGATGTTCAGCCATGACGATATGGCCTATATATCGCCTTGGCGTAAGCCGAAAGCAGTTTGCCGCTTTTCAGATTTTATTTTTAAATACAGGATGATAATCGGAAAAAAGTCGCATGGTTGCATGAAATGCCGTTTTTGCGGTTTCTATCGGTTGCTGCAAGGGGCATAGGATTGCTATTCTCAGCGCAGGGTTGCGGCAATGGCAACGGATGATATGGAGACATACCGCATTGCTGTTCGCAGATATGGAAACAGGTTCGCATCATTGACTGACAAGATTTCAAAAAGCGGCCTTTTGGTTGCCAGCGCTCTGGTCTTGGTATTTTCTTTGCCCGCGCTTGGGCAGCAGGGGCCTGAATCCCTGCTTCCTGAAGGCTTTGGCGATCCTCCACCCCCGCCGACGCCCACAGCAGGCCGACCTGCGCCGAATGCCCCCAGATCGGCGAATGGCGCAACCGCCACGACCCCTTTGACGGGGGATGAAAGTGCGACGGAAGAGGAAGATGAAGAAGAGCCGGAATTGGTCATCCGTTTTGATGTGCCACCTTCCGCGCGAAAGTCTTTGGACGATATCGGGATTTTATCGGAAGCATCAGGCGGATTTCCGGCCGACTCTTTTGGTACCCTGGATGGTGCTTTCCTCAGCCAGATAGTAGAGCGGACGTCGGGGCCGATTGCCTCGCGCTGGGCTACTATCATGACGCGGCGCTTACTTGCCAGCCGCACCAACACGCCCGCCGGTGTCAACGGCGCGGATTGGACAGCGGAGCGCGCGTGGATGTTGCTGCGGATGGGTGACTCGGTCGTGGCGCGTAATCTTGTTCAGCAGGTTGATGGCGCAGATTACACAAAACGCCTCCACGAGGTCGCGATGCAGGCCTATTTGGCCAACGGCGATTTAGCGGGCATGTGCCCATTGACCGAAAGCGGTGTTCGCCTTGTGAACGATGGCCGCTGGAAAATGACGCGCGCCATCTGTGCGTCGCTGGCGGGTGAGCAAGGCAGCGCGACGGCATTTATCAATCAGGGACGCTATCAGGGATGGGTGCGCGGCGTCGATTATCTTCTGGCTGAAAAAGCGGTTGGAGCCGGTATTAACGGGCGGCGTTCGGTGAAAATCGAATGGGAAAATGTGGAGGGCATGAACCCTTGGCGCTTCGGTCTTTCCGCTGCTGTGGGCCTTGAGCCCCCCGAAAGCCTATTTGCCGACACGGGTCGTCAGGTTGACGGTTGGCGGGTACAGTTGCCGATGTTTACGCCGACGATCCGGGTCAAATATGCGCCAGGAGCTGCTGCGCTTGGTATATTGTCGAACCGGAACATGGTGGATCTTTATGCGCAGGTCCTTGATGATCCCGATGCGCCCGATGCCGCGCGGTCACGGGCCGAAAGCCTTGGATATGCTTACACCGCATCAGGTGCAGATGCCAAGGTTGCCGCGATGACGTCTTTATGGACCACGGCGGCCACGGGCGCAGACTATCATGGTTCATTGGTGATGACGGCGCGGGCGGCTGCGCTTATTGCGCCGAGCGCTGATCATCAGGCAGAGGCTGACCGGCTGATTGCCTCCATGCTGACGGCTGGGCTTGACCGTTCCGCTGCGCGATGGATTGACATTGTGGCGGATGGTTCGCTGGGTTGGGCGCTTCTGACTTTGGCGGCTCCGGGGCAGGTAACGGCTGCTGATTATGGCAGCCTTGACGATTTTTTCGACAATGATGGCAGCACCGACGGACATAAGTCACGGCTATTGCTCGCCGGCTTGTCCGGGCTTGGCCGTATTGAAAAGGATGCAGGCACAGAATTTGCCAGCGACCTCAAAATCAATATTTCCCGGCAAACCGCATGGTCAAAGGCGATTACCGCCGCCGCCGAACGTGGAGAGCAGGGCACGGTTGCATTGATGGCGATGGCTGCACTGCAGGCGCCTTCATGGTCGCTGGTTCCCGCCAATCATCTTTACTATATCGTCCGTTCATTGCGTCAGGTCGGTTTGGAGGCCGAAGCACGGATGATTGCGGCTGAAGCTGTCACTTTTGCCTGACAATATGGCAATGAAGATCGTCAGCCAGCAATGAGCTTACCCGACCGTGATCTCATTGCGCGTTTTCTGGAGATGTTGGCGGCAGAGCAGGGTGTCGCCAAGAACACGCTGTCGGCGTACCAAAGCGACTTGAATTCAGCATCCGGCCTTTTGCACAGTAAACTGGCAGTGGCAGAGCCTGACGCGCTTGTAGAACTGGCGCGCCAATGGCGACACCTTGCCAACAGCTCCGTAGCGCGCAAGGCATCGGCATTGCGGCGTTTTTTTGCCTTTCTGCATGAGGAGGGATTTCGCGCAGACAATCCGTCGGCAGCGCTCCCAAAACCAGCGCAAATGCGGCCCTTGCCCAAAATTCTGGATACAGACGAAGTCGACACCTTATTCGCGGTCATTGAAGCAAAGCTCGCCCAGGCGCATCCAATATCAAGTGATTATCGGCTGTTGGCGCTTATCGAACTGCTATACGGTTCCGGCCTGCGTGCGACCGAATTGGTTGCCCTGCCGCGAAATGCAGTCATATCCGATAGGCCGTTCATCATAATAAAAGGCAAAGGCGACAAGGAACGATTAATCCCTATTTCCAATCGTGCCCGCCACGCAGTAAGTGCTTGGCTGGACTTCGTTCCTGAAAAATCGCGGTTTCTTTTTCCGTCGCGCGGGGGGCATATCAGCCGTATTCGCCTGTTCCAGATCATTAAGGACCTTGCCGCGCATTCGGGGCTCGACCCGGCGAAGGTCAGTCCCCATGTCCTGCGGCATGCCTTTGCTACGCATCTTTTGGCGGGCGGCGCTAATTTGCGGGCGTTGCAGTCCATGCTGGGGCATGCGGACATCGCAACGACGCAGATTTACACGCATGTCGACAGCAGCAAGCTCGTCGAATTGGTCAATCGGCGTCATCCATTGGCAACGCGCACATTGACCCGTCGCACCTCAGGCTCTAACCCGCAAGCATGATGGTCTATCTCGATTTTGAAAAGCCGGTTGCCGCGCTCGAAGCGCGCATCCTTGAATTGCAAGATGCTGCGCGTGATAGTGACGTTGATGCGGGCGCCGAAATCGTCAAATTGCGCGACAAGGCGGACAAGCAGTTGAAGGATACCTATGCCAATTTGACGGCATGGCAGAAAACGCAGGTCGCACGGCACCCGGAACGGCCACATTTCAAACATTATATCGAAGCGATGTTTGAAGACTTCATGCCCTTGGCAGGAGACCGCGCCTTTGGCGATGACCAAGCGATCATGGGCGGCCTTGCACGCCTGAATGGCCGCCGCGTGATGGTCATTGGGCATGAAAAGGGCGACGATACGCAAAGCCGACTGCGCCATAATTTTGGCATGGGCAAGCCCGAGGGCTATCGCAAAGCCATTCGCTTGATGGAACTTGCCGATCGGTTCGGTATCCCGGTGGTGAGCTTGGTCGATACGTCGGGCGCGTTTCCGGGTATCCAGGCCGAAGAACGCGGGCAGGCAGAGGCCATTGCCCGTTCAACCGAACGATGCCTTGCGCTTGGCGTGCCGATGATTGCGTGCATCGTGGGCGAGGGCGGGTCCGGTGGTGCCGTTGCATTGGCGGCTGCCGACCGCATATTGATGTTTCAATATGCGGTTTATTCGGTGATATCGCCGGAAGGTTGCGCATCAATATTGTGGCGCACGGGCGACAAGGCGGCGGACGCAGCGCAAGCCATGAAGATGACGGCAGACGACCTGAAGGCGCTGCGCATCATTGACCGGATCGTCCCAGAGCCCATTGGTGGCGCACATCGCGACCATGGCATGGCTGCAGCAGCGCTTGCGACCGCCATAGACGAGGAGTTGGACGCATTGGCAGGGTTCTCGTCCAAAGAACTGCTTCAACAGCGGCGCACAAAATTCTTGTCCATGGGCGCCTAGGTCCTGACCCTAAGTTTTTCTTTCGATAGAAAGTTGATACGCTTTAAAATTTCGACGTGTCGAAACTTAATCGACTAAACGCCGTTCTGTGTATTTAGGTAGGAACTTTATGCGCTTTTCAAAGATATTTCTTGTTACGGGCGCCGCAATTGTCGGATTGGCAAATGTTGGCGGTCCTATTCCCGCCGAAGCACAATCCCGAACCACAGCCCCCGCTATTCCCAAGCCCTTCACCGCACAGGAAAAGAATGAAGGTGCAAAATATCACGCGGAAATTTTGAAAGAGTTTGGCGGACCGATGCAAAGTCCGCAGACCGCCTATGTGGTACGTATCGGCCAAAACATCGCCATGCAATCGCGACTTGGAAACGCCCAAAGCGATTTTAACGTTACATTGCTCAATTCGTCGGTGAACAATGCCTTCGCGTTGCCGGGGGGGTATGTTTATATCACCCGCCAATTGGTCGCCTTGACCAATAGCGAAGCCGAAATGGCAGGCGTTCTTGGCCATGAGATCGGGCACACAGCAGCACGGCACAGTGAAAAACGCAAAAATAACTCTACAATTGCTGGTCTTTTGGGGATTGGCGGCAGCATATTGGGGGCAGTACTTGGTAACTCGGGCGGTTGGCTCGGCGCTCTGGGCGGCGGGTTACAGCAATATGCAGGTCCGTTGGCGCAGGTCTTCACTCTAAAATATTCGCGCAAGCAAGAAGAGGAAGCCGATGATTACGGCATCCGTTATCTCAGCACAGCGGGATATGATCCAAGCGCATTGGCATCGATGCTCAATTCATTGGCGTTGCAGACCAGCGTGGATACGCAGGTGGCCGGCTTGGCCAATAACCGGGTTCCGGAGTGGGCAAGCACTCACCCCGATCCTGCCCGCCGCGTTTCGCGCGCAGCATCGCGGTCCAAAAGCTATCCCGCCAGCACCTTTCGCAATGCTGACGCCCATTTGGCGGCCATTGACGGCATGTTGTATGGCGATGACCCCGCGCAAGGTGTGGTCGAAGGACAAGATTTCCTGCATCCGCAACTGAAGATGACGTTCACCGCGCCCAATGGCTTTGGCATGCAAAACTCCAATGATGCGGTGACAATTAACGGGAATAGCGGGAAAGCCATGTTCACGGGCGGTGCATTTGATGGCAACCGCAGCAGCTATGTGGACAACGCGCTTAAGGCTGTGTCGGGGGAGAATGCCACGATTCCCGTAGGCGAAATACGCCGAACAATCGTGAATGATATCCCTGCTTTTTACGCCAATTCCGTGGTCAATACGCAGCAGGGGCAACGCGTCGTTTCGGTGTTCGCGTATGAATGGGCGCCGGGCATGGCCTATCATTTTGTGACGATCACGGCGAACAACGTGAACCCGTTTGATCGCATGTTTGCAAGCATGTCGCGTCTCACCCCCGCGCAAGCCGCGACGGTAAAGCCACGCAGGCTGCGTGTGGTAACAGCCGGGCCCCGGGATAGCGTCGCAACACTCGCCGCGCGCATGGCTTACCCATCGCTGCAAAATGAACGTTTTAGGGCGCTCAACGGACTGTCATCCAATGCCGCCATTCGCGCTGGGCAGAAGCTGAAGATTGTGACCTACTGAATGAAAAAAACGGGGACCGTGAAGTCCCCGCTTTTGTGGCTAACGTCAAACTGCAAACGTCACCTTAAAGCAGTTTTTTGCAGTTAAAGCTTATGATGCATTATTTGCCGTTTCGAGCTTATCGCCTACATTGGTAAACGTACCCGACAGGTTCTCGCCAAGGCTCGTCATGGCCGTGATGGCGGC
>NZ_JAAVVZ010000025.1 GCF_023910635.1 Sphingorhabdus sp. | reverse complement strand
ACGATTTTAGTTCGCACGAAGACACGAAGACCCGAAGCAACTTCTTTATGCCTTCGTGCCTTTGTGCGAACCATTTTGCCGACAGACGGGATAGGCCCCAGCCTGCGCTGGGGCGACGGATAAGGCACTTGCAGTTCATCGTTTTTTCAGTTCTTCTGCGATAGAAACCAAAACCTCGTTGACCTGACTGAACACGTCCGGGTATTTATCTCCGGAGTACCGCACGCCCATATCTGAGATGGACATTACGACTTTGGCGTTCGTTTTTATGGCTTTGTCGTATCGCTTTTTTGGAGACCCTTGCGCTAGCATTTCTACTGACAACCCTGAACGTCGCAACGCAGCAACGATTTTTTGACCTTGAGGCTCAGCGTCTCGAAACTCTATCGCGACGGCAACGTCAGGCACAATCGATGCTGGCGCCTCCACCAACATCGCCAACCGCTCAATCCCAGCAGCCCAGCCGACCGCTGGTGTCGCTGGCCCACCGAGATTTTCGATCAAGCCGTCATAGCGCCCGCCACCCAGCACAGTGCCCTGCGCGCCAAGACGGTCGGTCACAAATTCAAACGCGGTGTGGCGGTAATAATCGAGGCCGCGCACCAACGCGGCGTTGCGGGTCCACGCGACGCCGGCGGCATCAAGGCCCGCCGTGACCGCGCCGAAGAAATCCTGCGCTTCGCCCGACAGATAATCGTCGATAACAGGCGCCGCATCGGCGACTGGGCGGTCCTTGGGGTCTTTACTGTCCAAGATACGCAGCGGGTTTTTCTCCAGCCGCGCTAGGCTGTCTTCGGACAATACATCCTTATGGTCGTTGAAATAGCCAACCAACGCCGTGCGCCATGCATCACGGCTGGGCGTGTCACCCAGCGTGTTTAACTGCAATGTTACGCCGTCATCTATGCCCAGTTCCTTGAGCAACTGATCCGCCATGACCAGCAACTCGACATCCGCCGCTGGCTCCGCCGCGCCAATGATTTCGGCGTCAATCTGGTGAAACTGTCGATAGCGGCCCTTTTGCGGGCGCTCATAGCGGAACAACGGTCCGTGCACCGACAGCTTCATCGGCGCATATTGCTGCCAGCCGTTGGTCAAATAAGCGCGCGCGATGCCAGCAGTAAATTCGGGCCGAAGCGTGATGGAATCGCCGCCCCGGTCTTCAAACGTATACATTTCCTTCGACACAACATCGGTCGCCTCACCCAGGCTGCGCGAAAATACCGCTGTGGGTTCAATGACTGGCAGTTGCAGGCCCTTAAATCCATACAGCCTGCGCACGCGTTCAAAGGTCGCGACAACATGCGCAAAGCGTTCCTCGGTCTCACCGAACATGTCTTGTGTGCCGCGCACGGCTTGGGGTGTCTGTATCTTTGCCATAATGAAGCGCCCTAGCGGCTAATTGTTGTTAGTGGAATAGGGCTGGACGCGGCGCGACGCATTCGCCAAAGTTAGCGTTATGAATCCACGCATATTGTCGCGCGCACTTGCCGCATTCGCCCTTTCCGCCAGCCTCATTTCCGCCGCATCCGCGCAAAATAGCGCGCCGCAGCCAGTACCGATTGTCTCAACGATTCCCGAACCGCAGGACCGCCCGTTGACTGCGCCGATGATCCTGACCGTTGACGCAACGGACATTGATCGCGCCATTTTCCAAGTGCGCCAGACAATTCCGGTTGAAGCGGGCAAGCCGCTCATTTTGCTTTATCCGCAATGGCTGCCCGGTAAGCACGGCCCACGCGGTGCCTTGGCCGAAATGACTGGCCTAATGATCCGCGCCGGCGGCAAGACGCTGCGTTGGACGCGCGATCCGGTGCAAGTATATGCGTTTCACGTCGACCTGCCTGAAGGAACCGCGTCGGTTGACGTTGAATTTCAATTCACATCCCCCGTCCGCGAAAGCGAAGGTCGCATCAACGTCACACGCAATATGATGAATGTGCAATGGGAACAGGTCGCCTTGTATCCCGCAGGACATTTCACCCGCGCCATTCAAGTGAAACCATCGATTATTTTGCCCGAGGGATGGACTGGCGTCGCCGCGCTTGATGGCGCCAGCATAAAGGGTAACCGCATCGATTATGGCGTCACCAGCTTTGAAACCTTGGTCGACAGCCCGATGTTTGCTGGCCCGCATTATAAGAAATGGGACCTGGGGCATAATGTCACGCTGAACGTCTGGGCAGATGACGCGAAGTTTCTTGCGGCAAAACCGGAACAGATTGCGGCGCACCGCGCCTTAGTTGATGAATCTTTATTGCTGTTCGGCGCAAAGCATTTCGACCGATATGAATTCCTGCTTGGCCTGACCGAGGAGTTGGGCGGTATTGGCCTTGAGCATCACCGCAGTTCCGAAAACACGCGCGAGACTGACTATTTCATCGAATGGGATGACAATATGTCCGAACGCGGCCTTTTGCCGCACGAATTCACACATAGTTGGAACGGAAAGTTCCGCCGTCCAGCAACGATGTGGACACCCGATTATGCCACGCCCATGCGCGATAACTTGCTCTGGGTATATGAAGGGCAGACGAGTTTTTGGGACTTGGTGCTGGGCGCGCGCTCCGGGCTACAGTCCAAGGAAATGGTGCTTGCCGAATGGGCCAAATATGCCGGATTTTATGCGGAACAGCCCGGCCGTGCTTGGCGTTCGGTTGAAGACACCACGCACGACCCGATCTTTGGGGCACGCAAGCCAAAACCCTTTGCCAGCCACGCGCGGGGCGAGGATTATTATAACGAAAGCTCGCTCATCTGGCTCGACGCCGACATGACTATTCGCGAATTGTCCAAAGGGACCAAGTCGCTCGATGACTTTGCCAAAGCCTTTTTCGGGGTGCGCGATGCCGATTGGGGTGTGCTGACCTATGATTTTGACGAGGTTGTCCGCACCTTGAACGCGGTGCAGCCTTATGATTGGGCGAAGTTTCTCGACACGAAATTGCGCCAACCCGGCCAACCAGCGCCACTGGCAGGCATCGAAAAGGGCGGATACAAGCTCGTTTGGAAAGAAGAGCCCAATATATTCGACAAGGAATTGATGAAAGAAGGCAATGTCCTCAACCTTACCCACTCGCTTGGGATAAACTTGAACAAGGATGCGGTCGTGACGTCCATATTGTGGAACAGCCCGGCGTTTAAGGCGAATATCGTCAATGGCGCAAAAATCATTGCGGTTAATGGCTATGCCTATTCAAAAGACGGTCTGACCACCGCAATCAACGCAGCGAAGGACGGAAAAACACCAGTCCGGCTAATCGTCGAGCGCAACAAACGTTTTGAACAAATAGACATCGCCTATTCGGGTGGTTTGCGCTATCCGCACCTCGAAGCCACAGGCCAAGGTAAGACGGCGATTGATCGTCTACTCAGCCCGCGACGGACCAAGTAATAACAACGTGAAAGCATTCTCCCATGCGTATTGACCTCATCCCTGCGGGCGACAATGTACCCGAAAGCCTCAACGTCCTGATCGAAGTGCCCATTGGCGGCGAGCCGGTGAAATATGAATTCGACAAGGCATCCGGCGCGTTATTCGTCGACCGCTTCCTGCACACGCCGATGCGCTATCCAGCCAATTATGGATTTGTGCCGCACACCTTGGGTGAAGATGGCGATCCCTTGGACGCTTTGGTCGTAGCCCGCTCACCCATCATCGCAGGCGCGGTTGTCAAATGCCGTCCGATTGGTGTGCTCATGATGGAAGACGACAAGGGCGGCGACGAAAAATTGCTATGCGTTCCAGTCAACGAAACCTTCCCTTATTATTCCGACGTTGTGACCTATAAGGACATGCCACCTATCGTTCTTCAGCAGATCGAGCATTTTTTCACCCATTACAAAGACCTGGAACCGGGAAAATGGGCCAAGCTGAATGGTTGGGGTGATGAAACGGACGCAAAACGCATTATTATTGAATGCGTTGCACGTGCGAAAGAAAAAGGTATATGAAACGGAATGCGCTGGTCGTCATGATATCCTTGGCGCTTTCGGCTTGCGCCACCCCCGAAACCCGCGTCCGCACGGCATTGATGGATGCGGGGCTTTCGCAACCGATTGCCGCGTGCATGGCCGACCGGATGGTTGACCGCCTTTCGCTGATCCAACTGAACAAGCTGAACGGCCTGAAAAAACTGCGCGGGCAAGATATGCGCAAGGTAACCGTGGAGGAATTTCTGCGGCGCACGCGCGCGTTACAAGACCCTGAAATCTTGGGTGTTGCAACGTCCTCCGGATTAATCTGCGCGGTGAAGGCTTAGGGTCAGGACTACCTAAATCCACCTTCGCGGCGTCAAGACGTCCTTCGGATTTGACCCATACTGTCCATTGCTGTGTTGGCAAAGCTAGACTTAGAACCACTAAGTCCTGCGCTTTGCCGCCTTGCACTGAACAGTATGGCCTCAAACCGCTAAGGTGGATTTAAGTGGTCCTGACCCTATGTTATGTTGCAGGATAGATTTCCCAAAGCGGCCCTAGCGCGCGCTTCAGCGGCTCCAGATGCGCCGCATAGGGTTTCCATTGATCCACGCCGTCACGGTTGATGGGGCGGCGCACTTGCTCACTCGACGCGGTGCGCACGGCGCGCGTGTTCTGATGAAAATTCAGACAATTATCTTCAAACGGAAGACCGAGAAAATCCAACAGCCCGCGAATTTCGCGTTCTGGGTTTTCCAGCAGTTCTTCGTGAATGACGCGGTAGACATGACCCGGCGTAATCGTGTCAAAATGCGCCATCATCCGCACATAATCCGCATAATATTGCCCCATATGGGCAAGGTCATAACTAAACGCCTGCCCCTTGGCGAAATGCTGCCGGTAATTGGAAAAACAGCAATCAAGTGGGTGTCGCCGCGCGTCGATGATTTTCGCATTGGGCAGGATCAGGCGGATGAACGCGACATAATTCCAGTTGTTGGGCAGCTTGTCGATGAAGAACGGCTTATCGGTCTTGCGCTGGATACGCGTGCGTTCGATGAATTCCGCGCCCAGCCGTTCGGCATCATCGGCGGATAGCGCAACGGTCGCATCAATCCAGTCCGACCCGCGCCCCTCGCGCCCCTCTCGTCCCTCGCGCAGCGCCATCGCCGGAATATCGGGCAACTCCATCGTGCCCTCCACCATCGAATGGCTGGCAAGGATTTGCTCAATCAACGTTGAACCCGCGCGCGGCATGCCAATGATGAAAATCGGGTCGGGCGCATCATGCCCCTGCCCCGCGCGCGCGTGCCAAAATGCGGGCGTGCATGAAGCGATGATTTTGTCGACCTGCGTGCGCACCGCTTGCGGATCATAATGCAGCTCGGCACTGCGCAACGCATTGGCCTTTGCATAATGGACGAATGCCGCGTCATGATCGGCGCGCTCCTCCATCGCCTTGCCCAGTGCAAAATGGAGATGATATTCATCCTCCGTGCCAAGGCTCTCCGCCGCCAAAGCCGCGCCCATCGCGGCTACATCATCCTCAGAGAAGCTTAATGTCTTTAAGTTGGCGAGGCTCCAATACACTTCACCCAAAGTGGGTTCCACCGCCAGAGCGCGGCGATACGCCGCAACGCTTTCATCCTGATTGCCGACGGTCTTGAGCATATGGCCATAGCTCATCCATAATTTGGCATGGTCCGGAAAACGGGCGGTCAGCTCCTGATACAGCGCAATAGCCTCTTCATAGCCGCCAATCCGGCCAAGCGCTGCGGCCTTCAGATTTTGTTGAACCGGATTGTCGCCACCTTCCGCCAAAACGGCGTTGAGATTTTCCAGCGCCTCTGGAAAGCGATTTTGTTTATACAGCACCGTTGCCAAATTGGCCCGCGCTGCGCCGAAATCAGGGGTCAGTTCCAATGCGCGGCGCAGCAAAGCCTCACTATCTTTCAACCGGCCAACGCGTGCGGCCAGTTCGGCCATCATGCGGATCGCCGCCACATCGGTGGGCGCATCACGCAAATGGCCGCGCAATATGGGCTCTGCATCCTCCAACCTGTTTTCTGTCAAAGCCACAGCCGCCGTCATGAGGCTGGGGTTGCGCAAGGCGGCTTCAATCGCGGGGCGAGCGGAGGGCTGGTTCATATGTCGTGGTCTATGCCAAGCGGCAGCGATTTTGAAGCGGCCAAATCATCTGGCGTGTCTATGTCGCGCAAACTGCCAATTGGCGCGGCCAAACTGCGGGCGCGCCCAAGGATTTGCCGCGCACCAGCATCGCCTTTGGTCTCCAGCAAAAATGGCCAAGTGGCGCGCGGAAATATCGCGGGCGGCATAAGTTGGTTTCCGTCCGATGACGCAATGATTTCGCCGTCGCACGCCTGTATCAGCGCGTCGATATGAGAGGCCGTGATAAACGGCATATCGGCCAGCGCAATCAACAGCGCGTGCGCCTGCGTCTTGGCAGCAGCCGCAACCGCGAGGTGCAGCGACCCCGACAGGCCAAGTTCTGCATGCGGGTTTTCGACCAGCGCATACCCAGCCTGGGCATAAAGCGACGAGATGACTGCTTTGGGCTGGCACACCGCGAAATGCGCTGCGGCGTCCATGCCCGCCAAATTGCGCGCGGCCCGCAAGCCTAACGGCGCGCCATCCAAATCCGCCATCAACTTATCCGATCCAAAACGCCGCGCATTACCAGCAGCCAGGACAATGATTGCGACCTGCTTGGCCTCCATCACCGCAGGCCCATATTGAACGCGCAGATCATGCCACCTGCAATCGAGAGCGCGATTTCGGGCGCGCTGATCGCGTTTATCGCAACGCCCGCTGGCCCTTCTATCCGCGCGCATTGCTCCGCACTAACACCCGCCGCAGACAGCCGCGACAGCCGCGCCTGATGCGACCGCACTGAACCCAAAGCCGCCACATAAGCCGCGGGACTAGCTAACGCTGCAATCAAAGCGGGATCGTCGATCTTGGGATCATGGCTCAAGGTGACAATCGCGCTGCGGCTATCGGGCGCGAAGGCCTTTACCGCTTCGTCGGGCCAGCGGTCATCCAAGCGGACACCGGGGAAACGATCCGCCGTCAAAAATCGCCCGCGCGGGTCGCACAAAGTAACATTGATGCCTTGCGAAACCGCAATCGCCGATAATGCGGCCGCAATCTCGACCGCGCCGACAATCAACAAGCGGCGGGGCGGATAATAGACATTGATAAAGCCATCGGCCTGCGTGTCTTGCGAAGCAACGCTGCGGCCAGTGGCAAGGTTCGTCATGACGGATAATGTCGCTCCGCTGCTGCGCGCACGCACGATGTCCGCAAACAGGCTTTCTGGAAAACCATCCGCCGACACCGGCTGCACCAGCACCTGAATATCGCCGCCACAAGGAAGGCCCACGTCCCACGCCGCGTGGTCGGCAACGCCATATCGCCGCAACACCGCTGGCGCGCCAGCCAATACCATCTGCGCGCGTTCCAAAACGTCCGCCTCCACACATCCGCCGGACACCGAACCCACGAACCGCCCATCGGCATGGACCAGCATATGCGTGCCGGTCGGACAGGGTGCAGACTTCCATGTTTCGACCACCGTCGCAATCGCCATCGGCGCGCCAGCCCAATCAAGCGCGGCGGCAAGGATGCGATCATGGTTGGCACTGCCTGTTTGCATGGCTACCCGCTAGCAAAGTGAAAGAAGCGTTGCTATATGAAACGCGATATCGGGTGGGAGCTTCTTCACATGGCAATTCAGACGTCAATTAATGGCAAAGCAGTCACGCTGTCTGCCGAACCGGACACCCCGTTATTGTGGGTCATCCGTGAAGAGCTCGGCCTGACGGGTACAAAATTTGGGTGCGGCGTCGCGGCGTGCGGGGCGTGCACCGTCCATGTTGATGGCGAACCCGCCCGTTCGTGCAGCGTGCCCGTCAGCGATGTCGCGGGCAAATCGATCACCACGATTGAAGGTCTGAAATCCGCCGATGGCACGCTGCATGCGGTGCAAAAGGCCTGGATTGCAGCGCAAGTGCCGCAATGCGGTTATTGCCAGTCCGGACAAATCATGGCCGCCGTGGCGCTTATCGAAAAAACCGGCCGCCCAAGTGATGCGCAAATTGACGCAGCGATGACCAACCTTTGCCGCTGCGGCACCTATCCGCGTATTCGCAAGGCCATTCGCACCGCCACCGGACAGGCCGCCCAAGCTGTTGAGGGAGCCGTCTGATGACCGATACCCCCACGCCCGATAGTGCACCCGAAGCCCCCTTTAAGCGCAAAGGTGTAAAGCGCCGTGCCTTTCTGATCGGCGGCGTCGCCATCGTCGGCGCTGGCCTGTTCGGCATCTCAATCGCCGACAGAAACGCCGCCAAAGACGCCAAGGCGCGCATAACAGGCGAAGGCGAGCATAGTTTTGCGACTTGGCTGAAAATCAGCGAAGATGACGCCATCACCATTTATTCGCCGCACACCGACATTGGTCAGGGGTCAAACACGGGCCTAGCGCAAATGCTCGCCGAAGAATTGGATGCGGCATGGGACCAAGTGCGTGTTGTGTCGGCACCCGCCGAACCCTCCTTTGCCAATGTGGGCTTGGGTCGCGGATTTATCGCCGACATGTCTGGGCAGCCAGCAATCATCAACGGCATTCCGCAATCCTTTCTGTCGTTCATCGCGCGGCAAATGAACCTGCAAATTACCGGCGGTTCAACCGCCTTGCGGTTCACTGGCCAAGTGACTTTTCAAAAGGTTGGTGCGGCGACGCGGCTTGCGTTGATCGAAACCGCCGCCAAGCGGCTAAATGTCCCTGTCGGCGAACTGACCACGCAGGACAGCCGCGTCATTCATGCCAAATCAAGTCAGTCGTTGCGTTATGGTGAGCTGGCGGCGCAAGCCGCGACCTTGTCGCTCGACAACGAACCAAAGTTGAAAGACCCCGCCCAATATCGCCTGATGCGGCAATCAATTCAGCGCCTCGACATTCCCGGCAAGGTCGACGGGACTGCGCAATATGGCATGGATTTTGCGATCCCCGACATGCGCGTTGCAACGATTCAGGCCGCGCCCGTGCGCGGCGGAAAGCTGACGTCCGTCGACACCGCAATTGCCTTGGCAATCAAGGGCGTTGAAAAAGTGATCAAGCTTGATGATGCCGTCGCCGTGGTGGCCAAGGGATATTGGCCGGCAATTTCCGGCCTGCGCGCCTTGGCACCCAGCTTTAGCGACGGTGGCCATGCCGGCATTTCCACCGCATCGATTTTCAAGGCACATGACGCGCTGATTGCCAAAGGAGAGGCCGACGGCGAAGCAGGCGAAGGCGACGTGCAAGCCGGCCTTGGTAATAAACCCATAGAAGCCAAATATCAGGTGCCGTTCTTGCACCATGCGATGATGGAGCCCTTTGCGCTGACCGCGCAATATAAGGACGGTAAGCTCGATATTTGGGGCGGGATGCAAGACCCGTTGGCGACCAAAATGATGGCGGTTGAGGTTTCGGGCCTTGATGCCGATAATGTTACCTTTCACCCCATGATCATCGGTGGCAGCTTTGGCCGCCGCCTGCCCATGTATATGGAAATCGTTAGCCAAGTGACGCAGCTTGCCATGCAGTTGCCCTATCCGGTCAAGCTGATCTGGAGCCGGGAGGAAGAAGTCGCGCAAGGCGCATATCGTCCACAAAGTTCGGCTTTGCTGTCGGCGGCGTTGACTGACAAGAAACGCATAGCCGCTTACCGCAATGATTATGCGCAACCCGAAAGCGCGGAGGACGAGACTGTATTCCCCTACACCCTGCCCGCTGTGTCGCGTCGGCATTTTGCGCATGTTTCGAACCAGAATACGGGCGCATGGCGGTCGGTCAATTCGACGCAGCAAGGCTTTTACAATGAAAGCTTCATGGACGAGCTGGCCCATGCCGCAGGCGAAGACCCCGTGATTTTCCGCCGCAACCATTTGAAAGCGGATTCACGGCATTTGCGTGTTCTCGACGAAGTCGCGGCGCGCAGCGGATGGAACACGCCACTTCCTGCCGGACGCGGACGCGGCGTTGCTTTGGTCGAAAGCTTCAAAACCATCGTCGCAATGGTGGTGGAAGCCTCGGTTGGCGAAGACGGCATGCCAAAATTGCACAAGGTCACCACGGTCGTGGACGCAGGCAGTATCGTAAACCCCGACGCCGCGATGGCGCAGATAGAGGGCGGCACGATCATGGGCCTGTCGTCAGCGATTGGCGAGGCCATCACGCTTGAAAAAGGCAAAGTGCAGCAAAGCAACCTCAGCGATTATCTGTTGCTGAATATGGCGCAATCACCCTTAGTGCAGGATATCCACTTTCTGAACAGCGGCGCACCAATGGGCGGCATTGGCGAACCCGGCGTTCCGCCAGCCGCGCCTGCATTGGCCAACGCCTTGTTCGCAGCAACGGGCAAGCGCATCCGCAATCTGCCAATCATGACGCAGGCAAAGGGATAATTTTGCCGCACGCGAAATTACTCAAGCCTACAGACAATCTGGAGATTGCCGAAACGCTGGCGCGCGCGTTCCAGAATGAGTCCGGCTGGAGCTATGTCATCCCCGACCCCAAATTGCGCGCACGGCGGCTGACGGGGGCTTTCCATCTGTTCTTGCGCGACGAACATCGCAAAGGCGCGGTGTTTGGAACCGACGGCATAGAAGCGGTCACATTATGGCGCGGCCCCGGCCAAGCGCGCGATACGCTATTCGACACCGCACGGCTGTTGCTTCCCTTTTTAAAGCAATTGCGCTTCTCGATTTTGCGCGGGCTTGAAATATCCAATTTGATTGAAAAGCATTTGCCGCAAGAACCCGTCTGGTATTTGCATTTTGCCGGTTGCGACCCCGATTATCAGGGCAAGGGTTTTGGCGGCGCGGCGATCCGCGCAGGTTTAGAGCGCGCAGATCAAGATGGCCTGCCTGCCTATCTGGAAACGGCGGACGAACATAATATCCCTTTGTACCAAAGCTTTGGCTTTGCCATCAAACATAGCTGGCAAGTCCCCGAAGGCCCCCAATTTTGGGGCATGCAAAGGGCGGGCAAGACGCGGCATTAAGTGCATGCGGGGGGTGGTTAGTTTGGATTGAGGAAAAAACGTTCAATCTCTGGCGGGAAGAAATAGCCTCTTATGCAGTCGACCGAACGAACCGCCACCTGCACATGGCTTTGATGATAAAAGGCGGCGCCGTCATAAAGCTCCTCGCCTTCGGTAAACATGCCCCGCACAGTATCAAAGTGCGGCAACATCGTGTCCGCGTCATCATCAATCGGATAGTCCATGATTTTGTGGAGATGCTTTATAACATCGCAATCTAAGGCCCGCGCCCGTCTATCCTTATCATCTCCCTTTTTTGCGTTTATGTTTTTAGGCATTGGCCGACCGGCCGCCCGATAAAGTTCCGCCAGAGATTCATAGGCACCCTTAACGAGTTCCTGATCTTGTCGATTCAGCAAATCTAAGCAATTTCGAAGATCGATAATTGCCCCGACCACAGCTGGCTGGTCGTAATCGCCATCACGCGCTCGACCATTAGCCCATTCCCACGCCCTTAGCGGGTCTGATTCCCAGAAATATATGCCCGGCCCCACCCAATCGTAAGATGTGTCACTGGGCGCAAGGGAAACCTCTCTTGCAACCACTTTGCGGGCCAGTTCAAGCTCACAACCATGGTAACCTAATACAAATGAGGTCGCTAATCGGCTCAAGCAGCAGCATTATCCTTCTTGCGCGAGCGCGTTTCGACGGTAAACCCCTCTCGCTTCAATGCGGTGTTGGCAGAAGCGCGAGAATCAGCATGCTTTTGCGTATAGATTTTGATTTTCTCCATAATCGCCGCGTTGCGCTGTTCATGGGTCATTGCAGCAGCCTCCTTTGGTCCATTTCAACATGAAG
This sequence comes from Sphingorhabdus sp., assembly GCF_023910635.1. Lineage (GTDB taxonomy): Bacteria > Pseudomonadota > Alphaproteobacteria > Sphingomonadales > Sphingomonadaceae > Sphingorhabdus_B. The sequence continues at coordinate 23,957 of NZ_JAAVVZ010000025.1, read as the reverse complement.
ATCTTGCTTACTGTGACTTCATCGTAGCAGACAATCACAATTTTTATGCTGCAAAATTTTCGGAACGGCAAACTATTTTTAATTTCCACGCTTTTTGTAAGGCCCGCGCAGTGCCGGACTCTGGGCGACATCTATCGCCGCGACAATTTCCTTTGCTTTGGGCAAACGATATGGGAACGGAGGCTCCCCATCTCACCCCCCCTTGCCCTCCATCCAAAACCCGCCTAACCCCGACGCACGCACCAGGTCTGCGCGAGAGCGTGGATAATAGGGAAGCCGGCGGAAATCCGGCGCTGTTCCCGCAACTGTAACCGGCGAGCTTTTGCTCCAAATGCCACTGGAAAAACGGGTGACCGTGAAACTGGGAAGGCGGGGCAAAAGCAGTGACCCGGGAGCCAGGAGACCTGCCTGATTGCGGTTTGTCCTTTGTGCTTGCGGGACACTGGCGCAATCGGGGTTTTCCTCCGCGTGACGACATATTGTTGGACGTCATGCGAAGGAGATAAAGTCATGACAATGTTAAAATTTACGGCAGCCGCGCTTGCGATGCTGCCGTTCACGGCCTTTGCGCAAACGGCAGAGGATGAAATTGTCGTCACCGCCAGCGGCTTTGCACAGCCGCGATCTGAAACCGGACAAGCCATCGACATTGTTGATCGCGACCGGCTTGACCAATTACAAAGCGCCACCATAAACGAGGCTCTGCAAACCGTTCCGGGCGTCAGCATCGCCACACGCGGCGGCCTTGGCGGCCAGAGCAGTGCCTTCATGCGCGGCGGCAGCAGCGCGCAGACCTTAGTCCTGATCGACGGCGTCCGGATCAACGACCTCACCAGCCCCAATGGCGCATTCGATTTTGGCGCGTTGATGACGGGCAATATTGGCCGCGTCGAAATACTGCGTGGGCCAAACTCGGTCATTTGGGGCAGCCAAGCCATTGGCGGCGTCGTGAATGTCCAATCAATCGCGCCGGTGGACGGCTTTGAAGGCCGCATGGGTGCGGAATATGGGGCCTATGATACCAAGAGGGTGAACGCCAATCTTGCGGGCAGCAGCGGCCGGTTGGAAGGCAGCGTCGGCGGCTCTTTTGTGAACAGCGACGGCATTTCTGCGTTGGCGGGTGGAACCGAACGCGATGGGTATGACAATCTGACGGGCAATGCGCGGTTGAAGGTGCATGTCGCCGACAATTTAGACCTGGATTTTCGCAGCTATTACAACCGCGCCACAGTCGCATATGACTCGGCCTTTGGCGTTGGTGCCAATGGCTTGCCCGTGTCGCGCAATCGGCAATTTGTTGGCTATATCGGCGCGAATTTCGGCCTGCTCGATGGACGCCTACAAAACCGCATCGCTTTTACGCGCACCGACATAAAGCGCGTTGGTACGGACCCAGTGGCGTTCAGTTACAACAATTTCAACGTGCGCGGCGCAATTGACCGTGCCGAATATCATGCGGCATTTGATGTAAACGATGCGCTGACTTTAGTGGCGGGCGCGGAATATGAACGTAGCTTTGCCAGCACCGCTTTTGAGGGCGCTGCACCTGATGTCGCCCGCAACAATGTGGGTAGCGGCTTTGGTCAAGTCATCCTGCGCCCTGTCGCCGGCCTGACGCTAACGGCGGGCGTGCGGCATGATGCCTATGATGATTATGGCGAGCAGACGAGCCTTGGCGGTAACGCGGCCTTTACGCCCAATGAAGGGCGGACGATGTTCCGCGCGACCTATGGCGAGGGGTTTCGCGCCCCCAGCTTGACCGAAGGCCAGCCGCCATATGGCAATCCAGACCTCAAGCCGGAAACCGCCCGCAATTTCGATCTGGGCGTTGAACATCAATTCATCGAGGGCAAGGCACAGGTTTTCGCAACTTATTTCAACCGCCGCAGCAATGACCTGATTGCGTTTTCAGCGATCAGTTTCCAATCGGAAAATATCGACAAGGTGACAGCAACAGGGCTTGAGGCTGGGCTGATCCTGAACCCCACCAACCATCTTGATATCCGCGCAAGCTATACGCGCGTCGACGCCATCAACCGCAGCGCAGGCGCAAATTTCGGCAAGCGGCAGACATTACGCCCGCAGCATAGCATGAGCCTCACCGCCGATTGGCAGACGCCTTTCGGCTTGTCCGTCGGAAGCAGCTTGCTGTGGATCGGCGACAGCTTCGACGATGCCGCGAACAGTTTGCGCCTTAATAGCTATGCGTTGGTCGGGCTTCGGGCGTCCATGCCGCTAACCGACGCGCTGGAGATGTATAGCCGCATCGATAATCTGCTGGGCGCCGATTACACTGTCGTCACGGGCTATAGCACCTTCGGCCGCAACGCGACCATTGGCGTGCGGGCCAAATTCTGATGCGCTTTGGCTGGTGCCTCCTTTGGACTTTTGCCTTGGCCGGATGCGCCAGCCAGCCCGTCATTGCGCCGCATGGCGTCGTGTCGAACAATCCGTGCATTGATTCCGTGTTGGCGCAAATTGCATTGCCCGGACAAGTTAGCGCGGTCAGCATATATTCGCATGACCCCGATAGCGCGTCCGCACCACTGGCATGGGCGCGGCAATTGCCCGCCATTGGCATCAGCGCAGAGGAATTGTTGTTGGCGCGGCCCAATATGGTGCTCACCGGAAACCTTGCCAGCTCTGGCACCAACGCTGTCCTTTCGCGGGCGGGCATTAAAACGGTGGCATTGGGGGTCGCGCCGACCATCGCCGACGACATGCATCATATCCGGACGATCGCTGCCGCACTCGGCAGGGGTGATGCCGGAGAAGCCCTGATTTCCGACATTCAGGAATCGCTACCCAGCACCCCATTTTCTGGACCGGCCGTATCGGCGATTATCTGGCAAAATGGTGGATTTGTGGCGGGTAAAGGCACGTTGCAGGACGAATTGCTGGCGCGCCACGGCTTTCGCAACGCCAGCGCGCAATATGGCCTATCCTCATGGGGAATATTGCCGTTAGAAACCCTGATGCGCAACCCGCCAGTGGTGATTTTCATGCCAACGCATAAAAGCGGTTCCGATATCCGTGACATGCGCGCACGGCAAAAGCTGCTGGCTTATTTGGATGGTCGCACACGCATAATAGATTTCCCCGAAAGGCTGTTATTCTGCGGCGGTCCGACGATCATCAAAGTGTCGTCCATCTTGTCGAAGACACGCGCTCATTTCTATCAGGATAGGCCATGAATGCGCGCGCCTTAACATCGCTCCTCCTGCTCCTCACGCTCGCGGCGTTCCTGCTGTCGTTGATGGCGGGGAAGGTCTGGATTTGGCCTACCTCTTGGGCGGCGGACAATGCCGATGGCTGGATTTTCCTCGAACTGCGCTTGCCCCGCGCGCTACTTGGCCTTTGTATTGGCGCGGTACTCGGGCTTTCGGGCGCAGTGCTACAGGGCTATCTGCGCAATCCACTGGCTGACCCGACCGTGTTGGGGGTTTCGGCCAGCGCGGCACTGGGCGGTGTCGTTGCGATTTATGTCGGGCTTAACCTGCTGCCCTTTGGCCTATTCGCCTGCGCCATGCTGGGTGCCGGTTTTAGCATATTGTTATTGCTGGCAATTTCGCGTGGCGGCGGGTCGGTTGGCTTTATCTTGGGCGGCATGGTGCTGTCGACTTTGGCGGGCGCGCTGACCGCCTTTGTCATCAGCATTGCGCCCAACCCCTTTGCCGCCAATGAAATCATCAACTGGCTGATGGGCGCGCTGACCGACCGGTTGATGGCAGATGTTGGGACCGCATTGCCCTTCATGGCGCTGGGCGTCGCTTTATTGCTCTCCACGGGCCGCGCGCTGGATGCGCTGACCTTGGGCGAAAATGGCGCAAAAAGCCTTGGCATCAACCTGTCCCGGCTACAGTGGATCATTGTGCTTGGCGTTGGACTTGCCGTTGGCGCATCGGTCGCGGTGTCGGGTGTGGTCGGCTTTGTCGGATTGATCGTCCCCCACCTCATCCGCGCCATTTATGGGGAGCAGCCATCGACGATATTGCTGCCATCGGCATTGGGCGGCGCAATCCTGACGCTGACCGCCGATAGCCTTGTCCGGTTGGTCCCCGGCCCCGGCGAAGTGCGGTTGGGCATTGCCATGGCTGTGCTGGGCGCGCCGTTTTTCCTTCTGCTGTTGCTGCGCTATCGCAAGGGTGCCGCATGACTTTAATCATCCGCAAGCTTGGCTTTACCCATGCGCGTCAGCCCATATTGGACGGGATTGATGCTACATTTGAGGCTGGAAAGCTCACCGTCATTCTTGGCCCTAATGGCGCAGGCAAATCTACTTTGCTCGCATGCCTCGCCGGCCTTTTGAAGCCTGACGCAGGCACCGCCAGCCTGCATGATGCAGACATCACCAGCATGGCCCCGACCGCACGCGCCCGCCAAATCGGCCTTTTGCCACAAGGCGCAGAAACGCATTGGGCGATCACATCAATGGCCTTGGTTGCGCTTGGCCGCATTCCCCATATGCGCGGTGCAGGGACATCCACAGACGACCGCAGGGCCATATCGGCGGCGATGTCGGCGACCGCCACCGAAGGCTTCGCTTATCGTCCGGTCACGCAGCTTTCGGGCGGCGAACGCGCCCGCGTTCTGCTGGCGCGCGTGCTGGCGGGTGAACCCGATTGGATATTGGCAGATGAGCCACTCGCAAACCTTGATCCGGGCTTTCAACTCGACATATTGAACCTGCTGCGGCGGCAGGTCGAAGCCGGAAAAGGCGTCGTCGCGGTGCTGCACGACTTACACCATGCGGTGCGCTTTGCCGACCATCTTGTGTTGCTGCATGAAGGCAGATTGTTCGCGCAGGGCAGCGTCGAAGACGTCATCACGCCTGCCAACCTGGCGCATGTTTACGGGATTGACGCGAATCTCTTCAAGGACGAGGAAGGGTCAGTCCAGCTATTCATCAAAGGCAAGGTCAGATCATGAAATATGCCCTCCCGATCATCGCTCTGTTGCTCTCCGGCTGCGCCATGAACGTCACGTCGACGACCAATATGGCCCCAGTTGCCCCGCAGAGCGCGCAGGAGGCGCTTCGGCCTTATTACGCGACCCTGAGCGCCAATTTGCCCAAGGCGGCCTCTAATCCCGCTCTGGCGGCGGATACGGTGATCACGCGCTTCGCCTTTGGCAGTTGCGTGAACGAAAACCGCGATATGAAATTCTGGGACGTCATCGCCGCGCAAAAGCCACAGGCGTTTTTGTTGATCGGTGACAATGTTTATGGCGACACAAGGCCGACAAACGGCGCGGATATCCCGACCTTGGCCGCAAGCTATAGAAAGCTGAACAGTCGCGTCGAGTTTGACCGTTTCCGTCGCAGCGTGCCGATGATGACGGCATGGGACGATCATGATTATGGCGCCAATGACGCTGGCGGCGCTTTTGCGTTCAAGGAATGGGCGGAGAAAGCCTATGAAACCTATTGGGGCGCTTCGGACGAAGTAAAGTCCCGCCCCGGCGTGTATGAAAGCCGCATAGTCGGGCCAGAGGGCAAGCGCGTGCAGTTCATCATCCTTGATGGCCGCTTTTTCCGGTCCGACCTTGCGACCATGCCCTATCGCGACCCCGGCCCGACGCTGGGTTGGTATATCCCCAACATGGACCCCAAGGCGACGATATTGGGCCAAGCGCAATGGGACTGGTTGGCGCAGGAACTCGAAAAACCAGCCGAGGTGCGCTTCATCATTTCATCGACTCAGGTGATTACCGACGCGCATAATTTCGAAGGCTGGACCAATTTTCCCAAGGAACGCGAACGCCTCTATGCGTTGCTCGGTCAAAAAGGCGTCAATAACGCTATTTTCCTTACCGGCGACCGGCATAGCGGCGGTTTTTACAAGACCAACGCCCCCGGCCTTTCCAAGCCATTATGGGATTTTACATCCAGCTCGCTCAATTTTGCCTTTGGCAAGGGCGATGGCGGCGAACGTGAACCCGACCCACGCCGCACGGGCGGGTTCTGGGGCATCCCCAACTTTGGTCAGATCGACATTGACTGGGCGGCAAGGAAGGTGACGATGACGCTGCGCAAGGATGATGGCAGCGTTATCGAAACGCAAACTAACGCGATTGATTGATCGCTGAATAATCGACGTCTGCGACCTTTTCCATAACCACCGTGCGAATGGCCCGCGCGGTAGACAGCGGCAGGGCAACCATTTCCAGCGTGCCCCCGGCTATCCCGAACCTGAGCGAGGCCAGCCCGAAGCGCCGTGCAAATGGGCCTTGTGCAATCTCGATGCTTTGCACCTTTAATTGCGGTGCAAGCGTAAATTGCTGCTGCCACCAGCCGCGCCGAAGGTATAATTGCTGATCATCTAGCCCGAAGCGGTATCTGCGCCAGTCACACCACAACAGCAATGCGGCAAGGACCAGCAACAGCAATAGCAACAAGGTCGTTGCAAAAGGCGTATCTGCAAATAGCATCAGTGCCGCCATCGCGACCAATAAGGGCGGCACAAGCAGGAGCAACTGGATTATCCAGTGCAAAGCTGCGCCATTGCGTAGCCGTTCGTCGCCATCAGGTGCGTCAATCCCCGCAGCCGCCGCAATGCGCCACACCTCATCCAATGTGGCCAATGGCGCGGCGACATAATTGCTCTCTTCCTTGCTATCCTGTGCCAGGCTCACAAATTTCAGGCTATGCCAGCCGCGCCGTTTGCGGATTGGGCCAGTTTGCACGACAGCCGCCTGCACCCGGTGCGTGGGCATCACGACATCGGTGAGCGTCAGCAACCCGCGCTGCCGCCGGAATCCCTTTGACGTCTGGGTCAGGCGAAAGCCATGTTCACGCAAATATGTCCGCACAACGCCGGAGGCCAAGCCAATGAAAATCAGGCTGCTGAACGCACCAAAGGCCAGGATCAATTGCCCCAGTATGCCGACGCCATTGAGTGTGTTGACGCTCACGCCGCTCTCTACGGCAAGGCCAGCCCAGCGTTTCAAATCCCAATAATCAAACGGCAGGAGAAAATCAAACTGCTGGGCAAGCCCGCCAAGAACCGCAAATATGATGAGTGAAAAGGAATAGAGGCCAAGGATAAAGACGCGTTGACCGTCCATCGCGAAGATCGTTTCTGCATCTTCCGCCTCGACCATCGGTGCAACATCTTGCGCCACCGCTACGCCAGCCTTGCGTGCGCGGATTAATTCGCGCAACCGGTTCGCCTCCTCCAAAGTGACGAAGCGTAACGTCGCGTCATCACCATCGCCGCCGCCTGTTTCAAACTTGACCTCGCTGAGCCCCATCATGCGCGCCAGCGGCTTTTGCTCAATGCTCACATCCTGAATGCGTTCATACGGAATGGAGCGGGCCGTGCGGTTCAATATGCCTTTTTCAACGCGGATATCATCCGCACCGACATGATACCGAAAACGCAGCCATATTAGCCAGCGGAAGAATAGGCTAAGAATCAGCACCGCCGCGATAATGAGGGGGATCAGTGCAGGATTATCTGATTTGCGCACCCCAAAAACGGCAGCAAACACAGGGATCAGCAGTTGCGGCAGGCCCGAAACAAAACCGACGAACAAGCCGCTAATATGCAACCGCGCGCCATCCTGCCCTGTCCCATCAATAGGGTCGTGTGTGGATTGGTTCACAGCATATCTTGCCGAATGGCGGCGCGAATGGTCTCCCGCATCGCCAGCGCGTCGGCATGCGCCAAGCCCGGCAGCGTAACCGTGCTATTGTGGTTACCCGCCGTGTGGACCGTCAGCTTGGCAAGGCCATAGCGCCGATCAATGGGCCCTTGATCGACGTCGATATGCTGGATGCGTCCAAAGGGGACAATGGTATCGCTGTAGAACATATATCCACGCACAACGCGCAGCCGGTCCGTCCCCATATCATAGCCCCAATGCCGATATTTGCGGGCTGGCACCGTGTATGCGACGAACGCATAGGCCAAAAGTACGGGTACAAGAAAGGTGCCGGGCGGTAGCAACTTTGCAAACTCCAACACCCCTGCCCCAACAACAAATGGCAGCAAGCCAAGCGCGGTGGCTATCCGGCTTGTCGTTATGAATGCAGGATCAAGCGGCGTAAGTTCCGGCGGGGCGTCATCGGTCATGCCGCTGATATGCGCACACTGTGTTGTGTTGGCAAGACGGTTTATCTGCCCATCGCGTCAGCAGGAGACATCCAGCGCGCCCGTTAGCCAACATGCATCTCCCCTCCCGCCTGCGGGAGGGGAACTTCACGACCAAATTTTCGGGACAACACTATAAATCCTCCCCATCGACTAAAGATGGGGAGGATATTCTTGTCACCTAGCCAGTGCGGCGTTGGCCTCATCCACCAGCTTCGCGATGATATCCACGACAGGCCGTTCCACATGGACCATGCCAACCGACTGCCCGGCCATGACGGAGCCATATTCGACATCGCCGTCAATCACCGCGCGGCGCAGCGCCCCGGCCCAATATTTCTCGATCTCAAGCTGCGCGGTGTCCATGTCGATTTCGCCACGATCAAGCATGGCCGCGACTTCGACCTGTTTCTTGGTGAACTCTTCGGCACCCTTATTCTTCAACGCCCGCACAGGAATGACGGGCAAGCGCGGGTCAATCTGCACACTCGCAACCGCATCGCGGGCATTGGCACGCAGGAACGCGGCCTTAAAATTGGGGTGCGCGATGCTTTCATGCGCGCACACGAACCGCGTGCCCAACTGCACCCCTGCTGCGCCCATTTCCAGATAGCTTGCCACCGCGCCGCCCCGCGCAATGCCGCCAGCGACGAAAATCGGCAACTGCTCCCCAAGTTCTGGCAATATTTCCTGCGCCAAGACGGACGTCGACACTGGCCCAATATGCCCGCCCGCCTCACTGCCCTCAATCACCAGCGCATCCACGCCAGAGCGCGCAAATTTCTTCGCCAGCGTGAGCGCGGGCGCAAAGCAAATAACCTTCGCGCCAAAATCCTTAATGGCCTCAATGCTACCCTTGGGCGGCAGTCCCCCCGCCAGAACCACATGGCTGACCTGATGCCGCGCGCATATCGCAATCAGGTCCATAATCTGCGGATGCATGGTGATCAGGTTCACGCCGAATGGCTTGGCCGTCAGCTTTTTTGTCGCGGCAATCTCCGTATCGAGCAACGCGGGCGTCATTGCGCCACACGCAATCACGCCAAAGCCACCCGCATTGGAGATGGCCGACACAAGATTGCGTTCCGACACCCAAGACATGGCCCCACACATAATCGCGACGTCACAGCCCAAAAAGTCGGTGCCGCGTTGCATGAGATGTTGGAGTTTAGTCATATCAGGCCTTCTATACATAGATCGTCATTGCCGCGAAGGCGGCAATCCAACTCCTGTCCTATATTATGGAAGCGTCGGGGTTGGGCCCCCGCCTGCGCGGGGGTGACGACGACGTGTCGAGGCTCACGCCGCATCCAACCCATAAGCCGTATGCAGCACGCGCACCGCGAGTTCGGTTTCATCCTCGTCAATCAAAACCGACACCTTGATTTCGGACGTCGAAATCGCCTGAATGTTGATTTTGCGATCCGCAAGGCTGCTGAACATCGTTGAGGCAACGCCGGCATGGCTTTTCATGCCCACGCCCACCACCGAAATTTTGGCAACCTTGGTGTCCGGAATAAGGCGGTTATAGCCAATGGCATCGCGGCGGTTTTCCAATATGTCGGTGCAGCGCGCAAGGTCGGCTTGTGGACAGGTGAAGGTCACATCGGTTTCCCCCTTATCACGGCCAACATTTTGAATGATCATGTCGACGTTGATGTTGGCATCGGCCAATGGCGCGAAGATATTGGCCACTGCGCCGGGACGGTCGGGGACGCGGGTGAGCGTTATTTTGGCCTCATTCTTGTCATGCGCGATGCCGGTGATCAGTTGGCGTTCCACTTGGCTATTCTCCAATTCTGCGTCGGTCACGATCATCGTGCCGGGGATGCTGTCGGCGTCGGGTGCACTGTCGTCAACGAAGGAGGACAGCACTTGAATCCGCACGCCTTCCTTCATCGCAAGGCCGACGGAGCGGGTTTGCAATACTTTTGAGCCAACTGAGGCCAGCTCAAGCATTTCTTCGTAGGTGACGGCTTTAAGCTTGCGCGCGCGGGCAACGATGCGCGGGTCGGTGGTGTAGACGCCGTCCACATCGGTATAAATATCGCAGCGGTCGGCCTTGACCGCGGCGGCCACGGCAACGGCCGATGTATCCGACCCGCCACGGCCCAATGTGGTGACACGGTTGTCGTCGGTCAGCCCCTGAAACCCCGGAATGACCGCGATATTGCCCGCCTGCATCGACGCCAGCAAATCGTCGGTGTCAATGGACCCAATCCGGGCCTTGGCATGGGCATCATCGGTATGGATCGGCATTTGCCATCCCAACCAACTGCGCGCTTCGCAGCCAAGCGCTTGCAACGTGATAGCCAACAGGCCAGCGGTAATCTGCTCGCCTGCTGCCACAACCACATCATATTCGGCCGGATCATAAAGCGCATTTGCCTCGCGACAGAAATTGACGAGGCGATCCGTGTCGCCAGCCATGGCGGAGACGACGACGGCTACTTCGTCGCCGCGTTCGGCCTGCCGCTTGACCAATTGGGCAACACGGCGGATGCGTTCGGTGCCGGCCATCGACGTGCCGCCAAATTTCATTACTATACGCGCCATGAAAACCTTCAATAATTGCTATATTACAATCGCGGGTCCTGATAGGGATAGGATATGACAAACGCAAGCTTGCCCAGGACAATTAACGCTGCGGAAGCGGCACATTTTGGCGCTCTCGCCGCCGAATGGTGGGACCCAAAGGGCAGCTCTGCGATGCTGCATAGACTAAACCCTGTGCGATTGCGCTTCATCCGGACCGCGATAGATACGCATTTTGGTGGCGACGCGAAGGCGCGATATCCGCTGGCGGGCAAAACCGTGCTGGATGTTGGTTGCGGTGCCGGTTTGCTCTGCGAACCGCTCGCGCGGCTTGGCGGGAACGTTACCGGTGTTGATGCCGCACCTGAAAATATTGCGGCGGCAAAGGCGCATGTGGCTTTGTCTGGTCTTGCGATCCACTACTGCGCTGGCGAAATCGCGGCGCAAGGCCTTGACCAGTTTGATGTTGTGACCTGCATGGAAGTTATTGAACATGTTATGGACCCGGCGGCATTCATCAACGAATTGGTCCGCCACCTAAGGCCGGACGGGCTATTGCTGCTCTCAACGCCCAACCGCACAGCAGTGTCGCGCCTATTTCTGGTGGAGGCCGCCGAACGCCTCGGCCAAGTCCCACGCGGCACGCATGATTGGGACAAGTTCCTGACGCCCGAAGAACTGACCGCTTTGCTTGCGGGTGCTGGGCAGGAGGTGGTCGATATGCAAGGCATCGCCTTTTCGCCCATGTCGGGTCTGCATTTGAGTGACAATATGGCGTTGAATTATATTTTAAGTGCGCGGTTGCGGTGATCCTCCTCTCCCCTTGGGAGAGGATACGAAGCCTTAGCGCGTGCGCTTAGGCGAAGTTGGTGCGGGGCACTGCGCCATCGAAAGGGCAGAAACCCCCTACTTCGTCACCCTGAACGCCCTACTTCGTCACCCTGAATACACCCCGTCGTCACCCTGAACGCCCTACTTCGTCACCCTAAATACACCCCGTCGTCACCCTGAACTTGTTTCAGGGTCCATCGTGCCCAATGACCGGCGGTTGCAGCTGATACATAGACCCTGAAACGAGTTCAGGGTGACGAAGCCTTAAACGCTTCGCGCCTCAATCATATCCCGCATCGGCATATTGGTCATCGGCCAAGTCGCTAAAACGCGTAATCTTGGCTTCGAACTTCATCCGCACACGCCCTGTCGAACCATGGCGTTGCTTGGAGATAATCAATTCCGCAATACCGTGAATCCGCTCCATTTTTTCGTTCCAGGCCTCAAATGCGGGCGTGCCCTCATCGGGTTTTTTCATCAGCTCATAATAATCTTCACGGTAAACGAACCATACCATATCGGCATCCTGCTCGATTGAACCGGACTCGCGCAGATCGGACAACATCGGCGTCTTGTCTTCGCGCTGTTCGACCGCACGACTAAGCTGCGAGAGTGCAATAACAGGAATGCTCAATTCTTTCGCCAGTGTTTTCAGACCCCGGCTGATCTCAGAAATTTCATTGACGCGGTTGTCGTTCGCGCGGCTTGATCCTTGGAGGAGTTGCAAATAGTCAACAACGATCAGGCCAATACCGTGCCGTCGCTGTAACCGCCGGGCCCGGGTGCGCAATGCGGCAATCGTTAGCGCGGGCGTATCGTCAATGAAAAGCGGCAATTCCTGCAATTCGCGGGACGCGCGCGACAGCTCGCGGAAGTCGTCACGGGAAATTTTACCCATACGCAGCAATTCGGAACTAATCCCCGATTGTTCCGCCAAGATACGCGTTGCCAACTGGTCGGCGGACATTTCGAGGCTGAAAAAGGCGACTTTTGCACCGGAGCCCTTGGACTCTTCGATGCCGTCTTCACGCTCGCGGACCCATCGCCGTGCGGCATTGAACGCAATATTGGTGGCCAATGATGTCTTACCCATGCCGGGACGTCCGGCCAAAATCACAAGGTCGGAATTGTGCAAGCCGCCGCATTTGGTGTTGATGCTGTTGAGGCCGGTGGTGATACCCGAAAGGCTGCCACCCGAATTGAGCGCCTTTTCGACATTGCGGATGGCCTCGGTCGATGCGGTCAAGAAGCTCTTCATCGAGCCAGTTTCGCCTTCACCCTCGGCGACTTTGTACAGCGCGCTTTCCGCAGCTTCAATCTGCCCCTTGGGATCTACGCTTTCACTGGTGTCCAGCGCATTGTCGACCAAAGTCCGGCCTACCGTCACAAGTTCCCGCAGCAGTGCCAAATCGTAAATCTGCTGGGCAAAGTCGCGCGCGCCAATCAAGCCTGCGCCATCGGCGGTGAGTTTGATCAAATAACCCGGCCCGCCCAGTTCACGCATCGATTCGTCGGCTTCAAAAAACGGCTTCAGCGTGACCGGCGTGACCAGCATGTTGCGGTCAATCAGGCGCAAAATATGTTCAAAAATCCGCCCGTGCAGGGGCTCAAAAAAATGGTCCGGTTGCAGCTTGATCGAGACATCCTCAATCACGCGATTATCAATGAGGATAGCGCCCAAAAACGCGGCCTCCGCCTCAATATTGCGCGGCAAGCGTTGGGGTTCAGCTTCATTCGCTGCGGCAAGTCTGATGAGTTCGGCCATGGTTCCCTATCCTTTACCACGTCACGCTGCGCAAGGGGCGCAAAAAAGAAGTGCGGGGATATGGCTGTGGACAATATTTTGCACAACGCATTTGCCAGTATCTCGTTAACCCCTTGCCCCAAAAATATCTGAAGCTAACACAGCCGGTATGGCGGACCCGCGCATCATCAAAGTTGAACTGGACGAAGCAACGATCCTGCGGCGTAACGCCGATATCGAACAGGAACGCCGCGTCGCCATTTTTGACCTGATTGAAGATAATTTCTTCAAACCGCTGCGCGATATGGGCGACGGCTATGCGGGACCATATCATTTGAGCATCAGCGTCGCCGAAGGCCGTCTCATCCTCGATATCCGCCGTGAAGACGGGACGCCGCACGAAACCTTGGTGTTGGGCCTTGGCCGGTTTCGGCGCACGGTGAAGGATTATTTCGCCATTTGCGACAGCTATTACCAAGCCATTCGCAAGGCCAGCGCGGCGGAAATTGAGACCATCGATATGGCACGGCGCGGGGTACATAATGAGGCGGCCGAACTGTTGATGGAGCGACTTGACGGTAAGGTGGAAGTAGATTTTGCCACCGCGCGTCGCCTGTTTACGCTGATCTGCGTCCTGCACATCAAGGCGTAGCGTCCAACGCATCATAACACCCCTCGACTTCGCAAGGACAGAGCGCCTAGTAATATAGCCGAATCAAAAGCGTTAAACGGGGTTGCATGCCAAGGCGAAATCGCAAATTGATCCGCTGGGGCGTGCTCCTGCTGGGTATAGCTTTTATGGGCTTTGGGCTGTGGAACTATGTCACCGGCTGGGCCCCATCGCGCAATAGCTACCCCGTGCAGGGCATCATCGCGAACGAAAGCAACGGCCAACCCCAATGGTCGGAATTGGGCGCAACGGGCGTCGATTTCGCATATATTACCGCCGTCGAGGGCGCACGCGGCCGCGATCCGCAGTTTCAGGCCAATCTGGCGGCGGTGCAGGAGGCTGGCATTCGCTTTGGCGCGCTGCATCATTATGACCTGTGCCGTTCGGCGTCCGAACAGGCGACGATGTTTATCACCAGCGTGCCCCGCAACGACCGGGCGCTGCCCCCTGCGGTGCAAATGGATTTTTCCGAAGGCTGCAACAGCCGCCCGAACCGGGCTTTGATTTTGGCGGAATTGGCGACCTTCTTAAACCAGATTGAGGCGCATAGCGGCACCCCCGCAATCCTGTTACTAACACCGGACTTCGAAGAGGAATATCAAGTGAGCAAGTCGATTGACCGCAACATCTGGCTTGAAGGCAACGGTATTTCGCCCGATTATTCCGCAAGGCCCTGGGTCATGTGGACCGCGAATAGCCAACGTCGCGTAAGCGGCATCGACGGCGCGGTGCGCTGGGTCGTGGTGCGCAAATGAGCGCGGCCACCACGCGCTTGGTCCAAGCCGCAATCGACGCCGCCAAGACCGCTTATGCGCCTTATTCCAACTTTCATGTGGGCGCGGCGTTGCTGCTCGACAATGGCCAGATTGTGACCGGCAGCAACTTTGAAAATGCCAGCTATGGCATGACATTATGCGCCGAAACCGTCGCCATCGCTAAAGCCAATAGCGACGGCCAATTACGCGCGATCCGCGAGATTGCGGTCGCGGGCGGCTTGGCCGGACATGTTGGGACCGGCGCAGACCCGATCACGCCCTGCGGTCGATGTCGTCAGATTATCAAGGAAGTGGCGGACCTCACGGACACCGACATTCCGGTGCACTGCGCCCATGCAACGGGCTATGCGACATATCGTTTGTCCGAATTACTGCCGCACGGCTTTGGTCCGGCCAGCTTGAAATAATCCGCTTTTTGGGGCGCGCGAGATACGCACAATTTTTTCGTGCCGAACACTTGCACGCGCATCGCAAATTGGCAAAAGCGGAACGGTTAACAGGGAGTGATTATGTCCATATTGTCCGACATCTGGATCCGCGAACAGGCCCAAGCGACCGGCATGATTGAACCCTTTGTGGAGGCGCAGCGCCGTGACGGCTGCATCAGCTATGGCCTCTCCTCTTATGGCTATGACGCCCGCGTGGCCGACGAATTCAAGATTTTCACCAATGTCGACAGCTCCATCGTTGACCCCAAGGATTTTGACCCGAGAAGCTTTGTGGACCGCAAGACCGACGTCTGCATCATTCCACCCAACAGCTTTGCCTTGGCCCGCACCGTCGAATATTTCCGCGTGCCGCGCGATGTTCTGGTCATCTGCCTTGGCAAAAGCACTTATGCCCGCTGCGGCATCATCGTCAACGTCACGCCATTGGAACCCGGCTGGGAAGGCCATGTAACGCTGGAGTTCAGCAACACCACGCCCCTGCCCGCCAAAATCTACGCCAATGAAGGCGCATGCCAGTTCCTATTCCTAAAAGGCGAGCAACCCTGCGAAACCAGCTACGCCGACCGCGCAGGCAAATATATGGGCCAGCGCGGGGTGACATTGCCGAAATTGTGATTGGGGGGTTTGAATAGCTTGGGTGGTTGGAAGCTGTTGGGAAGCGGAACGGCGGGTTTTGGCGCGCGGCGTTATAAGGCTGCAGTGCCGAAATAAAAAAGCTAGACGCTTGGGCAAAGCTATTGCTATCAAATAGAAATGTCAGATGATTGGCTAAAAATATTCGACGATTTTGCGACGAAGGTCGTAAGCAAAACCGACAAGGTTAAGGGTGCCTACGTCGTAGACAAGCCACAACAGGCTATATTGTTGGCTGCGGGGATTTCTCCGACAGAAGGTCCGTCGGAACGCACTTTGGAAATTAGTATCCTTGGCACTGAGAATGGCCAGCTTTCGGTGTCCTATTACAATTCACTTCGCGAAGGTGCGGGTCGTGCACCAGAAACACGAATGGGAAAGGGAATTGTTGCTTGGGTTGAGATTGGTGATTTGCTGACGATTGGCCGTATTGGAAACAAAGCGTTTTTTGCCAAGGAAAAGCGCAACGCCGCTGAGCCTATGCCTCAGGAAATCGGACGGCAATTGGTGCGTTCAGTTGATCCAGCCAAAATCTTCGCCAAAGCCAAATTAAGAACTGGGCCACCGCCGAAGCGAACCAGGCAAATAAATGATTTCGTACGCGATCCTTACATTGTGGCGGCAGCCTTGACGAGAGCCCAAGATCGATGTGAAATGTCAAATTGCAAGTCGTTGTTGTTTCAACGAGATGATGACCGATCATATCTTGAGGTCCATCACATCGTACCGCTGGCAGAGGGAGGCGACGACACTCTGATCAACGCCGCCGCACTGTGCCCCTCATGCCACCGAGAGCTTCACTTCGGAAAACTTCGCCTGCAAAAGCGCGCACAGCTTAAAAGCGTGATTGATAAAAAGCGCATTTGATGTTGCAAAACTAACGCTTCAATTGTCAGCAATTTTCCAACTTTCGCGGCTGTTGACCAACTTCGGCAACATCAGCTTGGTAACGTGAATTGGCTACAGCATTCTGGATATGCGGCTTCATTGCTTCCGCTAAAAATTCGACAACTGGCACCACTACGGCATTCCCAAACTGACGATAGGCTTGCGTATCGGAAACAGGAATGTGCCACGGTCTATCTTCACGTTCAAACCCCATGAGCCGCGCGCATTCCTGAGGCGTTAGACGCCTTGGACGTTGGTTGGGCTGGTCGACGAGAATTTCCGAACCATCTTTATGATACCGAGCGGAAAGTGTCCGCGTGACGGCGTCTGGGCCACATAAGCCGAAACCGAAACCATTGCCTGCCGCGTTGTGCTTTTCTTTATAGCCCTGCAAATATGCCCAAAGTTTAGGCGTCAACGTATACTTCGGATCAACGTCTTCATGGCGATTGAGAATGCTCTTCAGCTTAGGGCCAGCGTCAGCGTCAGGCAGTTTAAGGTTGGCCAGATCAAAATCTGTCGGCTCCTTAAATCCTACTATAAAAATACGTTGCCGCTTTTGAGGCACCCAAGGCGCGGAACTTATAACCCGGGTTTGGACATGATAGCCCAATTCGTTCCGCAAAACATTCATGATCGTAGCAAAGGTTCTACCTTTATCATGCGTTTCGAGATTCTTTACATTTTCCAGCAAAAAGGCAGCGGGCTTGTGATGGGCAATAATGCGAGCCGTGTCAAAAAACAGTGTGCCTTGAGTGTCGCACAAAAACCCGTGTGGGCGGCCAAGAGAATTCTTCTTTGAAACGCCAGCAATAGAGAATGGCTGACAGGGAAAACCGGCCAGCAAAACGTCATGCCTTGGAATTAAACTTGGGTTCTTCGAAAATTCGCGCACATCGCCGTTAACCGGATGATTGTCGCGAAAGTTTCGGCGATAGGTTTCTTGCGAGTGTTTGTCCCATTCGGAGGTAAAAACACAGTGCCCACCTATACCTTGGAAGCCAATCCTAAGCCCTCCGATGCCAGCGAAGAGATCGATGAAGCGAAACCCCGTCGGATTTTCGTTTTTTAATGCTATGGGGCCATCCGTAAATCGTGCAACAACTTCAAGTGCCCGATAGACTAAGGCCTTTGGAGCTGTTTCGCCACGTTCCCAGCGGTAAACCGTACTCGCGGAATAGCCCAGATCTTCCGCCACCTGTTCAACACTCATACCAGTGCGTTGCCGGAGTTCTGTAAACGAAAGGTCATGCGGCATATGCCATCCTCTGGGTCAATTTTTGGCAAAATGCACAATATTGACACAGTTAGCAAGAACAAAAAGGGAAATTATGGTCACCTAGCGTCAGCATTCAGGCATCCCAATTTACAACTTAATCGTCCGGAACGTCAGCTAAGCAACGCTTGGATTTGCGAGTGATGGGAAACAACAACTTCAGCGCCATTTGCCAAAAGCCTTTGTTCAAGGCCGGAGTCGCTGTGACCGCCGCCAACAAACCCTATCGGGGTCATACCTGCTGCTCTTGCCGCTTTCACTCCGTGAACGCTGTCTTCGATAACTAGGCAGCGGCTCGGGTCAGTATCGAGTTGCGCAGCCGAATGAAGGAACAGGTCCGGCGCTGGCTTGCCAGCTTTGACATGGTCGGCAGAGTAGATGTGGGGCGCAAACATTGGTTGCAGCCCCGTGATCTCGAGCTTCTTCAAGAGCTTCTCATAAGGAGAAGATGATCCGACCGCGACCTTGCCACCGAAGGAGTGAACAAGATCAGCAACGCCATCAATCGCCTGAAGCTCGGCTTCGATACGTGGCCAAACGATGCGCTCAAGCTGTGTCCCAAAGTCTTTTGGGAATTGATCGCCAACAATTTTTGCATAATCCGATCCCAATTCAGCGCAGAAATCAGCGTTCGACAAACCGACAAAGCGGGTCAGATAGATTTCATGCTCATAGACCAAGCCTAATTGTGCCAAAAGCTCAAGCTCGGCAGCGACATGAATTACCTCAGAGTCGACCAGCACCCCGTCGCAATCGAAGATTATCGCTTTGGCATTTTTCAGCAGCATACCCGGCTCCTAAAAGGTAAAACGCCTATAAACAAGACCTTCATGCGCGTCAGCTCTGTTATCACAACCAAACAAACCGAAAAACCAACAGCTTGACTATATTATCCATATAGGTTAATAACACCAACCATGCAAACCATATCAGACTATGAACCCGAATTTACCCCTGTCGCGCTTGACCGCGTGCGGCATGATGGTTGGACGCCGGAGCGGCAGCGGTTGTTTTTGGTTGCGCTGGCGGCGATGGGCACGGTTGATTCTGCGGCGCGGGCGGTGGGGATATCGCGGATTTCGGCCTATAACCTCAAAAAACGTGTGGACGCGGAAAGCTTTGCGGCGGAATGGGACCGGGCGTTGGGGTTCGGGCGGGGCATGATGTTCGATTATGCCATGGAACGCGCCATCCACGGCGTCACCACGATTAAAATGCGGTTGGGCGGCGTGTTTGAAGTTCAAACTGGCCCCGATATCAAGCATATCATGAAAGTGTTGCGCTCGCCCCCGCAGCGCCGCGATGCCAAGGCACGCCCACGCGCGGCCTAAGTTTACAAAAAACGCCGCTTATGCATATATGTTTGTAAACTTAAGGGGTAGAATCCTGTCCCCAATATGCCGTCACGCCCAAAGAGAGGAAACCACATGCCCACCACCCCACGCGAATTCGATATCATTGTTTATGGTGCCACGGGCTATACCGGGCGTCTGGTGGCCGAATATCTCAAAGGTAAAACGGGCCTGAAATGGGCGATGGCGGGGCGTAGCCTTTCCAAGTTGGAGGAAGTCCGCGACCTGATTGGTGCCGCCGCATGAAACTGTCGATTGACATGGTCGAGCGGACAAGGTGCTGCCTTGTCGCTGTGTGTTGTGCGCACAGGCTTGCCACGGATCACACCTGCCAAGCCCATCTCCCGCATCAGGCGTTTAACGGTGCAACGGGCAACGGAAAAGCCCTCCCGCGTCATTTGCCGCCACACCTTGCGGACACCATAAACTGCGAAGTTCGCGGCAAATACACGTGCGACTTCTGGCTTCAGCGCAATATCACGCTGCGCCCGCACTGACAGTCGCGTCGGATCTCGCCGCTCTGCTACATGCTTGTGGTATGTTGAAGGGGCAATCGGCAACACATTGCAGATCGGCTCGACCCCATAGACTCCAAGGTTATCGTCGATAAACGTGGTCATCGCTTGAACGGGCGGTCGAGCGTTCGGTGCTCAGCCATGCCCCGCATGGCTTGCGCTTCCTCACCCTGTGCAAAATATGCTGATGCCTTACGAAGGATCTCGTTGGCTTGACGCAGTTCCCGGTTCTCACGTTCCAAAGCCTTCAGCTTGTCCGCCATCTCAATCGGCACGCCTGCACGCTTGCCGCTGTCAACCTCGGCCTTCTTCAGCCACTCGTGTAGCGTCTGGGCCGCGCAGCCGATCTTATCAGCAACCGGTACAATCGCTGCCCAGCGTGAGGGATAATCGCTGTCGTGGTCCAAAACCATGCGCACCGCGCGGGTGCGCACCTCCGGTGAAAATTTGTTCGTTGTCTTGTTCATAGTAAGCCCGTCTACTCAGCAGTGAGGGCCTCCGACAATCCCGGGGCGGTTCAGTTCGTTACAAAGCCGCTGAATCAATGATTAGGAAAAGCGTCAAGCTAACTCGCGGACACTACTCAACTTAATTTCAGGTCAGACACTAAAGGATTTCTGACAGGAGGGTCAGTCTGAGGGTTCGGTGCGCTTGAGTTGCGCCATGCGTGGGAACAAACGTCCCCACTGCCTGTTATTTGACCGAGCGAGCGCTCGACAACTTTTGACCTCTATGTTGAAATCGCAGCGCTTCCGTCATCCCATCGTTACCAAAATTTTTAAGGATTTCGTGTGCTTGAATTTATCGAACGCAATAGCTTTAAAGATGACATCCTGCCTGTTGGCGGATCGACACCGAAGGTTCAGTCGAACATCGTCGCCCTGATTGGTGGTTTTACCCCGCGCAGATGCGGCATCGCGACATTCACCGCAGATGTGTTCGCATCCTTAAAAGCCGCGCAACCAGATCTGCAGATCCACGTTTATGCAATGACGCCAGCTTTATCCGCTATCACGTTCGACGCTTCAGTCAGGTCTACGATTACGCAAGGCGATCCGCAGAGCTATATTGATGCCGCACAGCACATCGATATCAGCAGAGCAGATGTCGTATGGCTCCAACATGAATTTGGATTATTCGGCGGGCCAGCCGGGGATATGGTGCTAGAACTAACTGACCGGATTGCGGCCCCTTTAGTCATTACATTACATACCGTTTTGGCAAAACCGAACCCCGACCAAATGCGCGTGATGCGCAGACTGATTGCGCAAGCGAGCAAGCTAGTGATCATGTCGGAACGTTCGCGAGACTTGCTGGGCAGCGTGTACGGGGCGGATAGCGACCAAATCGTCCTTATCCCCCATGGGGTTCCGGATCGGCCATTTGGTCGGTCAACACAATTCAAGTCCAAACTTGGATTTGAAGGCAGGGACGTCCTCCTGACCTTTGGGCTGCTTTCTCCGGGCAAGGGAATTGAAGCCGTCATCGCGGCCATGCCAGCTATAATATCGGAGCATCCCAATCTGCTTTACTGCATCGCGGGCGCCACCCACCCCAATTTACTGACGGTCGAGGGTGAAACTTATCGGGAAAAGCTTAAAACACTGGCGGCCACGCTCGGTGTTGCGCAGCACATATATTGGCTTGACACGTTTCTTGAAACAGAACTGCTGCTCGACTTGATTGAGGCAACCGATATCTATGTTACCCCTTACACCGGGGCGGACCAGTCGACCTCGGGCACTTTATCCTACGCGTTAGCACTCGGTAAAGCGGTGGTGTCTACACCTTATGTTCACGCCATTGAGCTACTTTCCGATGATCACGGCATTATCGTTCCCTTCAATGATAGCGACGCAATCGCAACAGAAGTGATTGGTCTTTTGCACGATAAGGACAGGCTTTCTGCTTTGCAGCGGCGCGCTTATGATAAAAGCCGGGATATGATCTGGCCGGCTTTTGCCGTTCGCTGTCTCGATGTTTTGGATGAAGTTCGAATTTCTATTAAATCTGCACCGATAGCTGCGGCTATCGGGATAGATGGCTTGTTAAGAATCTGTGATGATACGGGAATATTACAGCACAGCATTGGCAACGTTCCCGACAGAGCACATGGATATTGTGTTGATGATAACGCCCGGGCGTTGATGCTTACCCATAAGATGAAAGGCCATATTGCGACGGTACGTCAATTGAGCACTAGATTTGCCGCATTTGTTGAAAGTTCGTGGAACGAAGATCGTCGCGAGTTTCGAAATTTCATGGGGTTTGGACGAAATTGGCTCGAAGAAATTGGATCAGAGGATAGCTGCGGCAGGACATTATGGGCCCTGGGTTCAACCGTGCGTTGGGCGCCGTCTGCGGGCCTTCGGCATTGGGCACAGGGGTTGTTCGACCGGACGGCATCATCTGCCGAAACATTCGGGTCTCCGCGCGCCATCGGCTTTGCGATGTTGGGAGCAGATCATGTTTTGGAAGTAGACGATAAGCATAAAGCAGCATCGTCGATATTGGCTGCGGGTGCAGATCATCTGCTTACACTTTTTGGCCATTCCAAAAGGGAAGGTTGGACATGGTTCGAAGATGTTTTGGCTTACGACAACTGCCGACTTTCCGAAGCCATGATCAGGGCCGGGGTGCGTTTAAACCGCGTTGACGTCCAGCAGTGCGGGATCGAGACATTGCGTTGGATGACCGCCTTACAAAAAGCGCCTGGCGGATATTTTCGTCCAGTAGGATCTCGCACCTTCGGTAAGCCATATCTAAAGCCCCATCCTTTCGATCAGCAGCCTGTTGAAGTCTGGGCGGCCATAGACGCCGCCTCTGCTGCATATGACTTAACGGGAGACAAAAGCTGGCTTAAAGAGGCGACGTGCGCCTATGACTGGTTTTCAGGGGCCAATGACCGTGGCCTTGCGGTTGCAGACCCACAAACGGGCACAAGCCATGACGGGTTGAATCACCGTGGACTTAATCTCAACGAAGGCGCCGAATCGGTTCTGGCGTATCAACATGCGACAATCGCCATAAGAGAATTCATTGCTAAGGTTAGATAGGGCGACGCCATGGTAGACGTCGCTCAACATGAATTACGGCTCCATGCCGACCCCGCACGGGTGGTCGTGCGACCGTTCCATCTGGCGTGGCAAGCGTCTGGGCCCGACCTTGAACGGGTGCAAAAGTTGGCCCGTGAAATTTATGCTTTGGACACAAGAACAGTGCGCGCCGAACTCAGCGTGGTGTTGCGCGATTTTGCTGACAGGCATTCGCAGATAGAAAAGGTGTTTGACGACCGGTTTCGCGAAATTGAACCGCGCTTAGGGTTATCAGGGCCGATCAAAAAAGAAATGCGGCAGCTTATCGGCGCATATTTTTGTCATGAGTATAGTTTTGCCGCAGCAGCTCTGATGAATCCCAGCGTCGTCGCGCATCCAGACCAAACAGGGTTGCAACCCGGCAGCGTTAGAATTCTTCTGTCGCTACGCGCTGTTGGCGAGGGCCATATTTCAACCATCGCTTTTCGCGAAGGTATCATTTCGGCTGGCAGGCAACTGGTTCTGATGCCCCAACCGTCTTTTGCGACAGCGGCAACCTTGGGAAAGCACAAGCCCGGCACGCCGGACGACGTGTCGACGCTAGATTGCTTTCGAGATAGCAATATCTCTGGCACCGTGATTTTTCCAGTGACGGAAGCGCAGCGAAACGGGCTCGAAGATTTACGGCTCGTCGAATTTCTGCATGAAGGGGGCGCGCGTGAATGGATGGGTACATATACCGCCTATAGCGGGCATGATATTCGCTCTGAACTCCTTCGGACGCGCAATTTCCGAACTTTCACCCTGACACCGATAAAGGGGGGCGCAGGTCGCAATAAGGGCATGGCCCTTTTCCCGCGGAAGATTGATGGCAAATATTGCATGATAGGGCGTCAGGACGGTAAAAATCTTTATCTGCTTCGGTCAGAATCGATTGATTGCTGGGATGGCGGTGAACTTTTACTAGAGCCGTGCTTCCCGTGGGAACTGGTACAGATTGGTAATTGCGGCGCACCGATCGAACTCGACGAAGGTTGGCTTGTGCTGACCCATGGCGTTGGCGCGATGCGGAAATATGCGATAGGTGCGGCATTGCTGGATAAATCCAATCCCTCGAAAGTCATTGGCCGCACGCCCAATCCCATCCTATCTGCTGCTGA
>NZ_JAAVVZ010000024.1 GCF_023910635.1 Sphingorhabdus sp. | reverse complement strand
AATTATTTCTACGCCGATTTGCCGCAGGGCTACCAAATTTCGCAGCTCTATCACCCGATCGTGGGTGAGGGCGAAATTGAGGTTACGCTAAACGAAAAAGACCCTGATAGCGCGGTCAAGAAAATCGGCATTGAACGCATCCATGTCGAACAGGACGCGGGCAAGTTGATGCATGATCAGCATCCGACGATGTCTTTTGTTGATCTTAACCGTTCGGGCGTCGCGTTGATGGAAATCGTCTCGCGCCCCGATATGCGCAGCCCGCAAGAGGCTGGCGCCTATGTCAAGAAACTGCGCTCGATCCTGCGCTATGTCGGCTCTTGCGATGGCAATATGGAGCAAGGCTCAATGCGCGCCGACGTCAACGTGTCGGTGCGCAAACCGGGCGGAGAGCTTGGCACGCGTACCGAGACCAAGAACGTCAACTCGATCCGCTTCATGATGCAGGCGATTGAATATGAGGCGCAGCGTCAGGTCGACCTGATCGAAAGCGGCGGCGCGGTGGTGCAGGAAACGCGCCTGTTCGACTCGGACAGACAAGAAACACGTTCAATGCGCTCAAAAGAGGACGCGCATGATTATCGCTATTTCCCCGACCCCGATTTGTTGCCGGTGGAACTGGATGACGCGTTTTTGGAGGAATGCCGTGCGTCCTTGCCCGAGCTTCCCGATGCGAAGCGCGCGCGCTATGAGGCGATGGGCCTGACGGCCTACAACGCCGCTGTTCTAACCGCTGAGGCCGAAACGGCGTTCTGGTTCGAAGATTTGCTGGCCGAAGGCGTCGATGCCAAGCAAGGCTCAAACTGGCTGATGTCCGAATTGTTCGGCGCGCTCAACAAGCTTGGCAAAACACTCGACGAAAGCCCCGTCAATCCACAGCAAGCCGCCGAATTGCTTGGCCTTGTCGCCGATGGCACGATCAGCGGCAGCATCGCCAAACAAGTCTTCGAAATCATGCTCGAAACCGCGGCCCAAGGAAACATGATGGGCGCATCGGCCATCGTCGCGGAAAAGGGCCTGAAGCAAACCAACGACACAGGCGCGATTGAGGCGGAAATCGCCAAGATCATGGCCGCGAACGAGGATAAGGTTGCGGAATATCGTTCCGGCAAGGACAAATTGTTCGGCTTCTTCGTAGGCCAAACCATGAAGGCCATGCAGGGCAAGGCCAATCCGCAAATCATCAATGATTTGCTGAAAAAGGCGCTCGATTGATACTGCGTTACGACAGGAAAAATTTACTTTATTTTTTTCCGTCGGCAAATTAATCACCTACTCTCTCGAAAGTGGAGCGATTTTAAGATCGGTCAAAACAGGGGGTCTAAACGTGAAGTATTTTTCCAACACGTTCATCGTTGGCGCGGCATTTATTTCTTGTGCCGCTTCGGCAGAAGTTAATTTGAGCACTTCGCCGTTTGGAATTGTGGACATTGCTGCTGCCGAGGCAACTGAGCTTGAAATGCCGAAACTTGAATTTGTCGTAACTCTGGAAGATGAGCGGAATTTCGACAAATATTATTACTTCCGCCGTGACGAAACCAGCTTTCCGGTCGCCTATGCAGACATAACCGAATGTGACGGCTATGCGCGCGGGTTGGTGTCCAGGTACAGTTATGAAGATGGGTTTGATGCCTATCCTTATACCTATCCCTATGACTATTCTTATACCGTTGCTGGTGCCGCCGGGAGCGCGATTGCCAATGTTATGATCGCGGCAATTTTTGTGCCGAGTGAGAAACGCTGGATGCGCCGCGTCAACATGCGGCAGTGTATGGGTTTCAAGGGCTATGATCGGATCGGGTTGAGCAAAGCCCTTTGGGAACCCTTCAACTTTGAAGAAGGCACTGGCGCTGAAGAGGAGGAATCGCGCTTGAAGGCGCTTAAGCTGCAGGCTCTTGTTGCATCAACGGCCGCTGCTTCGGAGAAGGTGTTGCCACGATGAGAAAGACCGTTTTTGCCTTTTTGGCGTTAACCGCGACGTTGCTCCCGCAAATCGCCATCGGCAAATCGAAAGTGCCAGTTTTTGTTGAAGCGAAACGCGTTAAGGATTCGCCGACGGTCACGCTCGATTCTGCAAAGGCTTATATTTTGTTGCGCACGCCCAAGGCGATGCCGATACACTTCGTCAAAATTGCGAGTGCCGAAGACCAGATCGCTTACGATAGGCTCCGTAATGAGGCCTTTGTGAGGGCTAAGGAGGACTATGCCAAAGACCTCGTCAGATATGAAAGGGATATGGCGCTGTCGAAAAAGGCATCAGGGATGAAAACGCCCAGAAAACCGAGCGAACCTATCGAGACAAGTTTTCAGTTTACCCAATTTGCGCAAATGGCAAATTTCACAATGGGGCCGTTAAACCGCTTTTTCAGCAAAGGAGGCACCACATATCTACATGAGGTAACTCCAGGTAAATACCGCATTTTTGGTCAGGTGGACCCACTTGTCAGCGGCGGTCTTTGCTATTGCATGGGTAGTGTGACGTTTCAGGCGGAGGCAGGAAAAATCACCGACCTCGGAACGATGGGTGTCGATCCTGCGAATTCCGGTCCGGCGGAAAAGGGCGATAGCAGCTCGCCGCGGGTTGCTGCATCTGCACTTGCGTTAGAGCCTGTAAATGATCTGACACCCGTGGATCCGCGTCTGCAATCTTTGCCACGCATTGCAGCCGATCTGCGCGCAGCAGGCAAAATGGCGAACTATATGGGGATTGCGATCTCACGGCTGCCTGCCATCAAGGGCGTATTGTCCTATCAACGCGATCGGATAATTGACGAAAAGGCGGTCCCTGCCGACGTCGCACCCGCACCAGATATAGCGCATGCCGAAAAATCTAGCGCCATGCAATAACGTTTAGGTGGTTGAGGCCGCCGCTTCTCCCCTTGCCCCGCAGCGGCTTTCCCGTTAGAGGCTCCCGTCGTTTGTTAAACGGCAGCTTTTCGTAAGCGGGCGTGGCGGAATTGGTAGACGCACCAGATTTAGGTTCTGGCATCGCAAGGTGTGGGGGTTCGAGTCCCTTCGCCCGCACCACGAAAAAGGGGACGTTCCCGGCTGTCGTTGAACCCGAAAGCCATTTAACAGTTTTTGGCAGGCCAGCGGGCCTGTCGTAGATAGAGAAGAAAACATGCAGACCGTCGAAACACAGAATGAAGGCCTGAAGCGCGCTTATCGCATGACGATTTCCGCAAAGGATGTTGAATCCCGCATCGATGCCGAGGTGAAGAAAATTGCGCCTCAAGTGCGTATGCCCGGCTTCCGCCCCGGCAAGGTTCCCGCCAATCTGGTCAAGAAGATGCATAAGGATTCGCTCCTTCAGGACGCGCTGAACAGTTCGATTCAAGAAGGCGTGCAAAAGGCGATTTCGGATAACAAATTGCGTCCAGCGACTCAGCCGCATGTGCATCTCGGTGAAGATTATGCTCCCGGCAAAGACGCGGTTGTCGATTTCCATCTCGAAATCTTGCCTGCGATTGCCGCGCCTTCTATTGACGGCATCACGCTTGACCGCCTGACTGTAGAAGTGAGCGACGCGCAAGTCGATGAATCGATCTTGAAGCTTGCCGAAGGCCAAAAGAGCTTTGAAGCGGCCGACAAGAAATATGCTGCCAAAATGGGCGACAGCGTCGTCATCGATTTTGAAGGCAAGGTCGACGGCGTGCCGTTCGAAGGCGGTAAGGGCGAAGGCATGGCGGTTGAGCTTGGTTCTGGTCAGTTGATCCCCGGTTTCGAAGACCAGTTGGTTGGCGTGAAAGCCAATGACGAAAAGGTTCTGAACGTAACCTTCCCCGAAGATTACAATGCCGAAAACCTGAAGGGTAAGGCGGCAACTTTTGACATCGTCGTCAACGAAGTGCGCAAGCCCGTTGAAGCTAAGGCGGATGACAATCTTGCCAAGATGTTCGGCCTGGACGGTATCGACAAATTGCGCGAACTGATGAAGGTTCAGGTTGAGCAAGAGCATAACGGCCTGACCCGGACGTACATGAAGCGCCAGTTGCTGGATCAGCTTGCAGCCGGTCATGACTTCGACGTGCCACCTTCGATGGTTGAGGCGGAATTCGAACAGATTTGGGCACAATTGGAGCAGGAAGCGGCGCGCGAAGAAGATGCCGAAGCTGCGAAAAAGGAAATGGAAGCCGAGCGCCAAGAGTATCGCGATATCGCCGTCCGCCGCGTTCGTTTGGGCTTGCTCCTCTCGGAAATTGGCCAAGCCAATGGTGTTGAAGTCAGTTCGCAGGAAATGAACATGCTCGTGCAGCAAGCTGCGCAGCAATATCGCCCTGAAGACCGTCAGCGTTTCGTGCAATATCTGCAGGAAAACCCAATGGCAGCGGCACAATTGCGTGCGCCGATGTTTGAAGACAAGGTAGTCGATTTCCTGTTCGACAAGGCGACCGTGACGGACAAGACCGTGACCAAGGACGTGCTTGAAGCAGCGATTGAAGCTGAACCAGATGCAAAGCCTGCGGCCAAGAAGAAGGCACCTGCCAAAAAGGCAGCCGCAACAGACGAAGCGCCTGCCAAGGAAGCCAAGCCTGCTGCGAAGAAGGCCGCCCCTAAAAAGGATGCCGAAGCCGCGCCAGCCAAAAAGGCACCTGCCAAAAAGGCTGCGCCTAAGAAATAATTGTCCAGCTTTGGACAAAGAAAAAGGCCCCGGAGATTCCGGGGCCTTTCTTGTTTTAGCGGGTCTGATTTACATCAGGTCAAAGCGGTCAGCGTTCATGACCTTGACCCAAGCCTTTACAAAGTCGCGAACGAACTTTTCTTCGTGACCGCGCTCGGCATAGACCTCAGCCGTGGCGCGAAGCTGACTGTTTGAACCGAAGATGAGATCAGTGCGCGTTGCACGCCACTTTTCGGTCCGGCCGCCTCTTGTGTAGCCGATAAATGCTTCGTCGCTCGCTGTATCGGCCAAATCCCAGAAGGTTTCGTTATCGAACAGGTTTACGAAGAAGTCGTTGGTCAGTTCGCCCTTGCGGGTGGTGAACACGCCTTCTGCGATATCGCCGTGGTTCGCACCAAGAACACGCAAGCCGCCAACGAGCACTGTCATCTCCGGGCCTGACAGACCAAGCAGAGACGCCCGATCGAGCAGTAACTCCTCAGTCTTCACCGGTTGGCGTGTCTTGAGATAGTTGCGGAAGCCATCGGCCTGCGGCTCCATCCAGTGAAAGCTTTCGATATCGGTCCATTCCTGCGTCGCATCGCCACGACCGCCAGTGAAGGGGACCGTCACATCGACTCCACCCGCCTTCGCCGCCTTTTCGACCGCTGCTGACCCTGCCAGCACGATTGCGTCGGCAAGGCTCATGGAGCCGCGAAGCGCGTTGAGCTTTGCCAAAACCTTGGCAAGTTCAGCGGGTTCGTTGACGTCCCAGTCTTTCTGCGGTGCAAGCGCGATGCGGGCACCGTTGGCACCGCCGCGTTTGTCAGACTTGCGATAGGTCGAGGCCGAGGCCCAAGCTGTCTTGACCAGTTGCGATACTGTCAGCCCGCTTGAGAGCACCGCCGATTTGAACGCAGCAACGTCCGCATCCGAAGGCGCGGTGCCAGCCGGAATTGGATCTTGCCAAATCAGCGTCTCTTCGGGAACTTCGGGCCCGAGATATAGGCTCTTTGGTCCCATATCGCGATGGCAAAGCTTAAA
Source organism: Sphingorhabdus sp. (assembly GCF_023910635.1). Classification (GTDB taxonomy): domain Bacteria; phylum Pseudomonadota; class Alphaproteobacteria; order Sphingomonadales; family Sphingomonadaceae; genus Sphingorhabdus_B. The sequence continues at coordinate 31,895 of NZ_JAAVVZ010000024.1, read as the reverse complement.
CCATGCACGTGCAAAGGCATCGTCCAATGCGGCCTGATCGTCCCGGAATTTCTCCGAAATCGCTCGGAACTCGGGGTCCATCTTCAACGCCATATCCGCGGTGGTCATCATCGTTGGTACACGCTTTGACGGATCGCGCGCGTCCGGTGCCATATCCGCAGGATCTGGGTTGATCGGCTGCCATTGCTTTGCACCGGCGGGGCTCTGAACGAGTTCAAAATCATATTTGAACAGAATACGGAAATAATCGCCGCCCCATTGGGTGGGGTTGTTCGACCATGCGCCCTCGATGCCAGAGGTCGTGATGTGGCCTTTTCCAATTTCATCAACGTCCGTCAGCCAGCCAAAGCCCTGCTGGTGAATGGCTTCGCCTGCAGGGGCATGACCAAAGGTTGCACCGGGCTTTGCACCATGTGCCTTACCAAAGGCGTGACCGCCAGCGGTCAACGCCACAGTTTCTTCTGAATTCATCGCCATTCGGGCAAAGGTTGCCTTCATATCGCGGGCTGATTGCAATGGGTCAGGATTGCCGCCGGGGCCTTCTGGGTTGACGTAGATTAGGCCCATCTGGATAGCGGCAAGTGGTCCTTCCAGCTCAACATTCTCTTCATCAAGACGCGTCTTGGCACCTTGGTCGACCCAGATTTCCTCAGCGCCCCAGAATGTATCACCTTCTGATTGGTAGACGTCTTTACGCCCGCCGCCGAATCCGAATACGGGGCCACCCATGCTTTCAATGGCGACATTGCCAGCGAGAATGAACAGGTCGGCCCAGCTAATTGACGAACCATATTTCTGCTTGATCGGCCATAATAGTCGGCGCGCCTTGTCGAGGTTGCCATTGTCGGGCCAGCTATTCAGCGGTTCAAACCGTTGCTGCCCGCTTCCCGCACCGCCACGGCCATCGGTCACGCGGTACGTGCCAGCGGCATGCCATGCCATGCGAATCATGAACGGGCCATAATGACCGTAATCCGCTGGCCACCAAGGCTTGCTATCGGTCATTAACGCGGTGAGGTCGTTTTTCAGGGCTCGATAGTCGAGCTTTTTGAAGGCTTCGGTATAATCAAAATCTTCACCCATCGGGTCCGGAGAGATGCCATGTTGATGAAGCATGTCGACCGGCAACGCATCCGGCCACCAATCCTTATTCTGTCGTCCGAGTAACGAACGCATTTTGATTTCGCCGCCCGAGCGCATTGGGCAAGCATCGCGGGGATCTGCATCTGCCATTCTTAATTCCTCTGAGTTCGGTGGGGGGAATACCCCACGACACTTTTATTAACATTCCCACATAATCGGTCAAACCAATGTATATAGCTAGACTAATCGATTTTATGCTTTTTCAAAGCAAGCGACTTCGGACGACGCATTATTAAGTGCACAAACTAAACCGTTTTCGTGCTTGAAACTTTGCTTGCCCAAGCCGATGTAGGCGGTAACGCATAATCATAACATATTAGAGGTATTTCATGCACGTTCCTTTTGATCCCGTTCAAGCATTGGTCCCCGTTGTTATCGAGCAATCGAACCGTGGGGAGCGTAGCTGGGACATTTTTTCGCGGCTTTTGCGCGAACGGATCATTTTCGTGACGGGCGAAGTGGAGGACAATATGGCCTCCGTCATTACCGCGCAGCTATTGTTTCTCGAATCGGACAATCCGAAGAAGGACATCTGGATGTATATCAACTCGCCGGGCGGTGTGGTCACTGCGGGCATGGCGATACACGACACGATGCAATATATTCGTCCGAAAGTCGGTACCGTATGCATCGGGCAGGCGGCGTCCATGGGCAGTTTCCTGCTTGCGGCGGGCGAACCGGGCATGCGCGTCGCTTTGACCAATTCCCGTATCATGGTGCATCAACCGTCCGGCGGCGCACGCGGCATGGCGTCAGATATCCAGATTCAGGCAAACGAAATCTTACGTATTCGCAAGCGTATGAATGACCTATATGCAAAATATACCGGTAAACCATTGAAGGATATCGAAAAAGCGATGGACCGCGACACCTTCCTTGAAGCGGACGAAGCAAAAGCCTTCGGCCTTGTAGACGAGGTATTTGACAAGCGTCCGGCAAATGCCGAATCCGGCGCAAGCTGACACTATCGTGGATAAATTTCGCAGATTTGCCTTCATGGCACAGTCCGTATTGGGCTATTGCTAAATCGGAACGCATCTTTAGGATGTTGGTTCAATAATGTGCGTTTAAAATTGGCGTGTAAGCAGGACATATTATGACGAAGTTGAGCGGTTCAGATACTAAAAGCACTCTTTATTGCTCCTTCTGCGGAAAATCGCAGCACGAAGTTCGTAAGCTGATCGCCGGCCCCACTGTGTTCATCTGTGATGAATGTGTGGAACTTTGCAATGATATCATTCGCGAAGAAACAAAGGGCGCCTTGAACGGCCGTAAGGAGGGCGAAGTGCCAACGCCGCAGGAAATCTGCGAAGTGTTGGACGATTATGTCATTGGTCAGCCGCAGGCAAAGCGCGTATTGTCGGTTGCAGTGCATAACCATTATAAACGCCTCAACCATGGCGCAAAGGGCGCGGATGTTGAGCTTGCGAAGTCCAACATCCTGCTCGTCGGCCCCACCGGTTGCGGTAAGACATTGCTGGCGCAAACGCTGGCCAAGACGTTTGACGTGCCGTTTACGATGGCAGACGCCACAACGTTGACGGAGGCTGGCTATGTCGGTGAAGACGTCGAGAATATCATTCTCAAGCTGCTTCAAGCATCCGATTATAATGTCGAGAAGGCGCAGCGCGGGATCGTTTATATCGACGAAATCGACAAAATCAGCCGCAAGGCCGAAAATCCCTCCATCACCCGCGATGTGAGCGGGGAGGGCGTTCAGCAGGCGTTGCTCAAGCTCATGGAAGGCACGACGGCCAGCGTTCCACCACAGGGCGGCCGCAAGCATCCACAGCAAGAGTTTCTGCAGGTTGATACGACGAACATCTTGTTCATCTGCGGCGGTGCATTTGCCGGACTTGAAAAGATTATTTCAAACCGTCTTGAGGGCAAGTCGATTGGTTTTGGCGCGCATGTTGCCGACCCGGACGAGCGTCGTACTGGCGAAATCCTCAAGCAGGTAGAGCCTGAAGACTTGTTGAAATTTGGTCTCATCCCGGAATTCGTCGGACGCTTGCCGGTAACCGCCACGCTTGAAGACCTCGACATCGCTGCTTTGGTGAAAATCCTGTCGGAGCCAAAGAACGCGCTGGTGAAGCAATATCGCAAGCTGTTTGAAATGGAAGATGTCGGCCTAAGCTTCACCGATGACGCGTTGGAAGCCATCGCCAAGAAGGCGATTGAACGCAAAACCGGTGCGCGTGGGTTGCGCTCTATCCTTGAGGCGATTTTGCTCGATACGATGTTCGACCTGCCGACCTATGACGGCGTGGACGAGGTTGTGGTGGACAAGGACGTTGTCGAAGGGCGCAAAACGCCCGTTTTGGTATATGCCAAATCTGCCAAGGCCAGCAAAGAAGACGCCGCCTAACTTGGACGGGGACACTGTGGCAAAGCTGCCACATTTGCCGACAAAATAACAAAGAATGTTGCTTTGCACAATTTGTTGCAACGTGAAACTATGCTTGTTCCTCGCTCTCGGCTAGTGGCGTCTCGTCTCTGGGGCTAACTGTCATTTTACTGACATTTACAGGTCCCATGGGGAGCGCAAGGTCCATTTCGTTCGCGTGATTCGCACTTTTTGTGCGGGGGTGTCGAAATGTCAGATCAGAATATTTGAAGGGGTTTATCCATGCAAGTTCGTTTTTATCTAGCCGCTAGCGCCGCCGCATTGTCGGTGGCTTCAGTTTTTGCAACACCTGCGTTCGCGCAAGAGACCACTTCATCTGTTCGTGGAACCGTTGAAAGCGATACCGGCCCAGTTGCTGGCGCGACGGTAACGATTGTCCATGAGCCGTCGGGCACGACGTCGACCAGCACCACAGATGGTTCTGGCAATTTTAGTGCAAGCGGATTGCGTATTGGCGGACCTTTCACCGTCAACGTTGACGCTGCTGGTTATGAAGGTGCGCAAGTTACTGATCTGACGCTGAGTGCAGGTCAAAGCTTCCGTCTTCCCGTTGTTCTGCAAACACAACAGGAAATTGTTGTGACTGCGTCTGCATTGCGTGGCGCCACTGAAACGAGCAACGGACCAATAACGGCACTCAACCGTGAAGATATTGAAGGAGTTGCTTCGATTAACCGCGATATTCGCGACCTTGCGCGCCGTGACCCGTTCGTCACCATCGATCTTGCAAACAGCCGTACAATCGAAGTAGCAGGCCAGAATGGTCGTCTGAATCGGTTTTCGGTCGACGGCGTCCAATTCTCCGATGACTTCGGTTTGAACAATGGCGGTCTGCCTACTTCGCGCGGTCCTGTTCCTTTTGATGCAATAGAGCAGCTTTCTGTAAAGGTTGCGCCTTATGATATTTCTGAAGGTGACTTCCAAGGCGGCGCAATTAACGTTGTACTGCGTTCGGGCGGAAACGATTTTTCCGGTTCGGCATTCTATACATATACTGATGAAAAGCTGACGGGTGACCGTACGCGTGGCCGCAATGTTGCCTTGGACTTTGACTCAAAGCAATATGGTGGTATCATTTCGGGCCCAATCGTAAAGGACAAGTTGTTCTTCATGTTCGGTTACGAAAAGACCAAAGAGTCTGATCCGTTTGATGATGGTGTAGGTTCCGGATTTGCCAACCAAGTTCCTGGCATGACGCAAGCCCAAATCGATCAAGTAAGCTCAATCGCGAAGTCCGTTTACAGCTATGACACGCTTGGGCAGATCCAAAACGCCGTCGAAGAAGACGAAAAATACGTCGCCAAGTTGGATTGGAACATAAACGACGACCATCGCGCGTCGCTAACATATATCCGCAACGTTGGTACGCAGCAATTCCAGCAGAACACTTTCACGACCCCGCCTTTCGCGCTGGGATTGTTCTCGAATGGCTATGAATTGGCAGAAGAAGTGAATTCTGGCGTGTTCCAGCTGAACTCGCAATGGACCGACACATTCTCCACTGAAGTTCGTGCATCTTATCGCGACTATAATCGTGACCAGACCCCATTCGGCGGTCGGGAATTTCCGCAATTTGAAGTTTGTCTTGATCCGACGTCGGTGACTAGCGGTGCAAGCACCTTCATTACTTGTGGCGGATCGCGCGTTTTCTTTGGCCCAGACGTAAGCCGTCAGTCGAACGATTTGAACACCGACAACCTCTCGATCGATTTTACCGCTCGTAAGGATGCGGGCAGCCACCGCATTAAGGCAACTTTCGGCTACTCGGAGATAAATACCTTCAATCTGTTCCTGCAACGGTCGTTGGGCGATTATTATTTTGACTCCCTTGCTGATTTCCAGAGCCGCACCGCAAGCCGCTTGCGCTTCGGTGCCGCCGTCCCGAGCTTGGACGCCAATGATGCAGCCGCGAGCTTTAAGAGCCGCGCCTACACATTTGGCATTCAGGATGATTGGGAGGTAGTGCCTGGCCTCGAAATGAACTTCGGGTTCCGTTACGATTTGTACGAAAATCCCACAGATGTTCCATTGAATGCAAACTTTCTTGCTCGCCAAGGTTTTGCCAACACGAACACGTTCAATGGTGAAGGTGTGTTCCAACCGCGCTTTGGGTTTAACTGGCAAGCAACAGACCGCTTGGTTGTTCGCGGTGGGATAGGTATTTTTGCGGGCGGTACGCCCGACGTCTTCTTGTCGAACAGCTATTCGAACACTGGTCAGTTGACCAATGCTATCGATATTCAGCGGAACACGACTCCGGCGACTTGTAACGTGTCGCCAGCTAACCCAACATTGTGCGCGGCAGCTTTGACTGGCGTAAACGGGACTATTCCTGGAGCCGTTGAATCGTTCGTTGCTACCAACACGGCATCATTGGCCGCTGCACCCGTCAACGCAATTGCGCAGGACATTGCAACGGCCCGTCAGGCACGTGCTACACTTTCGCTCAATTACGATGCTGACTTAGGTCCGCTCGGCGATGGCTGGTTGTTCGGTGTGGATGCTTTGTACGGCAATGTCATTGAAGCATATCAGTGGACCGACGCGCGTTCAGTGCGCATCGGCACGCTTCCTGATGGCCGTCCACGTTACGCTCCATTGGGTGGTACAACGACAACCAACCAAGATTTGTTGATGACTAATGATCAACGTGGACGTTCCTATGTTGGCGTAGCGCGAGTTTCAAAATCTTGGGATTGGGGACTTTCGATTGACGCGAGCTACACACGCTCAGACGTCAAGGACACCAATGCAATCACGTCTGCAACGGCAGGGTCGCTTTATTCCAACAACGCTTTTGCAAATCCAAATTTTGCTGCCTACGGCACTTCGATCTATCAGATCAAAGACCAATGGAAGTTTGGAGTTGATTTCAACAAGGCGTTCTTTGGTGAAAACAAGACGCGCTTGTCCTTGTTTGGTGAATATCGTTCGGGCCGTCCGTACAGCCTGACAATGAACGACCAAACAAACCGTTCCGCCGTCTTCGGTACTGTCGGCAATGGTGCGCGTCACTTGCTTTATGTTCCAACCGTTGGTGATACCCGCGTTTCGTTTGATACCGCAGCTAATGAAACGAAATTCAACGACCTCGTCGGTCAGTTGGGAATTGGTAAGTATCGCGGAAAAATCATTGGTAAGAATACGCAAATGGCACCCGATTTCTTCAAGATCGACCTTTCAATGAGCCAAGAGCTTCCACTTTTCGTTGGGAATTCGAAGCTGCGGTTGTTTGCGGATATCGAAAACGTGCTGAACTTGGTTGATAGTGACTGGGGTGCGTTGCGTCAGGTATCGTTCCCACAAACAGCGGCCTTGGTCTCTGTTCAGTGCCTAAGCGCGCCTGTTGCAACGGGGACAGCGCCGGGGACTGGCGTTGCCAACACGGCTTCAACACAGAATTGTGCACAGTTCCGTTATTCTAATGTGAACGCGCCAAACGAAGCGTTGGTGACACGCCAGTCGCTATATGGCATCCGCGTTGGCGTGAAGGTAAGCTTCTAAGCTACCTCAAACCGAACCGACAAACAGGGCGGGGCTTCGGCTCCGCCCTTTTTTATGTGTAGATGCAAGCGTCAAGGCCGTCGCGTTTGACGACGCGGATGCGGGCGGAGATGCTGTTGCCATAGCGGCGGGTAAAGCCGCCCACGCCATCGACCGCTCGTTTTTTGGGCAAGGGCAGGATTGCGGCCAAGCGCGCGGCCTCTATGCGGGTCAGGTTTTTGGCGGATTTCTTGTAGTAACGCTGTGCGCCGGCCTCTGCGCCATAGGTGCCTATCCCGGTCTCCGCGACGTTCAGATATACTTCCATGATCCGGCGTTTGCCCCAGATTTTTTCGATCAGGAACGTGAAATACACCTCAGGCACTTTGCGTAAATAGCGGGTCCAGCCCGATCCTTGCCACAGGAACACATTTTTCGCGGTTTGCTGGCTGATGGTTGAACCACCACGCATGCGGCCGCCTTGCTGGTTACGCGCCAACGCCTTTTCGATAGCATCGCGGTCAAAACCGTCATGGCTGCAATATTTACCGTCCTCTGCGGCGATGACTGCGCGCACAAGGTTCGGCGAAATGTTGGAAAGGGGGGTCCAGTCGCGTTTGGCGCCGTTGCTGTCGAATAACATCGTCAATGTCGTCGGGATAGGCACGACGGCATAGACGGCGGTAAGCGCGATGCTGCCCCCGATGAAGTAGAGCGCGCCCTTAAAGCTGGAGCGCAGAAAACGGGCGGAAAGCGAAGGCTTGGTTTTTGTCATTTGCAAAAACTAGCGCAGTGCTTTGCGCCCGTCACCTGTTTTTACAGATAGTTAAAACGCGAGCAGTAACCGTTTTTCAGTCGCGATACGCAGCATCGCCTTTTGCAGTTTTTCAAAGGCGCGCACTTCGATCTGGCGCACACGCTCTCGGCTGACGCTATAGGTCTGGCTTAGCTCTTCCAGAGTCTGCGGCTCTTCGATCAAGCGGCGCTGTGTCAATATGTGCTTCTCGCGGTCATTCAGGCTGCCCATTGCTTCGGACAATAAGGCATGGCGCATGTCGCCCTCTTGTGCGTCGGCCACGCGTTCATCCTGCAACGGCGTGTCATCGACCAACCAGTCTTGCCACTGGCCATCGCCATCTTCGCGCATGGGCACGTTAAGCGACGTATCGCCGCCCATCGCCATGCGACGGTTCATGTTGTTCACTTCTTCTTCGGAAACACCGAGGTCGGTTGCGATTTTGCGCAACGCTTCTTGGTTCAGGTCGCCGTCTTCAAAAGCCTGAAGATTGTTTTTCATGCGGCGCAGGTTGAAGAAAAGCTTCTTCTGCGCGGCGGTGGTGCCGATTTTGACGAGGCTCCAACTACGCAGGATGAACTCCTGCATCGAGGCGCGGATCCACCACATCGCGTAGGTCGCGAGGCGGAAACCGCGGTCGGGGTCAAATTTCTTTACGCCCTGCATCAATCCGATATTCCCCTCGGAAATCAGCTCGGATACCGGCAGGCCATAGCCGCGATAGCCCATGGCGATTTTCGATACGAGTCGCAGATGCGACGTAACCAGCTGTTCCGCTGCTTTGGTGTCGCCATGTTCTTGCAGGCGCTTGGCAAGCATATATTCTTGCTCAGGCTTGAGTATCGGAAACTTCCGGATTTCGCTTAGGTAGCGATTAAGGCTCGCGTCCCCCCCAAGGGCAGGTATCGTAGCCGGAACATTCTTTTTAACAGACATGTTTTCCTCTTTCATTATGCCTTCCATTGGGCCTCATCAAGCACCCGATGGTACGGCGTTCCCTTCGTAACCTTTATGACTGAAGCTGGCTTAACAGAAGCTGCATGTCTTCTGGTATACCGCATTCAAACCGTAAAGTTCCGCCGGTGATGGGATGAATAAACCCCAAAGAGGCCGCATGCAATGCCTGCCGGTCGAATTTGGCTTGATTTGGACCGATTTTATAATGGTTTTGTCGATTAGAATAGACGCTATCGCCAATGAGCGGATGGCCGATATGCGCCATATGCACGCGGACCTGATGCGTGCGCCCCGTTTCCAGCGTGCATTCGACCATCGCCGTTTTGGCGAAGGCCTTAACCATCCGGTAATGCGTGACGGCATGGCGCCCTTTTGATTCGGGCAGCACCGCCATTTTCTTTCGGTTTGTGGTGGAACGGCCAATTTGCGTGCGGACGGTTCCGGCAGGTGGCGCGGGAATGCCGTTTACAATCGCGATATATTTGCGTTCAATGTCATGCGCGGCGAAGAGTTTTGCCAGGCCCTCATGCGCGGTATCGCTTTTGGCGACCACCAAAAGCCCGGACGTGTCCTTGTCAATGCGATGGACTATCCCGGGGCGCTGCACCCCGCTTATGCCCGACAGCTTGCCGTGGCAATGGTGCAATAGCGCGTTGACGAGGGTTCCATCGCTATGACCCGCCGCAGGATGCACGACGAGGCCGGCGGGTTTATTGATGATGATCAAATGCTCATCTTCAAAAACCACATCGAGCGCGATGTTCTGCGCCATCGCTTTGTCGGGCACCGGGGCAGGGACGTTAAGTTCAAACTTTTGTCCTGACATCTTCTTGCTGCCGGCGTCGGCGAAAATCTGACCATTGATGCGCAGCGCGGCATCCGCGATCAAAGCCTGAATGCGCGCGCGTGAAAATTGCGGCAAGGCGGCGGTAAGCGCACTGTCCAGCCGCCCCGCACCCAAAACGCCTGTAAATGTGGTCATTTCCCCAAGCATCGTATAGACATGGTCGATGGCTTTGCATTTATCAAGCAGCGACTGGCGACAACTTCTGGACTGGGCTGAAACCGCAGGGGACCATGAGTGTTGCGGTATATTGCGGGGGGAGGGGGATCGGGTCGCCGCAGTGGAGCTGGCGCAGAATGTCGCGACCGATCCTGCAAGGCATTTCGAAATCGACCCGGCCACATTGATCTCAGCAGGTAAGGACGTGAGAAGCGGCGGAATTCCTGTGTTGGGATTTTTCCATTCGCACCCCAATGGAGTGGCCGCGCCGTCCCCGACCGACGTCGCATCCGCGGCACCCGACCATCATATTTGGCTGATCATTGCCGATCGTGCGATCACGGCTTGGCAGCCTGTGATTGCAGGCGCTCGGGTGACCGGATTTACGCCCGTTACGTTATTGGTAGAGGGTTGAAACACCCGCCAACTCGGTTCATGAGCGACGGCATCACGCCCGATACCATCAGGAACTTTTTGTAATGTCCGAAACCGAAATCGATTTTGCCAGCCTGCTGTGCTCGCGCCTGTGCCATGACCTTTTAAGCCCCGTTGGCGCGATGAATAATGGCCTTGAGCTATTGGCGGACGAGCATGATCCCCAAATGCGGCGACGGTGCATGGATTTGCTGGCGGAGAGTGCAAAGGCGGCGGCCGACAAGCTGAAGTTTTTCCGTCTGGCCTTTGGTGCCGCAGGCGGGTTTGGCGCTGAAGTTGATCCCAAAGAGGCTAAATTGGTGATTGAGCCAATGGTGACGTCAAGCGGACGCACGGCACTTGAGTGGGCCGTGCCTGCGCAGATGATGCCGAAACGGGCAGTGAAAATATTGCTGAATCTCGTTCTGTTGGCCAATGACGCGTTGGTGCGTGGCGGGACATTGTCCGTGGGCGCCGAAGCGCGCTCCGGCGAGCAGGAAATTGTTATTCGGGCGAGTGGACCCAAAATCGTCATGGATTCGGCTATTCGAGAGGCCCTGACCGGTCAGCTTGACCCCGCAGCGGTGGACTCGCGCACGGCGGCGGCATGGATGGCGTATATGTTGGCAGTTCAAGGTGGTGGTATGTTGCAATTGGCAGAGCCCGATGCCGAACATCTGGTGATTGGCGCGCTGATCCGCGTTTAAGCTAGGGTCAGGACCTAGAGTGGACCGCGCATGCGGGACGCGGCGTAAGGAGTGTGCGGACCTGATATTGCACGTCGCTCCCGACTTACCTATGGTCCGGACATGACTATGATCTGGAACCCATCACCCAATTTCGGCGAGCGAAGCCTGCCCATCACTATGCTTGTCCTGCACTATACCGGCATGCAGTCGGGCGCGGCGGCCATTGACTGGCTGGCGAACCCGGCGTCCAAGGTTTCGGCGCATTATGTGGTCGATGAAGATGGGCAGCTGGTGTACATGGTGCGTGAGGAGCAACGCGCCCAACATGCCGGATTGTCGTATTGGCGCGGCGTAACCGATTGCAACAGCGCCAGCATTGGCATTGAGATCGTTAATCCGGGCCACGAATTTGGTTATCGCCCGTTTCCTGAGGCGCAAATGGATACAGTGACCCGATTGGTCGCGGAATTAGTCCGGACCTATGGGATTGAACCGCGCAATGTGGTGGGACATAGCGATGTGGCACCAGCCCGCAAAGAAGATCCGGGCGAGCTGTTCGATTGGGAACGGCTTGCCAAGCTTGGGCTTGCCATACAGCGACCAAGCGCAAATCTGGTTGACCCCGGCTGGCCGGACGCCGCATTTCTTTTGGCACTAGAACGTTATGGCTATGGCATAACCGATGGCCGAGCGGCCACAGTCGCATTTCAGCGACGGTTTCGCCCCGCAAACATCGACGGCGTAATCGACGGGGAATGTCGCGCCATCTTGTTCAGCTTGCTCTTGGCTGTTGAGGGCAATTCTGTTATCTGACGTGCGCCAGAGGGTTGGGCGACCGCCGCTTAGTGGGTAACTGCTAAGGGGAGGAAAGTCCGGGCTCCAGCGAGGAACGGTGCCGGATAACGTCCGGCGAAAGCAATTTTAGGGAAAGTGCCACAGAAAATAGTCCACCGCATTTCGATGCGGCCAGGTCGAAACGGTGCGGTAAGAGCGCACCGCGTTTCTGGTAACAGAAATGGCATGGCAAACCCCACCGGGAGCAAAACCGAATAGGGGCGGCATATGGCATCCTCCTGCCAGTCGCCCGGGTTGGTTGCATGAGTGCCGCAGCAATGCGTCGCCTAGATGAATGGTCGCACATCCGCCGAAGCTTTAGCGAAGGTGGAGGACAGAACCCGGCTTACAGACCCTCTGGCTTTTTACCCCATGCGCGCAAGTTCGCGCGACCAATATCGCCGACGGCTTGCATGCCTCCCCCCCAATTGACGCTAACGTCAATATTTACATATTGGCACCAATATGTTCTGTTCCATGCCAAGCTAATTCTGGAGGGCTAAGTCAATGGCGATTGTGCAACGTGCCAAGAACATCATCTTCAAACCGGCGGATGAATGGAATGTCATTGCTGCCGAACCTGCAACCCTTGGCAGGTTGTTCACGGGCTACGCAATGCCTTTGGCGCTGATACCGGCGCTGATGGGGATCGCCGCAGCTGTATTGTTTAATTCGTTGCTGTCTGAATATGTGGCGGGCGGGAGTGTGGAGCTTACGGCAAGCGATTTAGTGACGCAGACGGTCATGGGTTATGTGTTGGGATTGGTGTTGCTGATGGCAATGGCCTATTTGGTGAAGGCCATTTCGCCAAGTTTCAATGGCGGTAATGAGCTTATCCAAGCGACCAAACTCATCATATATGCTGGCACGCCTGCATGGGTCTTTGCGATATTTTTGATAATCCCATTTTTGGGTTTTATCGTCTATCTCGGCGGCCTGGCTTACTCGGTGTACCTGATCTATTTGGGTTTGCATCCCGTTTTGAGGGTTCCGAAAGAAAAAGTCGCTGGGATGACTGTAGTCGTCATTTTGGCGTATCTCGTTGGGTCGGTTATCGTTTACATAGTCCAACAATCTTTCACTGGCCTCGGCGGAGCGACCAGCACGCTGTCCGGCGCATAAATTGCGTTTACGCCCCTAGCAAAATGCGCATGCCGCCGCTAAGTCGGCGGCATGGTGCGATCTACGCGACGAAATGACTGGGGTTTTCCCCGCTGGCGCGGCTATGGCAGCAGCAGCGAGGCGCAGCAGGTGCGCCTGTGTGACCGATATGGCTGCAACAAGGCTGGAAACTGCCCCGCGCCAAAATCCCCTAACAATCCCGAACGATGGATGTTCTGTGAAGAGCATGCGGGCGAGTATAATCGCGGTTATGACTATTTTGAAGGCCTGACCAAGGAAGAAGCCGACGAGCGCGAGGCCAATGAGCGCCGGGATTCTTCGGGTTATAAGGAATCCGCGCATTATGGCTGGGCAGGGTCCGGCGATGGCAGCCGAAGCCGTGATGAAATGCATGCGCTTGATATCTTAGGCCTCGAAACCGATTCCACTTTTGACGACGCGAAAAAAGCTTGGCGCAAAATTGCCAAGGAAACGCACCCTGACGTGAACCCCGGCAACGGCGATGCCGCAAAGGCGTTTCAGGCAGGCCAGGCGGCATATGACGTCCTGCGCGTCGCGGAAGAACGCCGCGAGTGGAAGGGGTAGCTTCTTGTGCGGCCGAATCTGCGCGCCTATAGGGCGCGGGTGAACCTCGCTTCGACGCCTTTACGGAACTTTGCCGCTGTATTTATACTGATGGCATTGGCGATGCGTGTCATCATTCCGTCCGGCTATATGCCGTCAGCGGAACGTGGTTTTGCGCTTACCATCTGTGCGGGCATGGATACCCAAACCGTCTGGATGGATAAATCGGGCAAGCTGCACAAGGAAGACCCATCAAAAGGCAAATCGGTTGAACACCAACCTTGTGCCTTTGCGGGTGCTGCTATTGCGGGGAATTTTCCTGCCGCCGCTTTACCAGTTGCCATGGCGCCTGTTGCGCTGGCGATACCCGCTTTTGCCCAGCGCGAAATATCGGTTGGCGCTGGCTTAGCCGCGCCGCCACCTCCGGCCATTGGGCCACCTTCTTACATCTAAATCGAACGGCTGCTTTGCGGCCTATTTCTCGTTTAGATTTAGGAAAATATCATGAAATTTTTATCCATTTTGCGCGCCAGTGCGGCGTGCAGCTTTTGTGCGATCATTACCCCTGCAGCCGCTGAAGATGCTGCTGATGCCACAATCATTGTCACTGGTCGCGCCGCTGCCGACCAAGCCGAAGTCACGGCAAACCAGACCGCAGGCGGTACCGATATTGTCAGTCATCAGGATTATGCGGATAAGACTATTGTGTCGTTGCGCGATACATTGGCCTTTTCCCCCGGCGTATATACGCAACCACGCTTTGGGCAGGAAATCCGCATTTCCATTCGCGGTTCTGGCCTGTCGCGAGGGTTTCACATGCGCGGGTTGACGTTATTGCAGGACGGTATTCCCATTAATCTTGCCGATGACAATGGCGACTTTCAGGAACTTGAACCGATATTCTTCGACCATTTAGAAGTATATCGCGGCGCAAACGCCTTACGCTTCGGTTCCGGAACGCTGGGCGGCGCGGTTAATGGTGTAACGCCAACAGGGGATAATGCAGCGGGTCTCTACCTGCGCGGTGATGTAGGCAGCTTTGATTTTTATCGGGGCTTGGCATCGTTCGGCCTAGGTGACGAAGACGCCAACGCTTGGGCCGCGATTAGTGCGGATAGCCATAAGGGGGATCGCCAACATGCGCGGCGGGACTCTATCCGTTTCCACGGCAATGTCGGCTTACAAATTTCGGATATCATATCCACGCGATTTTATGGCAGCATTACCACGTTGGACCAGGAGTTACCGGGCGCGATGACTCGTGCAACGGCATTGACTGCCCCGCGCAGTGGCAATTTTATCGGTGATCAGGCGCGCGATATCGATTCGATCCGCATCCAGAACAGGACCCGGTTCAATTGGGGTAACAGCCATTTGGATGTCGGGGCCTTTTTGAATTCCAAGGAATTGTATCACCCAATTTTTCAAGTGGTGGATCAGGTGTCGACCGATCGCGGCGTATATGCCCGCTACGAACGCTCAGGTGATGTATGGAGTATGACATTGGGCGGTGAATCGCGTTGGGGGAGCATTGACGCAAAGCGTTTCGTGAACCTGAACGGTAAACGCGGGGTGCTGACATTTGACGCCGATCAGACGGCGCGTACGACCAACATCTATGGTGAAATCAGGGTCAGTCCAATCGAGAACCTAACCGTGGTCGCAGGCGGCATTTACGCCGACGGATTTCGCAAGCAATCGCAAATTGTGCCCGCTGCGGTAACGGCGCAGGCGTCGTTTGATGCGGTGTCACCAAAAATGGGTGTGCTTTGGGAACCGGCTGGCGAAATTCAGTTTTTTGCGAACTACAGCAAATCAGCCGAATTCCCGACCTTTGTTGAACTGGCACAAATTGCGGCATTCGTTCCGGTGCGTGAACAAACCGCGTGGACCACGGAGCTTGGCACGCGCGGGACATTGGGATGGGTAAGCTGGGATGTGGCGGTTTATCGCGCCAATATCAAAAGGGAGATGCTTCAGTTTACAGTGGGACCGGACATCCCCGCGGCAACCTTTAACGCGGACAAGACACGTCATCAGGGCGTCGAAGCTGCGTTCAGCGCCACGCCGACCAATTGGCTGCGCTTTCGGCAAATCTGGCAATATTCGGACTTTCGATTTGTGGGGGATGCCCAATATGGCGACAACCGGCTTCCGGTGGTTCCGAAGCATGTTCTGCGGTCTGAGCTTCGGCTGGGCGGCGATAAACTTCATATTTCGCCAAATGTTGAATGGGTGCCCCAAGGTGCTTGGGCGGATTATCGGAACACAACCCGTAATGCCGGTTACACATTGCTTGGCGTGTCCGCAGGCGCGCGCATCAAAAACGGTGTCGATATATTCGTCGATGCTCGAAACTTGGCCGGCGTGAAAGCCATTGGCGACGTGTCGGCAGCGGTCGTGGCGACGCCAGCTTCGGCCATTTACTATCCCGTGGAACGCCGGGCCATTTATGGCGGCGTTCGTGCGCGGTTTTAGGAGGTAGGGCATGGAAAATACATCATTCTACCGCACAATCTGGCGCTGGCATTTTTATGCCTCTTTGTTCGTCATGCCGCTGGTGCTTGTGCTGGCAACAACGGGCGCAATCTATTTGTTCAAGCCGCAATTGGACCGTTGGCAGGAGCGCGCATTTAGCAATCTTTCGACCCATGGGTCCGTGTCCCCCAATGCACAACTTGCCGCGGTCATCGACGCTAATCCGGGTGCGCAGTTTCATAGCTATCGGTTGCCCGCACGTGACGGGGACGCCGCAATGATTCATATCGGGTTAGCCGATGGCCGGTCCATGCGTGACGTCTATGTGTCGCCGCAGGGCAAGGTTTTGGGCAGCATCGACCCTGATAGTCGCATTTCAGCAACGGTCGCGCGCATTCATGGTTCGCTTTTGATCGGCAAAATGGGGGATTGGATTGTTGAGCTCGCGGCCTGTTGGGCCATAGTGATGATCCTGTCCGGTCTGTATATGTGGTGGCCACGCGGGCAGGGCCTTCAGGGCGTTGTGTGGCCCAGGCTTGGCAAGGGCAAGCGTATACTCCTGCGCGACCTGCATGCGGTGACCGGCTTTTGGGTTTCGGGGCTCGCGCTTGTTTTGCTTACCACTGGACTGCCGTGGGCAAGTGTCTGGGGCGATGCCTTTCGACTAGCAAGAGCGGAGCTAGGCCTTGTCCAAGGCGCGCAAGACTGGAAAACAGGTAGCCATGCCCCACATGCCGAGCATGATCACGACGCCATGATGAAAATGCAGGCTGCTGGGATACCGCTTATTGGCCTCTCCGACATGGTGGCCAAGGCGAAATTGGAAAAGCTGCCGCATCCCGTTTTAGTAAAGCCGCCGGGCGCGCCGGAGCGTTTTGGTCCACCAACGCCAATGGCTTGGACGATCAAGTCGGAGGCGCAAAACCGGCCACTAAACCGCAGTATCAGCTTTGATGTTGCAACGGGTAAGGAGATGTCGCGGATGGGCTTTGCGGACAAGCATGTCATTGACCGCGCCGTGAATTATGGAATTGCATGGCATGAGGGGCAGCTTTTTGGCTGGATCAATCAGCTTGTCGGTGTTCTCACCGCGTTGGGCCTGATCACTTTGGTCATATCGGGCTTTATGATGTGGCGGCGGCGTAAGCCCGCTGACGCGCTTGGGGCCCCCATTGCCCCAGCACTGCCGCCGAAAATACGCGGGGTGGCGGTGATCATCGCTGTAATGGCCATATTGTTGCCATTGCTTGCCGTTTCATTGCTGGCTTTATGGCTGTTTGACCGGTTGCTATTGCCCCGCCTACCGGCCTTTGCGATTTGGCTGGGGATCAGGCCAGCTCAGATTGCGTAACGCGCTGCTGTTTGGCGGATAAGCGCAATCATATTGGGAATGCCCTGCGTTCGGTTTGAACTGAGTTGGTTCTTCAGGTCAAACGGGGCGAGGGCATTTTCGATATCCGTGCCCAAAATTTCGGTGGCGTTCTTGCCGTCTACCGTCTTGAGCACAAGCGCAATGATGCCCTTGGTGATCGCGGCATTGCTGTCCGCCATAAACGAAAGCTGATTATTGTCGGTGACGGGATAAACCCAGACATTTGCCGAGCAGCCCCTGACCAAACTCGCATCGGTTTTCAGCGCACCGGGCATTGGGGCCAGTTCGCGACCAAGATCGATTAACAAACGATAGCGGTCGTCGGCTTCGAGGAATCCATATTCTTCTTGAATGTCGGTGAGTGTGGTCATGGCCACCCGCATATGGCCGCAGGGTTTAGATATCAATCCCTGCGGCGATAGCCTCAAGCTTTTTAACGCGCTCTTTTAAGTCAGCGACTTCGATACGCGAGGTAGCCGACGGCACTGGCGCGTCGCTGCTGCGGCGGGCAATGTCCAACTCGGCATGCTTCAGCGCAATCCAATCGCGCCATCCGCGCAACCCGAGCGAAGATACAATCCCGACGGACAGCACCGCAAAAGCGCCGATAATGATGTAGAAATTGGGATCCTGTTCCATGGTTCCTTCCTTTCGATCCGCGCGCCGTTACCGGCTGCGCAGTTCCTCTATCTGACGGTTAAGATCATTGGCGCTGTTATTGTCGGTCGCGATGCGCTCAAGCACCTGAATACGTTCTTTCAGTGTCTTGATCTCGTCCTGCATCTGCTGTGTTTCTGCGCTGTTCAACAGGCGATGGGTCTTGGTGCCCATAAAATCCTGATCTTCAACAATGCCATGCTTGGCTTTTTGCTTCGTCTGGATAATCTTGCCGATGGTGACGATCAGTATGATTGCCACAACCATTTCAAACGGACCCATAAAATATCTCCCTTAGATCAGGTCTTGTTGCGGCGTCACCGACTTAGGCGGTAAGCTTCGCAACTCTTCGATTTCCTTTGCAACGCTGTAGCCTTGGTCGGTGATAATGCGTTCGAGAACGGCGACGCGTTCTTCGAGTATCCCCTGCTTCGAGGCATATTGCGCCGCTTTTTCGGCAACGTTCTGTGCGTTCAGTTCGAGCTGTCGTTGCTTCAGCTTGAAGAAGGGCAGGACGAACACACCGCCGAAAACGGCAAGCAGGCCGCAGCTGATGCCCAGGATGGGAATGATGAGGGGGTTGATGTCCATTTTTCGCCCCTTCAGTTCGACGGCCCGCGAAGGGCCTCTATTTCTGATCTCAGCCTGTGGCTGTCGTCTACGACGATTTTCTCGACGTTCGCCAACCGATCCTTTATCGACCCAAGCTCCGCGCGCAGTTGCGCATTTTCCTGACTCAGCAGCTTCACGCGTTCAACAGCCTCCTGATCATTTTTGGGATACACGGCCTGACCCCATGCCCCATCGAGCGGATAGCCGTTTTTGATACGCATCCATGTCGTTAGCACCCATCCGGCGCAGATAGAAACAACGCCCATGCCTATCATCGGACCAATGGCCGTTATCATCGCGAGTTTATCGGGGTCCATATCATGCCTCCTGTTTTAACGAAGTCGTTCGATTTCTTCGGACAAACGCCCGGCCTTATCCGTCACAATCCGTTCCAGAACCGCGACGCGTTCTTCCAAATGCCCGATCTTGCCATTCAGCGTTTCATTCTCGTTGCTCAAAAGCATGATCTTGCGTTCGGCTTCGGGATAGTCGCCATCGGTCAGCGCTGTTTTACCGCCCCATTCATCTTCTAAGGGATAGCCATGTTTGGCGCGGATCCAGTTGTTGACCAGCCAACCAACCGTCAACAGCGCAACAATTGCGATGACGAAATTTGGTCCACCAAAGCTCATTATAAATCCCTCCACGGTAGGCGGCGGGTCATTGGACGAATTGGGGTGTCGCGATAATCAACACGCCAATTGCGGCGGCCGGCCTGACGCTTTTTCTGCGCGAAATGGCGGTAAGTGAACCAACCGATAAGGCCAAGAATGATGAGCGTGAACATATCTTATTTCCTTCTTAAGCCCTTGGTTAACGGAGGCTTTCGATTTCGTCGGCCAGCTGCTTATTGTTGCTGACATAATAAGTTTCCATTTCGGCCAAGCGATGGTCGATTTCCCGAAAGCGTGACCGAATGTCGCGGGTGGTGCGGGCAGGCGATTGACGTACGCCTTGCCAAAATTTCTGCTCTTCACGGTCGTCGGTATACAGATGCACAGGCTTTTGATCGGCCATCCAAGCTGCTGCGATGTAAAGCAAGATTGGCCAGCCCTGTCCTATTGTAAGCGCAATTATGCCGAGCCTGAACCAAATTGCATCAATCCCCGTGTAATCGGCTAAGCCGGCACAGACGCCCTTCCATTTGGCATTTTGTTTATCGAGATAGAATTTGGTGTGTTTCCCTGACATTTCAGCGGTTCCTTTCCAGCCTACGTATATTTTCTGGGTCAAAATCTGGCGTATCGAGTTCGATGCGGCGTGGTTGCCAATCGGGATTCTCCTGCGCGACCAAGCGCTCAACAGTGTCGAGGCGATCTTCCAAACGGCGGGCCAGTTCGTGCATATCGCCCAGCATTCGTTCATCATCATTGGTCAGCGTCGCGGCAGTTTTCCAGCGCGTCACATAATGGAGTACGAGCCATGGGAGTGCGACAAATAGCATTCCGACGACCATAACGGGGACAAGTATGTCTTCCATGGCTTAGCCTTCTTTCTTGTGGTCGGCCTTCATGGCCTTTTTCATTTCTTCCAGCTCGGCGTCGACGACATCGAAGCTCTCAAGCGCTGAGATTTCGTCACCCAAAGTGCGCGGCGTGTCTGACCCGATGGAGAGTGAGTCCGCATATCCCTGCGCTTCATCGACGCGGCGTTCGAGGACGTCGAAGCGGGAAAATGCCTCGCGGACCTTGTCGCCATTGTACATCGTGCGCAGCTTGACTTGATTTTCGGCGCTTTCCAAGCGTGTCATCAATGCATTCTGGCGGCTGCGGGCGTCGGCAAGCTTCTTCTGCAGCTTGTGAATATCCTGCTCAGAAGCCTTCAGCGCATCGTTCAGAACATCGACCTCCGCGGTTAACTGCTCCTTCATATCCGTCGCTTTGCGCTTTTCTAATAAGGCGGCTTTCGCAAGATCCTCACGGCCCTTTGACAGTGCCAGATGGGCCTTGTCGGTCCAGTCGGTTTCAAGCGTGTTCAACTTGTCGATATGGCGCCGCAGTTCTTTCTGGTCAGCAATGGTGCGCGCAGCAGATGCTCGAACCTCGACCAGCGTTTCCTCCATTTCCAGAATGATCATGCGGATCATTTTGGCTGGGTCCTGTGACTTGTCGAGAAGATCGGTCACATTGGCGGCGATGATATCGCGGGTTCGTGAAAATATGCCCATTGGGTAACTCCGATAATGTGTATTGGTGACTTCATTCAAAAAGGTGGCGACCGGGTGCCTTTGGCAGGGGGAGGGAGAGCTGGGGCACTCCGGTCGCAGGTTATCGAAGTCAGGCAAGATAGCTGACAACGATTGGCCTATTCGGTTGGGTGTGTGCGCTGATCTCGGCGACGCCGCGGTGGTTCAGAACCGATACGGCATAGCTTGTAAAGATCATCGTGAAGGATAAAGCGACCGCTAACCAGAGACGGCTATCTTGTCCGTTTGGATAATGGCTGGTTTCGATATCTTTGCGCATTCTATGTATTCCCTGTGTTACTGACTTGCAGGATACAATGCAGGGACTGTGCCAATTCGTGTTTTTGTTGCATTTCTGCCATTACTCAAAATTTATGCGGGGGAGCTGCTAGTAATTATTGCCACTCTATGGTGAAATATGCCAATGTTTAAAAATGGATCGGGATAGCGTTCAATTCATTGGCCAATCAACAGCATTTTTGGATGCCGTGGAACGTGCAAGCCGTGCTGCACCGCTCAATCGACCTGTATTGGTCGTAGGAGAGCGCGGGACGGGCAAGGAGTTGATTGCCGAACGTCTCCATCGCCTGAGTGCGCGCTGGGATGGGCCTTTGGTCACCATAAACTGCGCGGCTTTGCCAGAGACGCTGATTGAGGCTGAATTATTTGGCCATGAGTCAGGGGCATTTACCGGCGCGACGCGGGCACGCGAAGGCCGTTTCGAAGAGGCCGACGGCGGCACGCTGTTCCTTGATGAACTTGGTACCTTAAGCATGGGCGCCCAGGAGCGGCTATTGCGGGCGGTGGAATATGGGGAGGTCACGCGCATCGGTTCATCCCGACCCATGCGCGTTGACGTGCGGATTGTCGCTGCGACCAATGAACATCTGCCCCATATGGTCGACAAGGGGCGGTTCAGGGCCGACTTGCTTGACCGGCTATGTTTTGAGGTCATCACCTTGCCGCCGCTACGTGTGCGCGAAGGCGATATCGAGGTTCTGTCCGAATATTATGGACGCAAAATGGCAGCGGAATTGGGCTGGGATGGCTGGCCCGGATTTGGCGAAGTCGCAACGCGCGCATTGGAAAACCATCTCTGGCCCGGCAATGTCCGCGAACTGCGCAATGTTGTGGAGCGCGCGGTATATCGCTGGGCCGACCCGGCACAGCCAGTTGACTATATTCAATTCGACCCGTTCGACAGCCCATGGCGGGGCGGGGTGGCCGCTTCTGCGCCTGCGCAGGTGCAGGCCGATAATCAGAACAATGTCGCCGAACCGCGTTACTCAACGGACCTAAGCCAAGCAGTGGATGTAAGGGATTTCCGCGAGGCGACGGAGAAGTTTGAAAAATCTGTGTTGGAGCAAGCGCTGGCAAAGTGTCGTTATAACCAGCGCCAGACGGCAAAAGCGCTCAATCTCAGTTATGACCAGTTGCGCCACACGTTGAAAAAACACGATCTTTTAGGATAAAAAAAGGGGCGGCATGTGCCACCCCTTCTTTGCAATCCAGATATGCGGATTTAGCCGCCGTTAAAGCTGACCATCGTGTACAGCATCGGGATCGATAGCAATGTGTTCAAACGCGATGTCATCATCGCGGTGGTAGCTGCCTTCGCCTTTGTCGCGTCATCGGCTTCAACAATGCCGAGCGCCTTTTTCTGGTTTGGCCAGATGATGAACCATACGTTGAACGCCATGATAACAGCAAGCCACATGCCAACGCCGATCAGCTTATAAGGATCTTGCAGGGTAAATGCTTGATGCGCGTAGCCAGCCTGAACGGCAATGATGAGGCCGAATAACACCGTGAGTGCCGCGCCCCAGCGGAAGAAGAACAACGCCGATGGGGCGATATGCTTCGAAATACCTGGCTTTAGTTCAGCCGGGACTTTTGGCATGGTTGGGATTTGCACGAAGTTGAAATAGTACAATAATCCGATCCAGACGATCCCGAAAAATGTATGCAGCCAACGCGTGATGGATTGTGCCGTGACTCCGTCTCCGTCCAAGCCAAACATTACTGCAAATGACAGCACTAGCCCGGCGACCAGCACCAGATGAAGATTTCCAAAAAATTTCGCCATGTTTTCTCCCCTAGGCATTCAGGCGGTATTGCCGCTGATGCGATGATGCCTATCTGTATGGTAGAGGCTTGTCACATATTTTCTGCGTTAGCAGTGCGTGACCGACGGAACGGGGACTGTCCCGATGCGTTTGCTTCTGAACCATCCGATACAGAAAGATAAGCAATGTCATTCCTTCTCCCCGACCTGCCGTACGACACATCCGCCTTTGGTGATCTCATTTCCGCCGAGACATTCGACTATCACCATGGCAAGCACCACAATGCCTATGTCGATAAAACCAACATGTTGATTGCCGATGATGCCGCCTTGACAGGCGCGTCTTTGGTTGAAGTCATAACCGCTGCCAAAGCGCAAGAAAACAAGGGGTTGTTCAACAACGCCGCGCAAATTTGGAACCACAGTTTCTACTGGAAATGCCTGACGCCAGAGCAGCAAGCACCGACGGGCAAGCTGAAAGCGGTGATTGATGAAAGCTTTGGTAGCCATAAAGACATGGTGGCAAAGCTGAAAGAAGAAGCTGTTGGCCATTTCGCCAGTGGTTGGGCGTGGTTAGTTCTTGACGGAGACAGGCTGAAAATCACGTCGCTGCATGACGCCGATACGCCCGTTGCGCACGATATGAAGCCGTTGCTGACGATCGATGTGTGGGAACATGCTTATTATATCGATTATCGCAACGCCCGCCCGAATTACGTCGATGCTTTGTTGAACAAGGCAATCAACTGGGAATTTGTTGCTGAAAATCTCGACGGTAACGGAGCATCACGCGCCGACCAAAACTAGGTCCAGACCCTAGCGCTTATCCCTGCGGCGGAAGCTCGGCATCATCGCCGAGCTTCAGGCCGTGGCGTATTAGCATAGGGATATTGGCCAAGGCGAAAAGGAAGGTGAGGGCGGTTACACCCCACACTTTAATCGAAAGCCAAGTATCGAACGAAAACCATTCGGGTCGACGGAAAATCTCGTTCAATCCCGCCAGCGCGAGAAAAAACAGCCCCCAGCTTAACGATAGCTTTAACCAGCCAGCTTCGTTCAGACCCTGATAGGCTGCCTCCAGAATATATTTCAGCATCGCCTTACCACGCATCCACCCGCCAATGAGCAAGGCCGCAAAAAACACATAGATTATTGTCGGCTTGATCTGGATAAAGCGTTCGTCGTGAAACCAGATCGTTAGCGCGCCGAAGAATATGCCCAAGGCCGCCGTTAGCTTCAACATCGGTGAAATCTTGCCGAGTTTAACCTTTGACACGATCACCGCAACGATGATCGCAGCCATAAACACCATCGTACCGATAATTGCGCCCTGTTTTGGGTCGGTGTCGGAACTGCCAAACTTGGACGCCACAAAAAACAACAATAACGGTCCGAAATCGAGGACGAAGTTAAGCTTGCCCGATGGCTTTTGTGTTTGAGTGACTTCGCTCACAATGAACCACCGCTGATGGCGCGGGCAACATCTTGCGGGTTGAATGGCCGCAAATCATCAATAGCTTCGCCCACGCCAATGGCGTGGATGGGCAATCCGAATTGTTTTGCCGCCGCGACCAATATGCCGCCGCGCGCGCTACCATCCAATTTTGTCATAACCAGTCCAGTCACGTCTGCGACCTCTTTAAAGGTTTCAATCTGTGACAACGCGTTTTGACCCGTTGTGGCGTCAAGGACGAGGACGACATTGTGCGGTGCGGCTGGATTCAGCCGACCCAAGACGCGGCGGATCTTGGCAAGTTCATCCATAAGCTCGCGTTTGTTTTGTAATCGGCCGGCCGTATCAACGATCAGGACATCAATCCCTTCGGCTGTTGCCTTTTTGACGGCGTCAAACACCACGCCCGCCGCGTCGCCGCCTTCGGGGCCTGTAACAATCGGCACGCCAACGCGCTCTGCCCAAATCTTCAACTGGCCAATAGCGGCTGCGCGGAATGTATCGCCCGCCGCCAGCATGACGCCATAATCCTGTTCCAGAAACAGATTGGCAAGTTTTGCGATGGTCGTTGTTTTGCCTGAACCGTTAACGCCAATGACCAAAATGACTTGAGGGCGCGGGAAAGCGTCAATTTCCAGCGGGGAGGCAACTGGCGCAAGGACCGAAGCAATTTCATCCTCGACGATCTGCCTTATGCCATCGGCATCAATACCCTTGTCAAACCGGCCAGCGGCAATCTTGTCCCGGATTACTGAGGCCATGGCTGGGCCAAGATCAGAGGCAATCAGAGCATCCTCAATCTCGTCAAGGTCGCTTGCGTCAAGCTTTGCCTTGGTAACAAGCCCGGCGATATTCTCGGTCAGCTTACCTGAAGTTTTTTTAAGGCCGCCGAACAAACGGTCCGTCCACCCAGCATTCTCACTCATTCGATAACCTCTGCCTGTAAAATTCCGTCTTGGATATGCGTGACACGGACCGATACGATACGGCCTTCCGGCATCATCTTGTCGAGCTTCAGATAGGCGAAATTTTCGGCATGACCAGCCAATCCGCCGCTTTCGACGGCAATATCTTGAACGGTGCCGATCAATGCGTTCATCCACATGGCTTTTTCAGCGGCGACTGCATCGCGCAGGGTTTTGGCGCGGGCCTTGATAATCTGTGGCGGCAATTG
This sequence comes from Sphingorhabdus sp., assembly GCF_023910635.1. Lineage (GTDB taxonomy): Bacteria > Pseudomonadota > Alphaproteobacteria > Sphingomonadales > Sphingomonadaceae > Sphingorhabdus_B. The sequence goes on along the minus strand of NZ_JAAVVZ010000024.1, from coordinate 6,487 downwards.
CGGCATGCGCGCCGCTGGCGTGCCTTTTTTGGACGAATAGGGAAATATATGTCCATGAACGATGCCGCATTGGCGCACGAGGTCCACGCTGTTGGCAAACATTGCGTCATCCTCGGTCGGGAAACCGGCGATGATGTCAGCGCCAATGGCAATGTCGGGCCTTTTTGTTTTTAATCGCGCAACAAGGTCAATCGCCAGTTCACGGCTGTGGCGCCGTTTCATGCGCTTCAGGATCATGTTGTCGCCTGCCTGCAATGACAGATGGACATGCGGCATGACTCGCGCTTCGCTGGTCAGCAGGTCAAACAGCCGTGCGTCAATTTCTACGCCGTCAATGGACGAAAGACGAAGGCGCGGAAGGTCTGGCACAAGCTTTAAGATGCGCTCAACAAGCGAGCCTAGATTTGGCCGTCCCGGCAGATCATGGCCATAGCTGGTGACATCGACGCCCGTCAGCACGACCTCTTGAAAACCCGTGTCCACCAGCTTTTGAATATGTTCGATAACGCTACCGGCTGGAACAGAGCGGCTGTTGCCCCGGCCATAGGGTATGATGCAAAAGGTGCAGCGATGGTCGCAGCCATTTTGCACCTCAACAAAGGCACGGGTTTTGCCCGCGTAAGCGGTGACAAGATGCGGTGCGGTTTGCGCAATTGTCATAATGTCCGACACGACAACCGGGCGGTCCGGGCGATTGATTATCTCGCGCAGCAATGCGGCATTCTGTTTCTCATGATTGCCGAACACACCAGCCACTTCTGGCATGTTTTGAAAGGTTTCAGGCTCCACTTGTGCCGCGCAGCCAGTTACCCATAAGCGGGCATCGGGGCGGCGTTTATGTGCTTGCCGAATGGCTTGCCGCGTTTGGCGCACGGATTCATTGGTGACGGCGCAACTGTTAATGATCACAATGTCTTCATGCCCTGCAAGTTGCTCGGCCAAGGCATTGCTCTCGGCGAGGTTCAGGCGGCACCCCATGCTGATAACTTCAGGCTTCTGCAGCGGGGTATTCATCCAAAATCATCCCAATTGGCTTGTCCGCTAAAGACATAAGTCGCGCTGCCGGTCATGATAACTGGCTGCCCCGGTGCCCATGCGATGGTCAAGCTGCCGCCCGATTGGTGGACGATAACAGGTGACGAAGCCTTGCCTTGCCTGATCGCGGCAACAGCCGTCGCGCAGGCCCCTGTGCCGCATGCGCCCGTTAGACCCGCGCCGCGCTCCCATACGTTCAGGCGGATTTCATAGCCGTCAACGGACGCGACATTGACATTTACGCGTTCTGGAAAGGCGGCGTCATGCTCAATGATTGGGCCAAGCCGGGCAAGATCAACCGCATCGGTGTCGTGCACAAAGAACACGGCGTGCGGGTTGCCCATGTTCACCGCCATCGGGCTTTCCAGTTCTTCCCACGCAAGGGGCAGGGCGCCACTGTCCATGGCAAACGCGAGCGGAATGTCCTGCCAGTCGAATTTGGCTTCACCCATGGAAACGGTTACATCGTTGCCGGACAATTGCCCGGAAATAATCCCGCCCTTTGTTTCGATTTTTAGGTCTCGTTTCAACAAAGCAACGACGCAGCGCGAGGCATTGCCACATGCTTCGACTTCGCTGCCATCCGCGTTAAAAATGCGCATGGCGACATCGGCAACTTTGGAGGTAAGCAAAAGGATGAGCTGATCGCAGCCAATGCCGATCTTCCGATCCGCAATCGCCCGCGCGCGGGCAGGGGGTATTTCCATCTGACATGCGCGCGCATCAATAATGACAAAGTCATTACCCAGTCCATGCATCTTGTGAAATTCGCCTTTTGCCATCCACGGCGATTTAGGGGCTGCAGGCCGGAGTGTCCACCGCTCATGCTGGGTATGCGGAACAGGCCTTCAATACGCCCCGTGGTTCGCCACTTTGGCTTTATGCTTGGTATGGGCTGGGTTAAGTCGATAAAGCTTCGGAAAAAGGTCATTATCGATCAGCAGGTTGCGAGCCTGGTCGATGTTCAAGGGGTGGCCAAACAGGGCACCTTGACCCTTGCTACAACCAAATTCCTTCAGTTTTGCAAGAACATGGTCGTCTTCGACACCTTGGGCGATAATCGGTACCTGAAGGGTTCTGCCAAGCCCAGCAACCGCCTGCACAATAGCTGCGCTTTCAGCATTATCCAGCATCGATGAGACACAGCTTCGGCCGATCTTTATCCGATCAAACGGCAGCGCACGAAGATGGGCAAGTGAACTGTCGCCTGTGCCGAAATCGTCCAGTGCAATCTGGATGCCTTGGCTTTTAAGGCTCCCTATTGTGGACTGCGCGATGCTGAGATTGCTGAACAGCGCGCTCTCTGGAATTTCCACTTCGAGCCGATTGGCTGGAAAACCGGTTTCGACAAGCAGCTTGAAGATCTTTTGCGCCAGCCAAAGATCCTTTAACTGGGCTGGCGAGATGTTGACCGAAATAGTGAGGCTTGGATCCCAGTTCTTCGCTTCCAGCAACGCTTGTTGGAAAATGGTGATGGACAAATCATCATTCATCCCGGTTTCGTCGGCGACTGGTATAAGGTCGTCAGGTGAATCTAGGCCACCGATGGGGGATACCCAGCGCGCTAGCACTTCAAAGCCAACCAGTTCGCCAGTGTGAAGATCAACCTGCGGTTCAAAGAAAGGCACGAATGCCTTAGTCGATATGGTGTCGCGATTATCGCTCTGTCGCGGGCTGCGTGATCTTGGCTTAATGTCCATATTGTTGTCGAACCAGCGATATCCGTTACGCCCATTCGTCTTCGCAGCATATAACGCGATGTCCGCACGGCGCATCAGGACATCAATGGCAGCACAATCCCGCTCTGGTCGGCTGATGCCAATGGACGCCGTCACCATTTGTGACGCATCGGCGATGGCAACTGGCCGCGCAAAGGCTTCGATAAGATGTTTGGCGATCTTGTCGACCGTGTCAGGAAATTCAGGTTCGAACATCAGGCAAATCACGAATTCATCTCCGCCCAACCGCGCGATGACGCTGCTCTGGGGGACAACCTCGCGCATTCGGTCGGCCGCTTCGCGTAGAACAATATCTCCGCTGTCATGGCCGTAAGTGTCATTCACTTTTTTGAAGCCGTCGAGATCGATCATCAGGAACGCGATCGACTTGCCTAGGCGCGACGCGCGGGCGATCATTTCGGATGTCTTTTCCTTAAAGGCACGCCTGTTGTACAAATTCGTTAAAGGATCGGTCATCGCCAGATGTTGTGCCCGCACCTCTGCTTGACGGTAAACTTGGATTTCATCGCTTAAGGCATTGGTGCGACGCCAAGTTAAGAGTATGAGCGCTACATTGAGCAATAAGGCAGTCACCATGATCTGGTTTGTCCCTTCGCCATAGCCCATGAATGTGCGCACAATTTGGGAGCCCAATTGGCCGCCAATAGCCACAAATAGCGCAAGCGCCGCAAACAGGACAAAGCTGCGAATTGGACCATTTCCATCCCGCGGTTTGCGCGGAGGCGGATATCTGTCAGGTAGGATTTGTTGCGATTCCATTATCTTTCCGATCGCATCCTTTATCGCCGTAAATGGTCAATATATCGTTAATCCAAAAAGAGGCGTCGTTTTAAGAAACACATGTTGCTTGATGACCCCGGGCGGAATGATTTGCATTCGGATGACTAGGTTGGTAATCACCATGTCAAGGCAGGACATCTGTCATTCAATTTTTGTTGGAAATCCGTAGTTTCCAGGCTGGTTGGCGAAGATTCGCTCACCGGCTTTTTGTTCGTTTATGCGCCATATGGGGCGATTTGGTAAGGAATGTCGATGTTTGACAAGCTGAGTGACCGGTTAGGAGGGGTGTTTGATCGCCTGCGCGGTCGCGGTGCGTTGAACGAAGCCGATGTGCGTGAGGCGATGCGCGAAGTGCGCGTTGCCTTGCTTGAGGCTGACGTTGCGTTGCCTGTCGTCCGTGAATTCATCGACAAGGTGACCGAGCAAGCCGTCGGCGCGCAAGTGTTGAAGTCAGTCACACCCGGCCAGCAAGTCGTCAAAATCGTCAACGACGCGCTTGTTGAAATGTTGGGCGCTGAACAAAGCGACCTGAACCTGGCCGTTGCACCACCCGCGATCATCATGATGGTCGGCCTTCAGGGTTCGGGTAAAACCACTACGACCGCAAAAATCGCGAAGATGTTGAAGACGAAGCAGGGCAAGAAAGTCCTGATGGCGTCGCTCGACGTTAATCGTCCGGCTGCGCAGGAACAATTGGGCACGCTCGGTACGCAGACTGAGGTCGCGACCTTACCCATCGTTCAGGGGCAAATGCCTGTCGATATTGCCAAGCGCGCTATGCAGGCGGCAAAGCTACAGGGCTTTGACGTCCTCATCCTCGACACCGCTGGTCGTTTACATGTTGATCAGCAACTGATGGACGAAATGCAGGCGGTGGCGAAGGTTTCGGTGCCGCAGGAAATTCTGCTGGTCGTGGACTCGCTCACGGGTCAGGACGCGGTGAATGTTGCGAAAAGCTTTGGCGAACGCGTTAATCTGACCGGTATCGTGTTGACTCGTATGGATGGTGATGCGCGCGGCGGTGCGGCACTGTCGATGCGCGCCATTACGGGTAAGCCAATCAAATTTGCGGGTGTCGGCGAGAAGCTGGATGCGATTGAAGCATTCAACCCAAGCCGAGTCGCTGGCCGTATTTTGGGCATGGGTGATGTCGTCGGCTTGGTCGAACGTGCGTCCGAAATGGTCGAAAAGGAGGATGCCGACAAGCTGGCCGCCAAAATGGCCAAGGGTCAGTTCGACATGGACGACCTGCGTATGCAATTTCGTCAAATGACCAAGATGGGCGGCCTTGGCGCATTGGCTGGCATGATGCCTGGCATGAAAAAGGCCAAGCAGGCGATGGACGCCAGCGGTATGAACGATAAGTTGCTTGTGCATATGGACGCCATCATCGGTTCGATGACACCGAAAGAACGCGCCAAGCCAGAATTGTTGAACGCCAAGCGCAAGATCCGCATTGCCAAAGGATCTGGCTTGACGGTGCAAGACGTCAATAAGCTGATCAAAATGCACCAGGAAATGGCAAGCGCCATGAAGCGTATCCGCAAAATGGGAGGGCTTAAGGGCCTTGCTGCGATGTTTGGCGGAAAAGGCGGCGCAGATCTGGGTGGCGCGATGGAGGGAATGCACGGCCTTCCCCCCGGCGCGATGCCGCCCGGCATGGGTGGATTTCCCGGAATGGGCGGCGGTGGCGGGATGCCACCTGACCTCGCAAGGCTTTTGAATAAAAAGAAATAATATACTGTTTAGTTTAGATATTTTAAGAAAGGTGAGTTAGTTTTATGGCATTATCAATGCGTTTGTCGCGGGGCGGTTCGAAAAAGCGCCCTTATTATAAAATCGTCGTGGCCGATGCCCGCGCACCGCGCGATGGGAAGTTCATTGAGCGTATCGGCAGCTACAACCCACAGCTTCCCAAGGACAGCGCCGAGCGCATGATCCTCGATGCCGAACGCGCAAAGCATTGGCTCGCCGCTGGTGCACAGCCATCGGACCGCGTCGCCCGCTTCTTGGACGTCGCTGGTGTTAAGGAACGTAAGGTCAAGAGCAACCCAAATAAGGGTGAGCCAGGCCAGAAAGCCAAGGATCGCGCAGAAGATAAGGCAACCAAGCTGGCCGAAGCTGAAGAAGCTGCCGCCGCAGCAGCCGCTGCTCCAGCACCTGAGCCAGAGCCTGAAGTCGTAGCCGAAGAAGCGTCTGCTGCTGAAGAAGCTGCGCCAACTGAAGCTGCCGCCGAAGAAGCGCCTGCTGCTGAAGAAGCTGCGCCAGCCGCTGAAGAAGCAACTGAAGAAAAGGCCGAGGGCTAATGACTGCTCCCCTCCCGCAGGCGGGAGGGGTCGGGGGTGGGCTTCCATCCTCGAAAGCAGATCGCGCGCCTATAGCGAGCTCCACCCCTAACCCCTCCCGCTTGCGGGAGGGGAACGACCAAGTCGTCACGCTTGCCGCCGTCTCTGGCGCGCACGGCGTGACGGGTGAAGTCCGTCTCAAGCTGTTTGCAGATAGTCTGGACAGCTTGAAACATTACAAGAGCTTCAATGATGGGGCGCTCACGGTAAAGTCGCTCCGCCCGACCAAAGATGGCGCAATCGCGCGCTTCGCCGAAATCAACGACCGCAACGCCGCAGAAAAACTACGCAGCACATTGTTGACTGTCCCGCGCGAAGCCTTGCCAGCATTGGGTGAGGGCGAATATTATTATAGCGACCTTTTAGGCCTGCCATGCGTATCCACCGACGGCACTGACCTCGGCACCTGCGTGGCTGTCGAGAATTTCGGCGCGAGCGATGTCCTTGAAATCCAAATGCCCCCTTCTGCCGACGGCAAGCCAGGCAGAAAGTTCATGGTTCCGATGACTGCTGATGCTGTGCCCGAATGGGGTGCCCAAGCCGACGGGCGTATCGTCATTGACGCGGCTTTCGTGATTTAGTATATAC
>NZ_JAAVVZ010000023.1 GCF_023910635.1 Sphingorhabdus sp. | reverse complement strand
ATAAGCTAGCTCCCTATGAATCACCGATCGGACAAAAAGGGAATCCCCTAAATTACAAATCTGCCAAAGTAGTGCTAACGTGTCGCTGAAGCTTCTTGGCTATTACTATAGGTGATTTCTGTACGCGAGAGTGTCTATTGCGATCACGATACAACAATAGCAATGGACATCGAATCAGCCATCTTATATACCAATATAATACCAATATGCGGTGAGTAGGTTAGTAATGCAGTTTGTTATCGGACTTATGTCTGGAACCTCGCGCGATGGTGTTGATGCCGCGCTTATCAAAACCGACGGTCTCAATGCGGTCGAATCTGTCGCCTTTCAGTTTGAGCCGTACCCCGAGAGCCTGAAAGCCGTGATTTCCGATGCATGCGATATTGCAATGGGCAGCAAGCAACCTTTAGCCAGCCCGGCGATAGACTATTGTGAAAAGTTGCTTGATGAACGGCATCTCGCAGTTAGCGAAGCCTTGCTCGCTAGGTCAGGCGTATCAGCGAATGAAATCGCTGCGATCGGGTTGCATGGCCATACAATTGCGCATCGTGCCGACTTGGGTTGGACCTGGCAAATTGGAAATCCTGCGTTTTTGGCGAACCAACTGAACATTCCGGTAATGTCCAATATGCGCAACTTTGATGTAATGTTCGGTGGCCAAGGGGCTCCTCTCATCCCCGTATTTCACCGTGCTCTGTTTGCAGATACTTCGCAGCCAGTGGCTGTGCTCAATCTTGGCGGGGTTGCAAACCTCACATTTATCGGCACAGACGGCGCGCTCCATGCGTTTGACTGCGGAATGGCGAGCGCTTTAATCGACGACTGGATGTCTCGAAAAACAAACTATCCGTTCGATGAAGGTGGTGAATTCGCAGCCAATGGGACGGTCGACCAAAAGGCATTGCACGCAATGCTCGACCATCCGTTCTTTTCTGCTTCGGTTCCAAAGTCGCTGGACCGTAAAGACTTTAGTCTAGATTTAGTTGACGGACTTTCAGCCAACGACGGCGCTGCCACCTTAACAGCATTTTCCGCCAAAGCCGTCGCCATGGGACTGAAACATTTCCCCGCCATGCCACAACGCTTGATTGTATGCGGCGGCGGACGCAAGAATGATACGATGATCCGAATGATCGAAACATACTGCGGAATCCCAACTGTGCTGACCGACGAACTCGGCAGGGATGGCGATGCAATTGAGGCGCAAGGATTTGCGTATCTTGCCTATCGTTGTCTACATAGATTGCCGATAACATATCCCGGCACCACCGGCGTCGCAGAGCCAATGTCCGGCGGAGTGCTAACAAAGCCCGACCAAATCTTAGCAGAAAAGGTATCAGCATGAACCTGTTTCTTGGAGTAGATGCCGGCGGCACTTCGAGCAAATCGAGATTGACTGACGAGCACGGCAATGTGCTGGGTTCGGGCAATGCGGGACCGGCGAATACGCGCATCGGTCTCGATAACCTCCATACCACGTTGCTTCACGTTTCAATGCAGGCAGTCCGCGCAGCCGGCTTGAGCGAGGAGGATGCGCGCAAAATCCGTTGCGGCATGGGTATTGCAGGCATTAACCGCATGGGAATGAAGCCCGAAATTCAGGCACTAGCTTTCCCGTTCGCGAACGTCCAGTTTACAAGCGATGCAATGATCGCCAATTTGGGTGCGCATAGGGGTGGTGACGGCGCCATTCTGATTATCGGAACAGGCAGCGTCAGTCTGGTTAAGCGAGGCGAAGACAGCTTCAGTATCGGTGGGTACGGGTTTCCGATATCCGACGAAGGGAGCGGCGCGGCGCTAGGTCTGAGTGCCATCAGGCATGCTTTGCGCGCTCTGGACGGCAGGACAAGGCCATCACCGTTGAGCCAGGCGGTAACAAAACAGTTCGATCATGCCATCCCGCGCGTAATCGCTTGGATGGATGACGCAGCGCCGGGCGATTACGCGCGCTTTGCTCCGCTGGTGATGGACTATGCCGACAATGGTGACGAAATCGCCTTGTCAATTGTTCGCGATGCGGCGCTGCATATCGAAAGATTTATCGAGACCATTATTTCACGCGGAGCACCACGATGCGTTTTGATGGGCGGACTTGCGGAACGGATGAAGCCCTGGCTGCGCGTGCGGATTGTTGCGCAACTGCAGGATGCTCTAGGTGATGCACTTGATGGCGCTTTGATACTTGCGGGCCGCCCTATTGGGTCCGAAGCATCTCGCCAGTAATCGCATAGCCTCCAGACAGCCAGTCAACGATCTCTCTCGCTGCCGGATGGTCGACGGAAGCATATTTCTGACGAACCTCAGCTAGCCTATCGGCAATGTCCGACAGGCCCCGGTCTTCTAGCAGATTGAGGTCTTCCTGAAGTAGGAGGGCGAAGTCGGTTCCGCAGACGGCAGTCGCTGCTTCGGCAAATGCCGCCGCGTAACTATATGCCTCCCCTCTGCGATAGCATAACGGCAAGGTCAGCGCCGGAACGCAGCTCAGTATCGGCTGCGATGCAGGATTGATTGCATGATGTGCGATATGGGATCCCATGGCTGAGGGACGGCCGGTGAATGCCCGCAGATGCAGATGGTTTGACATCCGTGGTCCGTCATTCACAGGATAATTATCCCAAATAGACGGCTTGCGGCCCAGTCGTTCCGCAACACTGACAAGATGACCGACGCCGAATTCGCGAGAGCATACTTCCTCACCGGTCCAGTAGACGGAAATAGCCGGGTCCAGAAGCTTTCCGAGCGTTTCCAGGTAAGCTTCCGGTCTTTGCCCGAAGACGCGGTCGAGCAAAGGATCGTCGGAATAATAGCTCGGGCACATGAAAAAGCGTGATGCTTTGCTGCACCCAATGGCGAAATCAATTATTTCGGCCTGTCGCTCGGCAAGATCGGCATAATCGCCACGCATGTCGTCAAACAGGATCACGAGATCGTCTATGCCAATCATATTGAGATAGGCGATCTTTGCCTTCAACGCATCCTTGGTCGTGCGGTCAAAATTGATATGCGCGCCATAAGGCGATAATCCGATACCTGACTTGACACGGTGGCTTGCGCAGTGCTCGACAAAGCGCCGAAGATTTTTCGTGTCCGCCTCGTCATGTATGTTACGCCAGTTGCGGCGCAGATGGCTGTCGATTTTGGGCGCGTAATGGAAGAATGCATAGCCTATAGGCGCGAGTCTGTTGATGACTTCAGCGCGATCTTCCCAACTCCACGCACGGCCAAAATAGCCCTCGATAACGCCCAGCTCGGGCATCATGCGTTTTTGCCCGCTATCCAGACATTCCTGACGTTGAGTCTGTCGTCGAGATGAACGAGATCTGCCCTAAATCCGGCGGCTATCTGACCGTGCGCGTGACCAAGTCCCAAAAATTCTGCAGGCGTGGCACTTGCCATTCGGGAAGCCGAACCGAGATCAGTCTGCATCAGTTGTACGCAATTTCTTACCGCGCTGGCCATATCGAGATCGGAGCCAGCGAGTGTGCCATCGCCGGAGCGCAACATACCTTCGCTGGCCGTTACATGGGTTTCACTCACTGTGAATTCCTTGATGGGAGAGCCGACGGTGGGCATCGCATCTGTGACAAGCATCAGTCCGTTACTACCCTTGGCACGATATGCTGCGCGCAGCGATGCGGGGTGGACATGATGTCCGTCAACGATGATTCCGCAGACGAGATCGCTGTCGAGACTGGCTCCCACGACGCCGGGCGCTCGGCTGTCCATCTGCGTCATCGCGTTGAACAGATGGGTGACGCCAGACAGACCTTCGTTGATCGCCCGCTTCATGTCATCATAAGTTGCCAGCGTATGCCCTGCAGCAACTATGACGCCACCTTTTACCAGCGCGGCGATGGCTCCTGGAGGCGCAAGCTCTGGCGCAAGCGTGACCAGCGTCCTTCCATATTGCAGGGAGGACAAAAGTGAGATCGCTTCGTCATCCAGTAGCCGGAATTTCTGGGAATCATGGATTCCGTGCTTGCCTGCATTGAGAAACGGGCCTTCGATATGTATTCCTACAATCCCCGGAACACCGGCCTTGATAGCATCATCGACGGCAGCGACAGCCTTGGCGATAACGTCAAGATCGTCACTGATCAATGTTGGCAACATCGCAGTCGTGCCGAATTTTCGATGCGCCTCGACGATGGCGGTTATGCCTTCAACGGTCGGCTGGTCGTTGAACAGGACGCCCCCGCCGCCGTTCACTTGCGTATCAATAAAACCGGGTAAAAGCATGCCACCGTCAAGTCTTTGCACTGACACATTGTCCGGCAAGGCATTTGCCGACACCAAAGCTTTGATGTTGCCATTGCTGACGATAAGCGCATGCTCTTCATGCCAAATATTGCCCGCAAGTATGCGCGCGCCCACCAAAGCCGTCATGGTCATGTCGTTTCGGTCACCTTTTGCAGCATGGGTGGGTGATCCGGATCATAGCCGCGCTTTACTGATATTGCATTCACCATGGCGTAAGAGCTCTGCACCATTGCAATAGGGGCGGTGACACTATTCAATCGTTCTGGAAGGCCAAGCATCACAGCCCCGTCAAATTGCTGACCGGCCACGGCAATCTTGGCATTGCGGCCGAGAAACTGATGGACGATTGCGTCGAGACCAACGGCTGCCTTGTCCAGCGGAGGAAATATCAACAGCGGAAATCCCGATTTTACCAGTGCCATCGGTCCGTGCACGACCTCGGCCATACTGAAAGCCTCAGCATGAATGCCGCTCGTTTCCTTGAATTTGAGCGCTGCCTCCTGCGCGACGCCAAGGGTCAGCCCGCGGCCAAGTACGAACATGCTCTGGGCATCGTCAAGAAGATCTGCACCTGCGGACCAATCTTTGGCCCAAGCTGTTCTCAGAGTTTCAGGGAGCCTTTCCACGGCTTCCTGCACCTCATTGTCGCCGCTCCAATGGCTCACAAGATGCGCGAATGCACATAATGTGTTTATGTAACTTTTGGTCGCTGCAACACTCTTCTCTGGTCCTGCATGCAACGGCACAACTATTTCGGCTAGGTCTGCGAGCGGTGAACTTGTGTCATTTACAAAAGCGATGACCAGCGCACCGGCTTTTCGCGCCGCATCGGCCGATAGTAACAAATCAGGGCTTTTTCCGGATTGCGAGATGAGAATGAACGGCTGATCCTTCATATGGAGAAGCGGCGCGCCATATATCGAACTGATCGATGGCGCCTGCGAAACGACGGGAATCCGAAGGCGCGTCTCGATCAGATATTTGGCATATGTCGCTGCATGATCGGAGCTTCCCCGCGCACATGTGAAGATGATTTGCGGATCGAGAGCACGCAACCTGTGCACTAAGTCGGCAATCAGCACAGCGTTAGACGCATATTGCAGGGCAGCAACTTCGCTGGATTGCGAGGCTTCTGCATACATTAATGTTCGGGTTGGGTCATTCATATAATACCTATATAATACCAATTTACGTGTCGATGCAACACTGCTATTGGCGAATATATGATCAGTCTTGCACAGTCCCTTGGCGACCAGTTCGGTTCCCGCCTTGTCACAGCCAGTTCGGCGCTGGCGCAATATGCCCAGAGCGAAGGTCTTCACGCCCACCAACCGCCGTCACTTGTTGCCCAGCCCGAAACAATCGATGAAGTGAAGCTGCTGGTGAAAAAGGCGGCAGAAGAAAACTACACGATTGTCGCCTATGGCGCAGGAACTTCACTTGAGGGCAATGCTGCGACAATAAATGCCGACACTCTTTGTATCGATTTCAGCCGAATGAACCGGATCGTTGAGGTCAGCGCAGCCGACCTGTTATGTCTTGTCGAGCCGGGCGTGACACGGGAACAGCTCAACGAAGATATTCGCGCGACTGGTTTGTTTTTTCCTGTCGATCCCGGTGCCAATGCCTCGCTTGGCGGCATGATTTCAACACGCGCTTCTGGAACAACGACCGTCCGTTATGGCAGCATGCGCGAGAATATACTCGGGCTGAAGGTGGTGACCGCCGATGGCAGCCTTATCACGACAGGAACGCGCGCCCGAAAATCAGCTTCCGGTTATGACCTAACGCACCTCTATACCGGCGCTGAAGGTACGCTTGGCCTGATCGTTGAGGCAAGTTTGCGCCTGCATGGCCAGCCTGAAAAGATCCTCGCGGCAACATGGGACTTTGGCACTATCGAGGGGGCGGTCGATACCGTCATCGCCACGATCCAGTCGGGCGTGCCCATCGCGCGAATGGAGTTGCTTGACGAAGCAGCAATTCGGGCCTGCAACCGACAAAGTGCTCTGGGGTTGCCCGAAAAGCCTATGCTGTTCCTCGAATTTCACGGATCAGACGCTGGCGTTGCCGACCAGTTGGACCTGGTTCGGCTAATGGGTGACAGCAATGGCGGCGGCAAGCTTCAGTTTGCAAGCGCGACCGAAGACCGGAATGCCTTGTGGAAGGCGCGCCATCAGGCGCTATGGGCTGCAAAAAATATGGTTCCCGGAGCGGTTGCATGGATCACCGATATTTGTGTGCCGATAAGCCATTTGAGCGATGCCATCACCCGCGCCAAAACTGCAATACAAGCATCCGGCCTGTTTGCTCCGATACTAGGTCATGTCGGTGACGGCAATTTCCATGTCTTCTTCATATTGCAGGCCGAGGATATGGCGAGTTGGGACAAGGCACGCATTATCAACGAGGCGATGATCGACCACGCGCTATCGGCAGGCGGCACCTGCACGGGCGAGCACGGGATCGGTTTGGGTAAAAGAGAGGCCATGCGCCGTGAGCATGGTGCGAACAGCGTTGCGACCATGCGGCAGATAAAAAATGCTCTGGACCCCTCAGGGCTGTTCAATCCCGGCAAGATCTTCCTAGATTAGGGCCAGGACCTAAACTTTGAGCACCCATCCACGCCGCTTCAGCCAAGGAAGGACGGCACAGGAAATCGCTGCTGCAATCAAGGCATAGAGCAGGGATGTAACCGGTGCTGGCAATCCGACGTTTGAAAGCTCTTGATAGGTTGCATCCCATATCGTTTCACCGTTCGGTAATTTGCGAACAATGATCGCGATCAACAAAGTGTGAACGACGTAGAGTGTCAGCGCTGCCTGGCCTAGACTTGCGGTCCACAGGGCAATCTTGTTCTCGCCGAGGATAGACCAAATCGATTTAAGCGATGCCCAGAATATTATCCCGATACCGCAAGTCGCAAGTGCGAAACTCGCCGTCCACAGATTCTTGTTCAATGGCAAAATAGGGGTCGATGCCAATCCTGCAGCCAAAATGATCACGCCTGCCAGCGCCAGGCGCGCATGGCTGACCTCATTCCCTTTGACCCATCGCATGATGCCGACGCCGATCAATCCATTGGCCGCAGCAGCCATCGTCGACAAGACACCTTCGGGCTCCCAGGTTTTCCGCAAGACCCTGCCAGGAATAAGGTTTTGATCGAGCCAGCCGCTTATCCCCTTGCCTGGTTCCATGCTGGCCGGCGCTCCAGTTGGCGTTCCTACCTTCAGTAGCATCCACGAATGAACAACAAGCAGCATTAAGGCGATAAGCATGGGTAGAGCGGCGCTGCGCCTGATGAATATGACCGCCGCGCAGACCAGATAAACGATTCCAATACGCTGCAATACGCCGCTCCAGCGGATCATGTTAGGGTCGAGTGTCGGCCTGATCAGCCAGCTCAAAGCAACGCCGATAATAAAAAGCAGAAATACCCTCCTGCAAATGGCTGTCCAGCTGACAGTGTAACCCGCCTTGTCCAGCGCCAGCGGGGCAGATAGTCCAACGATCAAAAGGAATATCGGAAAAACAAGATCGGCAAATGTCAGACCGTTCCATTCGGCGTGCCTGAGCGTCGCAAATGCGGCGTTTCCATTACCCTGAACGTTCACCAATATCATCAAAAGCACGTCCAGCCCACGAAAGCTGTCAAGCGATGGATCGCGACCAGAAACGGACTTGCTCACAATACTGCAAATGGCCCGCGCAGTTCGCTCACAAACTCATATCGTTCGCCGCGATAGGCAGAACGGGTAAGTTCGACCGGACGCCCATCTGCCCGTCGGGTAATTCGCTCGATGCGTAATATTTCTGTATTTTCAGGGATGGAGAGCAGCCTAGCCTCCGTTGGCCCCGCCAGTGCAGCCCGGATTTTCTGTTGCCCGGTTACAGGCCGGTTACCGTGCTGGTCGAGTGCCTGATAAAGCGAATTTCCCAGATGCGCCATATCCGGCAGCATTTCCGCAGGTACAACCGCATTCTCTATTGCCAGCGGTTCGCCGCCAGCCATTCGAACGCGGCTGAGCCGAGCCACGTCAGCTCCGTTCGGTAACTCGAGAATCCGCACTTCTTCTTCGGACGCAACAGCGATGACTTTCATCATCCAGATCGTGCCGGTTGCCTCTCCGCGTGCTTCAGCGTCTTCGCTGAAACTGCTCAGAAAGGAACCGGGAGCCTGAATACGGGGCGTTACATATGTTCCTGAGCCCTGACGTCTCGACAGTAGACCGTCTTCGATCAGCAGTTCGATTGCCTTACGCACGGTCACTCTTGACGCGCCGATGATCTTGCACAGGTCGCGCTCGGAGGGAAGCGCTTCACCCGCGCTGATGTCGCCATCCTCGATCTGCTGCCGCAATCGATGGGCAAGCTGCATATAGATGGGCGAATTGCGGTGTTCGCTTGTATGCGCAATGCCCGGCTTCATGATGGGTTCCTGTCCAATGTCTCTACCGCGTCGCGCAATATGCCACCATGTTCGCGCAGTAACTGAGCAGCAGCTGCCGGGTCTTTCCCAAGGGCAATAAGCACCGCAGTTTTTATATCGTTTTGGGCAAGAACTACGGCCTCCATCGCGACAGCTTCGCTGCAATTGCTCAAGGCCTTAACGATGCCGAACGCCCTGTTAAGAAGCTTATCATTGGAGATGACCATATCCACCATCAGGCCGCGATACACGCGGTCAAGCCGAAGCATGATGGCTGTAGACAATAGATTGAGAATAGCCTTTTGGGCGGTTCCAGCTTTCATTCGGGTCGACCCGGCGATGGCCTCGCTGCCGGTCGCCGCCAGCAAACCATATTGCGCTGCGCGAAGAAGGTCTGTCCCCGCATTATTGACTATCGCAATGGTCAGTGCACCTGCGTCATTTGCTGCATTCAGCGCCGCTATCGTAAAGGGTGTTCTGCCACTGGCCGCAACCCCGATTACGACATCGTCAGCGCTGACCGCGCATTCCCTAACCCGTGACCTTCCATCATCTGCATCGTCTTCCGCGCCTTCTGCGCTGTGGACGAGCGCATCAATGCCGCCTGCCATCAAATATAGGAGGCGCTCGCTCGGCCAGCCGAAGGTCGGGCCAAGTTCCACACCGTCCTGAACCGCAACCCGCCCCGAGGTTCCTGCGCCGACATATACAAGCCTTCCGCCGTTCTGCAGGCGCGCGGCGGCAGCTTCGGCAGCGGCAGATATCCGCTGTGTCTGGCTTTTAATCGAGGCGATGGCCGACATTTGACCCTCAAGCATAGCTTCAACAGCTTCGATCGTCGGCCAACTGTCGATATCCGAAAATCGCGGGTTAAGGCTCTCGGTATTAGGCATGTTCGATACTCTGTGTAACGGATTTCGATTGCGAGCCGATCAGGCAGACAGCGGTTGCAACAACGGTTCCAAGGCAGAGCTGCCACGGGAACGCTATAGTTTTCATGACTTGCGGCAGGCCCAAATTGTCAACGACATATCCCTGAAAAGCGAGAATGGTCACAAAGCCTGCTATCAGCGCTGCAATCACTGAAGTCGACGATCCGCGGCTGGTAAAGATCGCGGTAAAATAAACCCCAAGCAATCCCGAATAGGCGAACGCCATAACACCCAGTACAAATTCCAGCAACGGCAGACTACTGTAGCGCTGCCAATAATAGCACAGGATTGACATTGCAAACAGCGCCAGACCCAACAAAACTGTTGTCACGCGCCCTGCGAGAATGAAATGTCTTTCGCGATGCTCACCGCGACGCTCTTTCCATGGCCGATAGAAATCATTGATCAATACCGCCGCCATCGAGATCAATCCCGAATTTATGGCAGCGGCAGCGATAACGCCCACCGTCACAAGACCGCGAAGTCCAGGCGGAATCTCGCTCAATATGAAATGCATGAAGACCGTTATTTTTTCGCCTTGGAACGTCTGGATTACTTCACTTCCGTTCGATCCCATCAGATCGGGCCGCTCGTAAAAAATATGTAGCAAGGAGCCGATGACGAGGAACAGCAGGATGACAGGAATGGAGGCCCATACCGATGCATACAGCGCCCGGCTGCCATGCTTGGCACTGTCGCAGGCGAGTAAGCGTTGCGTGGTGTCCTGGTCGAGACCCGAATTGCCGATATTCAGCAGAACGAGCCCGGTAACAGCTGCAAAAATCGAAAAGGGTGCTGTAAAATTGAAAGACCAATCGATTATCTGCGTCTTGTCTCCGGATGGCGATACGGTCAGGCTGTTCACAATTTCCGGCAATGGAACGGGTATTTTGACCAGCAAAAAGATAAGAACCATGATGGCAGCGCCGACATACAGCACCACCTGCACCAGATCGCTCCATATTACGGAGTTTAATCCACCCATGAAGGTAAAGGCCAATCCGAATATGAGCAGCGTGAATGATGCGATGACGATATGCTGCGGCTCGACGTCAAGAAACATGATCATCGAGACCGCGATCGCCGCCAGATACAGTCTGGCACCACTCGCAAAAACACGGCCCAAAAGATACATGGCGCCCGCGGCCCGACGCGCGGTAACATCAAAGCGCTGCTCAAGGAGTTCGTAGACGGTCGTAGCCCCGATGGCATAAAATCGGGGTATTAAGATTTTTGCGACAAACCAGGCGGCAAGCAAAGCGCCGATGGTGCTGGTCAGATAAGTATAATTGCCGCGAAAACTATTGTCAGGCACTCCAAGGAATGTGGCTGCAGACTGGACGGTTGACAGCACGGACACCGCCACAAGCCAAGTCGGCGCATGATGACTTGCGAGGAAATAATCGTCAGCATTCTGCATATTGCGTTTGGTGGAAAAATATCCCGCCGCAGCAAGTATGCCAACATAACCAGCCAATATGCTCCAATCCAGTGCCGTGAACTGCAGTGGCGTCATTCGCCAAATCTCCCCATTTTCCGCAGCCTAAATGCCCGCAAGGCGAATGTCATGATGAATAGTGTTTTTGGCAGAACTGTAGAGGGACAGCATCGAAATGCCGCCCCCCTTCACGCGCTTATCTGCGGATCGTAAGCGAAAATCCGAACGTTCTGCCAAGCACGTCATATGTGTCGGGGAAAGTATTGAACGCTCCCGGGTTGACCGCAAGGGGCGGTTTCTTATCAAACATATTGTCGATGCCGAACGTCAACGACAAGCCTTTGATCGGCGGGCGCAGCGCGATGTTCAGATCGAAATAGTCGAACGCATCGATCTTGCCTACACTGCCTGCGGTGCTGTCTTTGACAGAACCGATCCGCTTCCAGCCGAATTGCACAGTGAGGGGCTCACTGTCCCAGGTAAAGGTCGCACGATGACGGTAATCGGGAGCGACCAGCGTTACGAGATCGGAGGAGCACCGCGAGCCGTAACGGCCTTTGCAGTCTACAGGGGTCAGGACCGCATTACGCTGAATCGTGTAATCGGCTACGAAACTACCCTGATAACCAATGTTCCATTTGTCTCCCGGCAAACCAAAGGGAACATCGAAGCCATATTTCAGATCGACATCAATCCCTTCCTGCTTAATCGAAGCCAGATTGCGGTCGTCGACAAATGCATTCTTGATAAATCCGGTAACGGGATCGCGTGTCACTGCCGCACATAGCGGATTGTCCGCGCTGGGATCAGTTACGTAACAACTTGTGATCGCATCAATCGGCTGGATCTGACCCACGGCATCGCGAATGCTGATCTTGTAATAGTCAACCGAGAGGTTGAGGCCCGCAATGAAGCTAGGCGTTAGCACGCCGCCGATTGTATACGTCTTGCCGCGTTCCGCTTGGATATTGGCGTTACCACCGAAGAAATATCCGCCGGTCAGATTGGCCGGATTGTTGGAATCATAAGCGCCTTTATAGCCCTGGGCAGTGCACTGGGTGACCGTCGCGGCGTTTGTGGCACCGACACAGGGGTCGCCCGCGTAACGAGGAAAGAGGCGCGCCACTGTCCTGAGGTTTGCAAACGGTATCGAGAATACCGGATTGGCAAACTCGCCGATATTCGCATCGCGGATAACGGTTTGGCGCGTTGCGCGAAACCGCAGATCGTCACTGACCGTCCAGTTAATACCGACCTTGTTGGTATCGTAACTACGGTCGGGTCCGACGGATTTTTCATACCATGAGCGGCGATACGCTCCTTCGACATTAAGCTGTTTGATCAAAGGTACATCCGACAACAACGGTACGACGAGTTCGCCGAACAGCTCGTTGACCTGGATGAACGGCGGGATCGGTGGAGCCGATTCCGCACCCTGATTAAACGATGTGCCAAGATTGGTACCGTAAGCAAAGCGCCCGGTTTCCTTGCGGAACTCATAGCCCGCTGTAAACCCGACCGGCCCTGCCCAGCCGTTGAAGAAATCGCTGGTGTCGCCCGCAATATAGGCCGAACCTACTTGCTGGGTACGCTTGCGGTCGCCAAAATCGAAATCTTGCAGCACGCTGGTAAAATTGCCGCCGGGACCGAAGATATCGGTTGTGTTCACAAGGCCGGCAAAGCTGGCTTTAAGGCCGTCACCCTTGACCGTTATAGACTCTTCCGAACGTCCATATTGATAATATGCATCCCAGCTGATTGCTGGCGTGATCTCGCCACGCAATCCGATCTGGGCCTGAATATTGTCCCGTTTGTTTTCTGCAAAGGTCGGCCCCAATTCGCCGAGAGAACGGCGGACGTTGACGTTGGCAAAGCCATTCACGAAAGTGAGTTGCGCGCGCGCCTGCGGGTCGAGGAATGGATTGGTCTGCGATATTTGTACGTTAATACCGGCTGTTCCAGTTGTGGGTGGATTCTGCCCCGAACGCGTGCCACCTTGGGTTTTGACGGTCGAATACATGACCCGGCCGTAAGTTTCGACGCCCTCGAAAAGATCATATTTGAAGAATGCGTTAGCATTGATACGCCGGAGCGGCTGCGAAAGCAGGAATAGCGGCGTGTAGTCGGTGGTCTGGGGCGTCAGCGTAAAGGCACCATTTGCGTCATATGAAAATGTACGTCCGCTCGCTATATCAGTGAAGTTGCCTCCGATCGGAAGTGTGGCCGCCCCGTTTCTTGCAAAGCTACGCTTACCCGCAAGCAGAGGGTCACGATCCGTATATTCTGCATAACCGACAATGCTCCCGCGATCGCCCAGCTTCATGCCGCCCATCAAGTGTGCGCTCTTTTGAGAAGCGCCGCCAGCAACGGCACGATAGTTGATGTTTGCCTGTAACCCTTCGAAATCGTCATTGATTATGAAGTTCACCACGCCTGCCACTGCATCAGCGCCATAGACCGCTGCTGCGCCACCTGTGAGAACATCGACGCGTTCCAGAAGCGGCGCGGGTATGGAGTTCACGTCAACCGCGTTGCGGAAGCTGAATGGGAGTGCGCGTGTTCCGTTGATCAGAACCAACGTCCGGTTCTGCCCTAGATTGCGCAGATCGAGAGTTTGTGCGCCAAAAGCGTCGCTGCCGACCGATGTCGAGTTCACACCGCCAGCAAGTTGCGGGATTTTGACCGAGATATCTTCGATTGTGACTGCGCGCTGCAGTTGGATCTGCTCGCCATCAAGCGTGCTGATCGGGCTAGTTGAAGAAAGGCCCGCACTCTTGATCCTCGTTCCTGTAACAACGATTCCGTCATCCACTTCTTCAGCGGAGACCGCATCCTGCGCGATTGCATTTGTTGATATAGCCGACGCAACCAGTCCAAGAAACGCGCAGCTGCCATAGAGTATCTTTGATGTTTTCCTTCTCACGCCCAAACTCCCTTCCCGTTATAGCTTTCGATCGAGTTGCCACGACGTAACGTGCCTGTAAAAATTATGCAATACCATTTTAATACCAATATCTTTGAATCAGCGATATGGCTGTGCGAACATTTGGCGCATCTGGGTATCGCACGTGGAAGGCTTTAACTCGCACGTTCGATAAACAGCGTCGTCTTATCATTTCGCGGTCCTGCGGACGTAAGATTACGTTAAAAGTTCCGGCAGACCGGTCAACCGACCGAACGCAAGTTAATGCCAGTAGCAAAGAATCTTTACCTATGCGGGTCGGTTTCTAACGATGCAATTGCGATAGGTGGAGCGCTAGTGTTCTCGCATTTTCAGAATCTATCAACTGCATGTGGGGGCCAATCCACTTAGGACAAAGCAGAGACATCGCGCCTTTGCAAAGCGATATCTACAGAGTGATGAAATTTGCGTCGTCAGGTTTGCCCTTCTTCCTGGAATCGGTTGTAACTCTATAGTTTGCTAAATTGGTGGAGCGTCTCAACTAAGGCGGGTCCTGCCAAACTCCTACGCAGAGGACTGGTTAACAAAGGTCCGCTTTCGGCGGGTCAACTTTTCCGCGGGAACGACTGCTATTTTAGCGTAATGAGAAACCCGCCGGAATGCGGCTAAGGAAAACTGCAACTCGGGCGCCTTAGCGAGCGCAGAACCGCGTTGGTTAAACCTCGGAAAGGCCGTATCGAACGAGGAGGCCGTTGACGACAAGCACTCCGGACGGAGTGTCGTCATAGCAATATCCATCTGCAAAGACTTACGTATAAGCCGTAAATAGCTATATGACTTATATCTAAGCCGTTTTCTTGACACCACCTTCATGTTGAGGTATGGTTCGCAAGGATAAAGAAAGGCATCCTTATGACTATCGAGCGCAGTAAATCCGTTCCCCGTTCCTATTCCCGCTACGGCAGGGAAGCCGTTGCTTTACTTGGCCAGCTCATTCGCATCCACCGGATCGAACGTAGACTTAGCATGGAAGAATTGGCCACGCGCGCCGGCGTGTCGCGCGACATGATGCGTCGTATCGAGCAGGGCGATCCGCGCTGCGGCATCGGCTTGGTATTCGAGGCCGCCACCATCGTTGGCGTCCCGCTCTTTGAAAGCGACCGAAACGGCCTCACCACGCTTCTCGTCGAACAAGAGGACAAACTTCGCCTGCTTCCAAAAGCCATCCATAAAGCGCGCAACGAGGTGAAAGATGACTTCTGAAAATCGTATCGAAGAGGCGTTCGTGTGGATTTAGCTTCCCGACGCAACCCAGCCCGTTGTCGCCGGACGGTTAGCGCGCGCGCAATGGGCGGCTGACCTTTAATTATGGCCAAAGTTATCTAGCACGCGCCGACGCGATCGCCATTTATGACCCCGAATTACCGCTGCGCGCCGGCGCCATCGAAACTCACAACAAGATGCTGCTACCCAGCAGCATCCGCGACGGCTCGCCCGACGCATGGGGGCGGCGCGTCATCATCAACCGCGTGACAGGCCTGAAGGGTGACGAAGCAGCGCAAATCGATCTGGACGAGTTAACCTACTTGCTGGAATCCGGCTCCGACCGCATCGGTATGCTCGACTTCCAGCGCTCACCGACCGACTATATACCGCGCCAACGCAAGAACGCCAAGCTTGCCGAACTTATGGAGTCTGCTGAGCGAGTCGAAAAAGGCGTGCACCTTACGCCCGAACTCGACCAGGCATTGCAGCATGGCTCGTCACTTGGGGGTGCCCGTCCCAAAGCGCTCATCGACGACGACGACAAGAAGTACATTGCGAAATTCTCGGCGACGACCGACCTTTACAATGTGGTGAAGGCCGAATTTGTAGCCATGCGTCTTGCGGAGCACGTCGGCCTTGCCGTTGCACCGGTCAAGCTCGCTAATGCGCTCGGCAAAGACGTATTGCTGATCGAACGTTTCGACCGCGTTTCTAGCGACGGAAGCTGGTTGCGTCGGGGCATTGTCTCGGCATTGACAATGTTCGACCTTGATGAAACGGAAGCGCGCTACGCAAGTTATGAGGAACTGGCGACCATCATCCGTCACCGCTTCGATGATCCTGTGGAAACACTAACCGAACTGTTTGCGCGCATCATATTCAATATATTGTGCGGCAATACCGATGATCATGCGCGCAACCATGCTGCATTTTGGGATGGAAAATCGCTTCGGCTAACTCCCGCCTATGATATATGCCCGCAGGGCCGGACGGACGGAGAGGCGACGCAAGCTATGTTTATCCTCGGCAACCGTCGTATGAGCCAATTGTCGCTATGCCTAGAAGCCGCGCCGGTATTTCTGCTTAGTGATGTGCGCGCGCGCGCCTTAATCGTGCAACAGATCACGCGCATCAAAGCCCAATGGACAGCGGTCTGCGACGAAGCGCAACTCGGCGAGGCCGAACGCGCCTTCTTATGGCGTCGGCAATTTCTCAACCCCTTCGCATTTGAGGGTTTGCCCGACAACTTTAAAACGGGTGATAGCCCCGAACTGCGTCTTCGCTAGACTTTGGCGATCAGTGTACCGAACGGGTTTCAGCCAACGCAGATTACTTGAACCATATAATCACACCGCTCACATGTTACGTTTACTGGGTGATCAAGGCTGAGCCACCCAATGCCAATTGGCCCTCCGTGCCGATGACTTAAGGCCGCATGTAAGTAGGTGGCCACCCAAAGCAGCCCTTCCGCATTCGGCCTAATTGTAGTCATAAATGTTCTGGCCTGAGTGCGTTAACGGACGGCAGCTATTAGGGACCCTGTTTGTTCATGCGAACGTCCGCAAAGTTAGCGGGAACCGCCGTTGAAGGGGCCGGCAGCTTCAACGTCGGCTTTTTAAGCTTCTCCCCTGAAATCTGCCTGTCCGGACACGACAACATTGCGGACATTTCCGGCGGCCAAGTCACATCCCGAAAGTGGACATTTGTCTGAGTCATACGGACAGGCCGAAATTGGGCCGGGAGCCGACTGCCTGCTTTCGGAACAACGGGGGCGCAAAGCGGAACTTCAGCAAATACCCAATTCGAGATGTTACCGGATCGAATGGCGACGCTCGAAAGCAGGCATGAGTTTTAATCGTAAGATCAAACGGACGAGCATTTTATCGTGATTAAATGTCACCAGATGCTATTGCCTACACATGCCGTCCCAGCCTAACCTCTACACCACCGATGAATCATTTGTCGCTGAAAATGATGCTCTTTTGGAAGCGGTCCGACACCTTATCGAACAGGCGCCAAGCGATCCCGCTTTGGCCTTTGACACCCTGCCTACATATCTGCCCGATACTGGTGCAGGCGAGCGGGAATTGTTGCCCGATCTCGCCGCGTTGGTGCTTGGCGGTGCTCATCGGCTTGATAACGAATTGTCCTTCGCGCACATGGACCCGCCAACACCGTGGCTGACGTGGGCGATGACGTTTTGGAACGCACGGCTAAATCAGAATCTCTTACATCCCGCAACCGCGCCAATGGCACGTAAAATCGAAGAACGCACCGTTGCGTGGCTTGCCCCATTTTTCGGGATGGACGGCGGTCACATGGTGCCAGGGTCAACGGTTGCAAACCTGACTGCGCTTTGGGCTGCACGCGAACTTCGAGGGGTTAATGAGGTCGTCGCCCCAGACACGGCGCATGTTTCGGTCGAGAAGTCGGCACGACTGCTTGGTTTACGTTTTCGGCCGCTGCCAACGGACGGTCAAGGCCGGCTCCTGCCTGACGCGGTTGCGGGATTAGATCGCGCCTGCCTCGTTCTCGTTGCAGGTGCTACATCGACCGGCGTTATCGATCCGTTACATTTGGCAGGCTCAGCAGCATGGACGCATGTTGACGCCGCATGGGCGGGGCCACTGCGCTTGAGTAAAAAATATGCCGGGACACTCGATGGAATCGAATTAGCGGACTCGGTGGCAGTTTCTGCGCACAAGTGGCTCTTTCAGCCTAAAGAATCTGCATTAGTTTTTTTTCGCGATGCGGCGATGGCGCATTCGGCGCTGTCCTTCGGCGGACCTTATCTCGCTGCGCCCAACATTGGTTTGTTGGGATCACATGGTGCGACAGCCGTGCCGCTTTTCGCGACATTATTGGCCTGGGGTCGCGATGGACTCGCGTCGCGACTTGACACTTGCATGGCGGCAGCAGAAAAATTTGCCGCCTTTGTCGAAGAAGACCCGCGACTAGAATTGCTTGGCCATCCTGAAACCGGCGTCGTTGTCTGGCGTCCACGTAACAAGACAGTTGACCAACTTTCGGCCGCATTGCCTGTCGGACTTGCTTCAAAAACGACAGTTGCAGGAACCCAATGGCTGAGATGTGTGGCAGCTAATCCATCTGCCGATGTCGATGCCATCATTGACGCCATTCAGACAGTAATTTGATCAAAACAAGGTCTGCTATTGGCAGGGTGTTTTTTTCAAAGACTGCCTGTCTGGACTCCACCCAGTTGTCGTCGTTCAGAAGGTGGTGACGGTCGCCTAAAAGCTGCCGCAGCGGAGATGATGGCACCAGTCTCATAATGATGACCTGAATTGGGCCGTAAGCGGTCTGTCTGCTTTGCAGCCCTAAACGGAACATTGCCGCCGCCCACTTCAGAAATAAATGGTATACCCAAGATATCCACTTGATGGCAAAAACGCACACTCGTTCGACAATTTTCAACTATTCTTGGGAGTCGGTTAACATGCGACGACATTGACTGCCAACCCACCTAGGCTAGTTTCCTTATACTTGGAGGACATATCCAGGCCGGTTTGGCGCATCGTTTCGATGACTTGATCGAGCGAAACTTTTGGTGTTTCGTGACTGTGCAGTGCCAAACGAGCAGCGTTGACTGCTTTCACCGCCCCGATGGCATTACGCTCAATACACGGTATCTGCACCAACCCGCCTACTGGATCGCAAGTCAGGCCAAGGTTATGCTCCATACCGATTTCAGCTGCAGAAGCCACTTGCTCGGGGGTGCCACCCCATACTGCTGCCAAACCAGCGGCAGCCATAGAGCAAGCGACGCCAACCTCACCCTGGCAACCCATTTCTGCGCCCGAGATAGACGCGCGCTGCTTGTATAGTAATCCTATGCCACCCGCCGTAAGAATGAACCGCCGTGCCATCTCCGGATCCCGCTCTTGCCCATTACAGTAGTGACGTATTAAGGCTGGGATGATCCCTGCTGCGCCGTTAGTCGGTGCCGTCACAACACGTCCGCCAGATGCATTTTCTTCGTTCACAGCCATGGCAAATACATTCAGCCAATCAAGTAACGCTTCACTTTCGTTCGGCCTTTGGCTCGCCTCAAGTTTGCGCCAAAGTCCAGGCGCTCTCCTTCGAACCTGTAATCCTCCAGGAAGCTCGCCCTCACTGCGTAGTCCCCGATCGATACAGCTGAGCATGGCTGACACGAGTGCATCGATACCTTCGTTAGTTTCCTTTGGTGACCGCCATGCTTCTTCATTGGCCAGAATAAGCGATGCGATATCCAATGAGGCATTTTGGCACGACGCCAAGAGCTGGGCCCCAGACGAGAAAGGATAAGTGACTGCACAGCTGCCCGTCACCAAGTCGGCTTGCGTGGGCGATTCAATCTGCGCAAGTGTCGCAATGAACCCACCACCGGTCGAGAAGTAGGTTTCGTCTGCAATCAGCGATTCAGTGCCGTACGCGCGGAGCCTCATCCCATTGGGATGCTGACGCGGCGTTATATGGCACGCAAGCTCGATGTCGTTCATCATGTCGAATTTTATTACATGCTTTCCCAGCAGCCTGAGCGTCCCGGCCTTCGGCTCAGCGAGAATTTTTTCCACGGCATCAGGATCTACGGTTTGTGGTTCTGCCCCAAGAAGTCCGAGCACACTGGCTATCGGCGAGCCATGACCTACTCCGGTCAAAGCTAGAGACCCCTGTAATTGAACATGTATCCGTGAAATTGATGACAACTTGCCTTGTTGATCTAACGTGGACACAAACCTTCGCGCAATTCTCATCGGACCGACAGTATGAGAACTCGATGGGCCAACGCCGATCCTGAAAAGGTCAAGTATTGAAATCATCGTTGAACCTTTATCTGACCGATAGATTTTGAGCTGTGATACATAATTAAACGACATCTAGAAAAATATCGTTGTGAGCTTCACGGCATAGTTTTAATTTTTCTGAGCCTCACACATTGGTGGAATTGGCATTGAAGTAAGCGCCGGGTTACCAACAAACATTTCATGCTCTTTCGTTTTTGACTGACCAATATCTATCTGCGCGACCATTTTCAGTCTCTTTTGGCACACCATATAAAAAGGGCGGAGCCTGAGCTCCGCCCTTTAAAATCAACCGTCGTCAAGTTGCTTAGAATTTGACGCTGCCACGAACACCCCACAGCCTAGGAGGGGCATAGCTCGCCTGAAGGTTGCCGCCGCCGCCATAAACGAAACGCGTGGCAGTTGCTTCATTAGTTAAATTCGTCACAAATCCTTGGATAGAATAACGATCATTATATTCCCAAGTCAGCCGAAGATCGACCTTGGCAAAAGAAGACTGCTGATCAAGAATGGAATTGATCGCCTGGCCGAAGAATGCGCCTGAGAAATTCACCTGTACATAAGGCGAGAGCTTTCCGGCACTGCCAAGATCAATATCATATTGAGCCGAAACTGAGCCTGCATATTCCGGTGAATGCGCAATTTTGTTTCCGCTCAAGTCACAACCATATGCTGCTCCAGGTTGTCCAGCACCACCCGTACCCGGAATTAGCCCACAATTGTAACCAACAGCGAACAAGCGCTTTTGACCAGCTGGAGCGATGGTGACGCCATTAACGATCGTTGCTGGTGCGGTTGCATCCGGCACCAAAATCGACGTTCCAAATGGCGCTGCAACTTGGTCATATTCGGTATACTCTGCATTGAGGTATGCAAAGCTGGCGTTAAGTGTCAACGCATCGACCGGTTTCCAGATTGCCTCAAGCTCCGCGCCGTAAGACCGAGCCTTGCCGCTATTTTCAATAATGGACAGCGTCGTATTGCCAACTGGAATTTGCCGCTGCTCCTGCAAACTAGCATAGCGGTTGTAGAAGGCTGAAAGGTTAAGCTGGACGCTGTTGTCTGCGAACCGGTTTTTCGAACCAATTTCAAACGCTGTTACAGTTTGTGGTGCAAAGGTTGAACGCCCGAGTGCTGCAGCAGCCTGACTGCCATTAAACCCGCCCGAACTGAAACCCGTGGATGCCGAGGCATATAACAAGCTGTCATCGGCGACTTGATAATCTAGCCCAACGCGCCAAGTGGCCTTTTTAAAGGTCGCGGCGTTAAACGTCGCCCCCACAAAACGCGTCGTATCTGCTGGCAAGCAACGGAAGCCGGGCTGAGGCGCAGGTAAAGTCGTGTAGGTACAATTAGTTGGCGCTCCTTGGACACCAAAGGAAGCGGCTGGAATATTGCCTGTACGCAGCGTGATTGCTGTACCCACAGGGGCACCGCCAACAAAGGGAAGCACCTCATTGGCATTGGCGAATTGGAAGTCCTTCTTATCGCGTGTATAACGGATGCCGCCGGTTAGCTTCAACTTTTCCGTGATGGCATAGCTGGCCTGCGCATAAGCCGCGAGTGACTCCGTCTCCGCACGAAACTCCTGATAAAAACCTCCGCTTTGGCGCACCGCGGGGGGCCGTGTGTCGCCAGGGACAACCTGAACGAATTGTTCATTTATAAAGGTGCCATTAAGCTTGTCCTTGAAGAAATAGGCACCAACCACATACTCAAGCGGTCCACTGCCATTGGAGACAAGTTGTAGCTCTTGGCTTAACGTCTTCGCCGAGGTGAACTGGTAATCCGCACCAATCTGGCTGCTCGAAAAATCAGTATCTTGCGTCCGCGTTGTTTCAAAATCCGAGTAACCAGTGATTGACTTCAACGTCACCGCACCAAAATCATAAGCGATATTGGACGACCAACCTGTGTTGCGCAGATCAAGCGCGCCGCGATACTCGTTGTTGATCAAGTACGGATTGCCTGCAGCAAACAAAGGAATGCCCTGGTCTGTCGGTAGCGGAGCATCGACAATACCATCGCGATTGCCACCGCGCGTATTCAGGATGACTGGTGTTGCGTTGAACAACTGCTGGTTCGAAGGCACATGAAAATAACTGCCAACAAGCTTATATCCGAATGCCGAGCCGCCATTGCCGCCCCGCCGTGCATAGTCGAATTTAAGCACGGCAGTGAGATTTTCAGTTGGCTGCAATCTGAGCGAAGCACGGACGTATTTATTATCGTCGTCAAACAGGTTTCCACCCGTTGGATTGACATTCTTCACAAATCCATCGGACTTTTCATATCCGCCGGCAAAACGAAGCGCCACGGTGTCGCTAAGCGGTGCATTTAAGTAACCGGATAGCCGAACCTGGCTGTTATCACCAATTGTCAGATCGGCGCCGCCGTAATATCCCGAGAAATCTGGGCGGGCTGAAACAATCGAAATGTTGCCGCCAAAGGTGTTGCGTCCATAAAGCGTTCCTTGCGGTCCACGCTGCACTTCAACGCGCTCTAGGTCGATGAAGCCCAAAGTCGCTTGCGATGCGCGCGACTGATAAATGCCATCGATGAACATGCCGATTGTTGTGTCAGCGTTGACATCGACGCTTTCTGTGCGAACCCCGCGAATTGCGGGCCGCGCGTCAACGCCGGATTTTCCAAAGGTGAAGCCAGGCACTAGGCCTTCAAGGCGAGAAACGTCATTCAGGCCCTTTTGTACAATTTGCTCTGCGCTAAAAGCCGAGACAGAGATTGGCACATCCTGCAAATTTTCTTCGCGGCGCTGGGCGGTAACAATGATTTCTTCAATGCCTGCGCCGTCGCTAGTTTCTTCTTGCGCATATGATGGCGTGCTAAGCAGCACTGCTGCTAGCGGCGCTGTTGTTGCTAAAAGGCGCATTTTTGAGATTTTCATTGCTTATCCCCTCCTTAAACGGTCACTTACTTATTTTTGAAAGATAAGATGAACTGCAAAAAGACTGCGAATGCAAGCGAAAAATGACTTCGAATGCAATGAGCTACTTCACGATGCAAAAACGTCACATTTACGAGATGAACTAGACAAGCTTACTGGGCTGTCCAACCTCCATCGACAAGCAGGCTCGTACCCGTAACCATGCTGGCGGCAGGCGATACTAGATAGAGAACTGCCGCGGCAACATCTTCTGGCTTTCCAATCCGGCCGAGCGGTATCATCGTATCGACAAAGGAACGAAACTCAGGCTTTGCAAGCATTGGCGCGGTCATCGGCGTCTCGATAAAAGTCGGCGCAACGGAATTTACGCGGATATTGTGCGACGCAAGCTCTACCGCCATCGCTTTTGTAAGACCCTCCAGCGCATGTTTAGTCATGCAATAGACTGTCCGCCCCGGCGAACCAACATGCCCCATCTGGCTGGTTATATTGATGATAACCCCGCCGGATGCCCCTTCCACCATAGCGCGCGCGGCCCCTTGCGCCCCTAAATAGGCGGCGCGCACGTTGAGATTAAGCATTTGGTCAAGAACAGCAACTGGTACGTCGACCATAGGCATCGGGTGGTTGGTGCCCGCATTGTTCACAAAAATATCCACGCGGCGCTGTGACAGTTCGATCCCAAATGCAGGGTCATTCACGTCTGCCTGCCACATCTCTATGCTTGGATACTCTTTCGCAAGATCCTCTAAGGCAACCGCATCCCTCGCTACCGCTGTGACGCTCGCTCCAGCTTCCGCCAATGCGATGCAAATCGCTCGACCGAGTCCTTTGCTGCCACCGGTAACCACTGCATGTTTGTGGGCAATGCCTTGCGCCCAGCCAGGGATTTCATTTTGCGTCATTCTATCGTCCTTGCATTCGAAGTCATTTTCTATAGCGTAAGGGACAATTGAACTGATTCAAAGTGTCGAAGGAGAATTAAATGGCCCGCTATCTAAAAACCGGCATTACTGAGGATGCTGCGGCGGAGGCCGATGCGCAGGTTCGTCAAATTGTCGAAGAAATCATCGCTGACATCAAGAAGCGCGGCGATGACGCGGTCCGCGACTGGTCGCAGAAATTCGATAATTGGGCGCCTGCCGACTTCAAATTGTCTCAAGCGGACATTGACATGGCTTATGCTGCGCTGGAACCTCAAACCATCGAAGACATTCGTTTTGCCCAAGCTCAAGTAAGGGGCTTTGCACAGATTCAGCGTGATGCGCTAAAAGATGTAGAGGTCGAAACTTTACCAGGCGTCATTTTAGGACACAAGAACCTTCCGGTGAATAGTGTCGGATGCTATGTTCCGGGTGGCAAATATCCGCTGGTTGCGTCTGCGCACATGAGCGTTGTGACTGCCAAGGTAGCAGGTGTGCAGCGGATTATTTCAGTTGCACCTCCGTTTGAAGGCAAGCCCAATCCAGCAATTGTGGTCGCCATGCACATGGCAGGAGCTGACGAGATCCTTTGTGTGGGTGGCGTTCAGGCCGTGGCGGCAATGGCACTTGGTACGCAAAGCATAGCAGCAGTTGATATGATCGTCGGTCCAGGCAACGCGTATGTTGCTGAGGCTAAGCGTCAGCTATTTGGGCGCATCGGTATTGATTTACTTGCTGGGCCGACAGAGACATTGGTGATTGCTGATGAAACCGTCGACGGAGAGCTATGCGCGGCCGATCTACTCGGGCAGGCTGAACATGGCCCCAATTCTCCTGCGATATTGCTGACCAATTCAGAAAAGCTCGCACACGAGACAATGGCTGAAATCGAGCGTCAACTAACAATCCTGCCAACAGCGCCGATCGCATCGAAAGCGTGGGCCGATTATGGTCAGGTGATCGTTGCGGACAGCTACGAAGAAATGGTCCAGATTGCGGATGAGATTGCGTCTGAGCACGTTCAGGTGATGACCAAAGACCCTGATTATTTTTTGCACCATATGAACAATTATGGTGCGTTGTTTTTAGGCCACCGAACCAATGTCAGTTACGGTGACAAAGTTATCGGTACCAACCATACCTTGCCAACCAAAAAAAATGCACGCTTTACGGGAGGGCTTTGGGTAGGCAAGTTCATTAAGACTTGCACCTATCAAAGGGTGCTAACTGATGAGGCGAGTGTTATGATTGGAGAATATTGTTCGCGGCTCTGCAAGATTGAGGGCTTTGCGGGACACAAAGAGCAGGCCGACATAAGGGTTCGCCGTTATGGCCGCAAAGAAACAACCTGAAGCCAACAACGGCCGCGCGACGTCTTACGATGTGGCGCGGCAAGCTGGAGTGTCGCAGTCCGCAGTATCTCGCTGTTTCAAGCAGGGGGCATCTGTCGCACCGCGTACTAGGGAAAAGATTTTGGCCGCCGCGCGCGAGCTGAATTATTACCCTAATGCTATTGCTCAGGGCCTGATCACGCGCCGCTCAAACCTTGTAGCCATAATTATTTCAAACCTGACCAATCTGTATTATCCTGAAGTATTGGCTGAGTTAACGCAGCGTTTGTCAGCTCAAGGTATTCGGGTTCTTCTGTTTTCACTTGCCGCAGAATCAGACGTAGACGAGGTGCTTGATCAGGTTTGGCGCTACCGCGTCGATGGTGCAATTGTTGCAGCACGGCTTGATGCACAACAACTTGCGGCCTTTGCTGATCGCGGGGTACCCGTCATACTGTATAATCGTATCGGCGAAGGCGAACCTGTCGCGAGTGTTTGCTGCGATTCCGTAAGCGGTGAAAATGCTTTGGTCGACGCGCTGGTTGAAGGCGATCATCATGTCTTTGGGATCATCTCAGGTCCAGCCGATAGCTATGTAGGCGAAGAACGCGTCGAAGCCGCAAGACGACGGTTACATCAATTAGGGCGGGACTGCCAAATCGTGCGCGGCAATTTTGATTACGCCAGCGGCGATGCTGCACTGAGAGATTTGATGCGCATCACGGACCGAAAGTTGGACGCGTTGATTTGTGCAAATGACCTGATGGCGATCGGTGCAATTGATAGCGCACGGATTCACTTCGGCATCGAAGTGCCGCAAGATTTGTCAGTGGTCGGCTTTGACGGCGTCGGCCCAGCAACATGGCTTGCGTATCAGGTGACAACGATCCGCCAGCCGGTTCGTCGGATGACTGAGGCTGCGGTGGCAATGTTGCTCGAACGGATCGAGCAGCCAGGGCTATCGCCCGAACAGCGTTTGTTTGCTGGCGAATTGTTAACCGGCAGTTCCGCAAGGCTCGGGTAATGCAGCCGACACCAGTTCTTTTGCCGGGCAATATGTGCGATGCGCGGCTTTGGACAGAAGCAGTGCGAGCTACGTTTTCGGGTGCAATCGACGCCGACCTCACGCAGGATGACAGCATCGAGGCTATGGCCGAGCGGGCGCTGGCGGCAACCGACGGCCAATTGTTAGCGGTTGGTTTTTCAATGGGCGCAATCGTTGCCGTCGAGATGGCAGTGCAAGCGCCAGAGCGGATAGTGGGTCTCGTCTTATCCGGTTACAACGCTACCGCTGACTTGCCGGAACGTGCCGCACATCGCCCTGCGCAGCAAAGCGAAGTTCGCGCAGGCGGGCTCGAGCGAGTATTGGTTGAGGAATTGAAACCTAATTACCTTGCCGCGCAAAACAGAAAAGATAATTCGCTTCTCCGCCTACTGCGCGACATGGGAATGGACTTGGGTGCCAATGTTTTTGTTCGCCAGAGTGAGGCGCTGCGGCTGCGCGGAGACCGGCGCGACGCCATCGCCGCTCTTCATATGCCGGTCCTCTATATATGCGGGGGAGAAGACACACTCTGCCCGCCTGCTTGGCATCAAATCTGGGCAAATTTGACACCTAAATCCCAGTTTAAGGAAATCTCCGGTGCTGGTCATATGCTGCCACTCGAAGCGCCCAAGGCCTTTGCTGCGACCATTGAAAATTGGCTGACAATCAACGAAAAGGAATTTGCCTGATGGCTGACCGCATACTCACGACGCATGTAGGGTCGCTACCGCGATCTGCCGCTGTTACAGATCTTGTATTTGCGCAGGAACGCGGAGAGGCGATTGATGTCGCCGTATTTTCCAGTGTGATCGGGGCGGCTGTAGATGATGCCGTCAAGCGTCAAGTTGCCAGCGGTATAGATCTCGTCTCCGACGGCGAAATGTCGAAAATTAGTTACGCCACCTATATCAAGGACAGGATTACCGGCTTTGACGGTGATAGCCCGCGCAGCGCACCCAAAGACCTTGAGATGTTCCCGAGCTTCTTGGAGCGCCAATCTAAGGGCGGCGGCACACCAACCTATCGCCGCCCAAAATGCGTGGGGCCCATCGCCGTCAAATCAATGGCTCCGCTTGAGGAGGATGTGTCGCATATGCTGGCAGCAGTTGCAGCGCATAAGCCATGCGGCGGATTCATGAACGCTGCATCGCCCGGCGTAATCGCGCTGTTCCAGCCCAATGAATATTATCCCTCCCAAGACGCCTATCTGGAGGCACTGGCAGAGGCGATGCGCCCCGAATATGAGGCAATTGTAGCGGCCGGATTATACCTGCAGCTTGATAGCCCGGACTTAGGCTTGGGCCGCCACATGATGTACAAAGATCGCAGCGATGCTGAATATCTCACCCTTATCGGCGGCCATGTTGAGGCACTGAACCATGCACTACGCAACGTGCCCGCTGACAGGGTACGGATGCATGTGTGTTGGGGCAATTATGAAGGGCCGCATTGTTGTGATGTTGAACTCGGCGTAATCCTGCCAACGTTGATGAAGGCCAAACCCGCAGCACTTCTGTTCGAAACATCCAACCCGCGCCATCAGGCCGATTGGAACTATTTCGTCGAGATGGCGGATATGATTCCTGATGACAAAATCCTGATCCCAGGTGTGATCGACAGCACTACAAATTTCATCGAGCATCCGCGCGTTGTCGCGGAGCGGATTGAGCGCTATGTCAATATCATCGGGCGGGAGCGGGTGATTGCAGGCACCGACTGCGGCTTTTCGACTTTTGCCGGTTTCGGCGTCGTCGACCCGGATATCGTTTGGGCAAAGCTTAGAACACTGTCCGAAGGGGCCGATCTGGCGAGTAAGAAATTATGATAAGTTTCCGCGACCAATTGCGCGCCGGCGAATTACTTGCTGGCACATGGATCAAAACACCGCATCCGCATGTCGTGGAAGTATTGAGCTTCTCTAGTCTCGATTGCCTTGTGCTTGATGCCGAGCACGCCCCATTTGACCGCGCTGCGCTTGACCTTTGCATATTGGCAGCGCGCGCAGGCGGTAAGACGGTTCTGGTCCGTCCGCAATCGGCGAGCCAGGAACACATTCTCAATGCGCTTGATTGCGGAGCCGATGGCGTGATTTTGCCGCATATTTGCAATGCCGCCGATGCCGAAGATGCCGTTAAAGCCTGCCATTATATAAGCGGCGGACGAGGCTATGCGGGGAGTTCGCGCGCAGCTGGTTATACGACGAAGGGTATGGCCAAGCACCGCGCGGATGCAGCCAGCGTGACCATCATCGTCCAAATCGAAGATGTAGAAGGCGTCGAGAATATCGACGCTATCGCCGCTGTTTCTGGCATTGATGCACTCTTCATTGGCCGCGCAGACCTAACCATCGCTTACAACGCAGAAACCCCCGACGACGCAGTTGTAGTGGATGCCGTCGACCGCATCGTTACGGCGGGCAAAGCGGCAAGCCGCGCCACCGGCATGTTCCTTGGCCGCGTTGGCGATGTCGGCATGTGGCGCGAAAAGGGCGCGAGCCTGTTCATACTCGGATCAGATCACGACTTCCTATTGCAAGGCGCAGCAAAACTGGCGGAAGCGGTTAAGGCTTAAGGTAGAGCCCCGTAATCAATCACCTCACCTGCCAACTGCGATACCATAGCGGCGTGATCGATCACAGTCTCGTCGGCGTTGCCGGTAAACACACTGCTGCCAATTAACCGGACACGCCTCCCGCTGGCATGATGACCATGCACACGCCAAAGAATAGCTGTTTGCTGCTCCCCAACAATCGCATGTTCAAAATGGAAAGTCGCGTCTGGTAGTGCTCGGATAAGCGCAGGAAGCCATGCCTGGTCATAGAGATTAAAAGCGCGGCCGTTCCATGCCCGATGTAACCAATCTGCAATGACGCGGGCGCTTTCTGGAAAGCCGAGGGGGAGGATGGCTTTATCGCCAGCGTCATATTGACCTTGTCCGCTGCGCAGTTCGCCAAGGGGTGGATGAACGTGCGGTGCGGTTTTTGCCTCTCCGCGGTCTTCGATCACGACTTCGCGCATGACAAGGCCTTCTTCGCGCCAAACCCAACGATGACCATGCCAGCTATGTTTTAGGCCTTTGACCTTGTAAGCGATCATCTCACCCAAATCTGTGGTGATCGTGATATCGGCGGCGTCTTCACTTACCCAAGCAGCGGTGATGGCGTCGCGGCCTTTGATGATACCAAGGCTATCTTCGCGGGTGGCGCGGTGAACGTGGCTATCGGCGAGGCGCGCATAGGCCCGGTCGCGGCGCAGCGCGATTTCAAGGGTAGCTAAGGCACTCAAAGCCCACCCTCCATCTGACGCATCAGGGCAACTTCATCGAACACCGTCACGTCGTCGATAATTAAGCCGTGCGCAATTCGCCAATGCGTGACCGCGAGGATATAGATCGGCTCGCCCGTAGCCGCGCCATAAAGCGCGCCGCCATCATGTGTGCCGGTCAGTTCCCAGCGGACGGCGATCATATCGTCAATGGCTGCAACATGCTGGATAGACATCCGTGCATCGCCGAAACTGCCGATCAGTGCAGTGAACCATCCCGTAATCTCTCCCCAGCCGAACAGTCTGCGCCCACCTGGGCCGCTCCAATGCGCAGCAGGAGAATAGGCCTCTCGCACGCGGCCAAATCGGCGTTGGGCGATGATCTGATCAAAAAAGGCGTGCGCAAAATCATGCGGGTCGCTCTGCGGATTGGGCAGGGCTTTGTTGGTGAAGGTGCTAAGTGGTGCGTCCTGCATACGCGCCATCGCTGCTAAGCGCCACTCTGCGCGACCGCCCATGACTTTGTCAGCGGCGGCATGAGTGCGCGCGACTTCACGCGGATGGAAACCAAGCTGAAGTGCCATATGGCTATAATCACGAACCAGCCATTCCTCGATGATCAAGTTTTCTTTGCAAAGGCAATCCGCAATGGTCGTAAACGTAATCCGTTTGCCAGTCGCGGGGCCAAGTTCGGACGTACCGAGATTGGTGGCCGTGCTAGTGATGCGGTGGGACGATAGATACGCTCCATTTCCTTCATTAGACCAAATCACGGCCTCACCGGTTAATGTCCGGTCAGGGAAGGCAGACAATGTGCGAGATGTTCCCGCGATCACGCCGTCCATTCCAATTGCGGGCCCTGTCATCATATGCACCACTATATCGCTGCCATAATGCGTCGCGATCAGGCCGACATCCTTTTGCTCCCAGATACGGTGTGTGCAGCGCAGGATATAGTCGACGATGTCGGCATATTCAGGATCAAAGCCGGGGATATCTTGCCGCGCAGCACCCTGCGAAGCCAAGATTTGCGATATATCGCGGCCTCCGACGTTTGGAACGGCTCCATTGGCCATCGCGGTCATCGGTAAACCAGATACGCAGTTGCGCCTGCATCGGCGAGCAAGCGGCGTGGTAATCCAACTGGCAGGCTAATCGTATCGCCCTCGCCCAACGTCACAAAGCCATCGTCGCATTCAACATCAACACTACCCCGGTGAATGAAGAGCACATCTTTGTCATCTGCGTCGTCCCAATCAATCGCCTCACCGGGCGCAATATCGATGCGGTCAAGCATAAAGCCGTGATCCCAATTAAGCGGACCGTCTTCGCCAATGATCGGGGTTGCCGATGTGCCATCGGAGGTCGCATTTCGCCAAACAATTGCCTGCGCCTGGGTCAAATCCATTTTGCTCAAAGCATCGGCGGCGGCGCGGGATGTTGGGGCCATTGGCGGGACATCTGTGGGAACAGTTTCCCCCGCCGCAGTGTCGACCAGCGATCCATTTTCGAGCAAAACAAGCCCGTAATCTCTTGCCATGTCGAACACCTGTGGAGCCCATGTCACACGGCCAGGATTGTCTTGGCCAAGAACCGCCCATAGAAATCCAGGACTGCCATCCTCAGCACGATCCGTCGCGGTAAAGCCGCGAAAAACGCGCGTTGGAATGGAAATAACATCGCCGGGATGCAGGTCGACCTGCGCATCGTCGCCATGCTCACCAAGGTCAAACCGCCAATGGCCGCTGTGGACGACAAATACTTCAGCGGTATCGTGGCTGTGCTGGGAATTTACACAGCCCGGTGGTTGGCGTGCTCCGCCGATATTATAGCCATGAGGTTCAGCGATATGAACATGCTGTCCGGGGTTTTCTGAGACACCAGGGCCTATAATCGTAAAATTTTCTTTAGCCTCGGAGCCAGGCGTCCGGCAATCGATAAAGGCGTTGTAACAGGGAATCATGTCTGCGTAGCGGACCATGCGATTTGTGAGTGCATCGCACGTTAAGTCATCAATATTGGCGATAGATTTGGCCATGAAGTTCCTGCATTTCCCTCATTTTTTAGGCAATTCAAAATGCCTCACAAATAACGGTTTACGGGGATTGCATTCGAAGTCAATATTGGTGTCAAATGAGGAGATCAAAATGACACTTGATAAAGCGGGTTACTGGCAGCTGATTTCTGGCCACCGCGACTTGGGTAAAAGCCATGGTGCGCTGTTAGATTTGCTATACGCAAAGGATTGCAATTTCAACGCAGGCGCGCCTGTCGACCATTGCGCCGGCAGGGAAGCAATAGTCGAGCGGTTCTGGCAACCCTTGGTGCATGCATTCCCCGATCTCGAACGACGCACCGACATATTGATGAGCGGTCAATTCAAAGATGGTGATTGGTTTGCCTCAACCGGGTATCTGGTGGGGCACTTCGAAAATGACCTTTACGGCCTCAAGGCTAGTGGGCGACCTCATTTCATACGTTATGGTTGGTTTGACAGGGTTGCAGGCGATCATGTTGTTGAAAGCTATGTGTTGCTCGATCTGACGCGACTGATGATTGAGACCAATCAATGGCCACTGCGTCCGCAGCTGGGTGAAAGCTGGTCTCCAGCACCGGCAACACAAGATGGCCTGGCACTCAATGCCGCCGATCCAATGGAGTCGGGCAAAAGCCTGAAATTGGTCGAGGACATGATCGCGGGACTAATGTCCTATGACCAAAAATCGCTTTCTAGCATGGGAATGAAGCGTTTTTGGACGCCTCAATTCCAGTGGTATGGCCCCGGCGGTATAGGCAGTGCGCGCGGTCACGCCGACTATGAGCGCGCACATCAGGGGCCATTCCTCACAGCCTTTCCTGACCGAATCGGCGGCAATCATAAATGCCGGATAGGTGAAGGCACTTATGTGGCTTCAACCGGCTGGCCAAGCCTGAATGCCACCCATTTCGGTGATGACTGGATCGGGATTCCGGCAACCGGAAAACGCATTACGCAGCGGATCATGGATTTCTGGCGACGTGAGGATAATATGCTCGTCGAAAATTGGGTGTTCATCGATATGGTCGACTTGATCAGCCAGTTCGGCATTGATTTGCTGCCAGACCACAAGAGGGAAACAAAATGATCAGCGCACAGCAATTCACGCAAGGGCGACGATTTGGTGCGCTCACATTTTTGCTGGTCGCGTATTTCTTCTATGCTTGGTCCTGGAACACGGTCGATATCCTCCGACCTTATATCAAGGAAAGCCTTAGCCTTACCGATTTCCAAGCGGGGTCGGCTTACACCCTGCAGTCCATAGGGGCGATCATTGGTGCCGTTGTCATGGGGCAAGTCGCTGACAAGATTGGTAGGCGCAATGCGTTGGTGATTACAATGACCGGTTACGGTCTTGGTCTCCTCGGCGCGCTGGTGATCACGGATTACACCGGATTGATGATCCAGCGGATCGGGCTCGGGTTCTTCATGGGGGCAATGTTTCCAATCGCCGTTGGCATTTATTCTGGACTGTTTGAGCGCGATGTCCGCGGCGTGATCGCTGGGTTTGTTTTGGGAACCTATAATCTGGCTGTTGCTGCTTTGGGCTTTATGTCCGCAGCGGCGTTTAAGGCTGGCTACGACTGGAAGATATTGCTCTGGGCTGGCGGCATACCCGTTGCAATAGCGTTGTTTGCGTTTCTGCTTATCCCCGATGACCGCCGCTTCATTCCGATGGACGGGGCCAGCAACGACGAAGCGATGGCAAAATCGAAATTGCCGATCACCGAATTATTCAAACCCGGCGTAGCCAAACAAACAATCTTGTTGGCAACAATGACGGGATTGAATTTTTTTGCGTATCAGGCATTCACTGGCTGGGCGACAACCTATCTTAAGGAAGACCGCGCCATTCCTGATACGGTCGTTGGGGATGTGCTGGGCTGGCAGTTTATTGGGGCAGCAATTGGTGGCCTCGTCTGGGGCTTCATCAGCGACCGTTTCGGTCGTCGCAACGCTGCTTGGGGGTTTGTTGCCGCAGCGGTAATTATCCCTGTTTATTTGTTCATACCGATGCCTATTGGTCTGCTTGAGCTAACAGGCTTTACCTATGGTGTGATGTTGTCGTGCAGCGCGATCTGGGGACCATGGCTGTCAGAGCTATACCCGCCGCATTTGCGGTCAACTGCCGCATCGATTTTCAACTGGGGCCGTGTAATCAGCATGACCGCCCCGCTAATTACTGCGCCACTGGCAGAGGCGTTCGGTCGCGCACCCGTAATGAGCCTGGCTTCGATCAGCTTTCTGGCAGCGGCATTTATTTGGTTGCGCATGCCTGAAACGGTGGCGGGGCGGAGGTAGTCTAGCGATCAACTGGATCTGCTCTAAGTTTGGTAAAGATGTTTACCGTACCGCCCGTCGCTAAATCCTGACGATCGCCCCTCTGGTCATGAGCCCGACCAGATTCCAGGCTGCTCCATTATTTGCTAAAAAGTATTGACGCAGGTCTGTACATTGGCAAAAGCAAGTGTTCTTCTCATGAATGGCTTGGTGTTAAATGCCAGCCCGCGGGTGAGAAATTGCTGGCTCCCTGTGCATTAACGAAGTGCCGCTTACGATGAACGCAGTTGCTAAACGGACAGTCCAGATTGTCCAATATTGCTGCCAATTGCAGGGCACAATCAACGTCCGCATTCAGCAGGTTCTGACACGGCCTTGAGTGACTGCAATTGGGCGCAAAGCGCAACGGCAAGAAATAGGCGGAAAGGGCGCTTTAGCTAGATGCTCGCAATCAACGCTATATTGCGCGGATCGCCGATAAGATCGGTCCCCATTCGGTTCATGATATAAGCGAAGCCGAGCCGCCGATCCGGATCAGCGAAGGCGAAGGAGCCGCCCCAGCCTCCATGGCCGTAGGCGGCTTCACTTTCGCCGTAGATA
Source organism: Sphingorhabdus sp. (assembly GCF_023910635.1). Classification (GTDB taxonomy): domain Bacteria; phylum Pseudomonadota; class Alphaproteobacteria; order Sphingomonadales; family Sphingomonadaceae; genus Sphingorhabdus_B. The sequence goes on along the minus strand of NZ_JAAVVZ010000023.1, from coordinate 5,285 downwards.
CTGCTTACGTTGCGCAGGAACCCTGCAGCCCAACGAGCCGGCACGCCAAGCACGGCGTCGAGGGCATCGTATCTAACCTGCGTTGCTGTTCTGAGCACATCGGGCGATACCAGATTACCGCCACCGCGCGCCAATTCGCCGTAGAGCTGCGCCAGCCCGCGTGCGGTGGCAAATCCGTTTGCAGATGGGATCTCCGCTGCGCGCCAAGCTGGATCGTTAGGTAGCAGCGGATCGAGCGGTGGGTTTGCGAGTGCCGCCATTTGCGGCTGGGTCAGTTCGGTCATCAACGCTTCATTACCCATGTGCGGCGGCGCGATCATCGTGGCAGCTCGGTGTGCACGTATGGCTGGCAAGCCAATGCTGATGTCATAGTCGGCCAACTCGTCGGCGACAAACTGCCTTAGCGAACGACCCTCCACCTTTTCGAACAGCGCAGTTGCGAGGAGCCCAATGGTGATGGCGTGGTAGCCGGCGTTGCTTCCCGGCTGCCAGAATGGCTCCATAGCCGCCAGCTCCTTGGCTGCCTTATGCGCGTCGTAGAAATCTTCAACGCGCGCCGGTCGGCGGAAGCCACAAAGGCCGGCCTGGTGCGAAAGCAATTGCGCGACCGTTACCACGCCTTTGCCATTTGCCGCAAATTCAGGCCAATATTCAGCCACGGCCCGCTCATAATCTATCTGCCCCCGGCTCGCGAGCATCGCGAAGCAGATAGCGGTAATGCCCTTGGTTGTAGACCAGATGTTGGCCAGCGTATCCACCTGCCATGGAGGTGCCTCGCCCGGTGCGACTGTTCCGGCCCACAGATCGACGACAAGCTCTCCATCCACCACTAGCGCAGCCGCTGCGCCTACATCGCCGCGTTCTATAAAGTTGGCGGTGAATGCATCGTAAAGCGCTTGGTAGTGCGGCGAAAAATGGCCGTGGATGATGATTGGGCTGTCCATGCTTTGGACCTTTAGAAGTTTTTCGAAACGCTGACACCCCAGATTCGCGGTGCCCCATAAACGCGGTTGCCGGTGCCGAGGACAAGCTGGTTCAATCCTTGCGTTACATAGCGTTTGTCACCGATATTCTTCGCCCAGAGTGAGACGTCCCAATCGTCCTCGCGCAGCACCGACAGCCGCCCATTCCACACCCAAAATGCGTCGGATGCAATCAGCGGATCATTGAGCGCGTCCTTAAAGGTCTGCGACTGATAGCGCCCGTCGATCGATAACCGCGCATCGATGTCTCCGCCGAGCGTGAACTGATATGCCGCACTTCCGCTGAAGCTGAGCTTTGGCGCGTCGGAGAGGCGGTTGCCTGCAGGCACTGCCCCGCCCGAGGAGGTGAAGCTGCCAAGCCGAGTGTGCAGCAAGCCAACCCCAGCGGTCAGCGTCAGCCCATCTAGTGCCGTCGGATTCAGCGTCACATCGGTATCGAGACCGTAAATCTTCGCTTTGTCGACATTGCCAAGCCGCTGGATCGGCAGCGCGCCAACGACGTCGCGGATGAAAGTCTGGATATCGTTGTAATCATAGTAGAAACCGCTGGCAGAATAGCTCAGCCCCGCACCACTGGCGCGGCCCTTGATACCGACCTCATAAGCAATCAGCTTTTCGGGGCGGTAGGGGATCAGCTGCGCCGAATTTGTGGCTACACCCGCAAAGAAGCCACCGCTTTTGACGCCCTGCGAGGCACTGGCGTAGATTAGCGTCGATGAGGATGGCTTCCAGTTGAGTCCGAGCTTCCACGACCAATTCTTGTCCGAAATCCTTCCGTTGACACTGGCGAGCGGAATGGGCCGGCTGCCGAACGGTGCGTTGGTCAGCGCGCTGCCGGGGGCTAGCGCGACCAGATCGCTGGTGCCGCCTACATTGCTGCGCTTCTCCGACGTGTAACGGATTCCGGTAATCAGATCGACATTATTGACCAAATGCCATTCGCCATTGGCGAACAGCGCCGCTGATTTAGTGAGCTGATTGGCGTAGGAGAAGCTCTTGGTATTGAACAGCTCTTGCAAATCGCCGTCATAGCTGGTCTGAACCCTGTCACGTGAATAAAAGCCGCCCACGAGCCAGTCGACCAGATCGGTCGCATTCGCCATCCGCACTTCCTGTGAAAATTGCTTCACCCGATCGTCAGTGTAAAAATCGGTCTGGCGCAGTGGGGTAGCATCAACATCCACACCCCATTGCCGATCAAATTTGACCAAACCGGTGACCGAAGCGAGCGTGGCGATTCCCAAGTCAGCATTTAGCCGCGCCGACAGGCTGAGCTGATCCACATCATAGTCGGGGCGCACCGACCAATTGCCGCTAAACGGATTACCGTCGGTATCGCGATAGCCGAAAAAGTCGGTGCAGCCCTGCGAACCCGGGCAAGTCAGCCCGGCAGTCGGCGGGACTGTCTGGAAAGCACCAAAAAATTCGGGTGAGCCAAGCTCCGAACGCCCACGCTGAATTTCCGCCTTCAATAGCAAGTCAACCGTTTCCGAAGGCTCCCAAAGTGCCTGCGCTCTGCCCAAAAACACTTCGCGCCGTCCGATATCTCTTTTCAGCCGCTGGTTTAACCAATAGCCCTTGTCCTGAAAAATCCCCTTTGCGGCGACGCGAAAAGCGAGTGTGTCGCTTGCGGGCAGGTTCAGCCACGCTTCGATATCCTTTGCCTGATAATTGCCGATCGACCCGGCTACCCGGCCCGAAAAGCCATTGAAGTCCGGCTTGGCAGTAACGATACTGAGCGCACCTGCAGTTGAGTTGCGACCGTAAAGCGTTCCCTGAGGTCCTTTCAGCACCTCCATCCGCTCCAGATCGAAAAAATCGAAATTCATCAACGCAAGCGAGCTCAGGGAGACTTCGTCGACGTACACGCCCGCGCTTGGATTGTTGGTAGCGCTGAAATCATTGAGGCCAACACCTCGAATGGTGATCACTGGCACCAACCCGGGTATATTTTCCTTCACCGATACGTTGGGTGTAAAGACGACGAGGTCAGTCACAGCCTCGATCCTGCGCTCCTTTATCGCATCGGCGTCAGCAACGCTGATTGTTATGGGTACGTCGCTGAGCCGCTGCTCGCGCTTTTGCGCTGTGACGACGATTTCGTCGTTGGCAGCCTCATCGCTTTTCGGAGTGGGAACTGACGCCGAATCGTCTTGCGCATGCGCCGGTGTAGCTAGAGGCAGGGCAAGCGCCGTCAAGGCCGTAAGTGACAGTAACGAAACGTGTTTTTTTAGTTTAGCCATTAGACAAACCTCCCTTTAAGCTATTTTTTCGACGATAAAGTATGTTGTCTTAACAGCATAACGACTTCGCACTGGCAAGTTTTTTAGACGATAAAGTATGTTCGTAAATTTATACGTCTAAACTATGGCCATTTTCGAACTAGTCGAGTAACCAGAAGGGATGGCAATCAAACCGACTTCTCGGGCCACGGCTTCCCGCCCTAAACGCGCGGTCAAGCGCGAAGCCTTGCTTGATGAGGCGACGCGGCAAATCAACATGCGCGGCGCCGGCGCGGTGAGCCTTAACGCGATTGCAGAGGCCGCCGGCCTCTCCCGCAACACGCTTTATTACTATGTGAGCGACCGTGCCGACCTCGCGTTTCGCTGCTATTTGCGCACGTGCGAGACCCACACTGAAGACCTCGCTATAGCCATCGAACAAGGCAGCAACATTCGCGAACGGATAGAGCACTATATAGCGCGCACACTAACCCACAGCCGCCATCCCTTGGCGGTGCTAAGTGATCAAGATTTTCTGCCCGAGCCGCAGCGCAGCATGATCGGCGAACTAAACCGCCGCAATGTCGAAACACTACAGGCGCTGATCAACGATGGCATAGAAACCGGTCAGATCCGTGCCGTGCAGAGTGAAATCGCCGCACAGGCGCTGCTAGGTATGATTAATTGGTCGCAGTTGTCCGCTATGTGGCTCGGCCAACGGGACGGCCGCGGCTTTCGACGAAGGGCTAGCGCTGCAATTGCAGACCTGTTTTTCCACGGTATCGCTGCCAACCGCGAAGATCGCTTCACAAATTCCCTGGACGCCGCGCAACTTATCACGCAGCCGGTAAACCCGTTCGATAGAATACAGGCGAGCCAGCAAAAGATGCTACAGCTGATTGGCGCGGCCTCACGCTTGTTCAACCGACGCGGGCTGGACGGCGCCTCGCTCGACGAAATCGGCGCAGGTGTCGGCGTTACCAAGGGAGCGGTCTATCATTACTTTGACGACAAGACTGACCTGATTCTGCGATGTTATGAACGCGCGTTTGAACTCTACGACATCTTCATGGACGCCGCGATCGCACAAGGCACCAATGGCTTCGAACGGTCAATGGCCGTGATGCATCTCAACTCCCAGGCGCAGGCAAGTGCAGCTCCACCGCTGATGCTCCAGCCAGGCCTCTGGGCGCTGCCTGAAGCGCAACGCAACCGATTTATTGCTGCAGCAAGCGGTTTGTGGAAGCGGTCGAACGCCATGCTTCAGGCTGGGGTAAATGATGGGAGCTGCCGCCACTGTGATGCCGCCATGATTGCGGAAGCAAGCGCCGGAGCCTTTCTATGGTTACCCAAATGGTTGCCTGAAAGTTATCCCCTCTCGCCGCCAGAAATTGCCGACCAGCTGTGCGACCTTCTGGCTTTTGGCGTTGCAAAAAGATGACTACATTCGACAACACAGCCCCAGCACTGGTGCGTTGGATAGTTTATTCACAGGTGTAGGCTAGACTTAGATCGACCAGCATTGTCAGGATGGCATCCCAGCCACCTGCTCTTCGAGAGCTTACAATCCAACAATTTTCTTCTTCTGCTGCATCTCCGGTCGTCCAGCAGCCTAAGAAAGACAGTGCCGTGTCGGGAACGCTAACTTTTTTAATGCGACGACGCTAGCAGCTGCGGCCTAGCTCCAGTTTTCAACCAAGAGCGAACCGTCACAAATCCTCCCACTTCCGGTAACCTGGTCTTTTCTAAAACTGTGCCTGCTTTCGCGCTTTCAGCAAGCACGCTGGGATGTCTTCAATTGGGCGCGAAGCTGTCGTCGCCCAATCTCTATCAATGGCTGCTATTGGCCTCACCCTCCTAAAAGCTGCCCGTCCGCTGTCCACCCAATTCTAGCCGAACAGGCTGGTGGTGGACCGCCCTGAAACCGGCCATTTATCCGTTCCGTGAACCTGCTGAACGAAAGGCCGCTTTTGAAGATTAAGTTCGGAGCAATGAAAGGCTGCAATGTTAGCGCGAGCGGTTGTAAAAGACATTCGCCATGCCACGCGCAAGCAATATGGCGCGGAGGAGAAGATTAAGA
>NZ_JAAVVZ010000022.1 GCF_023910635.1 Sphingorhabdus sp. | reverse complement strand
CGCTGCTGACCCGTGCAGAAGCCATATTGGAACGCCCCCTGCCCGTCACCGACGATGCGCGGTCGGCGTTGATCTCCAGCGCCGACGGTGATGGCCGCTTTTTGCTCAATCAGGCCGAAACTCTGTTTGCCATTCACATTGAGAACCCGCTCGACCCACAAGCCATGGCGGCCTTGTTGCAGCGGCGGATGCCTGTTTATGACAAGGATCGGGAGGGACATTATAACCTCATATCCGCGCTGCATAAAAGCTTGCGCGGGTCCGATCCGCAGGCGGCTTTATACTGGATGGCGCGTATGTTGGTGGCAGGCGAAGAGCCGTTATATGTGCTGCGCCGCTTGGTCCGTTTCGCCAGTGAGGATATCGGGCTCGCGGACCCGCAGGCTTTGGTCCAATGCCTGGCCGCCAAGCAGGCTTATGAATTTTTGGGCAGTCCGGAGGGCGAAGTCGCCATTGTGCAAGCATGCCTCTATCTCGCCACCGCGCCTAAATCGAATGCCGCGTATAAGGCGCAGAAATCCGCATGGAAAATGGCGCGGGATACCGGCTCACTGATGCCGCCAGCGCATATCCTGAATGCACCGACGAAGCTGATGAAGGACATCGGCTATGGCGCAGGCTATGCCTATGATCATGACAGCGCAGACGGGTTTTCGGGCGCGAATTATTGGCCGGATGCGGTGACACCTACCGCTTTATACCAACCCGTCGAACGCGGCTTTGAACGCAAGATAATCGAGCGGCTGCAATATTGGGACCGGCTGCGCGCGCGCAATGGCGAACCCGACAGCCAATAATGCGCCTCTTCACCCGTTTCGCGTGCGCCGACTGGTCCGGCGCAAAAGGTAGCCGACACCCCGGCATCGCGCTCGCGGTCTGTGACGCAGGCGATGAAGCCCCGCGCCTCATAACGCCGCCTGACAAGGCCTGGTCGCGCCAAGGCGTCGCCGACTGGCTTTTGGCGCAAGATGATGATTTGCTTATCGGTTTCGACTTCAGCTTCGCCCCGCCTTTTGTCGAACGCGGCAGTTATTTGCCGGGCGATGATGTGCCCGCGTCCGCCAAGGCATTCTGGGCGTATGTCGACCATGTCTGCAACGACCCGGATCTGGGCGCGGCATCCTTCCTCGAAACCCTCCACCGCAGCCATTTCTATTTCGGCGCGGCAGATGGTACAAAATCGGACTATCTGTTTTGGCGGCAATGCGAGTTGCAGAACAAAAGCAGCAGCGGCAAGGCTTCAACCGTTTATGACGCCATTGGCGCGTCGCAAGTCGCCAAGGCGAGTTTTGCGGGTATGCGGCTTCTGCACCAACTGCGCGATGCTGTGGCGATTTGGCCCTTCGATCCGCTTCCGGCGCGCGGCAAAGTGGCATTAGAGATTTACACCACCATCGCCGCCCGCGCTGCTGGCGTTGCCAAGGGCCGCAGCAAGGTGCGCGATGCCACCGGACTCGATTTGGCGTTGCAAGCGCTTGGATCGAAACCCCATTTACCCTTAAACCACTATACAGACCATGCGACCGACGCCCTGATAACTGCCGCTTGGCTCCGCAATGTTGCCGAAAATCCGCACCTTTGGGCACCCAATGCACTAAATATTGAAATTGCTGCAACTGAGGGCTGGACCTTTGGAGTCATTTGACGCTATGGGACGCGCCGAGTGCCGGCTTAGCTCAGTTGGTAGAGCACCTGATTTGTAATCAGGGGGTCACGAGTTCGAACCTTGTAGCCGGCACCATTTTTCCCCTCAAAACCCGATAGGAGCGATGTATTTTCGTGCGGCTGCTTTTTCGTTCGAAGATGAAAACGGAACAAAGCGGCACATCGCGGCACGCTGGCGGCAGTGGGTGCACCATTGCTCCGCACCCTCACCCTTATTTAGCTAGCGCCGAGCCTTTCAAAACGCCGCTAACCCAGTTGATATTCTGGTCATCACCGGCATAACCTGCTTGCATCGGCGATACGGCAATGCAGCTAAGGTGGAGGAAGGATTCATCTTGCAATTGATCAGCGGAAGGTTTGATCGGATTTTGACCGAGTAACAAGCCAGGCAGCGCCGGGATATCCATCTTATACGTCCGCGCCATTTCCTTCATTTCGGGCGATGCGCTTGCCGCCATATTTTCGGCAAATTTGAGGGTATAGGCATTATAGGTGCCGACTTTTGAGACGCAGAATTTTGCTCCCTTTGCCTCATTGGGAAAATTGATGTTAAGCGCCAATCCGGCCGGAACCATCCGCCCGCCCTTTGATGCGACATCCAAAGCGCGCACCATCTCCGCACTTTTTTCGGCGATGATGGGAGACTGCGCATTCTCCAAATCGGGGCCAGCGCTATTCTGTCCCGCACTTAAGGCAATTGCCGGAACACCGCGCAACGTTGCAAATTGCGCTGCGCTGATTGTACCGCTGCTGATGGCAATCGCGCCGACATTTTGCCCTTCATTGGGGCCGGACAGTACGAGGTCGGGTGCCTTGCCCCAACGTTTCATCGCGACGATATCCAACCCGTATAACACCGCCATCACTGGCGTGGAATTCACATAATAAAAATCACTCCCCAAACCTTCACGGGTCATCGGGCCAGCGGCGGATGCGCCTATATCGGCGGCATTGTTGCGGCAAGCCGACTCCAAAGGGGTGAGCGGGCGCAACCCTAAAGCTGCGCCCATCCCGCTTTGGTTCTGACAGGGAACCGATACAATCACATCATGGCCATCGGCTTTCAACGCTTTATACAGCGCGACCACATTGCTGGTCAGACCGTCATCATTGGTGATGACAATATTGCGCGCTTCAGCCGCAACTGGGGCGGTGAAAGCCAAAAATACTGCGGTGGCAAATAAGTAACGCATATCGGGTCCCTTATGGTTCAATAATTAAAGCGCAGAGCGAACGGCATGGCGCTTCATCTTATATTTTGATCTTGGCTTCCATGCCGAAGGTTCTTGGTTCGTTAAAGAAACCCTGTATGCCAGTCCGCGGCGCCCCGGCTTTGTAGAACAGATGCTCTTGGTTGAACAGGTTCCGCGCCCAGACCGCGATGGTGAGCTTTGCATCTGACGCGCCTATATCGATGTCGGCAAAAGCAATGCGGCCGTTAAAGATAAGCGCCTTTTCACCCTTTAGCTGCACATAGCGAACGGCGCGGGTGACCGGGTCAAATTCGGGGTCACTATAGTTGCCGTAAAAGCCATCATTGAAGTTACCGTCAAGATGCGCACGGATAGTGAAATCTTTTAACGGCAGTTCATAATCGATCGAAGCGCTTGCAGTGTTTTCAGGCGTATAAACCTGATAAATGGGGATCGGTACCGTGATAAAGACGTTACCGGGTTGTGGGAATGGATTAAGCGTCGCGGGAATTTTGACGCTGTTATAAGCATAGCTGGCCGAGAGCGTTAATCCAGTAACCGGGGCCAGATTAAATTCCGCTTCAAAGCCTTTCAATTTACCTGTGCCCGGGGCGTTAACGGTGTCTGAGGTAGTGCGTGTTGTGGCAACGCGGACGCCGTTGACGATATCTTCATACAGGCCGAAAAAGTCGAGCTGGATGGATTTATAGTCGCCTTGATAGGCAGCGACATTAAGCCGCGCACGCCCATCCAGAAATTCCGCCTTGGCACCAATTTCAAACATCGAAACGGTCTCAGGTCCAAATGGCGCGTAATTTAACGAACGAGAGTTGGCACCGCCAGATTTGTAGCCCGTGCTCCATTTACCGTAAATCATGACGTCTTCAGACGCATCAATAGACAGGTTAACCAATGGATCAAACCGAGACCAAGCCGCGTTCAAGGGCACAGGCCTTGTAACATTGACACCATTTACAGGGATGGTCGGGGTCGTGCCATTAATCGTGAAAAGCTCGCCCACCTTTTTGTCGCGTGTCCAGCGCCCCCCAAGGGTAAGGTGGAAAGCATCGTTGGCAACCGGTGGTGTGTAGGTCGCTTGCCCATAAACACCCATGCTTGTCGTTTCAACGCGGCTGGCGCGCTGAACAACTTGAGCCGCATAATCAATTGAACGGACCACGATGGCCGTTCCTGCTGCGTCGGTGAATTGCAAAGTGTTGAACGCTTTTGCGCTATCTTCGGCATTCTCCCGATAATAAAGCGCGCCAGTCGCAAATTTCAAACGTTCGAAATCCCCAATGACTTGAAATTCTTGGCTGATTTGATCTTGGGCAAATGGTGCCAGACTGTAACGGCCGAATTGAAAGCCGACGAAACTGGCCGTCGGGTTTGCGGACGTCCGTGGTTGCTGGAGCGAAGGGATATTGATGGCGTTATCATACTGGGTCTGCGTCATATCACGATAAGACGAGATGGACTTCAAGGTCAGGTTTTCGGTCGCATCCCAGTTCAAACCCAGACGGATGCCCTTTGTGTTACCGACACTTGCATCTTGCGGCATACCGACAGGTGTGCTCGAAGCCCGCCGTGGCTGCACGATTGGCAAGGCAGAAAGACGGTTGGGTAAAATCACCGCTGAGGTAGTGGTCGCTGGAGCACCTACGGGGGCCGCTACCAATTGCAGATAATTTGTACTTGTGGCGTCACGCGCGACATCGAAGGCGTAATTGGCTGTAAAATTAGCGGATGGCTTCCACTGCACTTCGGCACGGAAACCGCGTTTGACAAAGCTGGCATAATCCAACGCGCCTGGAAACGGGTTCTTCACGAAACCATCACGCTTTGTCAAAATCCCATCAAATTTCAGACTGATGTTATTTGTCTCGGGCAAGTCGAGATGGGCTTCGGCTTTATAGCTTCCGTAATTGCCAAATCCCAAAGTGGCATCCAGTCCAAATTCACCGCTCGGTCTTTTGGTGACAATGTTTACCGCGCCACCTTCGGTATTGCGCCCAAAAAGAGTGCCTTGCGGTCCTTTAAGCACTTCGATGTTCTCAACATCATAGAGCGCTGTTCCCAAACCTTGGGCGCGCCCCATATACACACCGTCCACATAAACGCCGACGCCTTGATCGCGCGCTGGCTGGTTGCTGTCCGACAAAACACCCACGCCGCGTACGTTAATGATAAGCGCGGCCGGACGCGAAAAGAACGGGGCGACTCGCAGCGAAGGAATGGCGCCATCGCCCAGATCAAGCAGCGATTGTATGTGGCGATTTTCAATACCCTCACTACCCAGAACCGAGATAGAGATCGGCACATCCTGTAGATTTTCAGTTCGTTTTTGGGCGGTCACGACAATTTCGGACAAGCCAGCATTATCTTCATCAACAGCTTCTTCTGCTATTGCCGGGTTAGTTAAACACGCCGCCAAAATCGCTGCGACCGAAGCTGTGGTGAACTTGTTGATGCTGCGATGCGCAGCTTTTGAAATACTGATCATTTTTGATTCCCCAAAGAAACTAAGCGCTCGCCTAATTTGCGGGGAAGACTCCAATATGATGAAAATATTACTATTTTTCCATCCCTTGTCATTCGATCGTCATAGAAATGCAAAGCTGTGCGTACCGCAAATGATCCGAGATCATCTGCGCGCCGTTCTACACATCAAAAAAAAAGACATTTGGACGACATGAGCCGAGATCGGGTCAGGAAGTGTTCAATCAGTTAGCGACCTTGACCGATCTGATTTGTATCCGGACCTCTTTTCCAGAAATCAGACAGCCAATGGCGGACGCATGGCAGTGAGCATTTATGTACTGACATCCATACGGCGCGCGCTTGAGAGCTGCCCCGCCGTTTTTACATATACTTGTAAAATAATTTGGACTAGCTGGCAGCATGTCGTCCATTAATCTAATAAGGTAAGAAGAAAATGACCGGAAATTCGGAACGTAAATTCGCTCTTGCCGCAATCGCCGTATCGATTGCCCTCAGCACTGCACCCGCTTTGGCCGCCGGGGACAAAGAAAAATGCTATGGTATCGCCAAGGCTGGCAAGAATGATTGTGCAGACTCTAACGGCGTTCATAGCTGTGCAGGGCAGGCAAAATCAGATAATGCTCCTAGCGAATGGAAATACGTCGCAAAGGGCACATGCGTAAGCAAAGAAGGCGGTAAAACCACTCCTCCTGCCAAAAAGTAATCATCTTGCCGAACCGGTCGTGAGCAACAGCCAATGACGCTGTTCGGGCTAGGGCTGCGCAAGCCGCATTATGAAGACGTCCTGTCGGGCAATATGAAACTCGATTTTGTCGAGGTAATCTCGGAAAATTTCATGTTTCCCGGCGGTCGTCCGCTTGCGGACCTGTTGGCCGTCCGGGCAAAATGCCCGGTTGCCCTGCACGGTGTTTCTATGTCGATAGGCTCTGCATCGGGGCTCGACCACGACTATGTGCACCGGCTTCGGGCTCTGGTTGACGTCGTCGATCCTTTGTTCGTTTCAGACCATCTCTGCTGGACCCGGGTCCCCGGATTCAGTTCGCACGACCTTCTCCCGCTGCCATATACGCAGGAGGTGCTGGATATTGTTGCTAACCATGTGCACGCGGCGCAGGAAATAGTTGGACGACAGATACTGCTTGAAAATCCGTCGGCCTATCTGAGCTTTTCCCAATCAGAAATGCCCGAATGGGAATTCCTCTCCGTACTGTGCGAGCAAACTGGCTGTGGTCTGTTGCTTGACGTCAACAACGTCTATGTCAGCGCCCGTAATTTGGGCTTTGATCCAGCGACGTACATCGCCCGCTTCCCTTTGGACCATGTTCGCCAAATCCATATCGCCGGTCATAGTCAGGGTGAGGACCTGCTGATCGACACGCACGATCAAACGGTGTGCGATGAAGTCTGGGACCTTTTTGAAACTGCGATGACCCGCGCCGGGCCTGTCGCGGTTATGATCGAACGCGACGACAATATCCCTCCGATCGGCGACTTGCTCGACGAGCTTGCAACGGCGCGTGCGCGCGCTGAGGCCGCGACCAAGCGTAGATCACAGTCTTGAAACTAGCCGATCTTCAGCAGGCCATGAGAGAATGGCTTGAAACCGGAGATCCGGATATCACCAACCGCCTTGGTGATTCCGTGCGGCCAGGGCTCGACGTCTATCTCAACAATTACCGGACGCAGTTACTGACTTGCTTGGAGCATGCTTTCCCGCGCACGCTCGCGTTGCTAGGCAGGGACCAATTTCACACAGCGGCGCGTTGCCATATCATGGCGCAGCCGCCAACCGCTTGGACGCTGGACGCCTATCCGGCATCCTTTGCCGCTGAAGTTGGCACATTGTTTCCGGGTGATGTTGCAACGCACGACATGGTTCGACTGGAGCTGGCGCTTGGTAATGCCCAAACTGCGGCAGACCGATTGCCGTTAACACGCGCGATGTTCGTCGATCTCGACTGGGAGCATGTTGCGCTGACACATGCATCAGGGGGCCAGATCCTACGACACTTCAGTAATGCTGCGGAAATTTGGTCAGCGCTGTCGCGCGCAGAAAGTCCGCCAGTGGCGAAAACTTTTCAAGTTCCAATCGACATCCTCGTTTGGCGCAGCACGTGGGTTCCGTGTTTTCGGACGCTCGATCCCGACGAAGCAGAGCTTTTCGTCCAGATGACTAACCCGCTGGCCTTTACGGACATTTGCATGCAGCTTGAACAAAAGCTTGGTGAGCAAGCGGCTCTCGAACGCGCCGGCCTGCTTCTGGCGCGTTGGGCGGATGATGAGGCAGTCAGTATCGCAGCCACTTCATTACCCAGCCAGCCTTAATCATGGCACGCGAAGCCAGCGCCGATGTTCGCCTACCCTTTTCGTCCGTCCATTTTCATCAAAGAGTCAACGCGCCCTGCGGCAGCGGTCGGAACAATATAGCACATTATCCCAATCCTTTGCCCATTTCTTGCGCCAAGCGAATGGCTTGGCGCATGCCGCGCATATTTTCGATGGAAGGTCGGATTTTTTGACCATTTTGGGCATTTGCTATCCAGATCGCTGTGGTGCCGTGAAAGGGTCCGTTACATTTTTATCGCACATGTGACTATTTTTTTGCAAATGACACTAAGCAATTGCTGCGCAGCATTTTCTGGTTAATACCGACATAAGCCTAACGGCGGCTCAGGGGGTGCTGGGGGCAATTTTAAATCTCATCCCCAATAAAAACCCGGATGAACCGGGATGGAATGAACAACAGGAGAGTGAATATGAAATTGGGAAATCATCTGCTGAAGGCGGCCATGTTGTCGACAATCAGCATCGCTTCGCTGAGCGTGGGTTCAGCCGCCTTTGCACAGGATAATGCACCACAAGCCAGCGACGAAGTTGATGAAGATGTCATCATCGTCACCGCGACAAAGCGCGAACAAACACTTCAAGAAGTACCGGTCGCCGTTTCGGTAACATCGGCCGCTGCCATTGAACGGGCGCAGGTTCGCGATCTTAAAGATTTGCAGACGTTGGTTCCAACACTTCGTGTCAGCCAGCTGCAAAGCTCGGCCAACACCAACTTCATCATTCGCGGCTTCGGTAACGGCGCTAACAACCCGGGCATCGAAGGATCGGTCGGCGTGTTCATCGACGGTGTTTACCGTTCGCGTTCGGCTTCAGCCATCAGCGATCTTCCCAACCTGCAACGCGTCGAAGTGTTGCGCGGCCCGCAATCGACCCTGTTCGGCAAAAACGCATCGGCGGGCGTTATCTCGATTGTTACCGCTGCACCAAGCTATGAATTCGGCGGTTCTGCTGAAATCAGCTATGGCAATCGCAACGCAATCGTGGCCAAGGCCGACGTGACTGGCCCGATCTCTGACAATATCGCTTTCAGCCTTGCTGGCGGCATCAACAAGGCTGACGGTTACGGCACCAACCTGACCGATGGGTCGAAAACAAGCGAGCGTAACCGCTGGTATGGCCGCGCGCAGTTGTTGATCGAGCCTTCCGAGAGCTTCAAGCTTCGTATCATCGGTGACTATGACAAGATTGACGAAAATTGCTGCTTCGTCGGCAATATCTTCGACGGTCCGACCGGTGCCGCCATTCGTGCCATCGGTGGCAAGGTGAACTCAGGCGGAATCTTCAGCTACAGCGAATATCAGAATTTCGCATCGGAAAACAAAATCACCAATGGTGGTGTTTCGATGCAAGCGGATTATGAAATGGGTTCGTTGAGCCTCACCTCAATCACCGCATATCGTAAATCACGCGCCAAAACGAACGCCGACAGCGATTTTACCAGTGCAGATTTGATCGGCCAGAACCGTGGCGATGTGGATATCAGCACGAAAACGCAGGAATTGCGTTTGGCTTCGGATTTTGATGGCCCATTCAACTTCTTGCTTGGCGGTTATTATTTTGATGAAAGCATCAATAAAAAGGAGGCATTGACTCTTGGTAAGGATTTCCGGAATTACGCTAATGCCCTTACTGGCGGCAGTTATGTAGGTCTTGAACCAACCATTCGTGCATTAGCCGGTGTACCTGCGTCCGCAGCTCCATTTGGTGGCCAAGGACAAGGTCGTTTTGAAGATTGGGACTACAAGAACAAAGCCTACTCCGTCTTTGGAACGGCCGATTTAGAACTTACCGATGGTCTCGTTCTGACGGGCGGCTTCAACTATACCAAGGACAAGAAGGATATCCTTGCGAGCGACATTCGGGTTACGGACGTCTTCTCCGCGATTGATTTGATACCTGTTGCTAATGCTTTAGGAGCTGCATTGCCTGCAGCGCTTCCGGCAGGATTTGTACCTGCCGGAGGCACTGCGCTCTCCGCCGCTTTATTTCCAAGAGTGAATGCTTGTCGAATAGCTACAAATGCACCGGCTGCTACGACCGCAAATCCGTCACGTTCCGGCACTTGTAACCCGGCCCTTAATCTTCAAGCGTTGCAATTCTTGCCGCCATTCCTGAACATCCCGAATGCGGTTGAAGATGGCCGTACGAGAGATGGTAAGCTGACCTATTCGGCACGTGTGGCATGGGAAGCGACCGACAATATCAACCTCTATGCCAGCTATGGCACAGGGTTTAAGGCAACGTCGTGGAACATGTCGATCGATTCCCGTCCATTCGCGGCAGATTTTGTTGCTGCAACGCCCGGCCAGAGCACGACCACACCCGCATCAAAAATCCGGACAGCTGGCCTTGCCACAGCCAACCTCACCAGCGGAACGCGTTATGCGCTTCCTGAAGAGGCCACGGTTATGGAGCTTGGTTTGAAAGCGAAGTGGGACCGCGTTGCATTCAACCTGACCATTTTTGATCAATCGATCAAAAATTTCCAAGGCAACAGCTTCATTGGCACGGGCTTTGTTTTGTCCAACGCCGGTAAGCAGTCGGTGAAGGGGATCGAATTTGACAGCAGTGTCAACCCGACCGATGCATTGCAATTGCGTGCGGCCTTCGTATATCTCGACTCCAAATATGACAGCTATGTCGGATCACAATTTGGTGACGTCAGTGGCCAATCAGTGGCTGGAATTCCAAAATTGTCGACAACATTGGGTGCAACCTACACGGCGGAACTGAACGAAGGGACTACCTTGATCCTGAACGCCGATTATCACAATGAATCAAAGGTCGTAATCAACGAAAACCCAGCTTGGCGTCAATATAAGCGTGAAGTAAATGACCTCAGTGCAGCGGTAACGCTGCGTTTAGACAGCGGTCTGCAATTCTCGCTTTGGGGCCGTAACTTGACGGATGCGAAATATCTCTCCGTCATCTTCCCAAGTGTTGTGCAAGAAGGTTCGATTTCGGGCTATCCAAACACACCGCGCACTTATGGTGCATCGGTGAAGTACAAGTTCTAATATCCTGAATTCTTCAGGGCAAAAGAAGCCGGGGCAGCCATCGCTGCTCCGGCTTTTTTTATTGCGAGAACATGGCGCAGCATACGCCTACGCATAGCGGCATACCAAGCGACGCTTGGTCTTCTGTTGCTAACATCTTTAACACCGGAAAAATGGTGCCCGAGGGCGGATTTGAACCACCGACACGCGGATTTTCAATCCGCTGCTCTACCCCTGAGCTACTCGGGCTACGCGGTGAAAACCGCGTGGGAGCGCAGCCTATAGAGAGGCGATGCGCCTCTTGGCAAGCGCAAAATCAGTCGCCGCCGTCGGAACCGATGCTATCTTCATAATCGGCCAGCGGCCCCGGCACACGATAGCCTTCGTCCAGCCATTTCAGCAGGTCACGATCCTTGCATCCCTGACTGCAAAAAGGCTTGGATTCCGCCACTACCGGCTTTCCGCATAATGGGCATTGATTAGCTTTGTGCGACATGGACATGGCCATAGCCTGTGGCCTTTTCATCTGCAACCACGACCATATCCGCGCCCGCAAGACGGACAGCCGCCGCGCGCCATGTCGCCCATCGTTCGGACTGCAGCAATGTCGCAACCTCCGGCCGTGTCGTCACGGTGCGTGCGCCGAAACCTGATGACTGCGCCACCGCGCGCAACAACCAATAGGCCTGTGTCTCGTCTGATAATGCCGCGATGCGCGTGCCGAACAGATGATCGAGCACAGACGGCCTTGGCCGTGCACGCACGACCTGCATCATGCCATAGCCATTGATGGCGGTGCGCTCAAACGGACGGGCGTCTGCTAAGGATGCGGCATCAAAGGCTTCGGCAATTTGCGTGCGCTGTGCCTTGGACTCCATCGACACAAAATCGATCATGACCATCGCGCCGACTTGGTAAAGGCGCAGCAGACGCGCAATTTCGGTCGCGGCGACCATATTGATAGCGAGCGCATCACCGACACCATCAATGTCGAACACCAGCCCAGCTTTCGTGCGTTGAAAGCTTATGGTAACATCGCCGACATGTGATTGGCCAGCGATGGCGACGTCAAAGCCCTCGGCGATTGACGCGTTGATGGCAGATTGACCAAGAGACGCCAAACGCGCGTCCCACAGGGCATCCTTGCCAGTCAGGGGTTGATCATGCGCGCTATCCCGCAATAGTATCTCTGGCGGCTTGATACGGCCCGGCTCGGATATGGCTTCGCGCGTAACGGCAAACGGTACGCGCGCGCCGTCCGGCTCTTTGGTTTTGCTGCGCAGCAAAAGTTCACTGCCATCGTCGGCAACGACATACGCGCCCGACGGCGTTTTGCGGTCAATGCGGCCAGCGCCACATTCGCCCAAGGCCCATAAAGCATCCCGCTGGATATGAATTTCAACGATGTTTCCGTTTTCGACAACCGCCGCACGGCGCTCGCCCGGCGCATCATCGCGCCATATGTCAGTCAAGCGGATAACCCGATGCACGCAACAGCGTGCGTGTTTCATATAAAGGTAAACCAATCACGCCAGAATGGCTGCCCGCCATCCAGTCGATCAACGCCTCTGCCCTGCCCTGAATGGCATAGCCGCCGGCCTTCCCTAGCCCTTCGCCGCTCTGGATATAGCTTTCGATTTCGTCTGCTGACAAACGTTTGAAGCGCACGATGCTGTCGCTAATGCGGCTGCGCATCCGGCCATTTCCGTCAATCACCGCAACGGCACTAAGGACATGATGGCGGCGACCGCTGAGCAGGTTCAGGAACCCGCGTTGCATGTCGGCATCGGCAGCTTGCGGCAATATCCTGCGGCCAACGGCGACCGTGGTGTCGCCTGCCACCACAATTTCGTCAGCGTCACGTTGAACGGCAACCGCCTTCTCCTCGGCCATGCGCAGCGCATAGACACGCGGAACCTCCCCCTTACGGGGTGTCTCATCAATGTCCGGTGCGGCGATACGCGCAGGCACAACGCCCAACCGCGCGAGAAGGTCACGTCGGCGTGGGCTTGATGAAGCCAATATGAGTATAGGGTTCAGACCCAAGGTCTGCCGCCCTTATTTAAAGCGGTACGTGATCCGGCCTTTGGTCAGATCATAAGGGGTCAGTTCGCACAGCACTTCGTCACCCACGAGAACGCGGATACGGTTCTTGCGCATCTTTCCGGCGGTATGGCCCAAAACTTCATGGCCGTTTTCGAGCTCGACACGGAACATAGCATTGGGCAGCAATTCACGGACCGTCCCACGCATTTCGAGTAATTCTTCTTTTGCCATTCGGCCCCTTAAATCTTCAAAAATTCAACGTTGCTGCGCCTGTAAACCTAATGTTCGAAAAAGGGAAGCGCTACAGTGTAATCGCTTTATTGCGACAAAATATCATAAACTTTACGTTCATGTTCTGCGCAATACGTTATAGCCCGAACGTAACGATGATATACATTGAGTTTCTCCCCATGAAAACAACAGGTTTGAGCGCAATTTTGCTGGTAACGGCCTCTGTTCCCGCAATGGCCATGGATGATGTCCAGAACACGGGCAGCACCGTTGTCATTGCCAATGACGACATCGAAAAAGCCGTCGAAGACGCGCCTTCGGGCGAAATCGTCGTGACGGCTGAACGTATTAAGGGGTCTGTGGACACTGATGTCCCGCCCGTTGAGGAGTTGAACGAGGCTGACATTGCGTCTTTGGGCGCATCATCGCTGACAGACCTTGTCGCGGCGGTCGCACCGCAAGCGAATTCGGGGCGTGGACGCGGGGGTGGCATGCCGATCATATTGCTGAATGGCCAGCGCGTATCGGGTTTCCGTGAACTTCGAGATTTACCGCCAGAAGCCATTCGTCAGGTTCAGATTTTCCCAGAAGAAGTCGCGCTAAAATATGGTTTCCGTCCAGACCAACGGGTGATCAATTTCATCTTGAAGGACAATTTTGCCTCCTTCGCCACGGAATTTGAACATGCCCAGCCGCAGGATGGCGGCTTTGCGCGCAATGAATTTGAAACGACGCTGACCCGCATTGGTAAAAACACGCGGTTTAATTTGGATATCGAGCTTGAACGGTCCACTGCGCTGACCGAGTCCGAACGCGACCTGATTTCTTCGGGCGGTTCGCTATTGGCGCGCGGCGGCAATATCAACGGCCTGGGCCTCAATGGGGCGATTTCGCCCGCGTTAAGCGCGCTTGCCGGAAGCAATGTAACGCGGGCTGCTGTGCCCTTGGGCATATCCAACCCGAGTTTGGCGCAATTTGCCAGCACGGCAAATCGCCTGAATGACGGGGATATCGGCGAACTAAGGACATTGCTGCCCCGCACCGAACGGCTTGAGGTAAACGGCACGTGGAGCCGATCGCTTGGTCCGCAAACAATATTGTCGCTGAACGCCAATTACGCGCTGACAGGCAGCGAATCTTTGCTGGGTTTGGCCGGAACAAGCTTCACCCTGCCCGGCAGCAGCCCGTTTTCACCATTCGGGCAAGACGTGACGCTCAACCGCTATTTCGACACCCCACGCCCGCTTGAACGGGAAAGCGAAACGCATGTGTTCCAGACTGGTAGCACGTTCAACCACGCGCTGGGCGGATGGCGGTGGACAGTAACGGGCAATTATGCACGCACGGCAAATGACACACGTACGACGCGCAACGCAGACTTTTCTGGCTTACGCGCTGGTATTTTGGCTGGAACGACGAACCCTTTTGCAGCCGATTTTGGTGCGAATTTGTTGTTTCTCGCCCCTGATCTTGCCAGCAGCCTGAACCAGAATATGGACGTGCGCAGCACCCTTGCTGGAACGGTGCTCAAATTACCCACGGGCGATGTGCAAATGACGTTCGCGTCGGGCCTTAGCCGGCAAATGCTGGACAGTGAAACATGGCGTTCGGGCGTCACGACCGACACCTCCTTGCGCCGGAACATCATGAACCATTCGGTCAATGCGGAATTGCCCCTGACGAGCGGCGATTTCGGCATTGGCTCCGCGATTGGCGCATGGTCAGTCAATGGCAATATCGGCTATAACGACCTGTCCGATTTCGGAAAGCTATTGGAATATGGCGCTGGCCTGCGCTGGGCCCCTGCGCGCAACCTGACCTTTCAGGCATCGATCACAGGCGACGAAAACGCACCGGGCATTGGCCAATTGGGCAACCCGACTTTGGTCACGCCCAATGTTGCGACCTATGACTTTACGCGCGGCGAAAGCCTGTTCATCAACATCATTACCGGCGGCAACGCTGCCCTGATCGGCGAAAAGCGCCGCGATGTCATATTGAACGCGAATTGGAATCCAGATTTCATCAAGGATTTCGCGCTTCAGTTCAGCTATTTCAAAAACAACAGCCGCAATACCACGGCCGCATTCCCATTGCTCACGCCAGAGATTGAAGCCGCCTTTGCCAGCCGCGTCGTGCGTGATGTCGATGGCCGCTTAGTCAGCATCGACCGACGCCCGGTGAATTTCGACCGTGAAACGTCACAGCGGATCCGCTGGGGCTTTAACCTATCGGGCAATATTGGCGCGCAGGCACCCGCACGCGGGCCAGCAGGAAGCGCCCCTACTCCTGCGACAGGCGCTCCCGGTGCGCCTCGGGCGGCAGGCGGCGGCGGCGGTCGCGGCTTTGGTGGCGGTGGCCGTTTTGGCGCACCCGGCGGCGGCCAGCCCAGCCGCTGGAACATCGCTTTATACCACAGCTACCGGATAGAAGACGAAATCCTCATCCGTCCCGGCGTGCCTGTGCTCGATTTGCTCAACGGTTCAGCGACAAGCAGCAATGGCGGCGCATCGCGGCATGAGGTCGAGCTTTCAGGTGGCCTGTTCCACAAGGGCTTTGGTTTCCGGCTGCAAGGGACGTATAAGAGCGGAACCACCGCCGACGGCTCGGGCCTTCCCGGCAGCAACGACCTGCGGTTTAGCGACAGTGCCGCAATCAATGCATTTCTGTTCGTCAATTTGGACCAGCAAGCGGGCGTTATAAAAGCCGTGCCTTTGTTGAAAGGTAGCCGCATCTCATTCCGGGTCGAGAATATCTTGAACGATATTGTCGATGTCCGCGACCAGAATGGAAACGTGCCTTTGGGCTATCAGCCGGGCTATATCGACCCGCGCGGTCGGGTATTTGAATTGAGCTTTAGAAAGCGGTTCTGAACAATCGGATGAGCGCATAAAAAACCCCGCCGGAATTGCTTCCGGCGGGGCCTTAAAGCTTAATTTTCTTTAGGCGTTACATGCCGCCATGCGCCAATGCCGCCAACAACAGCAAGGCCACGATGTTCGTGATCTTGATCATTGGGTTTACGGCTGGGCCAGCGGTGTCCTTATAGGGATCACCCACAGTGTCGCCGGTTACGGCTGCCTTATGGGCCTCCGAACCTTTACCGCCATGGTGGCCATCTTCGATATATTTCTTGGCATTGTCCCATGCGCCGCCGCCCGAAGTCATCGAGATAGCAACGAACAGACCGCCGACAATCACACCCAACAGAAGTGCGCCGAGAGCGGCAAAGCCCTGTGCGGGACCTGCAACCCAGCTGATCACGAAATACACGACGATTGGTGCCAGTACCGGCAACAACGAAGGAACGATCATTTCGCGGATCGCCGCCTTGGTCACCAGATCAACGGTGCGGGCATAATCGGGCTTCGAGCTGCCATCCATGATACCGGGATTGTTCGCAAACTGGTCGCGAACGTCCTTCACGACTTCACCGGCTGCCTTGCCGACTGCGGTCATACCCATTGCTCCGAAGAGATATGGCAACAATGCACCCAGCAGCAGACCGACGATGACATAGGGGTTCATGAGCGTGAAATCGACGCCGCCTTCAGCAAGGCCGAGTTTCTCGGAGTAGAACGCCAAGTCAGCGGTATAAGCACCAAACAAAACGAGCGCCGCCAGAGCCGCTGAACCGATGGCATAGCCCTTGGTCACGGCCTTGGTGGTGTTACCCACAGCGTCGAGCGCGTCGGTCTTTTCACGAACCGATTTGTCCATTTCAGACATTTCAGCGATACCGCCTGCGTTGTCGGTGACCGGCCCATAAGCGTCGAGCGCGACAACCATACCGGCCAAAGCCAGCATCGAGGTTGCAGCGAACGCAATACCGATAATGCCCGCCAACTGGAACGAGACAATGATACCAACACAGATAACCAAAGTTGGCAGTGCTGTGGATTCAAGGCTGATCGCCAGGCCCTGAATGACGTTGGTGCCATGACCGGTTTCCGATGCCTTGGCAATCGAACGGACCGGGCGGTAGTTGGTGCTGGTGTAATATTCGGTGATCCAGACCAGAAGCCCGGTGACGGCCAAGCCAACCATCATCGAATAGAATAATGTCCAACCCGTGAAACCGCCGGTGCTATAGGTCACTACGGCATTCATATCGCCGCCGAGCGTCTGGTATGTGACATACCCAATCGCCGGAATCGAAGTGACTGCGGTGACCAGAAAGCCCTTATACATCGCACCCATGATGTTGGTACCGCCGCCCAAACGGACGAAAAAGGTACCCAAAATCGACGTCAGAATGCAGATACCGCCAACAACCAATGGCAACGACATCAGGTTCAACAGTTCGGCCGCTGGCATCGCAGCTGGCATCAACAAGGCAAGCAAAACCATCGTTGCTCCAATGGTCACAACATAGGTTTCGAACAAGTCGGCCGCCATACCGGCGCAATCGCCAACGTTATCGCCGACATTATCGGCAATCGTCGCAGGGTTGCGGGGGTCATCCTCAGGAATATTTGCTTCGACCTTACCGACGAGGTCAGCGCCGACATCCGCAGCCTTGGTAAAGATACCGCCGCCCAGACGCGCGAAGATCGAAATCAGCGATGCGCCGAACGCCAACGCCAGCAAACCGTCGATAACGGGGCGGCTGTTCGGAAGGTTCATTGCGACTTCGGTGAGGTAATAAAAGAAACCGGCAATCGCGAGTAATGCAAGGCCAGCCACGAGCATACCCGTGATCGCACCGGCATTGAACGCCATTGTCAGGCCTTTTTGAAGGCTCTCGCTAGCGGCCTGCGCCGTACGGACGTTGGCGCGAACCGAGATGTTCATCCCGATAAAGCCTGTCGCGCCAGACAACACCGCGCCAAGGACGAAGCCGACCGCAGACAACGGCCCGAGGAAAACACCGACCAGAACCGCAACGATGAAGCCAACAATTGCAATAGTACGATATTGGCGTGCCAGATAGGCGCCGGCGCCTTCCTGAATAGCGGCTGCGATTTCTTGCATCCGCGGCGTACCGGCCGATGCAGCAAGCACCGAGCGGCTTGTTATAATTCCATAGAGCACGGCAACAAGCCCGCACAATATAGCCATAATTGACAAAGACATAAGCTGTCCTTTCCCCGTTTTTCTTTGTTAGAAACTCTCCCTTAGTGTACCCGAAAAGGCACACAAGCGGCTGCGGTATAGGGTGGCTTTGCAGTATGACGCAACCCATAAAAACGGCCTTGTGGGCCGGTTTAGGGTCAGGACCACTTAAATCCACCTTCGCGGCGTCAAAATGGCAAAGATATCGAAGGAAAATGGCCGCCGCAGGCAGTTATTCTGCCTGCAAGGGCATTTTGTTTCGAGATCAAAGCCATTTTGGCGTCCTTCGGATTTGACCCATACTGTCCATTGCCGCGTTGGCAAGCTTGGACTTAGAACCACTAAGCCCTGCGCTTGCCGCCTTGCACTGAACAGTATGGTCTCAAACCGCGAAGGTGGATTTAAGTGGTCCTGACCCTAGCTTATTAATGTTGATAACCGAGCATCGGCGGCAATTTTACCGGAGTCGCGCCGTCTTTTAAGGTGAGACCGCCGCCGGATAATACACAGCCAATGGGGGTTGCCTGCACGGGCAGCGGCAGTTCTGGTCGCGCGGTAAACAGCAATTGATAATCATCGCCCCAGCTTGCCGCCTGCATCCGGCTTTCAAGGCTGTCGCTGCGATAGCTGATATAGAGCGGCGACAAGGGCACGCACGCAAGGTCGATTTCTAAGCCAATCTGGCTGGCAGTCGCCAATCGTTCGGCATCGAGCAGCAAACCATCCGACACATCCATCATCGCGGTGACAATCGGCGCAAGCTTTTGGCCGTCGGCCACCCGCGCGACTGGCCGGTTAAACGCATCGGCCAGCGGCCCAACCTCATCAAAACCAGCGTCAATGAGTTCAAATCCAGCCAAGGCATCGCCGAGCGTCCCCGTCACATATACTATGTCACCAATTTGCGCGCCGGATCGCGATGGCACGGGGCGATGGGTTGCCCTGCCCAAAGCGGTCAGCCCAAGCGCCCGTTTGTCGCCGCGATTGGCAACGGTATCTCCGCCAAGCAAAACGACGTTGTAATGCGCCAGCGCCTTTTCCAACCCAGCGGCAAATGCCCTGTCCCATGCATCGTCACCCAGCATGAAGCCAAGCAGGACACCAACGGGCGCTGCGCCCTTTGCGGCCAAATCAGACAGGTTCGATGACAATAATTTCCACGCGACGTCGGCTGGATTGGCGTTTGACCGGAAATGCAAGCTCTCTGCCATCATGTCATGCGTGATAATCAACGCCGCATCGCCGATGTCGATCACCGCAACGTCATCCATTAACCCACGCGCCGCAGGGTCAGTGGCAAAACCACGCAAGAGATTGATGAAGCTGGATTCGGTGGTCATGGGGAAACGTTACCGCATTGCGAGGACATGCAGAACCATATTCAGGACAGCGCCGTTCAGCGGGCGCGTACGTCCTTTGCAACGGCGTCCAACAAGCCATTGACGAACTTCGCGTCCTTCTTGTCAAAAAACGCATGGGCGACGTCGAGATATTCGTCGATGACCGTCGCGGTGGGCACATCTGGCCGGGCGATCAATTCATAGGTGCCGCAACGTAATATCTGGAGCATCGTCTTGTCCAGACGGTCCATCTTCCATTTCTCACCAAGCTTGCCATCGACACGTTCGTCGATTTCTGCGCGCCGCGCATCAACGCCCGAGACAACATCATCGAAGAAATCGGGGTCGGCATCGGCATATTGCGCGTCTTCGATTTCCTGACCCAGCCGGTGCGAATGAAATTCATTCAGCAAGCGGGCGATGCCGATATCTTCCATATCCATTTGATATAACGCCTGCACCGACGCAAGCCGCGCCGCCGAACGGGATTTGGATTTGGCACTGGCGTTATGGGCACTCATAATCTTTTCCTGACACTCGCCGCATGGGCGGGTAAACCTTCGGCATCGGCAAGCGTTGCTGCCGCCGGACCAATATTATTGATAGCCTGTTGATCAAGCGCAATGAAGCTGGTCCGCTTCATGAAATCGAGCACCGACAGGCCAGACGCAAAGCGCGCGCGCCGTCCGGTGGGCAATACATGATTTGGTCCGGCGACATAATCGCCAATCGCCTCGGGCGTCATACGGCCCAAAAATACCGACCCTGCGTGGCGAACAAGGTCAAACAGCCGTTCGGCGCGGTCATCATCGACCGCCAGCTCCAAATGCTCCGCCGCCAACCGGTTGACCAAAGGCATTGCGCCTTCCAGATCAGCGACCACGATAATCGCGCCAAAGTCCGTCCAACTGGCCCGCGCAACCGCGCCCGTGGACAGCGTCGCAATTTGCGCGTCAACTGTGGCTGATACTTGGTCCGCAAATTCGGCATTGTCCGTGAACAATATCGACTGGCTCGTCGGGTCATGTTCGGCCTGACTTAACAGGTCCGCCGCAATCCATTCGGGGTCATTTTGGGCATCAGCCACCACGACGATTTCCGACGGTCCAGCCACCATGTCGATGCCAACCACACCATAAAGCTGCCGTTTAGCCTCGGCCACCCATGCATTGCCGGGGCCAGTGATGACATCTACGGCCCGAATGTGCGCGGTTCCATAAGCCAAAGCCGCAATCGCCTGCGCGCCACCGACGCGCCAGATTTCGTCCACACCAGCCACATAAGCGGCGGCCATGACGGTCTGGTTGGTTGCACCGCCCGGCGTTGGCGTGACCATCACGATGCGTTCCACCCCAGCCACCTTCGCGGGAATCGCGTTCATCAACACCGATGATGGGTAGGCCGCACGGCCACCGGGGACATAGACCCCCGCCGCATCAACCGCCGACCAGCGCGCGCCAAGCCGCACATTGTCACTGTCACGATAATCGCGGTTTTCTGGCAGTTGCGCCTTGTGATAGGCCTCAATCCGCTTCGCCGCCAGCGTCAGCGCGTCGCGCAGATCAGGCGCGAGCGCGTCATAGGCCGCTTTGCACTGCGCCGCGTCAATCTGCCACCCTGCTTCGTTCAGGTCGAAACCGTCAAAGCGTTGCGTCATTTCAGCCAGCGTCACATCGCCAAGTGCGCGCACATCTCGAATCGTTTGCGCCACGGCGCTCGACACATCGGCGTCCGCCTCACGCCGGCCATTTACCAACGCGTCAAATGCATCCGCAAAACCAAACTCGGAGGAATCAAGCCGCTGCACGGGCGCCCGTCAATTCTCTGAAACGTTGCACCATAGCCGGAATAGTCCCGCTCATCATCTTGTACGCAGCGCGGTTGACAATCAGCCGCGCCGACACTTGGGAAATGACCGCCGTTTCGACGAGGCCATTTTCGGCGAGCGTTTTGCCCGACGACACTAGATCCACAATCCGCCCCGAAAGCCCAAGCAAAGGCGCAAGTTCCATCGCGCCATTCAACTTCACGCATTCGGCCTGAATACCGCGCGCGTGATAATAACGGCTGGTCGTGCCGGGATATTTGGTGGCCACGCGGATATGCCCGCCATTGACATCGTCGGGGATGCCCTGCGGCATCGCCACCGATATGCGGCAACGGCCTATGCCCAAGTCCACGGGCGCATAGAGTTCCGAATAATCAAATTCATCGATAACGTCCGAACCAACAATGCCAATCTGCGCCGCCCCATGGGCAACAAAGGTCGCCACATCGAACGCGCGGACGCGAATGATGCTGATCGCCGGATCGTTGGTCGCGAACAAAAGCGCGCGGCTGGCGTCGTCGAAAAACGCCGCTTCAGGCTCTATACCCGCCGCTTGCATCAACGGCAAAGCCTCGTCGAGAATCCGTCCCTTGGGGATTGCAAAGATGATTGGTTCAGTCACAATGACCGCGCTTTACGGGTCGCGGGCAGAAAGGGCAATATGGCAGAAAATATAGCATCGGATGATTTTGGACGCGGCGTGATGGATGATGCGCATGTGGCAGAGGGCATAATGATTCAGGCCGAACATTGCCGCCGCAACGACGCGCCCGTGACAGCGCGGATCGTCGAGGCGCAGCTTGCGCTCATGCAAGGCGAAAATATGATCGGACGGCGCATTGCCAACTGGCCGGGGCTGCCATTGGAGGATGCCCTGCCATTGCGGCTCGCGGGCGGGCTTCACCATCTGCACCTGACGGGCGCAGATGATCGCTTGGGGCCAATTTATCGCGGCGAAGTGACGGATCAGGCCGAAGTCGACGCCATCATCGCCGCAATTACGCATGACCATGGTGCGCGATTATTGCCATGGCTGGATGGTCCGCCCCAAACCAACGAAGCCGGGCGTTCCGCCAACTTCATGGCCGCTTTGCTGTGGCTTTCGCCCAAAATCGGTTCGCAATTTGAACTGAATGAACTGGGCGCGAGCGCGGGCATCAATAGCATGATGGACCGTTATCATTATGACTTAGGCGGCGTCAGCGTGGGGCCAGAAAATTCTCCGATGCGTATTAGGCCCGATTGGCATGGCCCGCCGCCGCCTGATTCGCTGGTAACGATCACCCACATTCATGGCTGTGATCAGGCCCCCATTGATTTATCCGACCCCGCATCCGCATTGCGCGTAAAAAGCTATGTCTGGCCTGAAAATCTGGATCGGCTGGCACGCATGGACGCCGCGATTGCTCTTGCCGCCGTGCAACCACCCAATGTTGTAAAGGCCGATGCGCTCGACTGGGTGTTGGAGCGCCTATCTGCTCCACAAGACCCTTATGTCGTCCGCATATTCAACCATTCGATTGTGTGGCAATATATCCCCGAGGACCGGCGCCAGAAAATCCGCGCAGCCATTGAAGCCGCTGGACAAAAAGCAACGCCCGAACGACCGCTCGCTTGGGTCATGCTGGAAACCAATCGCGAGACTTTCAAGCATGAGCTATCGGTCAAATATTGGCCTGGCCCCGACGAATGGCATTTGCTGGCCGAAGCGCATGCCCATGGTGCGTGGATAGACTGGCGCGGCGATTAGGCCAAAAATGCGTCCATCGCCGCGTTCACGGAATCGGGTCGTTCCCAAATCACGAAATGTCCGCAATTTTCGACGGGCACGATCGTTACGTCGGGCACAAGCTCTTGTATGCCATCAATGTTGCTCGGCGGCAAAGCCAGGTCATCCATCGCCCATACAATCAATGTCGGAATCATCAGCGGCGGAAATGCACCCGCGGCAAAGGCCGGGATTTCGGCATCCTCGTCCATCGCAGGCACATATAGCGCAGACGCGCGATACCAGTTGAGCATTCCGAAACAGGCGTCACGGTCTGCCCAATCGGCCAATAATGCGGCACGCTCCTCGGGCTCCATCGCATTTGGCTTGTCCCATTTGATCGTCTTCAACAATAGTCCGGTCAGCCCCTGTTCCTGCACCAACGCGTCGTTCGCCGGATCACGAAAGGCGCGAATATATTGGCTCGACTCGCGCTGGTTCATGTCGGTAATCAACAAATTCTGGAAAATATAGGGATGCGGCGCATTGGCGATAATCGCGCGCGGCACACGCCCCGCCCAAGCGGGATTGAGCGCGCTGGCTTGCCCGTTCAACGCAACGCTCCACGCAATCGCCCCTCCCCAATCATGGCCAGCGATGATGAATTCCTGCACATGCAAGGCATCGGCTAGCGCAAAGATATCGGCAGTCAGCTTGTCCGCCGTATACGCGTCCACCTCCTGCGGCTTTGACGTCCCGCGATAGCCGCGCTGATCGGGCGCGATGCAGTAAAAACGGTCGGCGAAATGCGCGATCTGGTGCCGCCATGTGCGGTGCGATTCGGGAAAGCCGTGTAGGAAAATAATCGCCGGATTCTTGGGATCACCAGCCGTAAACGCGTCCATGTCGATTCCCGTCGACAGCGACAGGCGGTGCGGGGAAAGTTCGATCATGTCATTTGGCCCTCTGGTTTAGCTGACCCGTTTCACACGGATGCCCCGGCCGTTCATCACCAGCATGAAGCTGCCAAGCGAGCCGCGTTTGATGGTGAACGCTTTGCCATCTCGCAAAAGCAAGGGTGTCGCCTCCGTCGTCTGCCACACCCCTGCATCCTTGACGGTGAATTGGTATTTACCGGCTCCTATGGACTTCACGCCCGTCAGATCGCCTTCGACTTGTTTGAATTCTGCTTCCTGCTCTGCGTCGCTTTCACCAAAAAACGGAATTTTCGGTAAGGAAAAACCGAACAAAGACTTTTTAGTTTTGCGCACGTCATTTTGGTCCAGCATGACAATCTGGCGGTTGTCGGTGGCATCTTCCAATGCTTTGGTTGCGGTATCGAAGCATGCAAGACGCACGGCGGCGTCGGCCAAGGCGCGACACGCGACGATGTCTGTGTACACCTTGGGTCGGTTCGTGTCTGAATCGGCGGCAAAAGCAGGGGAAGCACATAAAGCAACCAAAAGAACAGCTTGTGTCAATTTATGCATATATTCATCTCCTTTATGGGCCGATTTTCTGGTGTCTTAGAATAGCTAAATCTCGTCGGGTGCACTAGCCTTGATGGCCAGCGCATGGACGCGCATTCCGGGAATATCGCCCAGCGCCTTGTTCACCATGCGCTGTCGCATCAGGCGGGCAACGCCGGTAAAGGCTGCGCTCTCAATTTCGATGGTGAAGTGGGATTCGCCGGACCCGTCATCGCCGCTATGGCCGTGATGCTTGGCGCTGTCGTTGATGACGGCAAGGCGGGTTGGCGCGAATGCTGTTTCAAGCAGCATTTCCATTTCAACTTGTGCAGGACCTTTTTTCATAGCCTGCTCTTCCCATATGGCAGGTTTTTCGCCAAGGAAAATCATGGCCTCCGACCGTTCCACTGACCGATTTCACGGCCGCATTCGAGGGGGCGGGCGGCCATGCGCCTATCCCCGCTGCCGCGAAGCGGGGGAATTTCGCGCGCCTGATCCGAAAGGACAGGCCGCGTCGGCCAACGGCCCCGGCGACTATCAATATCTCTGCCTTGACCATGTGCGGCAGTTTAACGCGGGCTATAATTGGTTTGCGGGCATGAGCGCCGACGAAATTTCCATGGCGCAAAGCCCGGTGCAATTCTGGCCAAGTGAAACCCGCGCCTTTCGCGCCAATGGCAATGTCGATTCGCCGCCGAAATGGGCGGACTTTAAGGACCCGCTGGATGCTATCTCCACCCGGTTCCGGTCGCGCCTACCCAAAGAGCGTGCCGATGGCCATTTTCTGTCGCTGGAGGACCGCAAAGCGTTGCGGACGCTAGGGCTTGGCGAGGATGCCGATCGCCGCGCCTTACGCAGCGCCTATTCGGCGAAGGTGCGCGCCTATCATCCGGACAAAAATGGCGGCAACCGCTCCTATGAAAAGGCTTTGCAAGACGTGATTGCTGCCTATACGCACCTTAAATCTTCGCCCGCTTTCATTTGACGAGAATAACATGACTGACATCCCAAATATCCAACCCGACAGCCGCGACGCGACCATCCTCGCCGCCCCTGACAAAATGGTCAGCGTGCGCGCATTGTTCGGCATTGATGTGGATATGGAATGCCCCGCTTTTTCCATTGCCGACGAACGTGTGCCTGACACCGACGACAGCTATGTCTTTGACCCCGACACCACCCTCGCGATCCTTGCTGGCTTTGCCTATAACCGCCGCGTGATGGTGCAAGGCTATCACGGCACGGGTAAATCCACGCATATTGAACAAGTTGCGGCGCGTCTGAAATGGCCATGCATCCGCATCAACTTGGACGCGCATATCAGCCGTATCGACCTGATCGGCCGTGACGCCATTGTTTTGCGTGACGGGCAGCAAGTGACCGAGTTCCGCGAAGGCCTGTTACCTTGGGCGTTGCAGACGCCGACGGCATTGGTGTTCGACGAATATGATGCTGGCCGCCCTGACGTGATGTTCGTGATCCAGCGCGTGTTGGAAACCGAAGGTAAGCTGACCCTGCTCGACCAAAACCGCGTCATTCGCCCCAACCCCTATTTCCGCCTATTTGCCACCGCCAACACCGTAGGGCTTGGCGATACCAGCGGCCTGTATCATGGCACGCAAGCGATCAACCAGGGCCAGATGGACCGCTGGAACATTGTCGTTGGCCTGAACTATCTGCCTGCGCAGGTTGAAGGCGAAATCGTTTTGGCAAAGGCCTCGGGCACTGACGCTGCTACTGTCGCCAATATGGTAAAGGTTGCCGAAATGACCCGCCAAGGTTTCATCAACGGCGATATCTCGACGGTTATGAGCCCGCGTACGGTCATCACCTGGGCGCAGAACACCGCGATTTTCAAAAATGTCGGCTTTGCCTTCCGCCTGTCATTCCTCAACAAATGCGATGACGCGGAACGCGCCTTGGTCGCCGAATATTATCAGCGCGTTTTTGGCCAAGATCTGCCAGAAAGCGTCGTTGGCAAAACGAAGTAACTACCGGCTATTTCGCCGCCTCAGTTGAAGGAACGCATTATGAAACGCTTCGCACTGGCTCTCGCGCTCATGCTGTCGGCATCACCGGCATTTGGCGCGTTGAAACCCGGGACACGCGCAACCGATTTCACGACGCAAGCCGTGCTGGCCGGCAAGGCCGATAGCTTCAACCTGAACAAGGCTTTGAAAAACGGGCCAGTGGTGCTGTATTTTTATCCCAAAGCGTTCACGTCAGGCTGCACCGTTGAGGCGCATGAATTTTCCGAAGCTGCCGATGACTTTGCCGCTTATGGCGCGTCGATTGTTGGCATGTCGGCCGATAATCTGGAGACGCTAAAGCGCTTTTCGGTTGAAGCCTGCCGCAACAAATTCATGGTCGGTATCGCGACCAAGCCCATGATCAAAAATTACGACGTCAGCCTGCCCATGATGGGAGGTACCAACCGCACGACCTATGTCATCGCGCCTGATGGCAAGGTGTTGTTTGCCTATTCGCAGCTTGGCGTGAAGGGCCATGTTTCCGGCGCGCTGAACGCGGTAAAGGCATGGCACGCGGCGAACGCCAAGCGCAAGTAATGCGTAAGCTCGCTTTCCTGCTTTTGCCAATGCTCCTGTCTGGTTGCACCGTGGCCGTCGCATATGGCGATGTGCCGCACAGCACGCTGGTGGAAAATCCGCGTTGCAATCCAACGCAGAATGACAGCGCCGCGATAGCCGGAAAAGACCATTTCATTGTTACGAGCCGCCTGCCCGACTGCCGCGGCGATACTATCGCCCTGACCAATCACAGGGCCGATCGCGTGCGCTATGCCCGCTTTGCGCCACCGCAAAAGATAAAGCCTGCGAAGGGCGATGCGCAAGTGGTTGTGCCACTTGCATTCCAACCGGAGGATGCATGGTGGGATGGCCTGCGCGATGCGGCGAACCTGCGCAAGGGCCGTGTGCTGCTATATGTGCATGGCTATCGCGAAACACTGGCAACTACGGCGCGCGACGCGGTGCAAATTGGCGCGATGAGCAATTTTGATGGGCCAATCATTCATTATAGCTGGCCCTCACAAGGCAATTTGCTGAGCTACGCCGTTGATGAAACCAACATGTATTGGGACGAGCGCAATTTCCGCAATTTCCTGACCAAATTGGCGCGGACGGAGTGGGTCAAGGAGATCGTCGTCGTGTCCCATTCGCTTGGCGCGCGGCTTGTAATTCCGGCGGTTGAATATGTTGACCGCACATCGACCAACGCCGATTCCAGCAATATTTCCAATATCATATTGGCATCACCTGATGTGGATCGTGAAGATTTTGAACGCGACATCGCTGAAGAAGTCCTAGCCGCGCGGCGTGTCAACAATGACCGGCGCGTGACGGTCTATGCATCGCTCAGCGACCGCGCGCTGGCCTTATCGCGCGCGGTGCATGGCTATCCGCGCTTAGGCTCGCCATTTTGCTTCAACCCCTTTGAGGCGCAGGAACTAAAGGCAAAGGGTCTGCCGCAACGCTGCTTTGCGACCAAGTCAAAATATCAGACCGAACCTGCCAAAACCGGCTTCACAATTATCGATACTAGCGACGTGTCCGGCGATAGAGTGGGCCATAGCGACTATTTGCGCAGCTTTGCCGTATGCAAGGATTTTGCCGCCGTTGTGAACGGCGCACGCACCACACAGGACCGCGTGGCGACCAAGGATGCACATGTCTTCACCCTGCGCGCTCCGGAAAAGCCGACGAAGGAAGACATTGCCGCGATGTGCAAGAGATTGCCTGATTAATGTCCAACGACACCCCTCTGGAACAATTTAAGCAAGTGCTGACCGGCACCGCCCGTGCGCTCGCGCATGAGCCGGAGGTAGAATTGGCCTTCACCGCCGATGCGCCAAGCCAGGCGGGCAAGAATTTCAAGGTACCTATGCCGGGCCGCCTGCTTCCGCCCGATCAAGTCGCCGAGGCGCGTGGCTTTGCCGACAGCTTTGCGTTGAGGTTGAAGCATCATAACCCCGCCCGCCACGCCGCATTGCGCCCATCCGAAGTCATTGCGGGTGCAGCCTTTGACGCGGTGGAAAATGCGCGGGTTGAGGCGCTGGGTTCGCGCAATATGGCGGGAATTGCCGCAAACCTTGGCCATGCGCTTGAACTGAAAATGCGCACCGACCCGATTGCCCGCGCACAAGCCCCTGACGAAGTGCCCATTTCCACGGCCTTATCCCTGATCGTGCGCGAACGGCTGACCGGCGCGCCTGTGCCAGCCGGTGCCGCCGCTGGCGTTGATATGCTGCGCGGTTGGATTGAGGAAAATGCCGGTAGTGACCTTGATGCGCTGGCGCTTGCGCTGGATGATCAAAACGCCTTTGCCGCGCTGACTCAATCCATGTTGGAGCATCTGAAACTTACCGAAGGGGATGTCGATCCGTCCGATGCCGACGAAGGCGGCGATGATGCAGAGGATGCGCAAGACCAAGACGGCGACAGCGAAGATGACGGCGAAGGCGAAGCTGGCCAAGCCGAAGCCCGCGCCGAGCCGCAGCAAGGCGAAGGCGAAGAGACTGAGGCCGATTATGACGGCGAAGACATGGATGATCAGGACGGCGCCGACGGCGAAATGGGCGATGACGGGATGCAACCTGTCACGCCGCAGCGCCGCAATTGGGACCATTTGCCGCAAAGCGATTATAAAATCTGGTCGACCAAATTTGACGAAACTATCACCGCGACCGAACTTGCCGACGAAGAAGAGCTGAACCGGCTGCGCGCGTATCTCGACCAACAATTGTCGAACCTGCAATCGGTGGTGACAAAACTCGCCAACCGCCTGCAACGCCGCCTGATGGCGCAACAAAACCGCAGTTGGGATTTCGACCAAGAAGAAGGCATGCTCGACGCCGCACGACTTGCCCGCGTGATTGTCTCACCGGGAAGCTCTTTGTCCTACAAAATCGAACGCGAGGCCGATTTCCGCGATACTGTGGTGACGTTGCTCATAGACAATAGCGGCTCGATGCGCGGACGGCCCATCAGCATCGCCGCGATCAGCGCCGACATATTGGCGCGCACCTTGGAACGCTGCGGCGTCAAAACCGAAATATTGGGCTTCACCACCCGGGCGTGGAAGGGCGGGCAAGCGCGCGAGGATTGGCTGGCCGCCGGACGCCAACCCATGCCCGGCCGCCTCAACGACCTGCGCCATATCATCTACAAAAAAGCCGACGAGCCATGGCGGCATGCCAAGCGCAATCTGGGCCTGATGATGCGCGAAGGGCTGTTGAAAGAAAATATCGACGGAGAGGCTTTGCTCTGGGCGCACAACCGCCTGATCGCCCGCGCCGAAGACCGCCGCATATTGATGGTGATTTCCGATGGCGCGCCCGTGGACGACAGCACCTTGTCGGTCAATCATGGCGGCTATCTTGAACAGCATTTGCGCAAGGTCATCGAAATGATCGAAACGCGCAGCCCCGTGCAACTGGTCGCCATCGGCATCGGCCATGACGTAACGCGTTACTATAAACGCGCGGTGACGATCATGGATGTCGAGCAATTGGGCGGGACGATGATTGAACAACTGGCTGGGTTGTTTGACGAGGAATAAGCTTGCCTTTCGCACGCCGCATTATATGATTTAATCAAACGATTAAACCTGTGGGGACATATAGATGAACGTAACCGAAGCCGTCGCCTCACGGCGCTCTGTCCGGCAATTTCTGGATAAGCCTGTCGATCAGACGACACTTCAACGCGTGCTTGCCAAGGCGCAGCGTTCGCCCTCCGGCGGCAATACGCAGCCTTGGAATGCCGTCATCCTCACAGGCGCGCCGCTGGCTGACCTCACGGCAAAGATCAAGGCAAAGGCCGCCACTGCGCCGATGGGTGATGGCCATGAATATGACATCTACCCCAAGGGCCTTGAAGGCCGCTACGAAGACCAGCGCCGCGGCGTGGGCAAGGCGATGTTCGACGCGCTTGGCCTTGCCCGCGAAGACGGCGCTGGCCGCGTTGCGCAGATGATGAAAAACTGGGACAGCTTTGGCGCGCCGGTGCAATTGTTCACCTACACAGCCAAATATATGGGCCCGCCGCAATGGTCGGACATGGGCATGTGGCTGCAAACCGTGATGCTGTTGCTGCGCGAAGAGGGCCTCGACAGTTGCGCGCAGGAAATCTGGGCGATGTACGGCACGACGATGCGCGAACTGCTGAACATTGATGATGAACATATCTTCTTCTGCGGCATGGCAATTGGTTATCGCGATACAGACGCCGCCGTGAATAACTTCACGGTGCCACGCGTGGAGATTGATGCGGCCATTAAATGGGAAGGCTTTTAAAAAAAACGTCATGCTGAACTTGTTTCAGCATCCATTCAGCCCCGCAAACCAAGGGGCAGAGAAGCAAAATGGACCCTGGAGCCGCAGGCGTGCAGAGCACAAACAAGTTCAGGGTGACAGTTGGAGGTGACTTGACCTTGATGGTAGTTTCCACCATCGCCAGCGCATGACAGAATTGCGCCTCTTCAACAGCCTGACCCGGCAACTGGAAACCTTCACCCCCGTTCACGACGGCGAAGCGCGGGTGTATAGCTGCGGGCCGACGGTGTATAATTACCAGCATATCGGCAATATGCGCGCTTATGTCTTTGCAGACACGTTGGGTCGCGTGCTCTCTTACAAGGGCTACAAGCTCACCCATGTCATCAACATCACCGATGTTGGCCATCTGACCAGCGACGCCGACGCGGGCGATGACAAGATGGAGAAAGCGGCGGCAGCACAAGGCAAGTCCGCATGGGATATCGCGGCCTTTTACCAAGCGGATTTTGAGGCCGATCTGGAACGGCTGAACATACGCAAGCCCGCGCACCCCAAAGCGACCGAATATATCGACGCAATGATTGAATGGGGCAAAAGCATATCCGACAAGCATTGCTATATACTCGACAGCGGCCTGTATTTCGATGTTTCGACCGTTCCAGAATATGGCCGCCTGGCCCGCGCCGTCACCGAAGATGGCGAAGCGCGGATCGAAGAAGTCGATGGCAAACGCAACGCCGCCGACTTTGCCATTTGGCGTAAGACGCCAGTGGGCGAAACACGGCAGATGGAGTGGGATAGCCCATGGGGCAAAGGCGCGCCGGGATGGCATCTGGAATGCTCGGTCATGTCAAAGGCACTGCTTGGCATGCCGTTCGACATCCACACCGGCGGCATTGACCATCGCGAAATCCACCACCCCAATGAAATCGCGCAAAATCAAGCGCATGAGGGCTGCGCCGACAGCGGCGCGCGCATTTGGATGCACAATAATTTCCTGATCGAGCGTAGCGGCAAGATGAGCAAATCGTCCGGCGAATTCCTGCGCCTGCAGTTGCTGTTCGACAAAGGCTTCCACCCCCTCGCCTACCGCCTGATGTGCTTGCAAGCGCATTATAGGAGCGAGCTGGAGTTTAGCTGGGAGGGGTTGCAGGCGGCGTTTGTTAGGTTGAAGCGGATGGTGATGGGGGTCAGCGCTCTCAAGACCCGTCATGCTGATACCCAAACCCGTCATGCTGAACTTGTTTCAGCATCCATCGTGCCCAACGAACCGATGGTTGAGGCTGATAAATGGACCCTGAAACAAGTTCAGGGTGACGTTGCGGAGGTGCGAGGTGACGTTGCGGGGGTGCGAGGTGACGTTGCGGGGGTGCGAGGTGACCTTTCTTCTCCCATAGCGGCTACGCTGAAAGACTTTGCGGCGGCAATAGCGGACGACCTCAACACCGCCATCGCTATCACCGCGTTGGAAAACATCGTCGGCCTTAAAAAGGTCGATGTCGCACAACAGCTTGCAGCCATTGCAGAGATGGATGCCGCCCTCGGCCTCAACCTATTGCCCCTCACCCGCCAGGACCTCCGCATCCGCCCCAAGGCCGCCATCATCACCGAAGCCGAAATCGAAACCGCCCTCGCCGCCCGCACAGAAGCCCGCGCGGCAAAAGACTTCGCCAAGTCCGACACCATCCGCGATGACCTGATCGCCAAGGGCGTCGAGGTCATGGACGGCGACCCGCTGGGCTGGGATTGGAAATTGGATGTTTAACCCTCCATCATTCCCCTCCCGCCTGCGGGAGGGGAGAAGTACATGACCAAAACGAAACTCGTAATGTCGGGCCTTGTGCGTCCGTTGATTGAACCGCGTTTGCCCGACTGGATTGATCCGCATTTCTTCATGTCCAAGGATGAGGCGCTTGCGCTTGCGCCGCAGGCGGAGATTGGCTGGTTTGATATGTATGACAAGGGCGACATGGCGACAGTCATCGGTGCCGCGACCCACATGAAATGGCTCAACAGCATCTATGCCGGCGTCGACGGCATGCCGCTGGCGCAATTGAAGGCGCAAGGGTGCGTTGTGACGAACGGCGCGGGCATCAACGCGGTTACCATCGCCGAATATGTGGTAATGGGCATGCTGACCGTCGCCAAAAACTATCGCGAAGTCGTGCGCGCGCAGGAACGACGTGAATGGTTGCAGGATTCGCCAGGAAAGGTCGAACTGTTCGGGTCAAAGGCATTGCTGCTGGGCTATGGCGCGATTGGCAAGCTGATCGAAGAACGCCTCAAACCCTTTGGCGTTGATGTGACTGTCGTTCGCCGCTCGCCGGGGCCAAATATGCTGACGCCCGACCAATGGCGGGCGCAGTTGGGCGATTTTGACTGGGTGATCCTCGCCGTTCCCGCAACGCCGGAAACAGACAATATGATTGGCGCAGATGAGCTTACCGCCATGAAACCCAGCGCAACGTTAATCAACATCGCGCGCGGGTCGGTTGTCGATCAGGACGCGCTGGTCACCGCATTGCAAGCCAAGCACATCGCCAACGCGTTTCTGGACGTCACCACGCCGGAGCCTTTACCCACCGACCATATATTGTGGACGCTTGATAACGCCCATGTCACCATGCATTTGTCCGGCCGCGCGCAGGACAAGATGTTTGTCCGCTCGGCCACGCGCTTCTTCGAAAACCTCGAACGCTATCGCAAGGGCGAAGCGCTTGAGCCCATGGTGGACCTCGACCTTGGTTATTGATAACAACCGGAGCCCTGAGCAGCAGTCGCAATGCGGCTGCGTCCGTCGAAGGGCGCTTGTCGGTTGTAGCGCTACCCCCGACAGGCGCGTTTCGACAGGCTCAGCACTACGGTATGAGAGAAACAGTTAATGCCACATAACCCCGCCGAAATCTGGCACACGGTCGCCTTGTCGCGCGATGTAGATGCCATCGCCGCGATCCTGCACGACGACTGTGTCTTCGAAAGCCCCGTCGTCCACACGCCCCAACTGGGCAAGGCGATCACCGCCAAATATCTGGCAGCGGCGGGGCATACATTGGGCAATGCGGAATTCAAATATGTCGGCGAATGGCACCGGGAGAACAGCGCAATCCTCGAATTTCAAACCGTCATCGACGGCGTTGCTATCAACGGCATTGATATGATCACCTGCGATAATGACGGCCTGATCACCCATTTCAAGGTGATGGTGCGCCCGTTAAAGGGCATGAACATGCTGCACCAGAAAATGGGCGAAATGTTGCAGCAGATGTCGGGCTAAACAAAATTAAGCGGTATCTCCAGTAGTGCATCAATGACTTTGCCGTCCGGTGCAACCAATTCGTCCAGCATTAACATCGAAATACCATGGACCAACGACCACGCATGCAGCGCCGCGACTTCGTGCTCCATGGCAGTGGCGTTGGTCGGCAACACATTTGCAACGCAATCTTTGAGCAATTGCATGGCATTGTCCATTGCGCTGTCATGGGCATCAATATATTTAATCGACGGTTTGGTTGCCATCATCAACCGGTATAATCCGGGATTGGCCAATGCGAATAAGATATAGGCGCGGCCCGATGCCTCTAATGCAGTTTTTGGCGTCTTGCCAGCCATTGCAATGCGCTGACTTTCGCACAGTTGCTGCGCGCCGTGTTCGCACAACTCGAACAACAACGCCTGTTTGTCGGGAAAATGGCGATAGACGGCCGTCGCGCTAACCCCCACCGCCCGCGCCACTTCGCGCAACGACATTTCATCGGCAGCCCGGCTCGCAAGCAGCTCCAATCCAGCCGCGACAAGGGCTGAGCGAAGGTCGCCATGATGATAGCGTCGCGGTTCAGATTCTATGTTGACACCGTTACCTTTGATCATCATGTTATCACCGTAAACTTTAATGAGTCGAAGTTCAAGCAAAGGATGTTGATATGGCAAGTGCAGTCGAAACATTGATCCGCGGCGTGGTGAGCAAAGGTGTGACCAAGATTGCCGATTTTAATCGCGACCGGATGAAAGCGGATAAACCCAATCCCTATCTAACGGGTATTCATGCGCCAATGGATGCGGAACTGACGCTCGATAGTTTGAAAGTAACCGGCAGCATCCCGAGCGAACTGGACGGTCGCTATATTCGCATCGGCCCCAATCCGGCGGCTCCCGAAAATCCCGCCGCCTATCACTGGTTCACCGGCGACGGCATGGTGCATGGCGTGCGGCTGCATGACGGCAAAGCGTTATGGTACCGCAACCGTTGGATCAAGAGCCGCAAAGTCACTAAGGCGCTCGGCCTTCCCGATGCGCCGGGGCCACGCAACGGCGCGTTTGATACGGTCAACACCAATGTCCTGGGCCATGCTGGTGAGACATGGGCGATTGTCGAGGCAGGTAGCTATCCTGTGCGGATTAACGAGGAACTTGAAACCATCGCCTTTGATCCTTTTGGCGGGACGCTCAAAAACGCTTTCTCTGCACATCCGCATCTCGACCATGACAGCGGTGAAATGCATGCGATTACCTATAAGGGCGATATCGCCGACACGATCTGGCATGTAGTCGTCGATGCCAAAGGCAAGGTCCGCCGCGAGGAACCAATCCGCGTACAAGATGGCCCGTCGATCCACGATTGTATGATCACCAAAAACTATGTGATCATCCTCGATTTACCCGTGACCTTTTCGATGAAGACATTGCTCGCAGGCCATCCTTTCCCTTATGCATGGAACCCCGCGCACAAGGCGCGCATCGGTCTGCTTCCAAAGGAGGGCAGCAGCGACGATGTCATCTGGTGCGACGTCGCGCCATGTTATGTGTTCCACCCCTGCAACGCTTTTGAGGCCGAAGATGGCACAGTCATCATGGATGTCTGCGCGCATGATACGATGTTTGCCGAAAGCAAAATCGGCCCGGATTCAGCGCGCGTCCCGTTTGAACGCTGGACGATAGATCCAGCCGCACGCAGCACCAAGCGCATGGTAATTGACCCAGATTCCCAAGAATTTCCACGCCCCAATGAGGCACGCATCGGTAAGCCGTATCGGTTTGCCTATACGATGTCGCTGCCCGATGGCTTTGACGGGGCCTCGCCGAACCAGTCAAAGCTGTACAAGCATGACCTTGAGGCTGGCGTTCGCAAAGTCCATGATTTCGGTTCGGGCCATATCCCCGGCGAGTTTGTTTTCGTGCCAAAACAAGAGGCGAAGGCGGAGGATGATGGTTGGCTGATGGGCTATGTTGTGAACATTGCGGCGCAGACGACCGATCTGGTGATCCTGAACGCAGCCAATTTCGAAGCCGCTCCTCAAGCCATCATCCACATCCCGCACCGCATCCCGCCCGGCTTTCACGGCAATTGGGTTGCGGCATAAAAAAAGGGCCGGAAGGTTTCCCCTCCGGCCCGTTTTGTGTGCATTACAAAGCGTTGGACGATTAAAAGTCCATGCCGCCCATGCCGCCCATTCCGCCCATGCCGCCTGGCATGCCGCCAGCGCCACCGGCCTTGTCTTCTGGTGCGTCGGAGATAGCAGCTTCAGTGGTGATCAACAGACCAGCAACCGATGCCGCATCTTGCAATGCAGTACGAACGACCTTGGTTGGGTCGATAACGCCCGAGGCCACGAGGTTTTCATACACATCTGTTGATGCGTTGAAGCCCATGGTCTCGTCATTTTCCCGCAACAAATTGCCCGAAACAACAGCGCCGTCATATCCAGCATTGGCCGCGATCTGACGCAATGGAGCGACAATAGCCTTGCGGATGATGTCGATGCCACGTGTCTGGTCGTCATTGACGCCCTTCAGGCCTTCGAGAGCCTTTGTAGCGTACAGAAGTGCCGTACCGCCGCCGGGGACGATGCCTTCTTCAACCGCTGCGCGGGTTGCGTGCAGGGCGTCATCAACGCGGTCCTTGCGTTCTTTCACTTCGACTTCGGTCGAACCACCGACCTTGATCACGGCAACACCGCCGGCGAGCTTCGCCAAACGCTCTTGCAGCTTTTCCTTGTCGTAATCCGACGTGGTGTTTTCGATTTGCGCACGGATCGCTTCTACGCGGCCCTTGATCGCATCAGTTTCGCCAGCACCGTCGACGATGATGGTGTTGTCCTTGTCGATGGTGACGCGCTTGGCTTGGCCAAGCATGCCCAAGGTAACGGTTTCAAGCTTGATGCCCAGATCTTCGCTGATCATTTCACCCTTGGTGAGGATCGCGATATCTTCCAACATCGCCTTGCGACGATCGCCAAAGCCTGGTGCCTTTACGGCAGCAATCTTCAAGCCGCCACGTAGCTTGTTGACAACCAAAGTGGCAAGCGCTTCGCCTTCAACGTCTTCTGCGATAATCAGCAATGGACGGCCCGACTGCACCACAGCTTCGAGGATTGGCAACATGGCTTGCAAGTTGCCGAGCTTCTTTTCGTGGATGAGGATATATGGGTTGTCCAACTCGACCGACATCTTCTCGGTGTTGGTGATGAAATATGGCGACAGGTAACCGCGGTCAAACTGCATACCTTCGACAACTTCGAGCTCGCTTTCACGGCCCTTGGCTTCTTCGACGGTGATGACGCCTTCCTTGCCAACCTTCTCCATGGCATCTGCAATCATCTTACCGATTTCAGCTTCACCATTGGCAGAGATTGTGCCGACCTGTGCGATTTCAGAAGAACCCGCAACTGGCTTCGAACGCTTAACAAGGTCAGCAACAACCGCGTTTACCGCTGTGTCGATGCCGCGCTTCAGGTCCATTGGGTTCATGCCTGCTGCGACCGACTTCATGCCTTCGCGCACGATTGCTTGTGCAAGAACCGTGGCAGTAGTCGTGCCGTCACCGGCAATGTCGTTGGTCTTCGAAGCAACTTCGCGGACCATTTGCGCGCCCATATTTTCGAACTTATCCTTCAGTTCGATTTCCTTGGCGACGGTAACGCCGTCCTTGGTGATGCGTGGTGCGCCAAAGCTTTTGTCGATGACAACATTGCGTCCCTTTGGACCCAAAGTCACCTTCACCGCATCGGCGAGGATGTCTACGCCGCGCAGGATGCGTTCACGCGCATCGCGGCCGAATTTCACGTCTTTAGCAGCCATGATATTTTTCCTTTAAGTGTGTGCCCCAGCGAAGGCTGGAGACTGAATTACGTTGTGTTCCCCAGCGAAGGCCGGGGTCCAGACTATGTTGTGTTCCCCAGCGAAAGCTGGGGTCCAGATTCGAACGTTTACAATGGATCCCGGCCTGCGCCGGGAAGCATGTCAGTTGTTTAAGAAACGATTCCCAATATGTCCGATTCCTTCATGATCAACAGGTCTTCACCGTCGATCTTGACTTCGGTGCCCGACCATTTGCCGAACAGGATTTTGTCGCCCGCCTTCACGTCGAGCGCCGTTACGGTGCCGTCATCGGCGCGTGTACCCGAACCCACGGAGACGACTTCGCCTTCTTGTGGCTTTTCCTGAGCTGTATCAGGGATGATGATCCCGCCAGCGGTTTTTGCTTCGGCCTCGACCCGACGGACGAGAACGCGGTCATGCAATGGACGAAATGCCATGTTGAACTATCCTTTTTTTGTTTCGCCATCCCGCCACGCCTGCATGAAGCAGAGGACGGCAATGAATGTACATTAGCACTCATACAGGACGAGTGCTAACGGAGCCCAGATAGGGTGTTTTTGTGACAGGTCAAGGACTCGGGGAGCGAATTTTTTGCGTCGCAGGTCAGGCGCGCGCCGGCAACCCCGCCGCTCTCAACGCCGCATGCGCATCGGCAATGCTATATTGGCCGAAATGGAATATTGATGCCGCCAGAACCGCGCTTGCATGGCCTTCGCGCACGCCAGCGACCAGATGGTCGAGATTGCCAACACCGCCGCTGGCCACCACGGGGATGTTCACCGCATCGGCGATTGCGCGGGTGAGTGCGAGGTCGTAGCCATCGCGCGTGCCGTCGCGGTCCATGCTCGTCACCAGCAATTCGCCTGCGCCAAGGTCGGCGAGCCTGACGGCATGTTCGAGGGCGTCAATGCCGGTTGGATTGCGGCCACCATAAGTAAAGATTTCCCATCCGCTGCCCGTCCGCCGCGCATCCACCGATGCCACAACGCACTGGCTGCCGAAACGTGCGGCGATGTCGGCCACGACCTCTGGCCGCGCTACGGCTGCGCTGTTCACCGCGACCTTGTCTGCACCCGCCAGCAACAATGCCCGTGCATCCTTGGCACTGCGCACGCCGCCGCCGACGGTTAGCGGCATGAAACATACTTCAGCGGTGCGCCGGACCACATCAATGATCGTCCCGCGCCCCTCATGGCTTGCGCCGATATCCAAGAAGCAAAGTTCGTCCGCACCCGCCGCATCATAGGCCTGTGCTTGTTCTACCGGATCACCGGCGTCGCGCAGGTCGACAAAGTTCACACCCTTGACCACCCGGCCATTGGAAACGTCGAGACAGGGGATAACGCGGACGCGGACGGTCATAACAATTCCTCCCCGTTACGGGCAGGGGGACCGCGACGCGCAGCGTCGGGGTTGAGGGGGGCGGTCATTGGCATGTCACCATTGAAAACTTACCGCAGCCCTGAGCCATCAGCGCGATCAGCGCTGATGAAAGTCGAAGGGCGCCCATCGTTGATGCGTCAGCATTTAACACACCCTTCGACCAACGCGACCGCAAGCGGCCGCTGTTCAGGGTTACGGTGTTATGTGATTGGCAGTTCACGCGCGCTCCGCCACCTTAATCGCCGTCGCCAGATCCAGCCGCCCGTCATAAATCGCACGGCCCGTAATCACGCCTTCAATGCCGTCCTTCGCATGCAGCGACAGCATGTGAATGTCATCAATGCCCTTCACCCCGCCGCTGGCGATCACCGGAATGTTTACCCGCCGCGCCAAATCAACCGTCGCGTCAATATTACAACCGGTTAGCATC
Source organism: Sphingorhabdus sp. (assembly GCF_023910635.1). Taxonomy (GTDB): domain Bacteria; phylum Pseudomonadota; class Alphaproteobacteria; order Sphingomonadales; family Sphingomonadaceae; genus Sphingorhabdus_B. The sequence continues at coordinate 2,507 of NZ_JAAVVZ010000022.1, read as the reverse complement.
CCGTCGCGGCCAACATCCGTGAACAGGATCGACGCCACGCCCGCGTCTTCGAAGCGGCGGGCCAGGTCGATGACGGGCATGTCGGATGTCTCGGCCCAGCCCTCAGTCGCGACAAACCCGTCGCGCGCGTCGACTGCGACAACAATACCGTCCGCAAATTCGCGCGCCATGTCCTTCACAAATGCCGGGTCTTTTAGCGCAGCCGTACCAATCACCAGCCGCGCGACGCCCATGTCGAACCAGCGTTCAACCGTCTGCGGATTGCGAATGCCGCCGCCCAATTGGATATAGCCGGGGAAATTTTCGATAATCCCCTCCACCGCTTCGGCATTTTCAGGCCGCCCGGCAAATGCCCCGTCGAGATCGACGACATGGAGAAATTGCGCGCCTTGTTCGGCAAACAGCATCGCTTGCGCCGCCGGATCATCGGCATAGACGGTCGCGCGGTTCATATCGCCCTCGGCCAAGCGCACAACCTCGCCACCCTTCAGGTCAATCGCAGGGAAGACAATCATGAAAAATACTTTCTTCTTTGTGTCTTTGCGTCTTTGCGTGATAAATTTGGTTCGCACAAAGGCACAAAGGCAGGAAGATGTTTGTGCGTTTTGGTCACGGCATCCATTCCAGAAAATGTTTCAGAAAATTGATGCCATAGGCCTGGCTTTTTTCCGGATGAAATTGCACACCCATTATGTTGTCACGGCCCACAGCAGCGACGAGGGTGCCGCCATGGTCCGTCGTAGCCAGCACATCGGCGGCGTCCGCTGCATCAAAGTGATAGCCATGAAGGAAATAAGCTTCGCCGCGCTCTATCAACGGCGCGCCGTCCCGCGGCACCACATCATTCCAACCCATATGCGGGATTTTCAGATCCGGCGCGGGCGCAATCGCGCGCACAGTGCCGCCGATCCAACCCAGCCCGCTTGTGCTTCCATGCTCAACGCCTTCGTCGGCGAGCAACTGCATCCCCACGCAAATGCCCAGAAACGGTGTCGCTTCGACCCGAACGCGCTGTTCCATCGCGGCGGTCATGCCTTCAATGGCAGACAAAGCGTCTATACAATGCGCAAAGGCACCTACGCCGGGCAGAACGATACGGTCGGCCTTGGCAACGATAGCGGGATCAGCGGTCACGCGAATATCGGTCGCGCCCGCCGCCTTCAACGCATTATGCACCGAATGCAGGTTCCCCGCGCCATAATCAATGAGAGCAAGGTTCACATTCCCCTCCCGCAGGCGGGAGGGGAGCGCAGCAGGACTGTCCCCCGGACAGTCCCAAAGGCCGCGCTGGGTGTGGCGAGCCATAGGCGAGCTTGCAACCTAACCGTCACAGGCCCACCCCCGACCCCTCCCGCCTGCGGGAGGGGAGATTCACAACGTCCCCTTAGTCGACGGAATCGCATCCGCCTTGCGCGGGTCGATCTCAACCGCTTGGCGCAAGGCGCGGGCCAAAGCCTTATAACAGCTTTCCACAATATGGTGGTTGTTCGAACCATATAGATTTTCGACATGCAACGTGATGCCCGCGCTGGTCGCGAAGCTATGGAACCAATGTTCGATCAGCTCGGTATCCCATTCGCCAAGCCGCGGCATGCCAAGCGATACTTTCCAGACAAAATAAGGCCGCCCCGAAATGTCGAGCGCACAACGCGTCAAGGTTTCGTCCATCGGCGCATAGGCTGTGCCGTAACGGGTAATACCGCGCTTATCGCTTAATGCCTGCAACACAGCCTCGCCAATGGCGATGCCAGTGTCTTCGGTGGTATGATGCTGGTCGATATGCAGGTCGCCTATCGCCTTCACCTTCAAATCGATCAACGAATGGCGGGACAATTGCTCCAGCATATGGTCGAGAAAGCCAATGCCCGTTGACACTTCATACACACCACTGCCGTCAAGGTTAACCTCAACATCAATGGACGTTTCATTCGTCTTTCGACTGATAGAGCCTGTACGCATGGCCGCCGATATAGCCGCACTAGCGCATTTGGCAAGTTGGCTTGCGGCAATAAGCGTCTTGATTTCGGGCTCCCGTCGGTCCACCTAGAAGCTATGACCGAAGAGCATGTTGATAGCCTGATTCCTTATGATGACGTTGTGCAAGAGGCATTGCGCGCGGTGGTGGGCCGTGTGCTCGGCAATGTCGCGCGCGATGGCCTACCGGGCGATCATCATTTCTACATTACTTTCAAGACTCAAGCCCCTGGCGTTTCCATTCCGCAACATCTGCATGAACGCTTCCCTGACGAGATGACCATTGTGCTCCAGCACAAATATTGGGACCTTAAGGTGGAGGCAGAGCATTTCGAAGTTGGCCTGTCGTTCAGCCAGATCCCGTCGCATCTGTTCATCCCTTATTCCGCGATCACCGCCTTTGTGGACCCAGCCGTAGACTTCGCGTTACAGTTCCACGTTGACGCAGGCGAAAGCGCCCCTGAACCGCACGAAGAAGCCGGCAATGACGGCCCCTCCGTCGTCGTCGAAGACGGCTCCAACGTCGTCAGCGT
>NZ_JAAVVZ010000021.1 GCF_023910635.1 Sphingorhabdus sp. | reverse complement strand
GAAGCGTCCCGTTGGCACGATAAATGTCGACCGACAGGCCGTTGCCGGATTGGACGGGGCCAGCCACAATCTGACCCGTCACATTAACCGCAGCGTTGACCGTTACGGCCAGTGCAGCAGATGCCGCACTCACATTGCCCGCAGCGTCGGTCGCCTTGGCAGTAATCGCGCGCGCGCCAGCGGCAAGCGTCACATCCAGACTAAATGCTCCAGAGGCATTTGCGGTTGTCGTGCCAAGCGAGGTTGTGCCATCGAACAACTCGATGCGGGCATTAGCTTCGGCTTGGCCAGTGATCGTTAGGGCGGACGTCTGGCTCGTTACATTATCGCTATTGCTCGACCCCGTGTCATCGGCCGCGGCTAAGTCAAGGCCAGTAGGCGCAGCAGGAGCTGTCGCGTCCACCGTTATGGCTAGTGCGGCAGATGCCGCACTCACATTGCCCGCAGTGTCAGTTGCCTTGGCAGTAATCGAGCGCGCGCCAGCGGCTAGCGTCACATCAAGACTGAATGCACCAGAGGCATTTGCGGTTGTGGTGCCAAGCGAGGTTGTGCCATCGAACAACTCAACGAGGGCATTGGCTTCTGCTTGGCCAGTGATCGTCAGGCCTGAGCTCTGGCTGGTAACATTGTCTGTGCTATCAGAGCCGCTGTCATCTGCCGCAGCTAAGTCAAGGCCAGTAGGCGCAGCGGGAGCTGTCGCGTCCACCGTTACGGCCAGTGCAGCAGATGCCGCACTCACATTGCCAGAAGCGTCTATTGCCTTGGCAATGATCGAGCGAACGCCAGCGGCAAGCGTGACCTCAAAACTGAATGCACCAGAGGCATTTGCAGTTGTCGTACCAAGCGAGGTTGTGCCATCAAACAACTCAACGGAGGCATTGGCCGCTGCTTGGCCAGTGATCGTCACGCTTTGCTTGTTGGTCAGATCATCGGTCGGTGAGGCACCACTGTCATCTGCCGCAGCCAAGTCAAGACCAGTAGGCGCAGCAGGAGCTGTCGCGTCGACCGTTATGGTTAGTGCGGCAGACGCCGCACTCACATTGCCCGCAGCATTGGTCGCCTTGGCGGTGATCGAGCGCGCGCCAGCAGCTAGCGTCACATCCAGACTGAATGCGCCGGTTGCACTGGCAGTTGTCGTGCCAAGCGAGGTTGTGCCGTCAAACAACTCAACGCGGGCATTAGCTTCGGCCTGGCCCGTAATGGTGAGGGCGGACGTCTGGCTCGTTACATTATCGCTATTGCTCGCACCCGTGTCATCGGCAGAAGCCAAGTCAAGTGCAGTGGGGGCGGGCGGAGGCGTGCGGGCTGGCGGAGGCGTCTTGTTAGAACCGCCACCGGCAGCAGCAATGCCTGCCAATGCGCCAAGCCCAACAACACCAAGTGCAATACTAGTCCCAGAGATGCCGCCCGCCGGCAGCGCAGCAGAAGGCTGTTGCTGGGCCGATGCACCGACACCCCCTGTATCGCCGGTATCTAAGTCAGACAAATTGGAACCGTCTTTCAAGCCTGCATCCGAAGAGCTCTGGCTCTCGGCAGCAACTTCGGGCTTTGCCTCTTCTGGTTGCGCGTCCTGAGAATATGACAGATCAACATTCTTGCCACGAATACGGACTTTAACGGCTGACACCCAGGCTCCGGTAACGCTGTCGATCACCTCAACTTTCGCGCCAAGAAACTGGGGATCAAGCTTGAACTTGCCTACAAAAGGAATTTCCTTAATCGCGCCATTCTTTGCCGTCAGTCGAATGATCTTAGCCATGTTGCATCTTTCTCTGCTTTATCTGGGGTACCGTCACCCAAAACTAATAGTCAAACTGGACCGAAATCCCCGCATACACATGATATTCAACAACAAATACGTAAATTTAAGTAATGTTATGTAAAATTAATGATAGTAGGCCAACATGGACCGAAATCCTGACATACACATGCACATGAGATCCACGGCCACTGTGTAAATGTACGTAATTCCATCTAAAATATATGATAATAGTCCAAAATGGATGGAATCGGTGAAAGAATCGTTCTGCGAGCGCTTCATCAAACCCCATGACGATATCGTCGATCAACTCTGGAAAATAATGTCCATTGGTCTGCGTCAATGAGCTCATGAGTTCTAATCAACGGGACTTGGTATTAGGCAGCAACCAAATGTGAGTTGAACGAACGGCAGGATTTGCGAAATGCAAAACGCTTAACGAACGTCCGAAAAGTTAGCGTTTCTAGCCGTTCCTGAAATCATCGCGCACGGCATAGGGCCTAGCCTTCGGGCAACAGGCTGTATACGCCGACGCATACTGGGCCTGTAGTCTCGTCCTATCTGGGTGACGATCCGGAGCAGGTCCAGTTGGATGGAAATAACAGTGGTTGCACTCTTCCCACGCTTCGTCCTCCTGAAGGTGCTGTGCTTTTGTTCTGACCCGCTGGTAATCTTGCCTCTCGCCTTGCCGTATGCCCGCTTGTATCTCGCTATCGCAGGCATTGCGGAACTGCGCTAATCGCGAAACACCCTCTGCCCGCTTGCCTTCGCCATCAGGGCGTCCGTCTGCGTTGTGCCGTGCAAGTGTGCCGTTGCTTGCTGGATCGCAAGGCGATCTGGGCGGGAACGTTAAGGGCTTTGCCCTCTCATTTCCCAAAGCAGAATAGTCACCCCCTGGTGGCGGGTATTGCCCGCTGGCCCGCGCCAAGGGTGACGATTCGGCTTACCCTCCCCCTCTCCCCGATCCTCGCCGGGAGGCACAGCCGCATGTCGCAGCCAGTGCGGCTTTCAGCCTGCAAAGGAGGTGGGAAATGTTTGATTTACAGTTGATGTATCATGAGTGCGGGGCCGAGACCCGCGACGATTACTCACGCAGCATTGCCAACGATAATGGTTTGCCGATTGCCTGTGTCCGCAAGATTTCCGACCGGCTTGATGAGCGCGAGGATTTTGGGGCGCTAGTAATGCTTTGCGAAACCCGTAGGGGATAGGTGCAATGACCGCTCTTGCCACTGCGCGCGAACAGACCACGCGGATTGAGCGTTTGGACGACATGACACGTCAAGCGATGGGGGTTGCTTGCACTGCCGTTGCGACAGTCGGGTTTCGTTCGTTTCCCGATGCAGATCAATCATGCATCCGCGATTTGATCGAGACCTTTGACGCCGTCGACGACGACAATGACCCGCACAACAGCCGCATCAACCAACGAACCTAAGCAGCCAGACTTTCACGCATGGCACGTCACCAGCAAGGGCGACAAAGGCTTCTGGACCAAGGTTGGGGCCGCTTGGCCTCACCGCGACGGCAAGGGCCTTTCGCTTCAACTCGACGTCATGCCGATAAACTGACGCATCGTCCTTCGCCAGCCTCTGCCGAAAGTCGACGATTAAGACGGGCGCGCTTAGCGCGTTCCCCTGGCGCGGAGATTAGCAGCTCTAATCTCCGCATCGGGTGTTAGCGATTTGGCAATCTTGCAAAATGACTTCTTCGAAAACATCGAAACGGAGAAAAAAGATTTCTTTCGCATCGGAGCCACATCAGGCTACAAGAAGCCGACCACAAATCAGCTCATCTCTCTTCTCGATTGAAATATGAGGGAGCACGTGTGGGAGCAGATCCAAGACATTTTAGATTAAATTGCTTTTTTTGAAATGCTTAGTTAAAGAGACGGCGGACACCCTGTCCGCCAGCTCCCTCAAGAGCCGCAGGAATGGCCATAACCCCAAGTTTATTGCCCGGCATGTCATCGAAAACTGTCATAGACGAGGGCATCGCCAAGGCCGCCGCTTCCGGAGGCGCAGGCTCGTCCTCTCGGGTGCAATAGTATAGACTACCTGCAAGCACCCCCATCACGAACATGCGGCTCCAAAAACTGTCGTCAGACATTTACCCTCCGTTGCCGTCGCAAACACCCGCCCCTTGACCTGAGACATTGATTACGCGTTACATTCGTTCGCACGGAAGAGGAAAATTACAACAGCGCCAATGATGTTTATTCCGCATTTGTTCCATAGAGGGACATGACCCGAATCGAACGCAGCCAGCTATTTTACCGCCTTGTTTCCGCGACTGCCTTTGGTGACCGAACGGCCCAGGGGTAAATCTCTCAGGGGCAAATATACCAACCCTGTGACCTCACCTGCGACGCCATTTGCACAGAACCCCTTATGGTGGTTTCCGCTAACACGGCAGGCTTTACAAATGCCGTGACGGGAAAGTTCGGGAAGGACGAGCCTTGGCCTGAGTGGTGTGACCCGCACGGGTTGCAACAGGACTTTGGGATAGAGACACCGTTGGAGGCGCAGTTGGCGCTTGATGAGCTATACCCTTCGTAGAACCTTGAGTGACTCTGAGTTCAAGTTACACGGCTTCACCGGACTTACGGATAGTCATGGCAGCAGCGCCCAGCCAGCCGCCGACATTGGGAAAGCCAAGAGCGGTGAACACTCCCATGCACAAGGCTGATACCGCAAAGGGTAAAGGGTCCCCCTTCAACGCTTTCGCAGCCCTTCCGAGATAATCAACGGCCTCTTTTTGGGCCTTGGCGGTGATGGAGTGTCCACCATCGACCAACCTCAGGATATCGCCAAGCGCCTGATGCAATCCGCGAAGCGCCTCTAACGCATCCTTATGTTCGTCTAAAGGCGGACCGCCATTCCCACGGCCCAGCTCATAGTGGTCTATTAAGGCTTTGATAGATGCCTGAGCTACGGGGATTAGAGCTTGAGCGCCTCCGAGACGGTCCCTCGCACTTTTGATTCCCGTCCAGGCTGAAGAGTTCACAACGTCGCTGGAGTGTTCGGACAGATGCAGCAATGCCTCCATTGCCTTCCGAACGTGTTGGCGTCGAGGTTCCCACTGGTCACTTACACCACGGATATAGGACCAAAAGGACGGAAGGTCATGGCAGCCTTTAACGAACGACGGGATGGCCGATGCCCAGCTAGCCTTCGCCATTGCCCAGCGGCGAAGCTGTTGATAGATTATCGCTGGTTCTCCATCCCTCTTGCCCTCGCAAGCGGAAACCAAAATAGTCTGGAGCTGGAGCGCGGCCTCGTAGTTCGTTAGTCCAACGATTTCTTCACCACTGACTTCAAGCGCCATAACACCCCCGAGTGAGTTTTGTTAGGGATACATAAACCGGACGGGTTTGACTAGCGCACACAGCTCGGTCACATACCGTCACAGAATAGAGAAAAACAAAACCCAGAAAACCGGCATTTTCATGGCCTCAGGGGTATTTTCACCCTGTCCGCCAGCATCTCTCCCGGATAAACCCTCTGCGATCTTCAGAAGTGCTAAACTCTTTACTGAACCGCCATTATTGAATTGGGCTTACCTCAAAAAACTTCGTCCTCGCTATCGGCAATGCGTTCTAGGCAACATCGCAATATTGGGCGCTGATGGACAAGAGGGCACAGCTTTTGGCCACACCCGCCTTCAGATCAAGACGCCACCACGTCTCATTGCCCCGTAAAAACTGCTTTGCGCTTTTCCACAAAGGCCCGCGCGCCTTCTTTTGCGTCGGCGGTGCTTCCTGCGATCCTCTGCCCTTCGGCTTCGGCGAGCAATTGTTCGGCGTAAGAGTTTTCCAGCGCGGTTAGGATATTTTTGCGCATCACCGCATAGGCCACTGTGGGGCCGTTGGCGAGCCGGGTCGCCAGTGCGCGGGCTTCTGCGTGCAACGCTTCATCTTCCACGCATTTGTAGATCATGCCCCAATCGGCCGCTTTTTCACCGCTGATTTTCTCTCCGAGCATCATCATTTCGGTTGCGCGCGCTTTGCCAACCAAGCGGGGTAGCATCCACGATGCACCTCCGTCGGGGACGAGGCCGATATTCACAAACGCCTGAAGGAAATAGCCTGATTTGCCTGCAATGACAAAATCGCCGCATAGACCGATGGAGCAGCCAACCCCCGCCGCCGCGCCGTTGATGGCGGTGACGATGGGCATATTCAGACGCGCAAGGTTCATCATCAGCGGGTTATAATGCCGGGTCAGTGCGATGTAGCTGCCCTCCCCTCCCGAAATTGAGCGTCCTGCGCGCGCGGACAAGTCTGCGCCGGAGCAAAAGCCACGCCCTGCGCCGGTAAGGACAAGACAACGTGCATCGCCAAGACCATTGGAAACGGCATCATTTATTTCACCCGCCATTTCGAGCGAACACGCGTTCATGCGTTCGGGACGGTTGAGGGTGATGGTTGCGATCCTGTCCGCAACATCCAAAGTGATCGTTTCATACGTCATAATTACGCGCCCTCCTCCGGCGCTTGTCCTGCCATCGCCTAATTCAGTCGCGTGTTCCGAGCAAGTCGCGTGCGACCACCCAATTGTGAATTTCGCTTGGCCCATCATAAATGCGCATCGTCCGCAATTTGTTGGACAACAGATACAGCGGCATTTCGCGCGTCATGCCCATCGCGCCAAACATCTGCATTGCATGGTCGACAATGTCATAGGCCGTTTCGGTGCAATAGGATTTGATCATCGAAATTTCTTGTCTGGTGTCACGCCCTTCGTCCATTTTCCACGCGCAGTCATAGGTCATCAACCGCATGGCATGAATCCGCGTGGCGGCGTCAGAAACCCAATTTTGCACCGTTTGGCGGGATGATAAAGCTTTGCCAAAGGTCACGCGTTGCGGCGCATATTCGATCATCATATCAAGCGCGCGCTGCGCCATGCCAATCGACCAAGACGCCATTTCTATCCGCCTTGTCCCCAACCGCACTTGCATAGGCAAAAACCCCTGTCCGCGTTTGCCCAGCAATTTCCAGCCTGGAACGCGGCAATCGTCGAGCGCAATTTCATAGGTCGCGGTGCCGTCGATCATCGGAATTTTACGCAGGACATTGAAGCCCGGTGTTTCGCGGTCGACCAGAAATGCGGACATGCCATTTCGGCCTTCGGCATTTTTGTCCGTCACGGCCATCAATATGGTAAAATCGGCCTCGTCCGCCTTTGTGATCCAGATTTTGCGGCCATTGATAATCCAGTCGTCGCCATCCTGAACGGCGGTAGTTTTCATCAATTGCGGGTCGGCTCCAGCGCTCGGTTCCGATATCCCAATAGCAGAGATCGTCTCGCCGCGCACATAAGGCGCCAGATAATGTTCGCGCTGCTTTTCATCCGCCGCAGCCATCATCATGCGCAAATTGGGCGAATCTGGCGGGATTGTATAAGGGGTAACGGTCCGTCCCAGTTCTTCGCCAACACCAACCATGGCGACCATCGGCAGGTTCATGCCGCCCACTTCCTCCGGCGCATCGAGCCCCCACAGCCCCAGATCCTTTGACACAAGGTCGACCCGCGCCTGTTCTTCTGCGGTCAGATAGCTGCCCTTACCCGCTGTCTCGCGTGCCAACACATCGCTTTCCAGCGGCATGAGTTGGGAGTTCACAAATTTGCGGACAAGGTCTTTGAGCATCTGATGCTCTTGGGCGAGTTCGAAATTCATGGGGATGTCCTTTCAATCAATAGCTGCGCGGAAGACCGAGGACATGCTCGGCAAGATAGCTGAGGATCAGGTTGGTGCTGATCGGGGCGACGGTGTAAAGGCGGGCTTCGCGGAATTTGCGTTCGACATCATATTCTTCGGCAAAGCCAAAGCCGCCATGCGTTTGCACACACATGTCCGCAGCAGCCCAGCTTGCTTCAGAGGCCAGCAGCTTGGCCATATTCGCTTCGGAACCCGGATTGCCGCCAGCGTCATAGGCTTGTGCCGCATGATGGACCATTAACTCGGCGGCACACATTTGCGCATAGCAACGGGCGATCGGGAACTGCACGCCTTGGTTCTGGCCGATCGCCCGGCCAAATACATTGCGCTCCTTGGCATAGTCGCTTGCCTTTTTGATGAACCATTTGGCGTCACCAATGCATTCGGCAGCAATCAATATGCGCTCTGCGTTCATGCCCGACAGGATGTAGCGGAAGCCCTTACCCTCCTCACCGATCAATGCCGATGCGGGGATGCGCATATCGTCGAAGAAAACTTCGGTTGTTGAATGATTCATCATCGTGCGGATCGGCTTGATCGTCATGCCCCCACCCGCTTCGGATTTTGGGCCAACGACCTTGCGCATATCAACCAGGAAAATGGATAGTCCTTCGGTCTTGCTGGACACCTCTTCGCGCGGCGTTGTGCGCGCAAGCAACATCATTAGGTCGGAATATTCCGCGCGGCTGGTCCATATCTTTTGGCCGTTGATGACATAATCGTCGCCATCCCGCACAGCCACCGTTCTTAACGAAAGCGTGTCCGTGCCGCTGGTCGGTTCAGAAACGCCAAAGGCCTGCAAGCGCAGTTCCCCTGTGGCGATCTGCGGCAGATATTCCTGCTTCTGTTCCGCGCTGCCATATTTCAGCAGCGTGTTCATAATATACATCTGTGCATGGGCCGAAGCGCCGTTGCAGCCCGCTGCCTGAATTTCTTCCATGATTACGGCGGCGGCATCAAGCTTTAGTCCCGAACCACCATAGGCTTCCGGGATCAGAGCGGCGAGAAACCCTGCCTTGGTAAGCGCATCGACAAATTCACTCGGGTAGGCTCGTGCTTGGTCTTTTTCCCGCCAGTATTCGCCGGGAAACTCCGCACATAATGCCTGCACCGCACGGCGTATTTCGCTAATATCCAGGCTTTCAGGCATATTGTTGTTTCCTTTGAGCCGTTGCAGCGGTCACTTGCCTTCCGTCATCTGCAAAAGCGGCCATTTCGATGTCATTGCCCTTCCCGCGCATCACAAGATGCAACGCCTCACCACAGATCGCTGGCGAAAGGCCCCGGTAGGAAAAATGTGCCAATGCATTGTCGCCATATTCCCGTCGCGCCAAATCCAGTAATAATGTCGCCGTCAATGGACCATGAACGACAAGGCCGCGATAGCGCTCTTCCCCTTGCGCATAAGGCAAATCATAATGGATGCGGTGGCTGTTGAAGGTCAGCGCGGAGAAGCGGAACAATAGCGGTTCGGTTGGAATGAGCATGCGGTGGATCCTCCAAGCCACTGCATCGAAGCTGCCCACACCATTTTTAGGCGGTGATAAAGTAGCGTCTGGAGCGGCAGCTTCGCGATACACAATGCTTTGGATCTCCCGAACCGCAATGCCGGATTCGCCAAAAGTTTCATGGGTGACATCGACAAAAAACAACTGGCCCGATCCGCCTGATTTTTCGGTGATGGATTGGATGCGCGACGTGCGGGTGACGGCTTCACCCAATTGCAGGGGTGCGAAAAAGTCTACTTTGCTGGATGCCCACATGCGGCGCGGCAAGGGAACAGGTGGAAGAAAGCCTTGCGGGCTGTCATCACGTGCAGGGTGTCCGTCGGGGCCCAGTTGTGTCGTCGCTGCGTCCGGTACGCATAGGCACCAATGTAACCCCTGCGGCACTGTGCCATCGCCGCTGGCCACACAATCAAAGGTGGCGAGCCAGCGCGCCACCAAAGCATGGTCGATGCGATCTTTCCGTATTTCTTCACGTCCAATCCACCTGTCCCATATACGCATTAGTTGCGACCCCCCGTCAGACCCTTGGCTATCACTTGCGCCTGAATTTCGGCGGCACCTTCAAAAATATTCAAGATTCGTGCATCGCACAAAACGCGGCTGATTTCATATTCGAGCGCATAGCCATTGCCGCCATGAATTTGTAAGCTCGCATCGGCATTGCTCCATGCTGCGCGCGCCGCCAGCAGTTTCGCCATGCCAGCCTCAATATCGCATCTTTTACCAGAATCCTTTGCGCGGGCCGCCGCATAAGTCAGTTCACGCGACATCACAAAGTCCGCCACGCTCATCGCAATTTTGTCGGCAACACGGGGGAAGCCGATGATCGCTTTGCCAAACTGCTTGCGGTTGGTGGCATAGTCCAGACCCAGCTCTAACGCCCGCTTGGCAACGCCAACGGCCCGCGCCGCTGTCTGGATACGCGCGCCTTCGAATGTGCGCATCAACTGTTTAAAGCCCTGCCCTTCTTCGCCGCCCAGCACGGCGTCACCAGGCGCAATCATGCCATCAAATTGCAGCGCATATTCGCGCATGCCGCGGTAACCGAGCACTTCGATTTCGCTACCTGACATTCCCTCAGCCGGGAATGCATCCCCCTGCGTTCCGCGCGGCTTTGGCACTAGCAACATCGACAATCCTGCATAGCCCTTCACATCAGGCGCCGTGCGCACGAGCATGGTCATCAGGTCAGAACGACTTGCATGGGTGATCCAGGTCTTTGACCCGTCGATGATCCAATTTCCATCATCACGCCGCGCCCGTGTCTGTAACGCGCCAAGGTCGGAGCCTGTGTCGGGTTCGGTAAACACTGCCGTTGGCAGAATTTCTCCGCTGGCGATTTTCGGCAGCCAGTGCGCCTTTTGCGGGTGCGTACCGCCCATCGCGATCAGTTCGCCAGCTATTTCAGACCGGGTACTCAGCGATCCCGCGCCGATCCACCCGCGCGACAGTTCTTCTGTCACCACGCACATGACGAGCTTCGATAATCCCAAACCGCCATGTTCGGTGGGAATGCACACTCCAAAAGTCCCAAGCTGCGCCATTTCAGCGATGGTTTCATCGGGAATCAGGTCGTTCGCAAGGTGCCATTTGTGGGCGTCTGGCAATATCCTGCTTGTCGTAAATCGCCGATATTGTTCCCGAACCGCATCCAGTTCGGCGTCGTGCATATTCTCGCTTGGCATCTGGCCATCGACCAAAGCCTGCGCTACCGCAGCCCGCGTTTTGGCTTGGTCGCTGTCGATCCAGAAAGTGCAATCTTGGGCAAGCGACTGCGCTGCGGTGCTAATCCCAAGATCTGTCGGGCGGAAAAACTCATTCTGCCCCATCGGCAAGCCGCCCGTCAGTTGCGCCAATGTTTCGGCAAAAATCAGCGACGCTGTATATTGGTCAAGCTGAGTCCCGCCGTCATTGCTCTCAAGCCAGCGGCTAACGGCTTCCAACGCGGCTACGCTGGTTGCCACCCAAGCAAAGCCATGCGCCGCGCGTTGGTCGCTATCAATAGCACGATCCGCCAAGCGCGCCACGAGTGCCGATGTCGCCGCATCGCGGTAGCGCTCAGCAGCTTTTAAAGCGGCGGCAAAATTCATGCGCGTTCAAATACCGCCGCAATCCCCTGACCGCCGCCAATGCACATCGTTTCAAGACCGAAACGGACGTCCCGGCGATGCATTTCGCGGGTGAGGTTCGCCAGTATCCGACCACCGGTTGCACCAATGGGATGGCCAAGCGATATACCCGAGCCGTTGACGTTGAGCATGTCATGGCGGCTGTCATCATCGGACCAGCCCCAGCCCTTGAGACAGGCCAGCACTTGCGGGGCAAACGCCTCGTTCAGTTCAATAAGGCCGATGTCACTCCAGCTAAGGCCGTTGCGCGCGAACAGACGCTGTGTGGCAGGAACAGGGCCATAGCCCATCCGCGACGGCTCACAGCCTGCGGCTGCCCAGCTATGGAAATAAGCGATGGGTTCCAGCCCGAGTTCTTCAAGCTTATCCTCCGCCACAACAAGGCACGCTGCGGCCGCATCATTTTGCTGGCTGGCGTTGCCAGCCGTGACGACGCCACCTTCGAGCGGACGTAAGCCAGCCATTGTTTCGACCGTGGCATCGGCGCGATAGCCTTCATCATGATCAAACACGATTGGCTCGCCTTTTTTCTGCGCGATACTTACGGGTACCAATTCATCATCGAACAAGCCATTTGCCCATGCGGCGGCAGCGCGCTGATGCGATCGCGCTGCATAAGAATCACAAGCTTCGCGGCTGATATTATGATCTTTTGCCAAATTTTCAGCAGTCTCAATCATACCACTAATCACGCCAAAACGCTCGACTGGCTGGCTCATCAACCGCCCTCGCGTCAACCTGTCGTGCAGCGTTAAATTGCCTGCGCGAACACCCTTACGAATGTCGGTAGAGTAATGTTCGACATTGGACATGCTTTCGCATCCGCCAGCGACCACAACATCACTGACGCCGGTTTGGATCATCATCGCTGCATTTGCGATGGCTTGCAGGCCGGAGCCGCAGCGCCGGTCAATTTGATAGCCCGGCACTTCAATCGGAAGCCCCGCCGCAAGCCACGCCCAATGCCCAATGCACGGCGCTTCGCCACTGCCATATCCTTGGGCAAATACCACGTCGTCCACCCGCGCCGGGTCTATCTTGGTTCGCTCCATCAACGCCTTTAAGATAATGCCACCCAACTCGCCTGCGTTGAGCGACGACAGCGCTCCACCGAATTTGCCGACGGGGGTGCGAATAGGGGCAACAATGGCGGCGCGGCGAAGCTTATTCATGTGGCAATTCCTATGATTCCAGAGTCTATAAGGCGGGCGATTTCGCCCGAGGATAGACCGAGCAATGTGCTCAGTATTTCTGCGCTATGCTGCCCGTTGCGCGGCGCTCCCTTTGCGTCGCCCCGTTGCATTTGGGGTATGGTGCCAAAAGCGCCGGCGGCAGGATAGCTAAACCCGGACGGGTTGGTCCCAGAGGCGCTAAACATCGGATTATGCCCGACCAAGCGCGGATCATGTGCGGCATCCAACATAGTCCTGTAGACCGAATGAACGATTCCGGCCGCATCAAGCTTCGAAGCCATCATCGCGTGATCAAGCGAACCAATCGCCCTTTCAAACAATGGATAAAGCGCATCACGATGTTCAAAGCGAAGCCCGTCATCTTTGGCGAAACTAACCCCGCGCTCCGCCTCGATCGCCTCCACTTGCACGTTCAAGCCAAGCGCATTGATGAGGCCCGCCCATTGGCGGTGGGTCACAACCACGATCATCGTCAGCACATTGTCTTTGGTGACAAAATCGCGCCCAAACAATCCATAGACCGCGTTGCCGAGACGGGGACGATTTGCCTTGTTGTGCAACACTTCGGCGATACCGCCCAGATTGGCCACAGTGCCTATGGCAACGTCCGACAGGGGAATGCGAACCTCACTGCCCTCGCCCGTCCGTTCGCGCTTGCGAATTGCCGCCAGCATCGCAAAGGCGGCATAAGCACCGCTCAGCAAATCCCATGCGGGTAAAACATGGTTGACTGGTTCGGGGCCAGGTCCAGTCATCATGGGATAGCCCACGGCGTTATTTACAGTGTAATCTAACGCGGGTGCGCCATCGGCCCAACCCATGACCCGCACGGTTACGAGATCGGCGCGTCCTTCCGCCAGTTTAGCATGCGACAGAAATCCCTCAGCAGGAAAATTAGTAATAAATTGCCCGGTGGCGCGCACCAGTTCTTGCAGCAATTCGCGTCCCTGCGGGCTGGATAAATCAAGGGCCACCGACTTTTTGGCACGGTTTAGGTTTTCCCAATACAGCGAGTCATTGTCTTGCGTCACTGGCCAGCGGTGATAATCCGGACCGCCGCCAATTTGGTCGACGCGGATGACCTCTGCGCCGAACTGCGCACAATAAAGGCCAGCCGTCGGCGACGCCACAAAGGACGACGCCTCGATAATCTTCAAACCGTCCAACAAGTTATACATGCATCAGGCTTCCGACATCATGCCTGCGCCGCCCATTCGCGCAGCATATGTTTTGCAATCTGAAGCTGCAGAATTTGCGTTGTGCCTTCATAAATCCGGTAAATGCGGGCGTCGCGGTAGAAACGTTCCGCATCATATTCTGCGAGATAACCAGCGCCGCCGTAAATCTGCACAACACGATCAACCACGCGGCCACACATTTCGGTGGCGAATACCTTTGCAGCGGCAGCCTTACGAAGCACATTCTCGCCCGCATCAGCACGGCGGGAAGCGTCTTCGAGCATAGATTCCGCAGCATAGATTTCGATGTCGCTATCGGCCAGCATTTGCTGGATCAGTTGGAAATTGGCAATTGGTTCGCCAAACGCTTTACGTTCGTTCGCATAACGCAATGCGCTGTCGAGCGCGCGGCGGGCGTACCCGGTAGCTGCTGCTCCCACCGAAAGCCGTCCATTGTCGAGGCTTTGCATCGCAAAAGCAAAGCCCTTGCCCTCTTCGCCACCCAATATCGCGTCGGCAGGTAGTTTAACATCTTCCATGACAATATCGGCAATATGGCTTCCGGCCTGACCCATTTTCTTGTCAGACTTACCAACGGTAATGCCCGGAGTATCCATAGGTACGATAAAGGCCGAAACATGCGCATTTTTGGGCAAGGCTTCTTTGCTGGTTCGCGCCATAATCAGCGCCACATCCGCAAAGGGGGCATTCGTGATGTAGCGCTTCGTGCCGTTCAGCAACCAACCATTGCCGGACTTTACAGCGATAGTCTGCATGGCAGCCGAATCCGAACCTGATCCCGGCTCGGTCAGACCAAAAGAGGCAATTTCTCCCGCAGCCAATCGCGGCAACCACTCAGATTTCTGTGCGTCAGTTCCGCCATTTTTGAATGCTGAACACACCATCCCGATGTTGATCGAGGTGATCGACCGATAACAGGGCATGGCATAGCTCAATTCCCGGATGGTGCGGACATATTGCTGAATATTCATTCCCGCACCGCCATATTCTTCAGGCATGGTTAGGCCAAACAGGCCCATGTCGCGCATCTCGGTCAGGATTGAGTCCGGAATAATGTCTGTTTCGAGGATTTCCTTCTCCGCCGGAATTAACCGTTCGCGGACATATCGCTGAAGCTGGGCGATAAACTGCTCGAAAATGTCGTTATCCATGTTGCCCGCTTCCCCTCAGATATAAATATATCACTTCCGTATACGCTCTTTACCGATCAATGTTGCGCCTCTTGGCAAGGCCAAGCACATTGGGCGTTCAAACCCGCCCGCTTGATCAAATTCCGGGGCAATGTGTATCGAGCTGAGGTCGCTAGATAGGCGATAAAATATAAAAAATATAATTAATTCAGTGCACTAACTACATTAT
This sequence comes from Sphingorhabdus sp., assembly GCF_023910635.1. Taxonomy (GTDB): domain Bacteria; phylum Pseudomonadota; class Alphaproteobacteria; order Sphingomonadales; family Sphingomonadaceae; genus Sphingorhabdus_B. The sequence goes on along the minus strand of NZ_JAAVVZ010000021.1, from coordinate 29,254 downwards.
CTGAATTTTTTCGCGTTAAGTCCATCTATAGCGAGTTGTAAGTCACCGACATTGTGTGTTGCGGCCCTTATTTCTCCGGCGTTAACTTCGAGCCACCCTCAACATTTTCATTAAAGCTCGTCACCACCGAGTCGACCAGCATCTGGATCTCTTCGGCAGCAAACTTCTCCGCGTCGGCTAGGCTTGAACCATAAGACCGCTCGGCCTTCACCAATATCGCCTTATAGGCTGCACGTTCTGTCGGGCATGCCGTATCGGATGTTTTGATGAACGCGGTGGGGGTTAGTTTCTCTGAAACTGCAATATTGTGGACTTCAATCATGCAGTTGTTGAATGCCTTGCGCGCGTTGTCCACGGCGTCGCCCTTCATGGCGGCCATGCTGAGCAGTGCGGTTGCGATGATAGTGATCATGTTTCAAAATCCCTGATGTTCATTCCCGGACGGTTCTGCGACCGCTGATGATATAGTTTACACAAGCGTCATGGTGCAATCAATGCGCTATGACAGTTTGATGCATGCGCATTCACCGGACGATTTTGCCGCCCTTCACAACGGCATCGACCGACTCCAGTTCCCGCACATTGGCCAAAGGATCACCATCGACAGCGATGATATCGGCAAAGCGGCCAATGGCAATCGCACCAACATCCTTTTCACGGCCAAGCGCTTGCGCGGCGTTGCGGGTTGCTGCCTGAATGGCCTCAATCGGGGTCATGCCATATTCGACCATGACCTTGAACTGTCCGCCGACAAGCCCGTGCGGCATCACGCCCGCATCGGAGGCAAAGACCATCTTCACGCCAGCTTTGTGCGCTTTACGGAAATTGTCGCGCTGGATCTGCCCAACTTCGCGGTCCTTGCGCAGATTGTCCTCCAACACGCCGTTTTTCGCGCCTTCGGCCTGGGTATAATCGGTGTTGAAGATATCCATAGAGAACCACACAGGACGCACGCGCGCGGCGGCAAGCTTTATGCCTTCATCGTCGACAAGACTTGCATGCTCAATCGTGTCGATGCCCGCCTTGATCGCGGCCTTAATGCCGTCTCCACCATGCGCATGTGCCGCAACGCGCAGGCCCCATTGATGCGCCTCATCGGCAATTACGCGTAATTCACGTTCGGAAAGCTGCTGCTGACCAGGTTCGGTATTGCGCGAGAACACCCCGCCCGTGGCGCAGACCTTGATGACTTCAGCGCCATATTTACGCTGGCGGCGGACTTCGTAGCGCAGTTCGTCCTCGCTATCGGCGATGCCCTCTTCCTTGGAAGCGCCCTCAAGGCTTGGCGGGAGGAATGTCGAGTCGCAATGTCCGCCCGTTGCGCCGATGGAATAGCCTGCTGGCACGATCCGGGGACCAATCGCATAGCCATTTTCAATGGCTTGTTTCAGGCCAATGTCATTGCGGTTTTCCGCCCCGACATTGCGCACGGTGGTAAAGCCAGCCTTAAGCATGGCTTGCGCTGCGCCGACGGCCGACATGCCCCAGAAGCTGTCGGTAAATTCAAGGCCGCGATAGCCGCCAATATCAGCTGGGCTATCGAGATGGACATGCATGTCAATGAGGCCGGGCAATATGGTTTTGCCGGACATGTCGATATGCGTGACGTCGCTTCCCCATTTTACCGTGCGGGCATCGGCGATGCTGGTGATGCGGCCGTCTGCGCCGACAAAAACAGCTGGATATTCGACCGTTTTACCGTTCAAAACATCGACCATCTTGTCGGCGGTAATGACCGTGGTCTGCGCCTGCGCAGTCGAGGACAAAATCGCGACGCCTGAAACCGCCAAGACCCGCAGATTCTTCAGCAAGTTCACACTTAATAACATACCCAATTTTCCTACATATTTCAGTTGCCGGAAAGGATGGCAAAAAATGGACGTGTAGGACAGCGAAAACGTCGTCATCCTTATATAATCGACGTCATCCTGAACTTGTTTCAGGATCCATATTGCGACTCAAGCCGACGTTAGAAAGACACAATAGACCCTGAACCAAGTTCAGGGTGACGGTTGTATTGGTGTATTGATCCCAACCGCCTTGGCTCACATATGAATCATCTTGCCGTAAGCGCCGAGCACGCTCTCGTGCATCATCTCGCTCAAGGTTGGATGCGGGAAGACGGTGTGCATGAAATCGGCCTCGACCAATTCGGCGGTTTTGCCGATGGTGTAGCCTTGGATCAGCTCGGTGACTTCCGCGCCAACCATATGCGCGCCAAGCAACTCACCAGTCTTGGCGTCGAAGACGGTTTTAATAAAGCCTTCTGCCTCGCCCAACGCAATTGCCTTGCCATTGCCCAGGAACGGGAAATTGCCGACCTTGACGTCGTAGCCAGCCTCTTTCGCTTTGGCCTCAGTCAGGCCGACACTCGCGACTTGCGGATGGCAATAAGTGCAGCCGGGAATGTTCAGCGGGTCCATGGCAACTGGGTGGCCGCCTGCAATGGCTTCGGCTGCAATCACGCCTTCATGGCTTGCCTTATGCGCCAACCAAGGCGGGGCGGTAATGTCGCCAATCGCCCACAGGCCGGGCACGTTTGTGCGGCACATCGGGTCGGTTTTCAGGAAGCCGCGATCCATTTCGACGCCAAGCGCTTCCAACCCGATATTTTCGGTGTTGGGGACTATGCCAATGGCAACGATGCAATGCGTGAATTCCGATTGGGCGACCTTGCCGTCCCTGCCCTTGATCGCAGCGGAAACGACCGTCGCGCTGGCTTTCAGGCTTTCGACCCCTGCCCCGGTCATGATCTTCATGCCTTGCTTGGTCAGCGCCTTTTCCAGGAAGGCCGAGACATCGGCGTCCTCGACCGGCACTATGCGATCCAGCATTTCAACGACGGTCACCTCTGCGCCCATATCATTGTAGAAACTCGCAAACTCAATGCCAATCGCACCGGACCCAATCACGAGCAGCTTCTTTGGCATTTCGGGCGGCACCATTGCGTGGCGATAGGTCCAGATGCGTTTCCCATCGGCGGGCGCAAAGGGCAAATCCCGCGCCCGTGCGCCGGTGGCGAGGATTATGTTCTTTGCGGTTAGTTCCTCGGTCTTGCCATCCTTGGTAACGGTCAATGTGTTCGCGGCGATCAACTTGCCGTCGCCCATATGAACGGTAATCTTGTTCTTCTTCATCAGATGCGTGACGCCCTGATTCAACTGCTTGGCCACACCACGCGACCGCTTCACCACCGCGTCAATATCCGCGCTTATGTTAGCGGCCATCAGGCCATAATCGCCCGCATGCTGCATATAATGATAAATCTCCGCCGAGCGCAGCAACGCCTTGGTCGGGATGCACCCCCAGTTGAGACAAATCCCGCCGAGATTTTCGCGCTCGACAATCGCGACTTTCAGCCCGAGCTGCGCGGCGCGGATGGCGGCGACGTAGCCACCGGGACCGGAACCAAGGACGATGAGGTCATAATCAGACATTTTGGCTTCTCTCTAAAGCCCTCTCCCCTTGCGGGAGAGGGTTGGGTGTGTGTGGCAAGTACATGGGTACCGACATATCTCTTTTATCCGAAGCGGAAGGCAGCGTCGTTTGCCGCGACGCGACCCCACACCCTCCCACCGCTGCGCGGCGGGCCCCTCCCTCTCCCGCAAGGGGAGAGGGGTTAGGCGGTGACATAACCACTGGGGCCGGAACCGAGAACAATGAGATCATAATCAGACATTTTGGCTTCTCTCCAAAGCCCTCTCCCCTTGCGGGAGAGGGTTGGGTGTGGGGTCGCCGCACGTCTGTGCGGCATTATTTTGAACGGCAGCGATGATTGTTTCGACTACGCCTTCCATATTGTTAAGGATGTCCGCATTCCAGAAACGCAGAACCGTAAATCCCTGCTGTTTCAGCCAGGCATCGCGTGCGGCATCCATGTCATTTTCCGCATGTTGGCTGCCATCTGCCTCGATAATCACCCGATGCTCAAAGCAAATGAAGTCAACAATATAGCGATCATCGATCACCTGTTGCCGACGCCAACGAAGCGGATTCAGCCGCTTATCTCGCAGAATGTACCAAAGCTTCCGTTCGGCATCGGTGGGGTTGGCGCGCATAAACCGCGCCCTTTTTTTGAGCAATTCGTGCCGCGATTGAACCTGCGCCAAGGTAGCCGACGTCGCTTGCCGCGACGCGCCCCCACACCCTCCCACCGCTACGCGGCGGGCCCCTCCCTCTCCCGCAAGGGGAGAGGGGTTAGGCGGTGACATTCTTCACCATATCAAGCCACCAACCCCAAAGGCTTCTCCACCAATTCCTTGAAGACTTTCATAAACATTGCGCCGTCTGCGCCGTCGATGGCGCGGTGGTCGAAGCTGCCGGTGGCGGACATTACCGTGGCGATGGCGAGGGCGTCATCGACGATATAGGGCCGCTTTTCCCCTGCCCCGACCGCTAGGATCATCGCTTGTGGCGGGTTGATGACGGCGTCGAATTGTTTGATGCCCATCATGCCCATGTTGCTGATCGACGCGGTGCCACCCTGATATTCATGCGGTTGCAACTTGCCATCCTTGGCGCGGGCCGCAAGCTCGGCCACTTCGGTCGAGATTTTGGACAGCGACTTGTTCGCGGCGTCGGTAATGATTGGCGTAATCAGGCCAGTGGGCACCGAAACAGCCACGCTGATGTCGGCGCGGGCGTATTGCAGCATATTGTCACCGGCAAAGCTGACATTGCACTTTGGCACTTGCACCAGCGCCAGCGCCAGCGCCTTGATCAACATGTCATTCACCGACAGCTTGATGCCGCGGCCTTCAAGGCTGGCGTTCAACTCGCCGCGCAGCTTCAATAAGGCGTCCAAGCGGACATCGACGGTCAGATAAATATGCGGAACGGTCTGCTTGCTCTCGGTCAGGCGGCGCGCAATGGTCTTGCGCATATTGCTAAGCTTGACGACCTCATGCGGGATGTCGGTGTCAATTGCCTGCGTGGGCGCTGGTGTTTCGCGGCGAAGGCCGCGATCCAGTTCCGCCGGCGCGACTGGGCTCCGGCCTTCGCCAGAGATCGCTTCTACGTCGGCTTTCACGATACGGCCATTGGGGCCAGTGCCTGAGATCGTGGTGAGATCAAGACCCTTGTTCCCGGCAATACGTTTGGCGAGTGGGCTGGCTTTGACGCGGTCGCTGGATTGTGACGTCGCTGGCCCTCCCCCAACCCCTCCCGCCTGCGGGAGGGGAGTTATAGCCGGTTGGGCAACCATTGCGGTTTTAGGCGCAGACTTAACCTGCTCCCCTCCCGCCTGCGGGAGGGGCCGGGGGTGGGCATCACCCTTATCAACCGCACCCTCATCATCCTCACCCTGAATCATCGCAATGACCGCGCCGACCTTCACGCCATCGGTTCCTTCGGCCACCAATATCTTGGTCACGATACCCTCATCAACCGCTTCAAACTCCATCGTCGCCTTATCGGTCTCAATTTCGGCCAGCAGATCGCCAGAAGACACTTTGTCGCCTTCTTTGACCAGCCAACGGGCCAATGTGCCTTCTTCCATCGTGGGTGAAAGCGCGGGCATTTTGAGTTCTATGGGCATCGGGTACAGGCCTTTTATGGTCGTCGTTATCGTTCTTCGAATAGCCAAGCTTTCCCAAGCGTCAAGCGTGATGTGGTTGCCAATCATTCAAATTTCGCGCAGGCTATACGAATTCATGAAATGCCGCGGGTGAAGCAAAGGCGGGGGGGAAATATGCGGACATATTTGGTGGTTATCGACGAAACCGAGGAAGCACGGCTTGCCTTGCGCTTTGCATCGCGCCGTGCCGCCAAAACCGACGGCGCAGTGCATATTTTGGCGCTCGTTGAGCAGGCGGATTTTGTCGCCTGGGGCGGCGTTCAGGCGACGATGGAAGAAGAGGCGCGCGACCGGGCGGAGCAGCTTGTGACCGCAGCAGCCGGTTCGATCTTCGACGAAATGGGCGTTCGCCCTGATATCACGGTTAAGCCTGGCGAGGCTATTGATGTTGTAAAGGTCATGTTGGAGGAACATCCCGGTATCGCCGCACTCGTGCTGGGTGCCGCCGCCCAAGGTGCTCCTGGCCCGTTAATCAGCCACTTTACCGGCGTGAATGCGGGGACCTTGCCCTGCCCGGTCATGGTTATTCCCGGATCGCTCAGCGACGCGCAATTGGACGAGTTGAGTTAGGCTATACGTGTCTAACGCCTTTTTCCCTGATGCCGGATATTCCCCGGCCTACCGCGCTTTGCCGTATCATATTTCCCGGCCTTGGGCTTGCCCTTATGCTTGAAACGGTCTGGCGCGTAGCTTCCGCCCTCCGGCAACTCAAAGCGCAGCGCGCCTGAAATCGGGTTCGCCTCGGCCAATCGCAATTCAAGGCACATGCCCGGCCGATATTCCTGCCGTGTCTTTTCGCCGATCAACGTCTGGCTCGCCTCGTCATAATGGAAATAATCCTTGCCCAAGGTTGAGACAGGGACCAAGCCGTCGCCGCCAATCCCTTGTACAGTTGCGAAAAATCCGAAATTCTGCACGCCCGTAATCCGCGCTTGAACGATTTGCCCGACTTGCGCGGAGAGATAGGCCGCAATGTAGCGGTCTGTTGTCTCGCGCTCTGCTTCCATCGCGCGGCGTTCGGTGCGACTGATGGCTTCTGCGGTGGCTGCAAGCTTCGTGATCGCGGCCTCGGTCAAGCCCGTTATGGGCTCAACATCTTTGAGTTTTGGCTTGGGCATCTCAAGCCCATAAGCGCTCACCAATGCGCGGTGCACGATAAGGTCGGCGTAGCGCCGGATTGGCGAGGTGAAATGCGCATAGCTGCCCAGTGACAAGCCAAAATGTCCCACATTAATGGGGCCGTAATAAGCTTGTGTCTGGCTACGCAAAACGGCCTCCATGATTTGCGGACGCACCTCTTCGTCGATGATTTTTTCGAGGATCGCGTTGAAAGTCTCAGGCTTGATCACCTGACCAAGCGCAAATTCAATGTCAAAGGTCTTCAGATATTCCTTCAGCGCAACAAGCTTTTCGCGGCTCGGTGGCTCATGTGCGCGGTAAATTAAGGATGACTTCTTTGCCTCCAGCGCCTTTGCTGCGGCAACATTGGCGGCAATCATGAAATCTTCGACCAAACGATGTGCTTCCAACTGTTCGCGCTCGGCAACACCAGTGACCCGGCCTTGATCGTCAAGCGTAATCCGCTTTTCAGGTAAATTGAGTTCCAGTGGCCCGCGCTTGTTCCGCGCCAATGAAAGCAACCGCCAGCACGCCCAAAGCGGCTTAAGCGCCGATTCCAGCAACGGGTTTTCCATCCGGCCATCGATAGCGGCCTGCGCATCTGGATAAGGGATATTGGCGGCAATTCGGGCGATAGCGCGCGTGAAGCGCCATGACGTCACTTGGCCAGTTTTGCCGATGGCGAGATGGCAGGCCAGTACCGCGCGATCTTCCCCTGCCCGCAATGAACATTTGTCCGAAGACAAAGCGTGCGGCAGCATTGGCACAACTAGGTCGGGGAAATACACACTGTTTCCGCGCTTCGACGCTTCATGGTCCAATGCGCTTCCTGGGCGGACATAATAGCTCACATCGGCAATCGCGACGATAGCGTCAAACCCGCCGGTGTCGGCATTGGGGGTTGCCCAAATGGCATCATCAAAGTCGCGCGCATCGCGTGGATCAATGGCAATGATAGGCAAATGGCGCAGGTCTTCGCGATGGTCGTCGGTGACCGGTAACTCCCTTACGCGTTCGGCCTCACGCTCGACTGCTTCTGGCATTTCAAACGGAATGCCGAACTTGTGAATGGCGATAAGGCTGAAGCTTTTGGGCGCAAATGGGTCGCCAAGGACTTGCGTCACACGCGCCGATTTTTTGTGCGCATTGCCAGTCAATTCGGCAAGCACCAATTCCCCGGCCTTGGCATCACCAACGTCACCAATTTGCGTATCGAAACGTGCTTTTTTGTCGACAGACTTTAGCCAGTAACGGCCATTTTCTCCGCCTTCGACCACGCCCAATATCTGCTCGCTGCCCTTTGCGAGCTTCTTCATGATGTGCGCGACATGGCCGCTGCCACGCTCTTCGGTACGCGCCAATATACGGTCACCAATGCCCAAGGCGCCACGCTTGCCTTTGGTTTCTATGACCCGAATTTTAGGCAACGGAATGCCTTCGGCTTCCCAATGCTCCGGCACAGCGACCGCAGTATCGCCGTCAATCGCAACGATCTTGAGCACGGTAACCTTCGGCACACCGCCCATTTTGTGAAAGGCACGGCCCGGGGCCATGTCGATCAGCCCTTCGTCCGTCATGTCCTTCAACAACGCCTTCAGCGCAATTTTTTCATTACCGCGCAGACCAAATTCTCGCGCAATTTCCCGTTTACCCGCAGGGTCCTTCGACGTTTTGATAAATTCAAGGATCTGATCGCGGGTGGGGAGCCCTTCAAACTGCGCATATTTGGTCATTATTTGGTTATTCCAATTTTGTTCGCACGAAGACGCGAAGACACAGAAGACGTTCGGTCGTTTACTAACCGCCTTATGCCATCTTTGAACATCGCTGTGCCGAAGTTAATGACAAAGCCATGGGTTAAATTTGAACGCGCAGTCGACCATGATATTGCAAACTTCTTCAATGTCCATTCTGCCCTCTTCGTGTCTTCGTGCGAAATTCCAATAAGTCCGCTCGATAAGTATCAGTTATTTTGTCATTAATTATATATTTCAACTTTGTTCGCACGAAGACGCGAAGACACAGAAGACGTTCGGTCGTTTAATAGCCGCCTTATGCCATCTTTGAACATCGCTGTACCGAAGTTAATGACAAAGCCATGGGTTAAATTTGAACGCGCAGTCGACCATGATATTGCAAACTTCTTCAATGTCCATTCTGCCCTCTTCGTGTCTTCGTGCGAAATTCCAATAAGTCCGCTCGATAAGTATCAGTTATTTTGTCATTAATTATATATTTCAACTTTGTTCGCACGAAGACGCGAAGACACAGAAGACGTTCGGTCGTTTAATAGCCGCCTTATGCCATCTTTGAACATCGCTGTACCGAAGTTAATGACAAAGCCATGGGTTAAATTTGAACGCGCAGTCGACCATGATATTGCAAACTTCTTCAATGTCCATTCTGCCCTCTTCGTGTCTTCGTGCGAAATTCCAATAAGTCCGCTCGATAAGTATCAGTTATTTTGTCATTAATTATATATTTCAACTTTGTTCGCACGAAGACGCGAAGACACAGAAGACGTTCGGTCGTTTAATAGCCGCCTTATGCCATCTTTGAACATCGCTGTACCGAAGTTAATGACAAAGCCATGGGTTAAATTTGTTAAGCGCAGATAGGTTATCACTTGCTTTGCATGGACTGGCAGAGTTTTTTCGACAGATTTTATCTCCAAGATAACACTGTTTTCTACGAGCAAGTCCAGGCGAAAGGCCGCTGGTAACTGTACGCCGTCATATTCAATGTCGATGGGTATCTGCCGGGCGACGCGCAGCCCTCGGCTTTCGAGCTTAGCCGCCAAGATTGCCTCATACGCACTTTCCAAAAGACCCGAACCGATATCTACGTGCAATTTGAACGCGCAGTCGACAATGATATTGCAAACTTCTTCAATGTCCATTCTGCCCTCTTCGTGTCTTCGTGCGAACCGCTAATAAGTCCGCCCGATCAGTATCCGTTCCACCGCAGGGTCGCCTGTAAAAAAGCACGCCCCGTCGGCAGGGGCAGCGTCAATGGGGCTGTTGCGCATGGTGAGTTTCAACGTCTTGAGTTGCGTGACGATCTTGTCGAGCGCTTCGCCGCTTGGCCGCGACCATTGCACTTCGACCCATCCAGCAAATTTGGCCTCATCGCCCGCAAAATACTGGGAAAGGTCGGCCACGTCACGGCGGATATTGGCCTCTAGCCGCGCTTTTGCCTCGGCATATAAACCGTTCTGGATTTCCTCCAACAACGCCGCCGCAGACGCCACAAATTCGGTGCGCGGCGTGAACGCGGTCGCAAGCTTGCCGTCGTCCTTATACAGACGGTCGCGGCGTATGACCGCTGCCTTGCCTTCGGCCATATCACGCGGCCCCACCTCAATTATGATGGGCGCGCCCTTCTTAACCCACGCCCAGCGCTTGTTTGACGCCTTTGCTGCTTTGGTATCCAGCAACACGCGCAATGGTTCACCAAAGGCGTTAGCCGCCAACAATTCCAAGCGCAGGCTGCGGCAATATGCCAATACCGCCTCGTCCTCGTCATTATCCCGCAACATCGGAATGATAACAATTTGATGCGGTGCAATTTGCGGCGGGCAGCGCAGGCCATCATCGTCGCCATGCGTCATGATAACGCCGCCAATCATGCGCGTGGACACGCCCCAGCTTGTCGTATGCGCAAATTGCTGATTGCCTTCCTTATCCTGATATTTAATGCCGGATGCCTCGGCAAAGCCAGTGCCGAGATAATGCGACGTGCCGGCCTGCAACGCTTTACCATCCTGCATCATCGCTTCGATGCTGTAGGTGGCAACTGCGCCGGGAAAGCGTTCATTTTCCGGTTTTTCACCGGCCACAACAGGCATGGCCAGCGGACCTTCGGCAAAGGCGCGGTACATTTCCAGTGCGCGCATCGTTTCCTGCATCGCGTCTTCGCGGTCCACATGGGCGGTATGCCCTTCCTGCCACAAAAATTCGCTGGTGCGCAGGAACATACGTGTCCGCATTTCCCAGCGCACAACATTGGCCCATTGGTTGACCATCAATGGCAAATCGCGCCAGCTTTGCACCCAGCGGCTCATGGCGGCGCCAATCACCGTTTCCGACGTGGGGCGAACGACAAGCGGTTCCTCTAGCTTCGATCCGGGGTCTGGGATCAGTTTTCCATTGCCATCACTGACAAGGCGGTGATGCGTAACAACCGCCATTTCTTTGGCAAAGCCTTCGACATGGTCGGCCTCTTTTTCAAAGAAGGACAAAGGAATGAACAATGGGAAATAGCAGTTTTCAACGCCAGCGGCCTTAATTTCTGCGTCCATAAGCTTTTGAATGCGTTCCCACATGCCATAGCCCCATGGCCGGATGACCATGCATCCCCGGACACCGGATTCCTCGGCCAAATCGGCCTCCGAAATGACCTCTTGATACCAGCCAGCGAAATTTTGCGCGCGGGTGACACTTAAAGCATGTTTTATCAAAATCTTACCTGTTTTTTATGAGAGAATTATACGGTGCGGTCGGCGACCATTTTGTCAATTTGGGCCTGTAGCGCGGCAATTTGTTGCTTAAGATCAGCAACGCTTTCGTCGCGTTCCGGCTTTTTACCGGTAAGGTTGCCCAAATTCGGCATCAACGCCTCACGCGCAGATCGCATAAATTCGATATTCTGCTTTGCCAAATGGCCAAAAGGACCAGAGGTGATCGCAGTTTCAATCACTTCTTGAACCTGCCGTTGGTTCTTGCGGAAATTGTCCATCGACGTTTCCAAGAACTGCGGCACCATGCCTTGCATGGAATCACCATACATGGCGATCAATTGCTTAAGGAAGCCCACGGGCAACATTTGCTGCCCGCTATTTTCCTCATCCATGATGATCTGCGTCAAGACGCCGTGGGTAATATCCGCATTCGATTTGGCATCGACAACCTTGAAATCAATGTTCTTGCGCGTGAGTTCTGCAAGGAAATCGAGCGTGATATATTTCGAAGACTGCGTGTTATAAAGTCTGCGGTTGGCATATTTTTTAATGATGATCGGGCCATCACCGTTCTTGTTGGCCGTGCGTGCCATATGTGGTCCTTCCGGAAAAGTTAGGCCCTGATAGCATTAAGCCATAGTGCACTGCAACATTGGTGAATTGCATGCCGGGCGGTGGTTATAATGCGCCTACAGTTTGGCCATCGGCCGATTTTTATATGTAACATTGAGTAAAACCAAGTAAACTAAAGAAAACGACACGTAACATATAGTAAACTCCTCTATCAGCCCTCCATTAACAAAGTAACAATGATGAGAATTGTGGCAATGATGCAACATTTGAAAAAAATCCAATTTTTCAGATAGCGAGCGTTGCACTTTTTGTTAATCTTAGGTTAAACATGAGTCTGTGCCGTCATTGGTGGCTTTCCAAGTGGATAGTCGGTCATATATATACTTTGATTTAAGAGATAGCAGGGGAGCTATTTATGAAGAAAACACGTTTGTTGATTGCCGGTTCGGCAATAAGTTTCGCTTTGTTTGCTGCGGCACCGTCTTTTGCGCAGGAAGTTGCAGACGTTACGTCGGCGGAGGCTGATGAGGAGGTCGCCACAGAGGCAGAAGAGGAAGAGGTAGCTCAACCCATCTTAGTGACTGGTTCGCGCATTGCCCGTCCAACGCTGCAGTCTGCCGTTCCATTGACGTCTGTGACGATTGAAGATCTTACGGGCACAGGCGAGGTGTCGCTTGGTGACGCGTTGAACGATCTACCATCGCTGCGTTCCACTTTCAGCTCGGGTAACTCTAGCCGTTTCATTGGTACGGCCGGCCTCAGCCTTCTCGACCTTCGTGGCCTAGGTACTGACCGTACGCTGGTTCTGGTCAATGGTCGCCGCCACGTCACATCGACTCCAGGTGACAACGGCTTTGACGTGAACACAATCCCAACTGATCTCGTTGAACGTATCGACCTCGTCACTGGTGGTAACTCAGCTGTTTACGGTTCGGACGCAGTTGCGGGTGTTGTGAACTTTATCTTGAGGCGCGATTATGATGGCATCACGGCTCGTGCACAGGGTGGCATTTCGTCACGCGGAGACCGTGGTAACTATTTTGCAAGCGTTCTTGCCGGCCAGAACTTCGCGGATGGTCGCGGTAACGTTACCGTCTCGGCGGAATATACCCGTCAGCAACCTTTATTATTGCGTGACCGTGACGCGTTGACAGGCGCCGCAAGTGGTCGTTGCCAATTCCAGACCACAGATCCCCAGGGTGCGGCTGGCGGTGAAGTTGGTTTCAGTGCAACTGACGGTATCCCAGACAACACTTTCATATGTGGAATAAAGAACGGTGCGATTTCTGACGCTGGGACAATCGGGCGCGTCGGCGCTGGTGCCTATCTTCGCTTCAGCGATGCAGGCGATTTGTATGTTGATACGGCTCCCGAAAACTTCGAAAGTGCTGGCTCAACCGCCATTCGCGGCGGCAATGGCTCTTCACTGCGGAACACCGGCAGTTTGTTAGCCGCTGTAGACCGTTATGCGGTGAACCTGTTGGCGCATTTCGATGTATCGGACGCTTTCAAACCATTCATCGAGGCAAAATATGTCCGCGCAGACGCATCGGGTGAAGGTCAGCCAAGCTTTTTCACCAGTATTCCGGGTACACTTGGTGGTGAGCCACTTCGGTGCAGTAACGGATTTTTAAGTGCTCAGAACCTTTCTACCCTGCGTAGTTTTGGTTTGTGCCCTGTTGGCGGGACCACAGCTGCACAAACCACCTTTGGTATGCAGCGATTCAACATCGATTTGGGCGGACGTGGGCTTCAAGCTACACGCGAAACCTATCGCGCCGTTGGTGGTATTGAAGGTACGTTTAATGAAGATTGGAACTACGAATTCGCGGTCAACTACGGCCGGTTTGAAGCCAAGGGCTTTAACACGAATAACCTAATTCTGTTTACCAAGGACGGCTCTGACTATGACGGCTTTAACCAGGCGGTTCAGGCTGTGGTTGCGCCAGCATCATTCACGGGCACCAATTTCGTTTTAAATAGCGCTGGTCAGCGCGTCATCTGTGCGATGAATGCAGTGACGAACGTTAATCAGGCTTGTGTTCCTATTAACGTTTTCGGCCAAGGCCGTGCCGACCCTAGGGCCCTTGATTTCGTCAATACAGAAGGCCGGACGGACGAGTTTGCGAGCCAGTTTGTTGCATCCGCGTTCGTCGGTGGCGATCTATCACAGATTTTTGAACTTCCCGGTGGTCCGGTGGCATTCGCGATCGGTGCTGAATATCGTAAAGAAAAAGCAAGCGTTGATTATGATGAATTGACATCAAGCGGCGCAACGTTCCTGAACGCACTTCAGGATTTCCGTCCGCCCTCGTTTAGTGTCAAAGAAGCCTATGGCGAAATCCAGATTCCGCTGTTGAAGGATATGCCGTTTGCGAAGGAACTTTCAGTCAACTTGGCAGGCCGTGTTTCAGATTATAACACAGCAACTGGAACTGTTTATGCATACACTATTCAGGGTGTTTACGCTCCGATAGATGATATCCGCTTGCGTGCGTCCTACGCGACTTCAGTGCGCGCCCCGACTCAGGGAGACCTCTTCGGGTCTGCTTCGGAAAACTTTGCCCAGTTGTCCGACCCTTGTGATCTTCCTTCACCAGGCAGCATCATTGCCGCAAATTGCGCGGCTGCTGGGGTTCCTACCACCTTCAATCAGGCGGCGGTTACAGCGTGTGAAAGCAGCGCTGTTCCTGCTACCCAACGGAGGCTTGGTGATCCTTGGGTTAACTGCCTGGCTCGTACCGCTTCCACTGGCTTCGTTTCAGGTGGTAACCCCACCTTGACCGAAGAAAAGGGCAAGAGCTTGACACTTGGTGTAGTGCTTGAGCCAAACTTCATTCCTGGCCTTAGCCTGACAGTCGACTACTACAAGATTGAGGTGGAAGACCTGATTGCCACTTTGGGTGCCCAGCAAATCCTTAATCTGTGCTATGCAAATGCTTCAGGATTAAACAATCCGTTCTGTGCAACTGTTCAGCGTAACCCAACGACCGGCCTGTTTGTTGAGCCTGCGGTAATTTCCGGCGGTGTCAACTTCGCAGCGCAGAAGACCAAGGGGATCGATTTCGACCTCGCTTATCGTAAGTCCTTCGACAATGGTGATCGCGTGACTGCACGTATGATTGTAACCAAAGTTCTTTCGCTGAATAACTTCACTGATCCAACCAACCCAGTCTCGCCGAACCGCCAAAAAAGCGAGTTGGGCGATCCTGAGTATTCCGCTAGCTTCTCGCTTGATTATGACTTCGGTGATGTTGATATCCTGTATACCGCACGTTATATCGGTAAGCAGACCATTGGCGGGTGGGAAACACAGAACAATTATTCGGGTCAATGCCCACTTACTGGTGCATTCCGTGGTCAAACCGGCCTGAATGGCGGTACGTGTGACCCGGTACTTGGCAACATTGTTACTTTGGCTCCGCAGAACCTCGATGCATTCCCACGGGTCTACTATCCAGACGCACTGTATCACGACATACGTCTCGGCTTTGAAATAGGTAACGACTTGCGTTTCTACGCTGGTGTCGGCAACGTGCTCGATACGCAACCACCACTTGGCTTGCTTGGTACAATCGGTGGAGATCCGTTCGACAGCTTCGGCCGTAACTTCTTCTTCGGAATCAATGCTAATTTCTAAGTTGAAATATCTTTGAGACAAAAAGAAGGGCGCCTATTTAGATGCCCTTTTTTTACTGTTACAGTGTCAGTCAATGACGATTTGTATCTAGGGTCAGGACCACTTAAATCCACCTTCGCGGTTTGAGGCCATACTGTTCAGTGCAAGGCGGCAAGCGCAGGACTTAGTGGTTCTAAGTCCAAGCTTGCCAACGCGGCAATGGACAGTATGGGTCAAATCCGACGGACGCCAAGGTGGATTTAAGTGGTCCTGACCCTAGGCGTGCATCGCAACTTTTATGCAGGCAATGCATCGGCAGTCCAGACATCGCTATCTAACCTGCCGGTTTTTATGCGTTCACGGCCTAACTAGGAGCAGTGGTTACAAAATCACCATGCAGCGGGCTTGCGCCATATACAGAGCATATTAGTTTTTAGGGGGACCCGGTGTCCGTGGGCGCGAACGGCTATTGTGGCCTTCTTCAGGATCGGCAGGCAAACATTCCACCGTGCCAATCCGCTGGTGACGACAACAAAATAATTGTCCTCACATGCCAAACAAGCGCGTTATTTGTCTTGCGTCTACCACTATCCAAACTATTACATGAAGTCATAATGTTAGGAGGTAGAAATTATGAATATGGCCAAATTAGCAGTTTTGTTTTCAGGCGCTGCGGTATCATCAATTTTTGCAACGGCAGCGTCTGCAACGGCAGCGTCTGCAACGGCGGCGTCTGCAAGTAACGCACCTTTTCTGCATATAGCCGTGCAGGCGGTTGATAGCCGGACGATTGTGGTCAACGCTCCACGCGGAAGGGTCGATACGGCCGTGTTTGGTAAACGCCCTTTCATGCGTTCTCCGCGGCTTTCCCCCGACGGAACCAAAATCGCCGTGATGATGACGAAGGACGGTGTTGATTTCCTAGGCTATTTAGATGTGACCAAACCCGGATCAGCGCCGGTATTTTTCGCCAAAGCAGAAGAGTATCGAGAGGCAGGTGACCGTACGATTAGATCATGGCGTTTTGTCGGTAACCGGACGATTGTTTTTACAGTTGCATCGCGCGAAATCCTTGGTGGTCGCCGTTCAGACGTGGCGCGCTTGGTAACCTATGACCTAGAAACCAAAAAGATAAGCCCCTTGGCGTGGGATGGCGCTGGCGGAAATGGTGCCGACATTCTGTTCATCGACGATGAAAAGGAAAAGATTCTTGTCTCACGCGATACCTTAAAGGATAGTAGCTATAGCGATAATCCCGAGGTAATCGAAGTCGAAGTTCGTTCTGGCAAGTTCAAAACTGTCATGCGTCCGAATGTAGAGGTTGGCGACTGGATTGTTGACGGTAAAGGCGTAATCCGCGCTGGCGTGGGCGGCGATGGTGACAGTGGCAAGCAGCGTTTAATGTATCGATCTGATGGCAACGGAACGTTGAGAACCGTTTCCAACGAGGCTGATTCTACTTTTACAGGAACCCAAATTACCCCCGGCATCTTCCTGGATGAGCCAGATATGGCATATGCGACAAGCAACAAGGATGGTTTTCGTAAAGTATACAAAGTAAACATGAAAACGATGCAGATTGTGGGGGACCCCATATTTGGGATCAAGGGTTATGATGTCGATGGCCTCATTGCGAATGAGGCTGACAATGCAATACAAGGGGTAGCATACACAACTACGAAAGAACGAACGCGCTGGTTTGACCCACGCCTCGCCGAAGTCCAGAAGTTAATGGATGAAGATTTTGGCAGAGGGAACGCCAAAATTCTGTCCACCAACGATGGGGATACGAAAATCCTCATGCAAATTGGTAAGGTGAACGCCCCAGGCGGCTATTATCTCTTTGATACGGAATCTGGCAACTTGAACCTTGTTGGTTGGGCGCATCCGATCATCAAGGAATTTGAACTTAACCCAACTGACTCCGTGCGCTACAAAGCATCCGACGGTCTAGAAATCGAAGCAGTCGTCACGTACCCACGCCATCGACCAAGCCGCCAGAAGCTACCCGTAATTGTCATGCCGCATGGCGGCCCCTTCGGCGTTCGCGATCAGGAAGAATTTGGTGTATTCCCATGGCATCAGGCGATGGCTGAGCTTGGTTATGTGGTTATTCAGCCCAATTACCGAGGCTCCGGCGGCTATGGTAAGGAATTCGTAAAGGAAGGCCGCAAGCCCAATGGCTACGGCGAGCGGATGCAGGATGATTTGAATGACGTACTGACATGGTTTGGTCAATCTGGGTTGATCGATCCTAAGCGCGCCTGCCTCATGGGATGGTCTTATGGGGGCTACGCCACAGCACGAGGTGCGCAGCGCGATGCGGATAAATGGAAATGTGCGATTGCTGGAGCCGGTGTATACGATTTCCCGATGATGAAAGCATTCGACACGCGGGCCTTTGGCGACTTCGGTGCAAATTTTCAGGCGACGGCTGACAACTTGATCGGCATTTCTTCCGCGCGGAATACGAATGGACCTTGGTCCCCGATTTTGATTGTTGCGGGCTTACGAGACGCGCGTATTCCCATTGAACAATCGCGGACACTCGTATCGCGACTGAAAGGATCGGGTAAGAAAGAAGGCATAGATTTTAGATATGTCGAGCAGCCAAAGGGCACGCACAATCTGCCGTATGAAGACGTACATATCGAATGGTTAAAAGAGGCAGAAGCATGGGCGGAGCGTTTTAACCCGGCCTACATCGCATCCGACCCAGACCAGCTCCCGCCTATTGCTGTTGCTCTTAATTCAAAATAGCCGCCATGCAATTGATGAAACTAATATTCTGTTAGAATATTAGTTTCATCAAGCAGGCGTGTTGGCCCGCTTTGCCGCCATATCATTTCCGGTTTGATTGGATTGCAGAACCTATGGATGAAATTGCCTTTATCTTGAAGCAGTCGAGAAATGGGCGCAGGGGCAACCCCGTTTTGCGCCCCTTTCTTGACTAAGTCGCATCGGTAACGACAACGTCGAAGCCCTATCCTAGTTGGATGAGGGTAGGAGTTCACGTTTCATCTTAACATCTTCATTACACGTAGTTGAAGTCATTTAGAATTTAGGATGCCAGCATGCTAAAAACATTTACACTGACCGCAATGCTTTTGATGGCCGGGGCCGATGGCCCGACGATAGCGAAACAAGAAGTTCAGCGAGAAATCGTTGTCACTGCACGGTCATTGAAAGACACAGAGGCCGACTTGAAAGCATGCCTCGCGCGGAAATGCCCACCGGATCAAGATATCAAGGCAACGCTGGCCCACGCCGAAAATCAATTTGTCGAAGGGGATTATCGAAATGCGCGCTCAACCTTGGCGAATGCCCTTGGACGGAACCGAAAGCATAAAGGGGAGTATCCTGTCGAAGTCTCGGATCTGCTTCGTGCAAACGGAAATGTAGCCGCCCATTTAGGGGAGTTCAACGTTTATCGAATCTCAGTTCTTGATATGCGCGATACTCTGAAAGGCGCACTAAAACCCAATGATTATCGCGTGTTTGGCGCCGAGATTGAGGTCGCAGATTCGCGAATGAAGCTTGGTTATATTAAAGAAGCAAGTGACAAGTACCTTGAGATTGAGAGGCTGGCGCTCACGGCGGGTTTGCCTCAGGTTGCCGCCATTGCTCGCTTACGCGATCTGTCGCTTCGGGTACAACGAGCAGAAGTTGAAAAGACAACATTTCGCAAAAAGGACGCACTGGACGAAATTGATATGTTTTTGAATGCACCAACCGACGGTAATGACAAATTCAAAATCGTCGCAGAAGTTCTCAGATCGCGCTTGGATAGAACCGATGGTAACAGCGAAACAGCGAACAAGTTGATCGCGCGCTATGCGGCAATGGGTGGGACCGACCAACCGGTCCTGTTGTATTCTACGCCAATCAAAATGAATGAGGCACAAGCCGTTCGTGCAATGGCTGGTGGCAGCGACTTGAACCGTATCGGGACCCAAGTAGTCGAGAATCGATGGGTGGACATCGGATTTTGGATTGGAGTTGACGGCAAAGTCGATGAACCCGAAATTTTGCGCAATAAAGGCGACACTGATTGGGCGGATGTTGTTTTGAAAGCCATCAAAACCCGTATCTACGCTCCGTTAAAGGCGGAAGGCGATGGCTCAACGTTGGGCGTATATGCGATCGAGCGGTACTCGTTGACGGCGCAATATGAGAATGATGTTACCGGAACACGCGTTCGTCAACGTTCACCCGTCGCCAAAATCGAGCGAATGGACTTGACGGGTTAAAAAGCGCAGTCCGCGATGGCCATGTCGCATAGGGCGGCTGCAGCGAACAAGAAGCTATCAACCCCAGACGCGCGCGAACCTCGGCCCTAAATTCGTCAGCAGTTCATATTGCGAAAGCCCCGTCAGTGCCGCCGCAGTGACAAGGTCATATTCTAATTCTACCCAGTCACCTTCGCGCAATGCTGGGGCCGCATTGAGATCAAGCGTCACAATGTCCATCGACACGCGGCCGATGACGGGCAACGCATGTCCATCCGCCATCGCCCTGCCCTTGCCCGAAAAAGCGCGCAGATACCCGTCGGCATAGCCAATCGATATTGTGCCCACGCGTGTTTCTTGCGCACAGATGTGCGTTGCGTTGTAACCGACCATTGCCCCTGCCGGTAAATTTCGCACCTGCAAAATCCGCGCCGAGAGACGCACAACCGGTTTGATCCATTCCTCCATACCGGCGCGCGCAATGCCGCCATATAGGCTGATCCCGGGGCGGGTTAGGTCAAAATGATAATCTGCGCCCAACATGATGCCTGCGCTATTGGCTAGGCTTAACCGCTGCGCTGTCGTTGCGGAAACAGTCTGGTGAAACAGGCCGAGCTGCTCACGGTTCTGCGCGACATCGGTGTCCGCCGATGCCAGATGCGACATCAATACATCAACCTGCATGCCGTCGAGCGCGCCGTCTATTATGTGCTGCGGCGCAAGGCCCAAGCGGTTAATGCCGCTATCGACCATGACATGGCATCGCCCGCCGCCTGCGTTGCGCCACATGCCAAGTTGCTCTGGCGTATTCAGCACGGGCGTGGCCCCCAACGCCCGCGCGGCGGTAACATCGCATTGCGCAATACCATTCAGCACCGATATCCAACTGGGCGGTACCACATCGGCAATAGCTTCTGCTTCACCCCAATGGGCAACGAAAAAGTCACGGCACCCTGCATCCCGCAAACGGGCGACGACCGCGCGTGCACCCAAGCCATAAGCGTTGGCTTTTACCGCGGCCCCTGCCCGCGCCGCGCCGCTGCGCGCATCTAGCGCACGCCAGTTGGAAACCAACGCCTCGCCGTCAAGGTGAAGGCGCAAGGGAGGGTCAAAATTAGTCATTGACCGCCTTTTGCTGCTCGCCCGATGCCTGTCAATCTAACTTGGTTTTTCCCGATGTTTCCGGCAACCAGATCAGTGCTACGACAAATGCCAATGCCGTAACCCCGACGGTGTACCACAGTCCCGAAAACGGCTGCCCGGTCTGCGCCACGATATACTGCGAAATATAGGGCAGAAATCCGCCAAAATAACCTGCGCCAATGTGGTAAGGTATGGACATTGAGGTGTATCTAATTTTCGCCGGAAACATTTCGACAAGGATCGCGGCGACTTGCCCATAGGTCATGCCTGACAACGCCACCATCAGGAACACCGCCAAGATAATTTTCCAAGGCTCGCGCTGCGCCGGGTCTGACTTGTCGGGGTAGCCTGCTTTTTCCAGCGCGGCGATATAGGCTTTTTCAACAAAACCCTGAAGATTTGCGTCACCGACGTTCAACGACACGCGATCACTCGGCTGCTTGCTATAGGCTATGCCGCGCTTCGTCAGGAAGTTTAGCGCTTGCGCACATTCGCTTTTGTGTACGCGGTTGAGCGCGTTGAAATCACATTGTGGTATCGAAAGGGTGACAGGGTTGCGCTCTGTCGCGCGGGCCAAGGCCGGGTTTGCGGCATCCGCCATCATCCAGAAAATCGGGAACACGCCGACGATGGAAAGGCCGTAGCCAAGCAAGAGCAACCTTTTGCGGCCCCATTTATCCGACAGCCAACCGCATGCAACATAGGTCGGTGCCGCCAACGCCGCGCCCACTGCCATATACAAAAGCGCATCAGTCTCCGGAACGCGCGCAGTCCCCGTCAGAAAGTATAAAGTGCCGAATTGCGAGGTGTAATAAATGACGGTCAACCCGGCGGCAACGCCAAATAATGCAACGAAAATACGCCCCACATTGCCCGGATATTGAAAGCTTTCCAGAAACGGGTTTTTGGACGTCGTGCCAGCGGCCTTCATCGCCTTAAAAACCGGGCTTTCCGACAGTTTGAGACGCATGTAGAGGGAAATCGCAAGCAACAAAATCGAGGTCAAGAACGGCATACGCCAGCCCCATGCCTCAAACGCCTCATTGCTCATGGACTGGCGCGTGATTAGCACGACAATGACCGCGAGCAGAAAGCCGCCAGCGACCGATGCCTGAATCCAGCTGGTATATTGGCCACGTTTGCCGTCTGGCGCATGTTCGGCAACATAGATGGCCGCCCCGCCATATTCGCCGCCAAGCGCCAATCCCTGAAGACAGCGCATAAGCAAAAGCAAGCCTGCGGCCCATATCCCTGCGGTTTCAAACGTCGGCAGCAATCCAATCGCCGCGGTCGCAACACCCATGAGCGTTATGGTGACAAGAAACGTATATTTGCGACCAATCTTATCGCCGAAATAGCCGAACAGGATTGCGCCAAATGGCCGCACACCAAAGCCTGCGCCAAAGATCGCCAGCGATGCCAAAGTCGCGGCCGTCGGATTGTCGGCGGGGAAAAACAGCTTTCCGATTAACGCGGCCAAAATGCCATACACGAAAAAGTCATACCATTCGAAAACCGTACCGAGCGACGATGCGGTAATGACCAAGCGGTCGCGCTTTGGATCAAGCACAACTTCAGTTTCGGCAGTACTGGCCATGATATTCCCCTAATAACCCTTCGCTCTTGTTTTAATGCCAATGTCGGCACTTACAAGCGGGTTCACTCCATCTCTAGTATCACGGCGTCGACGGCCAGGCTGTCTCCAGCCTGCGCATTGATCAACTTTACCGTTCCGGATTTTTCCGCACGCAAAATATTTTCCATTTTCATCGCCTCTACCACCGCAAGTGGTTGGCCAGCCTCAACCGTGTCACCGACATTGACATGCAAGGTCGTAAGCAAGCCGGGCATCGGGCAAATGAGAAACTTGGACAAGTCTGGCGGGATTTTTTCTATCATATGCGTGGCCAAATGCGCGATGTGACCCGGCAGCACGCGGGCGACATGCGTTGCACCGCGTGTCGTCAGATGAAATCCGGTGCGCGTTTTAGTGATCTTGACCGCGAGTTCCATGGTGTTCCCCGGCGAAGGCCGGGGTCCAGATTCGGATTGATTAGGGCTGGCCCCCAGCGTGCGCTGGGGAACATAGACTTCCGCTTCGATCAAGCGATCTCCGGGATCATATTCCATCGACAGATCGAAAGGCACGCCATCGACGTCGATGTCGCCATCGACCATTTCGATGTGATGGACCGCCGCGCCGATGGAAACTTGCCAATGCGCTGGCGGATCAAGCGTATCGCCCAATTGACCATCGACATGCCGCGCGCGGTCGGCCTCCGCCGTCGCTACAAAGCCAGCGATTGCGGCGAGTGATTTGATCAATTCTGCATCTGCAGGCGCGCCTTGAAAGCCATCGGGATATTCTTCGGCGATGAAGCCAGTGGTCAACTCCCCCGAACGAAATCGTGGATGTTGCATGATGGCGCTGACGAAATCGATATTGTGGCCAAGGCCCTCTATCTCAAAACGATCAAGCGCCGCGATTTGCAAGTCGGCGGCCTCATCGCGGGTTGCCCCCCAAGTGATCAGCTTCGCGATCATGGGGTCGTAGAATATCGAAACTTCACCGCCCTCGGCTACGCCGTCGTCTACGCGGACGCCGTTGATGCCGCGCGCTTCATACCCGGCACAAGGAGGGGAACCATCCGCAGGATATTGGGGGGGTAACAGAATAGTCTCATGAGGCCGGAAAGTCGTGCTGCTCTGCCCCTGCCCCTCCACCAGCTTCGCTGGTCCCCCTCCCCGTTCTGGGGAGGAATGAAGCGGCGGACGATAGCGCGTCAACCGCCCCGTGCTCGGCAAAAATCCGCGATAGGGGTCTTCGGCATAGACGCGGTTTTCAATGGCCCATCCGTCGATTTTGATGTCGTCTTGCGTCATGGCAAGCTTCTCACCCGCGGCGACGCGGATCATTTGTTCAACCAGATCAATGCCGGTGATGCATTCGGTTACGGGATGTTCCACCTGCAACCGTGTGTTCATTTCAAGGAAGTAGAAGCTTTCACCGCTCGGGTCTGCGCCGGATACGATCAATTCAACCGTTCCGGCGGAATAATAGCCAACCGCGCGCGACAGCGCCACGCACTGCTCACCCATCGCTTTGCGCATCTTGGGCGTAACGAAAGGCGATGGCGCCTCCTCCACAACCTTTTGATGCCGCCGCTGGATCGAACATTCGCGTTCGTTGAGATATAGGATGTTTCCGTGCTGATCGCCCAATATCTGGATTTCGATATGGCGCGGGTTGAGGATGAATTTCTCGATAAACACGCGATCATCACCGAACGAATTCAGCCCCTCACGCTTGGTCGCTTCAAAGCCTTCGCGGACATCCTGCTCATTATAGGCAAGCCGCATCCCCTTGCCGCCGCCGCCCGCGCTGGCTTTCATCATGACTGGGTAGCCGATTTCTTCCGAAATCCGCACGGCATGTTCCGTGTCGTCAATTTCACCGACAAAGCCGGGAACGACATTGACGCCCGCCGCCATCGCCAGCTTCTTGGACTCAATCTTGTCGCCCATCGCCGCAATCGCGTTCACGGGCGGTCCGATAAAGGCAATATTCTCCTTGGCCAAGGCTTGCGCAAAGCTGGTGCGTTCGGACAGAAAGCCATAGCCCGGATGCACCGCCTCCGCGCCGGTTTGCTTGCATGCGGCGATGATCTTGTCCGCGAGCAAATAAGACTGCGCCGCCGGCGAAGGCCCAATATGCACCGCCTCGTCAGCCATCTGCACAAAGGGCGCGCGTGCATCGGCGTCGGAATAGACTGCGACCGTCGCGATCCCCATTCGCCGCGCAGTCTTGATAATCCGGCAAGCAATTTCGCCACGGTTTGCGATTAGGATTTTTTTGAACATGAACGATCCAGTCTGACTAGAATAACGTTAAGTGCGAAGGCATATGTGAAAAGGAACAGCAGGAAAGTCACTCCCGCTATTGGCCATCCCCATTCAGGATCGACCAGACCCTTGGCAAAAAAGTAGGCGGTGGTGAAAATGTATATCCAAAGGTAAGCGACAGCCCAAACCATTAATAATACCATACTCAGAAAAACACGAAGAACGAATTTCACGCGCAGACACCTTCATAATCGTCACCCTGAACTTGTTTCAGGGTCCATCGTGCCACGCACACCGACAGTTGTTGCTGAAAAATGGATGCTGAAACAAGTTCAGCATGACGGGTGGTGGCTGTCGGGACGAAATTCACTCCGCCGCCTCTATCGGCACCAGACCCAGATTTGCCAGCATCGCCCCGTAATCCGCGCGGTTTGCAGTTATGATTCTTTTGAACATCAATTATCCTTAACGGCCCAACGGATAACGAGAAAACCGCCTATCAGAGCAACGATGGGTATACCCGGAAAAATAAGATAGAACTGCCATGTTTCCCAACAGAAGCCATCTGAGTTACATTGGCCCAAAAAACGCTCGGCTAGAGAAAAAAAGATAACCGGAGCCAGTAACGCAATATAAGCAGCGCATCCAAGCTTACGCCGCCATGGCACGGCAGGGCGATCAGAAAAACTCACTCCGCCGCCTCCAACGCCTTGCACACCCGAAGCGGCTCCTCAGATTCCATCGCCCGCAACCCCAATTTCGCCAGCAACGCGGCGTCCTTATCGTCGCCTGCATTGGCTGCGGTCAGCAGCTTGTCGCCTGTAAAGATGCTGTTCGCGCCGGCCATGAAGCACAGAGCTTGCGTCGCTTCCGACATGCTTTCACGCCCCGCGCTTAGGCGCACCATGCTCATCGGCATCGTGATCCGCGCCACTGCAATCGTGCGAACAAATTCGATATCGTCGATCTTCGCCAGTGGCGTATCGGCCAGCATATCGCCCAGCACCGTGCCCTTCACCGGCACCAGCGCGTTGACGGGAACGCTTTCGGGGTGGGCTGGCAGGGTCGCCAGCGTGTGAATGAAGCCAACCCGGTCGGCGCGGGTTTCGCCCATGCCCACAATCCCGCCGCTACATACGTTGATGCCTGCACGGCGGACTTCTGCCAGCGTATCGAGCCGGTCTTCCATTGTGCGCGTCGTAATGATCTCATTATACCGCTCTGGTGAGGTGTCGATATTATGGTTGTAATAATCCAGCCCAGCCTCGGCAAGCATATCGGCTTGGCGCGGCGTCAACATGCCCAAGGTCATGCAGGTTTCCATGCCCATTTGCCGCACGCCTTTGACGATCTCGACAATCGCGGGCATATCGCGGTCCTTGGGGTTGCGCCAAGCCGCGCCCATGCAAAAACGGCGCGAGCCTTGGTCCGCCGCCTGCGCCGCCTTTTGCAACACGCCCTGTACGTCCATCAACTTGGTCGCCTCTACGCCGCTATCGGCCTTCACCGATTGCGAGCAATAGCCGCAATCTTCTGGGCAACCGCCGGTCTTGATCGAGAGCAATGTGCAAAGCTGTATCTGCCCCGCCGCATGATGCGCGCGGTGGATAGTCTGCGCTTGAAATAGCAGTTCGTCGAACGGCAGATCGAACAAAGTGGCGATTTCTGCGCGGCTCCAGTCGGTGCGGACTTCAGTCAATTAAAAACTCCCATTCATACTCGTCATGCTGAACTCGTTTCAGCATCCATCCTGCAGCCAAAACCATCCGTTCGTGAAACAAAATGGACCCTGGAACGTAAGTCACCACAGGTGAACCAAGTTCAGGGTGACGTTGGTGATTAGCATTATGTTGCATCGTGCAAAGGTGGCATATTATGCCCCAATAACGTCAAAACATCGGCTGCGCACTCAACAACATTGCTGCCGGGGCCGTAAATGCCCTGCACCCCTGCCTCACGCAGATAATCATAATCTTGCGGGGGAATAACGCCGCCTGCGATCACCTTAATGTCGCCGCGTCCTGCCTCGCGCAGCCCCTTTATGAGCTCTGGTATGAGTGTTTTGTGGCCCGCAGCAAGGCTGGAGGCACCCACGGCGTCAACATCATGTTGCAAGGCAAGCACAACGGTTTCTTCGGGCGTTTGAAATAATGGCCCGCTGATAACGTCAAAGCCCATATCGGAAAAAGCCGACGCAATGACATTGGCACCGCGATCATGCCCGTCCTGCCCCATTTTCGCGACCAAAAGCTTGGGCTTGCGGCCCAAGCGGCGTTCAACCGAAGCAACGCCGTCCAGCACTTGCGCCCAGCGTTTATCAAATTCATACGCGCTGCCATAAATGCCTTGAACGGGAACTGGCGTTGTCGCGTATCGACCGAATACAGCCTCCATCGCGTCTGAAATTTCGCCCAATGTTGCACGTGCCCGGGCGGCATTGACGGCGAGCGCCAATAAGTTCCTCCCCGGCACGGGGAGGGGGACCACCGAAGGTGGTGGAGGGGCACCGGCGGGGTTGACTGAGCTTTGGATGTTGCGAGACGCGTCACCTGCCCCTCCACCATCCTTTGGATGGTCCCCCTCCCCGTGCCGGGGAGGATTTCGCGCCCCCTCAGTCAACGCCTTCAGCGCCGCCTGACAGGCGGCCTCATCACGCGCGGCACGGGTGGCGGCAAGGCGGGCAATCTGTCCTTGGCGGACGAAGTCATTGTCGACCTCCAGCGTGTCGAGCTGGTCTTCTGTGGCGAGCTTATATGTGTTGACGCCAACGATGACATCTTCGCCCTTGTCCACGCGTGCTTGCCGCGCCGCGGCGGCTTCTTCGATGAGGCGTTTGGGCATACCAGAGGCTACGGCCTTGGTCATGCCGCCAAGTTCGTCAACTTCGCCGATAATTTTCCACGCTTGGTCGACCAATTCAGCCGTCAGCGCCTCGACATAATAAGAGCCACCCAAAGGATCGACGACCTTAGTAATGCCGCTTTCTTCGGCCAGCACAATCTGTGTATTGCGGGCAATGCGCGCCGAAAAATCGGTCGGTAGCGCTATGGCTTCGTCGAGCGCATTGGTGTGCAGCGACTGCGTCCCACCCAAGGTCGCGGCCATCGCCTCAATCGTCGTGCGAATGACGTTATTATAGGGGTCTTGCTCTTGCAAAGACACGCCCGACGTCTGGCAATGCGTGCGCAGCATTTTGGAGCGTTCGTCCTTCGCGCCAAGTTCATCCATAACGCGGTGCCACAAGGTCCGCGCGGCGCGTAGCTTAGACACCTCCATGAAGAAGTTCATGCCGATGCCAAAGAAGAACGATAGACGTCCCGCAAAAGCGTCGATGTCGAGGCCTGTCGCCATCGCGCGCTGCACATATTCCTTGCCGTCGGCGATGGTGAAGGCAAGTTCCTGCACCGCCGTCGCGCCCGCCTCATGCATGTGATAACCGGAAATGGAGATGCTGTTGAATTTTGGCATGTGTGCGCTGGTGTAAGCGATGATGTCCGACACGATCCGCATCGATGGTTCGGGCGGATAAATATAGGTGTTGCGGACCATGAATTCTTTCAGAATGTCATTCTGAATCGTGCCGTCGAGCTGCGCCTGAGATACCCCTTGCTCTTCACCAGCGACGATGAAGAACGCGAGGATCGGAATGACCGCGCCGTTCATCGTCATCGATACCGACATCTGGTCCAGCGGAATCCCGTCGAACAGGATTTTCATATCCTCGACAGAATCAATCGCAACGCCAGCCTTACCAACATCGCCCACAACGCGCGGATGGTCGCTGTCATAGCCCCGGTGGGTGGCGAGATCGAAGGCGACCGAAAGGCCCTTTTGCCCGGCAGCCAAGTTCCGGCGATAAAAAGCGTTCGATTCCTCGGCGGTCGAAAAACCGGCATATTGGCGGATCGTCCATGGGCGGCCCGCATACATCGACGCACGCACACCGCGCGTAAAAGGCGCAAAGCCGGGAAGGCCGGGGTCGCCAGCATCCTCTGCGGTATACAGCGGTTTTACAGCAATGCCCTCTGGCGTGTGCCAGGTTAGGTCCCTACCCTTAACCTCTTTTTCCGCCGCTTTTTTCCAGTCGTCGATATTCGTCATTTTGTCCCTGCCTTCCTCTCCCGCAAGCGGGAGAGGATACGTAGCCTTGGCCAATGGGCCTAGGCGAAGTTGGTGTGGGCTTTTGCCCACCCCGTTGCGACTAACCGCCGCCGCTAAAGCTCTGGCGGTAAGTCTCACTGCCCCTCCCGCCTGCGGGAGGGGTGCAATCAATGCCCGCCTTGCGTAGGCACCTCCATAATCTCGGTCAAAACACCCTGCATATCCTTTGGATGTACAAAGAATATTAGCGTCCCATGCGCGCCAATCCGTGGCTCGCCAAGCACGCGTTTGCCCATTGCCTCAAACTCCGCCTTTGCGGCGTGAATATCGGGCACTTCGTAACAGACATGATGCTGCCCACCCGCCGGATTTTTCTCCAGAAACGCCGCGATGGAGGCATTGCCGGGGAGCGGTTCGATTAACTCAATCTGCGTGCCGTTCATCGCGCCGTCCGCGCCGGGCGTATCGACAAAGCAAACCTTCACGCCTTGGTCGGGCAAGTCAAACGGCGCATGGATTTTCGTCGCGCCCATCACATCGCGGTAAAAGACGAGACTGTCCGCGATAGATGGCGTTGCGACGCCGATATGGTT